>JAKSJB010000004.1 GCA_024398475.1 Bacteroidaceae bacterium | reverse complement strand
CAAAACAGCTTAAAAAAACGTCTCGGGTCAGATGTCGATTTTGAACACCCTACCCCTTCGGGGGAGTCGTCAAAGGGAAAAACTAAATCAAACAAATTACTAATCACTGACTAAAAACAAAACTGACTTATGAAAATATCACAGGACACTTTGGGATTGCTCATCAAGATTCTGATTGCAGTTCTCACCGGACTTGCCTCAGCACTCGGACTTGCCTCATGTATGGCTGCCAACGGTATGCATGGATTTATGAACTGAAAACGCTATGCGTTTAAGTGAACAAGTAGCCGTTCGGGTGGTATTCGTTGCCAATGATTTTCTTTGTAGTCATCTGCAATGGCTTTTTCGCGCAAGCGCAGTTTGAAAAACAAAAGAAAACACAGTCTCGTTGACTTGTTGACTCGTTGACTTGTAGACTCCAAAAAAGCCAATAGCTAATGGCCAATGGCTTTTTAAGTCAACGAGTCTACGAGTCAAAAAGTCAAAAAGTCATTTTGTCAAAAAGTCATTTTGTCATTTTTAAGGGTGTTTTAGACTGCAATTCCTTCCGAATAATCATAATCTTCTTCTTGAGAATCTCCTGATTGGTTGTAATAGACTGATTATCAACATTTATATATAGCTAAAAACGGCAAAAGAAACAAATCAGAAACAAAAATTACTGAAAACTCCAAACTGCAAACAAGAGATAACAAAAATTAACGTGATAAGCATCGGCAATTTGCAGATGCTGTCATTTGGTTAATTGACTGTTGGGATTGACAGACTATATGATGGAAGGGATCAAAATTGCTGTTCAATCTTCGTTAATACACAAAAGTTTTTAACGAAACGTCAAGCTGGACTTACAAATTCAATTAAATAATCTTTTTATTGGGGATATTTCCGATAATTATTTTGTGATGTAAAATAAAATTTCTATTTTTGCAACACAAATCTGTGTCAATATACAAAAATATACTCTAAAATATGGTTTTTGAACGCAAATTATATCTTGAGCAACTAATCAGAGCCGACGGTAATGGAATGATAAAGGTCATAACTGGCATTCGCCGTTGTGGCAAGTCTTTCCTGGTGTTCAATCTATTCCGCCAATACTTATTGGAGCAAGGTGTCAGCGAGGACCACATCATACAGGTCAACATGGAGGACAGAAGAAACAAGAAGTATCGTGATCCTGACAGACTTTTGGAGCATATCGATGCTGAGATGGTAGATGCTGAGAAGTACTACATCCTGCTTGACGAGGTGCAGATGGTAAAGGATTTTGAAGATGTTCTGAACTCTTATCTCAGTGTGCCCAACACTGAGATTTATGTGACTGGATCAAACGCGAAGTTTCTGTCAAAAGATGTCATAACAGAGTTTCGTGGACGTGGTTGGGAAATAAGGATTCATCCTTTGAGCTTTGCAGAATACTTTGATGTTGTAGGTGGCGAGAAGGCTGAAGCATTGGAGTCGTACTATAAATATGGTGGGTTGCCTGCCGTTGCACAATTGGACAATGCAGAAGACAAGCAGAACTATCTGAGGGAGATTTATGAGACTGTGTATCTCAGGGATGTTCTGGAGCATAACCATCTGAAAAACCCAGAGGGTATGCGCGAACTGATAAGAATCATTGCTTCGGGTATTGGAGCAAGCACTAATGTAAGACGCATTTCTAACACTTTCAAGACTGTGGCTGGCGTAGAAATCACCCCTGCTACAATTAGTAAATATATTGAATGTCTTGAAGATGCATTCTTCGTAAGCGAGGCTCTGCGATATGATGTGAAGGGCAGGAAGTACATTGGTACTGAAACGAAATACTATTTTGAGGACATGGGTATCAGAAATGCTATCTTGGAGTTTCGACAGCTGGAACCTACCCACACCATGGAAAATGTGATTTACAATGAGTTACGTCGCAATGGCTTTTCTGTTGATGTCGGCTTGGTGGAGAGTTTCAAGCGGGATGATAACGGCACGTTACAGAGAAGGAATTTAGAAATAGACTTCGTCGTAAACCGTCATGACGAGCGTCTGTATATCCAGTCTGCATACGCATTGCCATCAAAAGAGAAGGTAGTACAGGAACAGGCATCCCTTCTGCAAGTGGCAGACGGATTCCGAAAGATTATCGTTGCTGGCGACCGCTACACCTCCGGTTACAACGAAGATGGTATATTGATTGTTGGACTATATGATTTCTTGTTAGGAAAGTTTGATATTTGGAGTAAATAACATAATAAAAAACACAAAGACGATGAAAAAACTATTATCTCTTATTATGTCATGTACTTTATTTAGTCCATGCAATGCAAAATCGTTGGAATCAGAAATCAGCAATTGGTTGGTGAATCTGACCCAAAACAATAATATTCCAGAAGATATTATTGCATTAAACTTTGGCATGTTTGAGTCTGATAAAGGACGCTCTATTTACCTTACAGGATCAAAAGTTTATGATGAAAATAATGATGATTGGGCTTGTGAAATAGATTTTGAACCCGTAAATAAATATCTCACTCCAACTTCAAAGAGTGTCCGGCAGATGGATTGGCAAGAGTTTCAAAGCCAAGTCATTCTGATCATTGCAAAATGTTTGAAGACAAACAATCAAGTAAGGAGTTGGATTGCAAACCGCATAGTAACAGCTGGCTTTGATGATGGTGAACTGACAAGAATAACAAATAAGTAGGGATTTATCAATATAACTAAGTTACCTAACTTTGGCGCAATTTAGGTAAATTGTAATCTTGGATATAATTCCAATTCATCTTATCAAGATTGACAACAAGATAAGCAGACCCACTGATTTTCAGCAGTTATGCCGATTGTCAGTGGGTTTGTTGTTCCCAAAATGAATCCCACAAGCCATATTGGAGAATCTAGGGGGGGTGAAAAGCCATAACCAATGGCTTTTTGAGTCAACAAGTCTACGAGTAGCCCCCCTCTGTCCCCCCAGAAGGGGGAAGAACGCAAACCCTAACGCAAACGCAAAACTACGGCACAGCCCTTCGGGTTGTGGGCTAAAGTATTTTGTCTATCTGCCCTACAGATACCCAACCCTTACGGATTGGGCTGTAGAGTGTCGGACTTTCAGCCCTCTTTGGTTTTGCGTTTGGGTTTGCGTTTAATTGTTTTGTGTAGTCGTAGCCTTAAATTTTCTTTTTGTTTGATGTGTCTTTCTGAGATATTTCGTACCTTTGCACTATGAAATATGCAGACGTGGCAATACCAGTTCCTTTGCAGGATACTTACACTTATTCCATTCCTGAGAGCATGGAGGGATTGGTGAAGGTGGGGTGTCTGGTCAACGTGAGTTTCGGAAAGAAGATGACTCACGTGGGTATTGTGGTGCGTGTGCATGATTCTGAACCTCAGGGATTTGAAATAAAACCTATAATGGAGGTTGTGTGTGAAGGGGCTGTGGCTGTTGAGTCGCAGATGGATTTCTGGAAATGGATTTCTCTGTATTACATGACTCCGTTGGGAGAGGTGTTCAATGCTGCCGTACCTGCCAAAATCCGTCATGAACAGGGTACTGCCAGGCGGCGCAGGAAGGTGGACTTGGCTCAAGAGCCGACTCTTCCCGACCTTCAGATGATGGATGCGGGAAAACTGTCGGATGCACAGATGAGGGCTTACGACGGCATAGTGGATGCTTTCGCTGACAGGGACATCTGTCTGCTTCACGGTGTGACTTCCTCGGGCAAGACGGAAATCTACACTCATCTTATCAAGAAGTTCATGGCGGAGGGTAAGCAGGTGCTTTATCTGCTTCCGGAGATTGCCCTTACTACTCAGATTACTGACCGTCTGTCGCTGATTTTCGGCGACTGTATGGGGGTGTATCACTCCATGTTTACTGATGTGCAGCGTTCCAACGTGTATAAGCGGCAACTGTCGGACAATCCTTACAGGCTTATTTTGGGTGTGCGTTCCTCTGTTTTTCTGCCGTTCCGTAATCTGGGACTGGTGATAGTGGATGAGGAACATGAAACGTCGTACAAGCAGCAGGACCCTGCTCCGCGCTATCATGCCCGTTCGGCTGCCGTGATGCTTGCCCGCATGTTCGGTGCCAAGACCTTGCTCGGTACGGCTACTCCGAGTATTGAGACTTTCCACCTTGCTGCGACGGGGCGTTACGGATATGTCCGTCTGTCGGAGCGTTTCGGTGGGGTGAACCTTCCGGATATTGAGGTCGTGGATACGGCGCGGCTGCGTTTCCAGCATCGCATGAAGGGGGCTTTCTCTCCTACGTTGCTTGAGGCTGTGGAGGGGGCTCTTGAACGTGGCGAACAGGTAATATTGTTTCATAACCGCCGCGGCTACAGTCATCTCCTGGAGTGCAGGACATGCGGCTGGGTGCCTCGGTGTGCCCATTGTGACGTGTCGCTTACTTACCATAAGGGTAAGGGTGGTGCAGGAAATGTACAGATGCCCCGTCTTACATGCCACTACTGCGGCAGAACCTATACGCTTCCGGTGGAATGTCCTGCATGTGAGGGACATGAGTTCGTGAGTAAGGGGAATGGTACGGAACGTGTGGAAGACCAGATTGCCAAACTGTTTCCTCAGGCAAGGGTGCTGAGAATGGATACTGACACGGCTCATACGCGGAGTGCTTACGAACAGATTATATCGGATTTCTCTGACCGCAGGTACGACATTCTCGTGGGTACGCAGATGGTGACGAAGGGACTGGACTTCGGCGGTGTGACGGTGGTGGGAATCCTCGATGCCGACACGATGCTCAACCAACCGGACTTCAGAAGTTTTGAACGTACCTTCCACATGCTGACGCAGGTGTCGGGAAGGGCTGGAAGAAAGGACGGAAGGGGAAGGGTTATACTGCAGACGCGTAGTGCTGACAGCGAGATTATTTCGCAGGTGGTGAACGGTGACTATGAGGCTATGTACCGACAGCAGTTGGATGAACGCCGCATGTTTCATTACCCGCCGTTCAACCGTATCATATACGTGTATCTGAAACATACGGACCCTGTGAGACTGGAACAACTCTCGGCGGAGATGGGAAGGCAACTGACCGGTGCGTTCGGTACGGAGCGTGTGCTGGGACCGGACCGTCCGCCTGTGTCGCGCATACATTCGATGTACATAAGAAAGTTTATCGTGAAGGTGGAACCTAATCTTTCCACGGCTTTGGTAAGGCAGCAACTGAATGCCATCAGGGACTGTCTGCTTTCTGCTCCTACTACTTCGGGACTTACCGTGTATTTTGACGTGGATCCGCAGTAGGGGTACTGTGGCTTAATGGAAAAACACGAAAAAGAAATCGATAAACTTTAGTTTATAATACTTATTTCCGGTGTTATGTATGATAGTTGGGCTAAAAAAATTGTCGTGTTCGGATATTTTCGTATCTTTGCCCAAATATTGATTTTTTATAATGAATAACTTTGACATACATGAGGAACAGTATGTTCAGGCGAAGGAGAAGGACTTTGAGAATGCCCTTCGGCCTCTGCGTTTCGACGATTTCAGCGGTCAGCATAAGATCGTGGAAAACCTGAAGATATTTGTTGAGGCGGCAAAATACCGCGGTGAACCTCTCGACCATACTCTCCTTCATGGTCCTCCGGGTCTGGGTAAGACTACTCTCTCGCAGATTATTGCACAGGAACTGGGTGTGGGCTTCAAGATTACATCGGGTCCGGTTCTCGACAAACCGGGTGACCTTGCCGGTATTCTTACATCGCTTGAGGAGAATGATGTGCTCTTCATTGATGAAATCCACCGTCTGAGTCCGGTGGTTGAGGAATATCTCTACTCCGCTATGGAGGATTACCGTATTGACATCATGATTGACAAGGGTCCGGCTGCCCGGAGTATTCAGATTGACCTGAATCCCTTCACGCTGGTCGGTGCCACTACCCGAAGCGGATTGCTGACGGCGCCTCTCCGTGCACGTTTCGGTATCAACCTCCATCTGGAATATTATGATGCTGATGTGCTGGCAAGGATTATCATGCGTTCCGCACGACTGCTCGATATTCCGTGTGACGGGGATTCTGCCTATGAGATTGCAAGCCGCAGCCGTGGTACTCCCCGTATTGCAAACGCCTTGCTGAGACGTGTACGCGACTTTGCTCAGGTCAAGGGCAACGGTACCATCAACATGAAGATTGCGCGTATGGCACTTGAGGCTCTCAACATCGACCGCTATGGTCTGGACGAGATTGACAACAAGATTCTGACTACCATCATTGATAAGTTCAAGGGGGGTCCTGTGGGTATCGGTACCATTGCTACTGCTGTCGGTGAGGATGCCGGTACGGTGGAGGAGGTATACGAACCGTTCCTCATAAAGGAAGGATTCCTGAAACGTACTCCACGCGGACGTGAAGTCACGGAACTTGCCTACAATCATCTCGGACGTCCTCTGCCTATGGGTAGGGATACCGGTATGGGCAGTCTGTTTGATTAAGGGGTGTAATTGGGTATCCCCGCAGGAATTAAGGATTAACTAAATTTTGGGGTGTGCAGTTGTTTTGTGAAACAGTTTGCTGCACCCGATATCGATTCGAAAATGGATTTAAGAAGATTGGCAAAAGATACGGCTATATACGGCCTGAGCAGTATTGTGGGACGTTTTCTCAATTATCTGCTCTCGTTGCTCTATACGCATATTTTTCCTGCCGAAGACGGCGGCCTCGGTGTGGTGACGAACATGTATGCCCACACGGCTCTTATTCTCGTGATTCTCACGTTCGGTATGGAAACGACTTATTTCAGGTTTGCCAACAAGGGTGATGACAAGCCTGATACGGTGTTTTCTACTTCCTTGGCTGTAGTGGGAACGCTTGCCTTGGTATTCGTTGGTGTGGTGTTCGGATTCATCACTCCGCTCTCGGAATGGCTGAAATACTCGGAACATCCTGAATATGTGATGATAATGGCTGTGACGGTGGCTCTCGATGCCATTCAGGCAATACCGTTCTGCCTGCTGCGATACAGGAAACGTCCTATTAAGTTCGTGTTCCTGAAACTCCTGTTCATAGTATTGAGCATCGTACTGAACCTTCTGTATTTCTTCGTATTGAACGGCAGGGACATTCTTTACATTTTCGTCATAAACCTTGTATGTACGGGACTCATCACGTTCTTCTTCATTCCTGAATTCATTCACGCTGAGTGGAAGTTTGATTTTTCCCTGCTCCGACGTATGTTCACATACTCCTGGCCTATTCTCGTGCTCGGTATTGCGGGTATCCTCAACCAGACTTTCGACAAGCAGGCCTTTCCTTTGATTTATGACGGTGCTGACTGTGATATTCAGTTGGGCATCTATGGCTCATGCGTGAAGATTGCCATGATTATGGCTCTGATTACTCAGGCTTTCCGCTATGCCTATGAACCGTTCGTGTTTGGTTCGGCAAAGGATAAGGACAGTAAGGAAACCTATGCCGTGGCTATGAAGTATTTCATCATATTTACATTGTTGGCTTTCCTTTGCGTGATTGGTTATCTGGATATCCTGAAACTGGCGATTGGTTCGAGTTATCATGTGGGACTCGGTGTGGTTCCGGTTGTGATGGCTGCTGAAATCATGATGGGTATCTACTTCAACCTCTCATTCTGGTATAAACTGATTGACAGGACGATTTTCGGCGCGGTTTTTTCTGCGATTGGTTGTGCCGTATTGATTGCCATCAACGTGATATTCGTACCGAAGTATGGTTATATGGCTTGTGCATGGGGCGGTTTTGCCGGTTATGGAGTGGCTATGGTTCTCTCTTATTTCGTAGGTCAGAAATACTATCCGATAAACTATCCGCTGAAGTCCATCCTCGTCTATACTCTCATTGCTGCAGCGTTCTTTGCGGTAATGGAATTGCTGCCTGCGGAATGGCCTGTATGGCTGAAGATAATAATCAACACGATATTGATTCTTGCATTTATTGCCCACATACTCTATCACGACCTTCCGGTCAGGAGTCTGCCTATTGTGGGTAAATACTTCAGGAAATAAGTTTCATGTACTGTTATATGAAAAGAATAGGCTTACTTTTGCAGATGCTCCTCATCGCAGCCTTTTTCTGCAATTCCTCCCTTGTCCGTGCCGATGAAGGCATGTGGATGGTGGGCAATCTTTCTGCGCGTACTGACAGTGTGATGAGGGCTTTGGGACTGGAACTCTCCCACAAGGAGGTGTTCAATCCGTATGCTCCTTCTCTCAATGATGCCATCGTGATGTTCGGCGGCTATTGTTCGGGTGTGGTAGTAAGTAGTGACGGGTTGGTGTTTACAAACCATCATTGTGGATTCATGAGCATTCAGAAACATTCTGCTACGGAACATGATTACCTGAAGGATGGTTTCTTTGCCAAGCGACTGAAGGACGAGTTGCCTAACGACGGACTTTATGTGGTGTTCCATCTGAATACAATTGACGTGACCGACAGGGTGTTGGAGGCTGTAAGCGACACGATGGATATGGAAGAACGCAACATGGCGATAATGAGTTGCATATACAGCATAGAGGCTGAAGCAGAAGACTCCATTCACGGAATTTATGGTTCCGTCACTCCATATTACAGAGGCAGTAAATACTATCTGAGCGTATATCAGCAGTATGATGACGTGCGACTCGTGTTTGCTCCGCCTCAGTGTCTCGGAAAGTTTGGGGGCGATACCGACAACTGGATGTGGCCACGTCAGACCTGCGATTTCAGCGTGTTCCGAATCTATGCCGGAAAGGATAATCAACCTGCCAAATACAGTAAGGATAATCAACCTTATCACCCTAAGGGTTATGCTCACGTATCTACACAGGGTTATCAGCCGGGTTCGTACTGCATGACTTTGGGTTATCCTGGAAGTACTGACCGCTATCTGAGCAGTTATGGCATAAACCATACGATGCGTACTAAGAATGATCTCGTGCATGAAGTGCGCGGTGTGAAACTCGATATACTCAGTAAGGCAATGAAGGCTGATGCCGCTACCCGGATAAAGTATGCTTCGAAATATGCCAGTCTCTCCAATTACTGGAAGAATGCCTTGGGACAGAATACTGCACTCGAAAATCTCGGTGTCATCAGGGAGAAACAGGAACTGGAACGGGAAGTAAACGAGTGGCTGGACAGTATGTATGCAGCATTTCCTGACTCTGCTGATTCTTATGAAAACGTACTTTTGGATTCCCTAAAGTCTTTGTATGAGAAATCTTTCGATTATGCCTACGGACTTACTCTACTGGACGAATCCTTTACCAACAGCAGCGATATTCTTAGATTTGTATTGCTTTCAACTGTACGCAAGGTGGATGATGAGAGCATGTTTGTTCAGCAGATGGAGGAAACATATAAGGATATTGACATTGATCTCGACAGACAGGTGTTTGCTGCTGCAATAAGGAATTACATGAAGATGGCAAGGAACCCGGAACTGAATCCGGATTTCATGCAGGAGATTGATACTGTTTTCGGTGGTGACGTGGATGCCTTTACCGATAACCTGTATTCAAGGTCACGTCTATGTCAGAGTAACCGGCTTGCTGAAATTACAAGTATTGACAGCATATTTACTGACCCGATGTTCGATATTGCAACTGATGTGCTGTCAAAATTGTATATGGCTTCGGGTTATGACAGTGACGGAATAGATGAATGTGAGCGCATGTTGGGCGATGCAATACGTGCCATGAATAATGACAAGGAATACTATCCTGATGCAAACTTCACGATGCGTCTGTCCTTCGGAAAGATAAAACCTTTGAATGGTGGTTATTTCACTCAACCTCAGTCTTTGATTGACAAGAATGATGCTGTTCCGTTCAATGATGACTATGAACTTCTTCCATCTGTAAGCCGATGGTTGAGGAAGGGTGATTTCGGTGAACGGTATGTTGACCGCGGATTGGGACTTATGCCTCTGTGCTTCCTTTCCGACAACGATATCACAGGCGGCAATTCCGGTAGTGGAATGTTTGACGGAAAAGGACGGCTTATAGGACTTGCCTTCGATGGAAACTGGGAGGCCCTGAGTGGGGATTACAAGTTCGACAGTCAGTTGCAGCGCTGTATAGGAGTGGATATCCGCTACGTGCTCAGTGTCATTGAAAAGTTCGGTAAGGGAAAACGACTCATCAGAGAACTGACTTTGGAATAGACTCTTTTCGGAGAAATACTAAAATCAACCAAATTAATAAACCGATTAAAATTATTTATTATGGACAATTACGAAAAATCAGAAAACTCTACTATCGAAGTAGAACAGCCACAGATTGAAAAACCTGGTAACAACCTCGTATGGGCGATTCTTGCTACAATCTTCTGTTGCATACCTTTCGGTGTTGTATCTATCGTCTATTCATGCAAGGTAAACTCATTGGCGGAACAGGGATTCTACGATGAAGCCAAGTCTGCTGCACGCAAATCCCGTATCTGGGCTATTGTTGCAGGTATAGTCGGATTCATAGGATTTATCATCAATGTCATCATAGGCATTATCTATGGCTCGTATGAGACTGTAGTTTCTATGCTAAACTAATATTTTCTGGGCATTATGGAAGAATACAATGAAACGAACAACCAGATTCAGAATAGTACAAATCCTTCTGGTGTTCCAATGATGAAACCGGACAACAACCTTGTATGGGCTATCCTCTGTACGGTATTGTGCTGTGTACCTTTCGGTATAGTTTCAATCATCAGCGCAACCAAGGTCGACAGCCTATGGGCTTGTGGTCAGTATCAGGAGGCCATCAATGAGGCAGAGAAGGCAAAGAAATGGGCAATATGGGGTGCTGTATCTAATGTAATAATACTCGTGATTTATTTTGCCCTTGTATTTGGCTTCGGCTTGTTCGGTGCCTTGATGAGTAACTTAAACTAATGGTTGAATGCTTTCGGTACTGAAGAAACATACAATGGCTATATTGTTTCCTGCCATCCTCGTGGTGGCAGGAATTGTTTATTATGTGCTCGACCCGACGGTTGAAAATTCATGGGCTCCTAAATGTCCCATGAAACTGCTGACTGGTTTCGACTGTCCTTCATGTGGTGTTCAGAGGGCATTCCATTGCGTCCTTCACGGCAATATATCCGAAGCAATCCATTACAACCTTTTTCTCGTAATCTCAATACCACTTGCTTTTGCCGTGATTCTTGCTTCATGGTATAATTTCAATCATGTGTTCGACCGTCTCGAACGCTTTGTCTGCAACCGCTACGTCCTCATCGCATATATTGTCCTCTACTTTCTGTGGTGGATTCTCCGCAATGTTATGGGGATATAGTTCCCACAATACGTGCTTATTGCTAAGATTTAATACTAATTGGCATTATGTTTGAATTATTATCCTTACCTTTGCCTGAGGATTAGAAAAACGTATTGATTATGGCTTTAATAAAGACGGTATGCGGAAAGACTCCTAAATGGGGTGAAGACTGCTATTTCAGTGAGAATGCAACGATAGTAGGTGACGTGACTATGGGTGACCAATGTACGGTATGGTTCAATGCTGTGGTTCGTGGTGACGTAAACTACATAAAGATTGGAAACAGGGTTAATATTCAGGATGGTTCATGTCTGCATACTCTATATCAGAAGGCTGCCATCGAGATTGGTGATGATGTAACTATCGGCCACAATGTGACTCTGCATGGCTGCAAGGTAAGGAACTGTGCCTTGATAGGTATGGGCGCAACCGTACTTGATGATGCTGTAATCGGTGAAGGTGCAATAATTGCTGCCGGTGCACTCGTCCTGAAGAATACTCAGGTAGGTGACGGTGAACTATGGGGTGGTGTTCCTGCCAAATTCATCAAGAAGGTTGATCCTCAGCAGGCAAAGGAACTCAATCAGGGTATTGCCAAGCATTATATAATGTACAAGGATTGGTATAAGGAAGATTGAGATTATAGATTTTTCCACCAACTGTATCTTTTGCGCAATTTGGGATAATCGAGGTTGCTGTCGTTTTCGTATGCCTCACGCTCAAAGCTGATGTTTCTGTATGCCTGAAGTGGGTCGCGGTACTGAATCAGCCTAAACAGCCATTCGCCGAGATACCAAAGATAGAAACCTAGAAAAAGTAGTTCGCGTTGCTGAAGTGTGTGTATGTACTCATGGTTCAGTACCCGTGGCGACAGATGCCCTTTAGTGAATATGGTCCCGAAGAGATTGATGGCTAGAAAGTTCTTGCCAAACGGAATGATGCGGTTGTTGATTATCCTCATTTGTCACACGGTTGAAATGCTGTGCAAAAGTATGAATAAAAAGTGAAATAGACAAGTGTGGTAATTATAAAATTGTGAAAAACACAGGAAGGTGATCACTAAATCCACCATTGTATCTCCTTCCGATATACGTACGGAAAGGCTTGATTCCGCCAAATTTCGTGTCTTCTTCGGTAAGAAGCGGATTGAAATACACTCCGTATTTCCCTACTTTTTTCCTGAGTTGTCCGTTTACCAGAATCTGGTCGATACAGTCCCATGCCCCGTGGTATTTATAGGAACCTTGGACTGTGTCTTCCATTAGGTTGGTAAGGTTGGAAAAGGACTTCTTCACAACGTTGGATTTGGGTCTGTCGTTGAAGTCTCCGAGTACACATATCTGTGCTTTGGGACGTGCATTGGTGATGGAATCTATACAGTGATTTATAGTTTCGGCAATGATGCGTCTGTTGTTCTCTGCAATTTTTCCATTGAGTTTGGATGGTAGGTGTACTGCAAAAATGTCGATGGTATCTCCGTCTGCAACTATACCGCACACATGAAGTACATCGCGGGTAGGGTCGGAAGTCCTGGCACGGATAGGGGTTGCTTCCAACAGCCGGAAAGTATAGGGGGAATAGAGTATGGCAACATCTATGCCACGGGGGTCGGCAGAATTGGTCATCACATACCTGTAGCCTATCTGTGCGAGTGCTGTATTACGTGTCAGCCATGTGATTACGGAGTCGTTCTCTACTTCGTTCAGACACACCACATCCACGGGCTGCTGGGTGCTTACAGCCATGATGACCTTACCTATGTTGCGCAGTTTCTGAAACATACGCCTTCGTGTCCAATGGTAGTTACCGTCGGGAAGAAAATCATAGTCTTCCTTACCTTCATCATGTAATGTGTCGAATGCGTTTTCACAGTTATAACTCATGACTGTGAAATGCTGTTGGGCATTGGCGGCATAGGCAAAAAGCAAGAGCAGCAAAGTTGACAGAAAGCCATACTGTGCTGCTCTTGTATTTATGGTCAGGGGTTTCAATACCGTGTGAAATTGATGATGCAGTTTTTGCTGCCGGTATTAAAACAACTTGTTTGGATATTCACCTGTATCAATCAGGGCCTTGATACGTGCAACTGTATCAGGACGGTCTGCTGCATAGGTAACGCCGAACCACTTACTGGTAGTATCGAGTACTTCAACGGTTGCAGTACCTTCCTTGATGAGTTTGTTGACCATGAGAGGAATGAAGAATTCAGACTTGAGGTTCTCCATGTTCTTAGGGTCTGAGAGGAATTCCTTGAAATATTCTTCTGAATACTGGAAGTAATCTGGTGTGAATCCCCACATGTTCATGCTTACAGGAGCATTTTCGTTTACTTCCACCCAGTTGTCACCTTCCTTGTAGCAGATACGTCCGTCATCTAGGCGTTTGATGTCAGTACGTTCCACAACATCTGTAAGATGTTTTTTCTCATTACTCTCACAAACACCACGTGAAACGACTCCGTTTTCGGATAGAGTGTTGCATACACGGAACCCCACCATGGCATACTTGCCTTTTTCTCCTTCCTTGCTTTCGCTGAGGAATCTGCCTATCTGGGCGAAGGCATCACGTCCGTAGAAGTCGTCACAGTTGATTACGCAGAAAGGTTCCTTGATTACATCCTTTCCCATTAGTACCGCATGATTGGTTCCCCAAGGCTTGATACGTCCTTCTGGACACTTGAATCCTTCAGGAAGGGCGTCCAATCCCTGGAAACATAGTTCACATGGAATCTTACCTTCGTATTTGCTTAGAATCTGTGTGCGGAACTGCTCTTCAAAGTCCTTGCGTATAACCCATACTATCTTACCGAATCCGGCACGGATAGCATCGAATATACTGTAATCCATGATAGTCTCTCCGTTGGGTCCTAGGCCGTCAAGTTGCTTCAGGCCTCCATATCGGCTACCCATACCGGCAGCCAAGAGAAATAATGTTGGTTTCATGTTCTGTTCTTTTTATAATTATATGTTTCCGACTGCAAAGTTACATCTTTTTTGTAAACGGACGCTTTTTTTCTTCAGTTTTTTGGAATTATACCTGAATCAGTCGGAATTATTGCACTACCAAAGGTCAACTCGTTCTGACTTTGGAATGAACATAGGGTCTTTCTCGGTAATGTTGAATGCTTCATACCAAGCATCGATATGAGGAAGAGCACCGTTCACGCGCCATTCGCCGAGAGAGTGTGGGTCAACTGTTGTAAGTTGACGCATATTTTCTTCTGTAATGTTTTGTGCCCATACACCGGCATAGGCAAGGAAGAAGCGCTGTTCAGGAGTGAATCCGTTGATTACAGGCAGAGGATTGTCCTTGGTTGCGTTCTTGAATGCAGTATATGCAATCATTAGGCCGCCGTGGTCTGCTGCATTTTCACCCTGAGTGAGTTCACCGTTTGCCATAAGACCAGGGAGAACTTCAATCTTGTTGAAGAAGTCAACGATAACTTTAGTATGTTCCTTGAACTTCACATCGTCACCTTCAGCCCACCAGTTGCGGAAGTTTCCTTCCTTGTCGAACTGGCTGCCCTGATCGTCGAATCCGTGAGTCATTTCATGACCAATAACAACACCTATGGCTCCGTAGTTGAATGCATCGTCGGCACTCATGTCGAAGAATGGGTACTGAAGAATACCTGCAGGGAAGCAGATTTCGTTTGTAGTAGGGTTGTAGTAGGCATTTACTGTCTGAGGAGTCATGAACCATTCATCTGGATCAACAGGCTTCTTGTACTTGCGGCCTACTTCGTCCTTCATAGCCCACATGTTAATATCCTTTGATATTTCGTAGAGTGTCTTGTCGGCATTGATGTTGAGTTCGCTGTAATCCTTCCATTTGTCAGGATAGCCAATCTTGATGTGGAATGCGCTGAGTTTGTCCTTTGCACGTTCCTTGGTCTCCTTGCTCATCCATTCCTGCTGGTCGATACGTTCAGCAAGGGCAGTCTGCAGGTTCTTCACGAGTTGCAGCATACGTTCCTTGTTTTCTGCAGGGAAGTATTTCTTTACGTACATCTCGCCAACTGCTTCGCCGAGTACGCTGTTTACTGCGTTTACGGAACGCTTCCAACGAGGCTGTATCTCTTGCTTGCCTGACATGGTACGTCCGAAGAAGTCGAAGTCCTGAGCGTAAATCTTGTCACCTAGAACGTCGGCATTGCTGTTGAGCAGTTTCCACTGCATCCAGTCGCGCAACTGTTCCACAGGAGTGTTGCTGAGAATTTCTATGGCAGCCTTGATAGCCTCTGGCTGTCCTACAGACAGAGTATCGAGGTCGGTGATGAACTGGGCCTCAAAGAACTCGTCCCAGTTCAATCCCTGATAGTTTGACTTGAGTTCTGCATAAGCCATCTTGTTGTAGTTTGATGCAGGATCACGAAGTTCTACACGGCTGCGGGAACTTTTAGCCATGGTGGTCTCAATATCCATTACGGAATTCATCTTACGGGTGGCTGTAGTTTCGTCGTCACCGATGAGTTGGAACATCTTTACGATGTGGACCTTGAATGCCTCACGGATCTTCACCGTAGCAGAATCCTCGTTCAGGTAATAATCCTTCAGCCCGAGGGAAAGTCCGCCCTGACCTATTTCCACAAGGTTGGACTTGCTGTTCATCATATCGGCACCGATGCCGGTAGCGATGAGGTGAGCGCCACCAGTGAGTTGGTTCTTGTTGAGTGCACTCAGTACTGCCTCACGGGTGTCAAGTTTGCTGATAGCCTCCATGTCGGCAACGATTGGCTGGTAGCCATCCTTGTTCTGACGTGTGGAATCCATCATCATTGTATAGAGATCTCCGATTTTCTGTGCCACAGAACCCTTTTCGTTCTTCTTGCCGGCAAGTTCCTCAATCAGAGTCTTGATTTGTTCACGGTTGTTTTCAGCCACTGCATCGAATGAGCCGAAACGGGCATACTCGGGTTTCAGTGGATTGTCCTTCATCCATCCGCCACAGGCGTACTGATAGAAGTCGGTACCTGGAGCGACGGAATCATTCATGTTTTCAAGTTTGATGCCGATACCCAACTGGTTCTGACATCCCACGCATGTTGTTGCCATTGCGAATGCTAGAATTAAATGTTTAGTTTTCATAATAACGAATTTAGAGATTATTAGGTAATAACCATTTGTATACGAGATATTTATTGTTACAGAATTTCGATGAATTCCGTGTAGTTATGCTTCGGAATATTCCATCCACTCCTCCATGGCCTTGTCAAGTTGTTCCTTCAACTGTGTGTAGCGTTCCACGAGTTGCATGTCGTTCTTCGTGGCGAGTGTACTTTCCACTTCCGCTATTTCTGTCTCCAGTTTCGCTATCTTCTCTTCACAGGCCTTCAGGGCCTTCTCTGCCTTAGCCTTTTGGCGTGCCAGTTCCTTTTGCTGAGCATAACTGAGTGCGCCGTCCTGCTGTCCTGCCGATTCGTTGGCATGTTGTTTTGTTGCCTCATTTACTCGTTGGCTCGCAGGCTTGTTCTGCAGGTTTATGTCCTTGATGGCGGGCAGGAACGGATTTTCTTCTCTCACTCCCTGGTCCTTGAACACGAACACCTTGTCCACAAGCCCATTGAGAAAATCACGGTCGTGGCTCACGATGATAGCAGTACCGTCGAAATTCTTGATGGCATTTTTCAGCACATCCTTCGACTGCATGTCGAGGTGGTTGGTAGGCTCGTCAAGAATGAGCAGGTTCACAGGTTGCAGCAGCAACTGAATCATGGCAAGTCGGCTTCTTTCTCCACCGCTGAGTACTTTTACGAACTTGTCCGATGCTTCTCCGCCGAACATGAACGCACCGAGCAGATCGCGTATCTTCAACCTAATGTCACCCGTAGCCACCCTGTCGATGGTGTCGAATACGGTGATTTCTCCGTCGAGCAATTGGGCCTGATTCTGTGCGAAATAGCCAATCTGTACGTTCTGAGCAATTTTCAGCATTCCGTCGAACGGAATCTCATTCATGATACACTTCACAAGTGTGGATTTACCCTCACCGTTGTTGCCCATGAATGCCACCTTCTCACCGCGTCTGATGCTGAGGCTTACGTCGTGAAATACGTTATGGTTTCCATAAGTTTTACCTACGCAGTCGCAGATTATTGGGAAGTCGCCGCTTCGCTGACATGGAGGAAACTTCAAGCGAAGCATACTTGTATCCACGTCGTCAATCTCAATCGGTATGATTTTCTCGAGTTGCTTGATGCGGCTCTGCACCTGGTTTGACTTGGTTGGTTTATATCTGAATTTCTCGATGAAGTCCTTTATCTCCGCAATCTCTTTCTGCTGGTTCTCATAGGCACGCAACTGTTGTTCACGGCGTTCGTCGCGCAGCACTACGTACTGGTCATAAGCCACCTTGTAGTCGTTGATACGTCCGCAGGTAATCTCAATCGTGCGGTTCGTGATGTTGTTGATGAATGCACGGTCATGACTTACCAATAGCACAGCCTTGGCGGAATTCTGAATGAACGATTCCAACCACTGAATCGAACCGATGTCGAGGTGGTTGGTAGGCTCGTCGAGCAGAAGAAGGTCGGGTTTTCGCAGCAGAATCTTTGCCAACTCAATTCGCATGCGCCATCCACCCGAAAACTCACTCGTGGGACGTGTGAAGTCCTCCCGGCTGAAACCGAGTCCGATGAGTGTCTTGTCGAGTTCCGCCCTGCGGTTCCATTCTTCAGTATCTGATCCCTCGAAGGCAAGCATAGCCTCTTCCTCCACAGTCCGCTCATCTATTGTGAGCATCACCTGGGGCAGGTAACCTATGGTTACGTCCTTCTGCCGTGCCACTACACCCCCGGTAGGTTCCTGCAGTCCGGCAATGATTTTCAGCAGAGTCGATTTTCCGGCTCCGTTCTTTCCCACCAGTGCAATTCTGTCGCGTGGGTTTACTACGAAACTCACGTCCCTGAACAAAGGCTTTGCGCTGAATTCAACGTATAATTGTTCTATTGATATCATTTCGACTGCAAAGTTAACGATAATTTTTCTACATCACAATATGTTGGGTGCTTTTTTCTGATAAACAAGGTGACGTCGGCATGTGACGTACCGTTTCTAATTGAAAGGCGTGGTTCCAGAGAATAGAATCTGGTGCCTTTTTGGTTCCTGGAAGTCAGTAACAGGTCAGTTATGAGTCTATTATGAGTCAGTAACATCAGGTATGTGGTGTAAGTAAAATTGCAGGTAGTTCATTCTGCAGAATTGGCGTCATTTTGTATCTGTGCTATTCTCCTGTCATTAATTTTATGTAAGTTAGTTGTAGAACTGTAGCAAACTTGATGAAATAGCGGAGTTAGTTCGAACTTGCATCGAATTTGGTTCGAATTTGCTGCGGAGGAACAACATAGGAGGAACGTAGGTGGTATGGAAGTAAAAATCGGAGAGTTTTGTTCTGTCTTTGTTCCATCTTTATTCTGTCTTTATTTTGGTAGTTTCATTTATTTATCGTAATTTTGCCGACATAATGACAATCAATACAAATAAATACTTACTGATATGGATATAGAAAAAGTTAACATGTTTATTGCCGCTAAGGGTGAATATTTCCCTGCTGAGGCAATCCCAATGATTCGTGAAAGGCTGCTCAAGGCAGACCCCGACTCGGAATTGGCTATTATGAGTCTTAGTTATATTAGTCCGGTATTGAACATCGTACTGTCGGTGTTTTTCGGTGAACTCGGCATTGACCGTTTTATTATCGGTGACGTAGGTCTTGGTATCGGCAAACTGCTGACTACATGTTGCTGCGGCTTGGGCTTGATATGGTGGCTTGTGGACCTCTTCCTCATCATGGATGCTACCCGTCAGAAGAATCTCGATAAATTGATGAAGTTTATTTGAATATTATGAAACAGGCCGAATACATTCAGAGTATTGAAATCAATGCCTTGTGGAAGGGCGGTAAGCATGTGCGCTGGCAACTCAACAGGGACGTGAACATCCTGAGTGGTATCAACGGTGTGGGTAAGAGTACCATAATCAACCATTCTGCCAAGGGACTGCGACTTATGGAAGGTGGTGAGATTCCTGCAGGTGAGGTGGCTGAGGGCGTTACGATAAAACTCTTTCCCGAGGATGCTACCAGTATACGTTTTGACGTGATACGTTCGTTCGACCGTCCTTTGCTCAACAGCAATCTGTTGGAGAAACTTGCCGATTCACGTGTACAGACAGAACTTGACTGGCAGGTGTATAAATTGCAGAAACGTTATCTTGACTATCAGGTGAACATCGGTAACCGTATGATTGCATTGCTCACGAGCGGCAATCCTGAAGACCAGAAACTTGCGGCTCAGGTATCAACTGCCAAACTCCGTTTTCAGGACATAATGGACGAACTGTTCCGTGATACTCACAAGTCAATCGACCGTACCAGCAACGAAATCCAGTTCATTCAAAACGGTGAGGTACTGACTCCTTATCAGTTGTCGTCGGGTGAGAAGCAGATGCTCGTAATCATGATGACGGTACTGGTGGAGAACGGTGAGCACTATGCTTTGCTCATGGACGAACCTGAGATAAGTCTGCACATTGAATGGCAGAAACAACTTATCGGACTTATTCGTGAACTGAATCCTAACGCTCAGGTCATTCTTTCTACTCATTCACCTGCGCTCATCATGAATGGATGGCTCGACATCGTGACTGAGGTGGAGGATGTGACCATATAGAAAAGTCAATCCAAATCCATTATGGGCAAGAGGTTAATAGACAACGTGAATTCCGACTATTTCGAGGCGGCGAACAGTATGCGCCCGAAGTGGAGGAAGCAGAAGGTGGTGGTGTACGTGGAGAGTTACGACGACATCTTCTTTTGGCGTGACGTTTTGTCGGAATTCGAAACCGAATCGCTGGGCTTCGAAGTGGTGCTGCCTTCACGTACTTCGCTTGCAAGGGGTAAGAAGACTGCCATGATGAACAGACTGGGCGAAGGACTCGGTACAAGTATGATTGCCTGTGTGGATGCCGATTACGACTATCTGCTGCAGGGCAAGACTCCTGCAAGCCGAAATATGCTGGAGAACCAGTTCGTGGCTCATACCTTTGCCTATGCCATTGAAAGTTACCAGTGTTATGCTCCGAGTCTTCATGAGGTGTGCGTGATGGTGACTCTGAACGATCACCGCATCTTCGACTTTGAGCAGTATCTTGCTACATACTCGCAGATTGTGTATGACCTTTTCATCTGGGCTATCTGGATAAACCGTGAGGGACTGGGGCAGCAGTTCACTATGTCGTCGTTCTGTAACATAAGTAAGGTCATGAACCTGAATACCTACAAGCCTGAAACGGCATTCGAGGAATTGCGAAGGAGTGTGAACCGCAAAGTGGCATGGCTCCAGAAGTCTTTTCCTGAAGCAAAGGGTAAATTGCAGCCGCTGAAGGAGGAACTGGCGGCTCTCGGTGTCAATCCCGACAATACCTACATGTATATTCAGGGACATCACATAATGGACAATGTGGTTCTAGTGGCAATGAACCCTATCTGTCAGAGTCTGCGCAGGGCTCGTGAAAAGGAAATAAAACAACTTGCTACGCAACAGCAGCAGATGGACAATGAACTGGCGTCGTATCAGCACAGTCAGGCAGAGGTGGTTCAGATGCTACGCCGCAACACAAACTACAAGTCATCGCCTCAGTATGGAATGCTGAAGGCTAAACTACAAACTATAATTGACAGAATTACGCAGACAAATGCTTGAAATACAGAATACTCTCGTCTCACTCGATATCTTTACCGAATTTTTCTGCTGTGACCTCGACCGATGTCGTGGCTGCTGCTGTGAAGAGGGTGATGCTGGTGCTCCGGTAGAAACGGATGAGGTGGCTCTCCTGGAAGAGGCTACTGAAAAGGTATGGAACGAACTATCACCGAAGGCTCAGAAGGTAATAAATGAACAGGGGGTGGTCTATCCTGACCCATCAGGGGAACTTGTTACTAGTATCGTGGACGGACGTGACTGTGTGTATGCCGGTCATGACGACAACGGTATGTGCTACTGTATACTCGACCGTGCATACCGTCAGGGACGCATTGGTTTCCAGAAACCCATATCATGTCATCTCTATCCTGTAAGACTGAAAAACATACAGGGCGGTATGGTCGGTGTGAATTACGACAGATGGGATATCTGCAAGTGTGCTGTGGAAAAAGGTTGTACGCTTAATCTTCCTCTGTATAAGTTCCTGAAGGAACCTCTTATACGTCGGTTCGGCGAGGATTGGTGGAAAGAAGTTGAAACTGCTGCCGTAGAACTTAGGAAAGCAGGGTATATTTAGAAGCCAATAAAAATGCCTACTGACGGGGGATAATGCAAACCATAAAGAGTCAACAAGTATCCATTAGGATTGTTAATGGTGAAACTTGTTGACTCGTTGATTTGTTGTCACGTAGACTATCAGAATTCAATCTTCCTGTCTTCTCCTGTAAATGATGAAATATACGCTGTGGCGTTGCGGAAATAATATACAACGGTATTCTCGTCTGTTTCGCTGTACATGCTGCGCAGCGACGGATTGGCATCAAGCATGGACTTCTTTGCCTCTACCCGCTCGTCGGGAATAAGTTCTCCGCTGAGCCGTATCCATGTGCTGCCGTTGAGTGCACAGATTTCTGCCTTTGGATTCTGTGCCAGTTGCTTGGCTACACGCTTCTTTCTTCCTGTCTGGATGTAGAGTTTTCCGTCAAAGATGTTTACGGTACCGAACGGACGTACTCTCGGTTGGTCGCCATCGACTGTTGCGATGTAGTAAGTCTTGCAGTTCTTGATAAATTCATAAACTTCGTTCATGCCTTTTTCGTTTGTGGTCTTGTAGGTACTTGCATCCTGCTGTGCGTAGCATGAGGAGGAAACTCCGAGAAAACATGTAAGGGCAAGAACCATTGTAATCAGTTTCTTCATATAATTTGGTTTAGTTTGGTTATTCGCTGACAAAGATACGAAAATAATAAAATATCAATTGTTTATTGTCAATTATTTCCTACCTTTGCACCATAAATAAGGATAAACGAAATAATTATGGCATATTTGTTTACATCGGAATCGGTGAGTGAAGGTCACCCCGACAAGGTGGCTGACCAAATCAGTGATGCAGTTCTTGACCAACTGCTGGCTTTTGACCCAAATTCAAAGGTCGCTTGTGAAACTCTAGTGACTACCGGTCTTGTGGTGATTGCCGGTGAGGTGAAATCAAAGGCTTATGCTGACCTGCAGGAGGTGGCACGTCACACAATCAGCCGTATCGGATATACAAAGTCGGAATATAAGTTTGAGGCTGAAGGCTGCGGACTCCTTTCTTCAATACATGAACAGAGTGCCGACATCAATCAGGGTGTTGACCGCGAACGTCCTGAGGATCAGGGTGCCGGTGATCAGGGAATGATGTTCGGTTATGCAACTAATGAGACAGAAAACTACATGCCTCTTGCTCTCGACCTCAGCCATCACATCCTACGTACACTTGCTGACATCCGTCGTGAACATAAGCAAATGACTTATCTGCGTCCTGATTCAAAGAGTCAGGTGACGATTGAATACGACGATGATGACCGTCCGGTAAGGATTGATACTATTGTTGTATCTACCCAGCATGATGAATTCATCAATGACGACGAGGCTATGCTCCGTCAGATAAGTCGTGACGTGAAGGAAATCCTGATACCGCGTGTCATAAGTGAAATCAACGATCCGAGAATCAAGGCTCTGTTTACGCCTGACATCAAATACTTCATCAACCCAACTGGTAAGTTTGTCATTGGCGGACCTCACGGAGATACGGGTCTTACCGGTCGCAAGATAATCGTAGATACCTATGGCGGTAAGGGCGCTCATGGCGGTGGTGCCTTCTCGGGTAAGGATCCATCTAAGGTTGACCGTTCTGCTGCCTATGCAGCACGTCATATTGCAAAGAACATGGTGGCTGCCGGTGTGGCAGACGAAATGCTCGTGCAACTCAGTTATGCTATCGGTGTGGCTGAACCTGTAAGTATTTATGTAAATACATACGGACATTCACGCGTAGACATGACCGACGGCGAGATTGCTAGAAAGATTGGCAAGATGTTCGACCTGAGACCTTATGCCATTGAGCGCGACCTGAAACTACGTAATCCAATATACAGTGAAACTGCAGCCTATGGTCACATGGGACGTACTCCTCAGACCGTGACCAAGCATTTCTCTTCTCCTTACATGTCTGGTGGAGAAAAGACCATAGACGTGGAACTCTTTACTTGGGAGAAGCTCGATAGAGTGGAGGATATCAGAAAGGAATTCGGACTGTAGGATTTAGTGGAATGGTGAATAGTAACGAGAGGAAATGCGAGTACTGATAATAAATACATCTGAACGTACCGGAGGTGCTGCAATAGCAGCCAACCGACTGATGGACGCCTTGCAGAAAAACGGAATCAAGGCCAAGATGCTTGTACGCGATAAAGAAACCGACAAATTAACGGTTGCGTCCATTCCATCATCGTGGACTCTTACCGTGAAGTTTTTGTGGGAACGATTCATTATCTGGATAAACAATCGGCTGAGCAAGCGTAACCTCTTCATGGTGGATATTGCCAATACAGGAACCGATATCACGCAGATGTTTGAATTCAAGCAGGCTGATGTAATCCATCTTCATTGGATAAATCAGGGCTTCCTTTCATTGAAAGATATTGATCTCATACTGAAATCAGGTAAACCTGTTGTTATCACAATGCACGATATGTGGTATTTTACGGGTATTTGCCATCATGCCGGCAAATGTAACAGATACAAGTTTAAATGCGAATCGTGTCCGTTGATTTACGGTGGTATTGGTATGGACTTGGCAAAGAAGGTGTTTAGGCAGAAACGTCATATCTATCGTCGCAGGAAAATCGTGTTTGTTGGATGCAGTCAGTGGATGACTTCTCTCTGTCTGCAAAGTCGTCTTACCAGAGGACAGACTATACTAAACATACCAAATCCGATAGATGTGAAACTGTTTACTCCGATGGACGTCAAGGCAAGTCGCGAATTGTGTAAGTTGCCTACTGACAAGTATCTTATTCTGTTCTGTTCACGCAGAATTACGGATTATTATAAGGGCTTTCAATATTTGGCTGATGCATGTAAGGTCATCAAGGAGAAATATCCTGACATAGCAGACCGGTTGGGGGTTGTGGTACTCGGAGAAGACAGCGACAAGATAAAAACCCTGATACCTCTGGATGTCTATCCTGTTGATTATATGAGTAATCAACAGGCTGTAATCAGTCTTTACAATGCTGTTGACCTATTCGTCACTCCTTCATTGCAGGAGAACCTTCCAAATACCATAATGGAGTCAATGGCTTGCGGTACTCCGTGTGTTGGTTTCAATATCGGTGGTATTCCTGAAATGATTGACCACATGCAAAATGGTTATGTGGCTCAGTATCGTGATGCTGAGGATTTTGCCAAGGGTATTCAATGGTGTCTTGCTCCTGAAAACTATTCTATGCTATGTGCCAATGCCCGTCAGAAGGTTCTTGATTCATACAGTGAGGAACATATTGCCCATAGATATACTGAAGTATATGAAATGGCCCGTCAATTACAATAATCCATTATATGTCCTGTTAGGCTTTCAGAATTGAACTTCTATAAGATTATGCCAAAACTTTCCATCATCACGGTAACTTACAATGCTCAGGATACATTGAAACGTACTCTGAAAAGTGTGGAACAGCAATCTGGATGCAATCTCATTGAACACATAGTCATTGATGGTGCGTCGAAGGATTGCACGCTGCAGATTCTTTCCGATTATCAGCAGCGCAATGAGCAGCGATACGCTATTACTGTCGTAAGCGAACCCGACCGTGGACTTTATGATGCCATGAACAAGGGTATAGGTTTGGCAACAGGAGATTTTATCGTATTCCTCAATGCCGGAGATAAGTTGCATTCCAACATTACGGTTGCTGATACTTTCAACTGCGATACGGATGGTATTGGAGTGATATATGGAGATACGGATATTGTGGACAGTAACGAACAGTTCCTTCATAAACGTAGGTTATCTCCTCCAGAAAAACTTACGTCTGATTCGTTTAAAGACGGTATGCTTGTATGTCACCAGTCATTTTATGCGAGGCGTTCACTTGTTCCTCAATATGATTTGCAGTATCGCTTCTCTGCTGATGTAGATTGGTGCATACGTGTATTGATGGCAGTAGAGGCTTCAGATATGACCAACTATTATACACATACGGTTCTTACTGATTATCTGGAAGAAGGAATGACTACGCGCAACCATCGTGCTTCACTCATTGAACGGTTTAATGTGATGCGTCATCACTATGGATTGTGTACAACGATATTCCGTCACATCAAGTTCCTATTCAGGAAATAGAAATTCTGCAGAGAGAATTAGATATCAATTTTTCAATATCTGTATTTTTAAATAACTTCAATAAAGACAAAAGAACATGATTGGTCAACAACAGGTATACGATAGGCTAAGCGAACTGAATATCTCTTTTACTTATACTGAACATCCTGCGGCTCCTACCATTGAAATCGGTAGGCAATACTGGGCAGATCTGCCGGGAACGCATTGCAAGAATCTATTTTTCCGCAACCACAAGGGTAACCGTCATTATCTGGTGATATTCCAGTGTGACCAAAACCTGGCAATTCATGATCTTGAACATATTCTCCATCAAGGTAAACTCAGTTTTGCTTCTGAACAACGTATGGACCGCTATCTAGGTCTTCGTCCAGGTTCTGTTTCTCCTTTTGGATTGGTCAATGACACGGAACATCATGTGTATGTGTTTCTGGATGAAAACCTGAAGAACTACTCCCATTTGTCTTTTCATCCCAATGACAATCATGCCTCACTTAATATACGTCTGGAGGATTTCATCCGCTACATGGATGCAAGCGGAAACGAATACGAGTGGATTAAGTTGTATTAGTGGGTACTGATGTCAAGACAGGTTCTTCCTGCAATGTATGGTTTCAGTTTCCCTGCAGACTTTAGATGTTCAGGATTGGTGGAGAATGATTTAAGTGCCTCTTCGCTTTCAAAAAGAATGTCAAACATAAAATCGCAGTTGGATGATTCCAATCGTCCCTCATAGAGTAGGTCAAGTTGCAGTACCCCGGGTATATTTTCCCTGAGTCTCTTAAAATCATTTTTCAGTTCGGCAACGATGCTGTCTTTCTTTTCCTGTGATACATCCTTATTTAATGTCCACATTATTAAATGCCGTACATGACATGCCGACTGTTCAAGTTCTTGCTTGGCAGTCTTGTCTTGCTGTAAATCTGTGTTTTGTGCATGGATTGCAGGTGCAACGGACAAATACAGAATTAACAGACAACTGATACAGAAGTTTCTCTTTTCCATTTATTTGAATTATTAGTATTTACCCAGCATTATTCATACTTATTCCTACTGCAAGTATTTAACTGACTGCACCTCAGCGTGGTACTCGCTCTTCCTCTTTGAAAGTTGTCTTTACTACATTCGGCATAATATTCTCTATGCTTTAACTAATGCAGAGAAATTTTGTCCTTTCGCTACGCAACAGTATTAATAATACAACCTAGAATGTCCATGCTGCACCAAATAGGATGTTCCTGTCCTGGGCACGGTAGCACATGTATTGGTCATATTTTTTTCCAAGAAGGTTGTTGCCTGTGGCATAGAGGGTTAGGCGGCAAGGGAAGGTATATGAGATGTTGGCTGAGAGATTGAATGTAGTTGGACGGTCGTAAGCAATATCATCATCGAATGTCTGGTAAAGCAAACCTGCTCCGACACGCAATCCTCCGATTATATGGTATGAAGCATTCCAGTCAAGATTGATGATAGGTCGCCATAGATATGTTTTGTCATTGTCCCATGACCAATGGTTGTACTGGTTGAAGAGATTTACGGAGAATAGGTCTTCCCATTCATATACAATATCTGCATTAACATAAAAATGTTTGCTGTCGTTAAATTCTATCAAAGAGTACCCATTTGTGTAGTTGAAAATACCATTGTCCAGTTCTGCTACATTCTCCCTTATGTCATATCCTGCACTTAAGTCTGCAAGTAGGCGTTTTGCAGTGTGGATACGCACGCCTGCCCTTGCACGCAATTGGTCGAATGAATTGTCAATGGAATATCCCATCTTACTTGGATGTGCCATTGAAAAATAAGGAGTCATCTGACTGAACGTGCGGAAATTCTGAGCCGTTTCTCCTCCAGTTGCCTTCACATAGAAATCAAGGGAATGATTGGCATGATAGGATAAATCCACGTCGGGAGCAATTTTTCCTTCAGAATTGATGAAAGCACCGACACTGATACTGAGATTGTCATTTCTGTATTTGAAATGTGGCTTCACTTCCAATTCTGTATGACCGTCTACGTCAATCATTCCGTACTTGGCATAATCCAGTCCCATCTCTACGTCTATCTTCATTCTGTCGTTGAGTTCAAATTCAGGAGACAGTTCCACTTCTATGATGTCTTCGCTGTTCTTACTGTCAATCATAGTGGTTTTGTATTTCTGCCCGAAATGCTCATAACCAGCCTTTGCACCTATTGCGAATCTGCCGAAAGCAAATGGGGTAAGTTCTATATTGAAATTATATAGATTGTTGTGTTGTTTGTCTGTATCTAACTCATGTAGATTAGGGACTGCATAGAGTAAAAGTGTCGGCTGATAGTTGAATAGATCTTCGCCAAACCCTCCACTGATTTTCAGTTCGGAGTCATTGGATAGTGGGTGTATCAGGGATATTGAGGCACGTGTGGTATAGTTTCGGCTTTTCCAGTCATCTATTGATGACTCGGTGTTTGGAAGGGTTCCGTTATATCCCCGTGTGGAGTAATCAAATGTAAGGCGGTTGCCTTTCTTCAAGTTCAGATCTCCTGCAAAACGTCCGAGAACATTCCCCTCCGTACCATAGCCGAAAGATGCAAACATGGTTTTGTCGCTTTTAAGGAGATGAGCGTTCTTGTCTGCCCACATTGGTTGGAATACGAACTGGTTAGTTGCCGCTGCATTCACGGAATAATCAACGTTATAGTGAGTTACAGTACTTTCCTCGAACTGAGGATTGGTATTTATCTTGTTGGCATCCTTAACGGTAGGGCGGAAGTTGTTTTCCACCTCTACTACATTATTCATCTGTGCAGCCATTTGTCCGCTGGAAGTACACAGAATCAAACCTAATATTATGCTGTTCCTTTTCATGTTTTTCTCCTTATGTGTCATTGTAGTTTAGCCAATCTTTCAGCAATCATTTGATTTATTTCTTCGTTTTCATTGTAGTTGCTCTTGAGTGACAGCAGGTATTCCTTTGCCTCAACCTTTCGGTCAGTCTTTGCATACACATCGGAAAGGACTATGAAGGCACGTGCCAGCCAATACTGCTGTGAAGTTCCTGAATCAATGAACTTGGAGAGCAGTTGTTCTGCGGCTTGATACTGATTTGTTTCGAATGCATATTGAGCCAATCGTACATTAGCTTGTGCTCCATACAGTGTCTGATTCCTTTCTGATAATTGCTGTAAATCTTTGATGGCTTCCTGTGTCTTATCGAGTGCGAGCTCTGCTTCAGCCCGATAGAACTGTGCTTCTTCGCGAAGATTATGCGAGAGAGTGGCATCACCTATAATCTGTGAGGCGGCATTTATCGTCGCTTCATAGTTCTTAGCCTTGTATGCACTGCGAAGTTTACCTTCCAATGCAATTTCTGACAGAGAACCGGATTGTGTCTGTTGACTTAATTGGTCATAGTATTTATATGCGTCAGAGTATTTTCCTTCATTCATGGAATTGACGGCAGCATCACTGATAAGTTGTTCGAATTCCGCCTGTGAAAGATTCTTTCCAGCTTTCTTCGCCAATTCTGCATATTCATTGATCTTGCCCTGTTGTGTATAGATGTTTTTTATGTTGGCAAGGGCTGTCTGAGCGTCAGAAGTGTTAGGATAATTATTAATCACTTGCTTGTAAATGTTTGTTGCTGCTTCAGTATTACCCATTTCTGAATAGAGTAGTCCCATTTCGTTGTATGCCTGACGTGCCCGCTGGGAATTAGGATAGAGGGTAGCCAAACGTCTGAATGTTTCCAATGCTTCCTGTCTTGCGCCTGTCTGTACCAAGGCACGTCCCTGTTCGTAAAGGGCGTCTGTCTGAATCTGTGGTGAATTTCCGCTTGCTGTCAATGGGTTGGATGGAACGCCATTGCCAGTCAGTTTGCTGAGCAGTTCAATCTTCTTATTGTAATTGCCACGGAGACCACATATGAAAGCCTGTTGATAGATTGCATAGTCGGCAAGAGAACTGTTGGAGTCAATAACCCTTTGGTAAAGTGTGTAGGCATCGTCATATTGTCTTTCACTATACAAGCAATCGGCATAGCGACATAAGGCATCGTCATACTGTCCTTCAGTCAATTGAGCATTTGCTTGTTTGCTTGTTTGCTTGTCGGTACATATCTTGAAGTAAGGTTTTGCCGCAGTATATTGTTTCTGCTTGAAAAGACTGTATGCAAGAGTATATACACCTTGGATGTAGTTGACGCCACGATTACCTTCTACATATTTATTCAGGTCTGTAGTTGCCATACTGTATTTCCCCTGCCTGTATTCCGATTCTCCCTTGAGATACTGAGCTTCCCTAGAACCAAGTTTGATGGCTTGTGAGGTATAAGTGTCTGAAGTCTTGTAGTTTCCGTTAATGAATTCCTGTACGCCAAGGTTGTACAGTACTTTCTGTTTGGCCTGAAGAATATCTGCCGAAGGATTTCCTATCTTGTTGATGGATTCCAGGGCAGCCTTATAGTTTCTTGTAGTGAAATATACTTCCGTGAGATGCTTTGCAACGCTTGGTGCATACTGACTTTTTGGGAATTGGTTGAGGAAACGTTCGAACACACCTACTGATTCACCAAATCCCATAGTATTGCCTTCGTGCAGGGTAAGGGCATAATTGTAGAGAGCCTCTTCCTGCATCTTGGTATCAGCAGTCATTTCTGATGCCTGCTGGAATGCAATCTGTGCAGATTTCCTGTTTTGAGAGTGAACGTAACTGATACCTGCATTCAGCCATGCATTCTGTGCCATCACGTCAGTTGCCGTAGATGCACTTCTACTGAGGACCGGTGCGGCCGTCTTGTATTCCTGAATATTGTATAGACTCATACCCAACTTATAGAGTGCAGTACGTCGTGGCGTTTCAACGTTGTAGCAATACTGCTGGAGTGACTGTATGGCCTTGTTGTAGTTACCTATATCGTAGTATGCCTCACCCTTAATGCGGTTTATTTCATCCTTGTATCGTTTGTCCGCATTCTGTTCCTGACTGTTGAGAATGTCTATAGGCAATTGATTGTTGAGTATGGAGAGAGCCTTCTCGGGTTCTCCAGTATGAAGATAACAGTCTGCCAAATATATGGCAACACTGCTTGAATAGTCGCTGTGGTTGCGTACGATACCGAAATCAGCAATGGCATCTCTATATTTTCCCTTGAAATAGTTAATGTATGCCGAATAATACACCATGTCCATCTGGTGGGTCTTGCAACCTTGGAGTGACTGCAAAAGTGCATCGGCAGTCTCAATGTCCCCTGCATTGATTGAAGCAATGGCATAGCATAGTGTGGCTTCTTCATATTCACGTCTGCTCAGAAGGTAGAGTTCGGATGTCCTATAGACATCAAGGGCCTCATCATATTTGCCATCCTTAACCTTTATGTTTGCTCCGAGCACTCGTATCCGTCTTGCCATCGAAGAAACCCTGTGATAAACGTTTGGCTCTTTCAGCCATTTGTCAATAGCTTCACCGGTTCCTTCCTTTGCAAGAAAATAGTTACTGATGAGTTTCTGGGCTGTGGTTTGTTCCCATTCCGTAGTACGTTCATTTACATCGGCATAATCTTCGAACGATTCTGCGGAAAGTCCGGATGCGGCAAAATGTCCCATTTCAGATAGTTGCAATGCGTCCCTATATGCTATGGATGCATTTACGTCAGGAATTCCCGACTGTGCGTATGATGGACAGCATATCATTGACAATATACCACCGGAAATAATGAGGTTGATTATTTTCATGAGTTCTTACAGTAAGTATTCTGAGTGCAAAAGTAGTAAATTCTCACGAAAGGACAATTTTCATTCTACCTATTTTGACAATTATTAAGTTTTTTTTCTTTCATTCAACAATTGGTATCTATCATCTTATAAAATAAACGCACCTTGCTGTTTGCAAGATGCGTTTATTAATACAGTTGTTTATGCAAGATCTTTCTTGATGAAGTCTATCAGCCGTTCTACTGCTTCATCTTCCGGAATGTTCATCTCGATGCATTCCTTGCGTTTATACAGACTTACTTTTCCACGTCCCGCACCAACATAGCCATAGTCAGCATCTGCCATTTCTCCTGGACCGTTTACGATACATCCCATGATTGCAATCTTCAGGCTGTTTGCCATTGGCCAGATTTTTTTTGCATCCTCGCTGCCGAAACTTTCTGCAAATGCCTGTTTGATATGCGCAATGGTTTCCTCTAAGTTGTACATGGTGCGTCCACAACCAGGGCAGGATATGAACTCCGGTTTTGTGGTACGTGATCCGGCTGCCTGAAGAATACCGAATGCTACAGGTATTTCCTTCTCAGGTGCTTCACTAAGACTTACACGTATAGTGTCTCCGATTCCATCCACCAACAGCGCTCCGATTCCAACTGCACTTTTCAGACGACCATCTTCTCCTTCACCTGCTTCTGTAACTCCGAGATGTAATGGAAAATGCATGTCTTCAGCATCCATAGCCTTAACAAGTAGACGTACAGTCGTTACCATCACGTTGGTATTGGAAGCCTTTATTGAGATAACTACATCGGAGAAATTTTCATTTACACAGATACGGAGAAATTCCATGCAACTCTCGACCATTCCTTCCGGTGTATCGCCATAACGACTCATTATGCGGTCGGAGAGGCTTCCGTGATTCACACCTATGCGAATCGCAGTATGGTGTTCCTTGCAGATGTTAAGGAATGGAATGAAGCGTGCCTCAATCTTCTTAATTTCATCGGCATATTCTTCATCGGTATACTCCAAATGCTTGAACTTGCGGGCAGGGTCAACGTAATTTCCAGGATTGATGCGTACCTTGTCGGCATATAAGGCAGCGATGTCAGCCACGTTGGCATTAAAGTGAACGTCGGCAATGAGTGGAACCGTGTAGCCGTCACGCCTGAGACATTTCTTTATATTCTTCAAGTTTTCAGCTTCACGTATTCCCTGTGTCGTAAGTCGAACATATTCACCTCCTGCATCGACAATACGTTTTATCTGGGCAATGCAACCTTCAGTATCGGTAGTCGGACAGGTCGTCATTGACTGCACACGGATAGGATTGTCTCCACCCATGGGCACGTTGCCTATGTGTACTACAGTTGTTTTTCTTCGCATGATAAAAGTATAGTACTATTTGTTGAGATTGAGGATCCTGCATGCAAAGACTGCAGCATTTTTTGCTCCATCTATAGCCATAGTTGCTACAGGTACTCCAGGTGGCATCTGAACGATTGCAAGCAATGCGTCAATGCCTTGAAGTGCTCCCGACTTGATAGGCACACCGATTACGGGGAGTGATGTGTATGCCGCAATTACTCCGGGCAAGGCTGCAGCCATTCCGGCTCCGGCAATGATAACTTTCACCCCACGGTCCTTGGCTGTCTTTGCAAATTCTGCAACGCCTTCAGGATTTCTGTGTGCTGAAATAACGTTTACTTCGTAAGGCACTCCCTGCTCTTCGAGGTATGCCTTCGCTTTTTCCATAACTGGCATGTCTGACTGACTGCCCATGATAATTGAAACCATAATTCTATATTTTTATGTTTTGCTTTTTTTGATAATTCGAGTTCTCTGATTTTCAATATTTCGAATCCTCGATTATTCAGATTTGTGTATGTACTAGTGTCTGCGTTGGAACTTGCGTTTAATCACCATCCAATAAGGATGAAAACCATTGCACAAATCAAACCAACGAAGAATCCCCCCAATACTTGTGAGAGGCTGTGCTGACGCAGAATCATTCTGCTTGTTCCCATCAATCCAGACAGGAATAACATTACGCAAAGCATTGGGATAGGATTGAAGTAGAACAGATGACTGAATGCCAGTACCGTTCCTGTCAGTCCTCCCATGGCGGCTACGTGTGTGCTTATTTTCCACCAGATGTTCAGTATGCCGCAAAGAATACCAGCCACGAGTGTGGCTACAAGGATACCAAGCATGAACTGGGCGGCATTCATATTGGCAAACAGCAGTACACATGCAATATAACTGGCAATGGTAATCACGTAAGGAGTGTACCTATGTTCGCGATGGCTGAGTTGCCAATGTGTCCATTTGTTTATTCTGCGAAATATATTGATGGTAATTCTCGGTATTACTATGGTAAACATTAATACCGTTACCAGTATGAATATCTTGTAGAATAGGGGTGACAGTCTTAGATAACTGAATAGGAACAGCCAAATGAATGCCCATATAGGAGCATAGAATGGCGAGAATACCATACAGTATATACGGGCGCTGTTGATCAATTGCCTTGATGTGAGTTGTGGCATGACAGTATTGTGTTATGATATGTTCCTATTTTACATTCTTGCAGTTTAGATATCCTTTCTATCCTTAGTCGAAGGAATTCCCATACCAAGACGGTATTTTGCTATGGTTCTGCGGCTAATATTGAATCCGGCTGTCTTTAGTTTTTCTGACAGTTGCATGTCAGTCAGAGGATTCGACTTGTCTTCACTGTCGATCAACCGACGCAGGGCATCAGTAACTTCCGAATGTTCGATGATTTCTCCGTCGGCATTTGTTCTCGCGTGCTTGAAGAAAATGTCGAGTGGATATATATTTCCGTCTACGACGGCATATTTGCTCTTTCTTACACGTGATATAGTTGAGGTATCTAATCCTACGCGTTGTGCAATATCCTCCAATCTCATGGGTATCAATGCAGATTCGTCCTGCGATAGAATGAATTCTCGCTGATAGTCAATAATTGCTTTCATCGTGGATAATAGGGTGTTATGGCGCTGGCGTATGGAGTCTATAAAGAAACGTGCCTTCTCTACTTTCTGCTGTGTGTACTCGAATGCCTCACGAGCCTGGCGCGACATCTTTCCCTTGTTCTGCTGATACAGTTTTAGGTTGGCTTCGTATTCTTTGCTAATATGCAGTTCTGGAATATCACCATTATTTAGTGAAAGGTCGATAGTTCCATCGGGTGAAGTCTCGATGATAAAATCGGGTATTATAGTCTGTGAAACTGTGTTGGCTGATTCGCAAAGGGCGATACCCGGACGTGGGTTCAGTTTAGAAAGATTTTCAAAGGCTTCGTGTATACGTTGCACAGTCACGCCCAACTTGCGCGCAAGTGATTCCACACGCTGATTCACCAAGTCATCGTAATAATCTGCAATAATCCTATGCTCAATCAATTCTGACGGGTTCTCTGCAATGTTCCTGCGTTCCAATTGAATAAGCAGACATTCCCGAGTATTCCTTGCCCCTATGCCTGCAGGGTCAAACTGTTGCAGGATGTGCAGCAGATAGGTTAGTTCCTCTTCGTCGGTTTCTATATCGTGGTAAAGTATGATGTCGGTAACTAACCCTGGAATATCACGTTCGATAAATCCGTCGTCGTTGAGCGAACCTATTAGGTATTTCAGCAGTTCTTGCTGATGCTCATTGAGGTCATAGTCTGAAATCTGTCCGATTAGGTCGTCCATGAAGGATTTTGTGTCACCCAACGGCATTTCCTGTCGTGTTTCCTCTCTTTGGTTGTAGAGGTAACTGGGCACGTCATCCAGGGAAGCATAGTCATCGAAAGAAGTATCAGTCTTTTCGTTTCTGCTAGTGTCGTTGCTGTATTCCTCACCGATGCCGTCTTCCTGATAATCATCTTCCTCCTTGCCGAAATCCTGACGTCCTTCCTCCAGTGCTGTATTTTCTATTACGTTATTCTTGACGCATTGCTCCAACTCGCCGATAGGTAGTTCGATGAGTTTCATCACGGCCAACTGCTGTGGTGAGAGTTTTGTTTGTTGCCGTTGCTGTTGAATTTGGTATTCTCCCTGATGCTGTGGCATTTATCTACGTCTTGAATATGTGTTATGAGTATAATAATTGCTGTATCTATTATGATTGTCTGTCTGAGGCATTACCTACGCCTTGCACCTGAAACAAAAATCATAATGTAGTAAAGCAGTGTGGCAAGTGAACTGAGAGCAGCCACTACGTATGTATATGCAGCAGCCTTGAGTGCGCTTACCGCATAGCCGTGTGTGTCTCTGTCGGTCATTCCACGCTGATCGAGCCATTGTATGGCACGTCGTGAAGCATCAATCTCCACTGGAAGTGTGATGAATGCAAAGAGTGTGGTCATTGCGAAGAAAACTATTCCTACTCCCAACAACCATGGGTTACCAGAATAACTGAGTAACAGCATACCTCCAAGCAGAATAAGTGTCATCCACTTTGAAGAGAACGTGACCACTGGTACGAGTTTGCTTCGAAGCGTGAGAGGAGCATAACTGAGAGCGTGCTGTACGGCATGACCACATTCGTGGGCAGCAACTGCCTGAGCCATGATGCTGTTGCTTGCATACACGGCCTCGCTGAGGTTGAGTGTCAAGTCTGTAGGGTTGTAGTGGTCGGTAAGTTGTCCGTTAATGCTGCATACCTTTACGTTGGTAATTCCGTAGTCAGAAAGCATTTTTTCAGCAATCTCCCTTCCTGTCAGCCCTACAAAACCACGCACATTGGAGTACTTCTCAAACTTGTTCTGCAGATTTTTCTGTACTAGCCAACTGATGATGGCAACTCCGATGAAAAGTACCCAATATATGGTCGATGGCGAAGCCATCAGTGATGTAGGTCCGTAGTCGTACATATATTTTCTGTTATTCGTCTTCCAATTGCTCGTTGTAATCAAGTTCTGCCTGCACAATGAAGAATACGTCGTCGTGTTCCCACTCGCCGATCTTTTCCTGCTTGGCTTTTTTTATGACTATATCTGTCAGTTCGTCGAGGTCAATGTCGTAATAACCTTCACTGTCGGGATTTGCCGACATGAAATAGTCAAGAATTACATCTATGCAATAATAGATGTCATCTTCATTGAACCTCTCCTTCACTTCCTGTGGAAGATAGTTCATGATGTATGCCACTTCCTGTGCGTCTTCTTCCGCACCGCGGAGTATCTCGTCGTCAATTCCTGCCATAATGTTTTATTTATGATTAGATGTTTCTGACTGAATCCTGGAATTCCAACCGAATCACAAATCTTATTGATTTGTTGTCTTGTAGGTTCGCTTACTCATTAAAGCAGAGCCTTCAGCTTCTCCTCAAGAACGTCCTTTGTAGTGGCTCCAACAAACTTGTCTACCACTTCCCCGTTCTTGATGTAAAGAATAGTAGGTATGTTACGGATGCTATATTCAGAAGCGAGGTCATCTTCATCCTCTACGTTTACTTTACCGATGATGGCCTTGTCGGCATATTCCTCAGCAAGTTGTTCCACAAATGGAGCAATTTTCTTGCATGGCCCGCACCAAGTTGCCCAGAAGTCGAGAACGACCAATTTGTCCTGAGCAAGAATCTCCTTGTAATTTTCTGTAGTAATTTCCATAATATGTTTTTTTGTATTGTTTGGTTATTGTTTGGTAAGTTGATTGATTTATCACTGCAAAGATAGTAAGAATTTCAATACATCTATACATTATGTCCAAATAATTGTAATAAGTGAGTGAAAAAAACATATTCTGTCAGTTCCACTTGTTCTATATCATTTATTTTGTCAAAAAAATATTACTTGTGTAACTTTGCTTTTTGCAGACGATCATTACGAGGAACAAGAAATTCCGTCCAAAATGAATACAATAAAATGAGCGGAATGAATATGAAAGGTATCGTGAACATATACCATTTGGATGTCACTTCTTCTATACCGTACTTACATAATACAAAAATGAAAAGACATATTGTCAATGCAAGGCATAAAAGGAATGTAATGGCAAATGTGTGGAAAAACCATATCTTCAATGAAGAGTAGGCACATTTGTAACTGTTGTCAAAGGAAACCTTGACTGCCTGAATTATGGTCATTCTGTCGGCATCATAATAGCGGATGGAATAAAGTGTCGGATCAGTTAGTGGGTATGGCTGCTTTGGAATGTATGTAGCCGTGGCAGGTGATTGATTTTCTGACTCTTCGGCTACGGCATAAGTGTCATCGTATGGGTCGAATATTCCAAGGTCGTACTTTTCTGCCAATTGAATAACCATGTCGTTTGCTTCTTCTCCATGAGCAGAACCAAACTGTATGTAAACAAGCCCGTCGGTTATGGCATAATCCGCCCACCAATCGTCAAAGTCCTCAAACTGTTCTTCTTCCGGCAGAGCATCCCTTCCGTTGCCAGTAGGAAAGACCTTGATAAGTTCTCGGTAGGCTTTTTCCAAATTGGGATTTGACACAATGGAAATATCATCGTAGATGCCGTCTTGAACATTGTAATCCGTTTGCTGGTGAAGCCATTCTGCCAATTCTTCCTTCTTTTGCGGAGCTTTTGACTTGTCGTATAAACCTATATAGAATGACATAGTATTAATCGCTTTTTGTGTTGATTCTTATTATTCTTCAATTGCATTCAAATTATAGAAAGTTGCATCCTCGTCTACGAAGCAGCAGATGATTACTTCTCCGTCATAACCTTCGGCAAATGCTTCCTGAATTGTCTTCATCGCAATCTGTGCCGCTTCGGATTTTGGATAGCCATATACACCTGTACTTATGCACGGAAAGGCAATACTTCTGATGCCCTTTTCCTTCGCGATGGCAAGAGCTGTCCTGTAGCATGAAGCGAGTAGGGCTGGCTCATCTTCACGACCGTAATAAACTGGACCTACAGTATGAATCACGTACCTGCATGGCAGCTTGTATGCTTCCGTAATCTTGCTCTGCCCTGTCTCACAACCGCCCAAGGTCATGCATTCCTTCAGAAGTTCCCTTCCTGCAGCACGATGTATGGCTCCGTCCACACCGCCTCCGCCCAGAAGTGAACGGTTTGCAGCATTGACTATTGCGTCAACTTTAAGTTTGGTGATGTCACCGACCATAATATTAATCTTTCCCATAACAGAAATGTTCTATAGTATGTAATTAGGAGAATGAACGGAGAGTTGTTCGAATTAACAACAAAGTTGAAACAAACTGATGTAGAACTTACAACGGTGACATCGCGATGCTGCAAAAATGAATGCTTTACGTGTGAGGGGTTATTTGGTCTTGAGATTACGTTCTGCATCCATGCGCAGAAAAATAAAGAGAAGAAGGGTGAATCCCCACAGCGATGAGCCTCCGTAACTGAAGAATGGCAGCGGTATGCCTATGACGGGTGTCATACCGAGTACCATACCGATATTGACGAAGAGGTGGAAGAGGAATATGCTTACAACACTGTAGCCATAGACTCGTCCGAGGGTGTCGGGTTGTCGTTCGGCAAGGACGATGAGTCGCCAGATAAAGAAGAGATAGAATAGCAACACGCCTACTGATCCCACGAATCCTTCTTCTTCCCCTACAGTACAGAAAATGAAGTCGGTATCCTGCTCTGGTACGTAACGTAGTTTTGTCTGGGTGCCTTGCAGGAACCCTTTTCCGAAGAAACCTCCTGACCCAATGGCAATCTTTGCCTGATTGACGTTGTAACCGGCTCCGCGTATGTCGTCTTTCTTTCCTAACAGAACTTCTATACGTACTCGTTGGTGGTCACGCAGAATGTTGTTGAACACGTAGTCGCAGGCGAAGAATGTGAGGGTAGAAGATAGGGCAAAAAGGAGTATGAGTAGGTGTTTTGCCAACTTGTCGTAGAGGTATTGCGAGAATATATAAACCATTAGTCCGATGTTGACTATTATCTGTACGATGCAGATGTTGAACGGTATGACGAAGGCAGAGAAGAGGTATGCTGCCAGGTTAATACCTATCCCTGCGAGAATGGTTTCAATGAGATGTGGGCATCCTCGCTGGTAGCGTAGCATGAGCGCTGCAGTAAAAATGTAAGAAAGGAGTAGTACGACAAACTCTCCGACTGATACGGGCATATTGGTGATGAGGTCATCTTCGTATTTCAGTCCTATCACGAAATAAACAACGAAGGCAAAGGCTGCAAAGAGGATGCTGCCTGTCATTCCTTCACGATAGAATACAAGGAAGAATGCTAGATATACGAGTGCGGATCCTGTCTCTTTTTGGCAGATAATCAGTATCATCGGTATGAATACCATGGCTGCTACCTTGCAGAACTCACGTATGTTGGATACCTTGAAACCATAACTGTCCATATATTTCCCGATGGCTAGGGCAGCTGCAAACTTGGCAAATTCTGCAGGTTGGAGTTTTACAGGACCTATTGGTATCCATGAGCGTGAGCCTTTTGTGTCGGGGGCTATGAATATGGTGAGTATGAGCAGCAATAGCATTAGTACGTATATGAACGTGGCTGCATTGTAGTAGAACCGTTTTTCAATCATTAGCAAGGCTCCTGCCAATGCGAGTGAGGTGATTATCCAAACGAGTTGTTTGCCGGAGTTGCTCTCAAATCCGAAAACGTTCGGATGACCTACGTCGTATGATGCTCCGCATACTGAAAACCATCCCCAGATTATCAGAATGACGTACAGCCCGATTGTAATCCAATCGAGTGACGAGAATATACCTTTGTTTGACTGATAGTTGTTATACATGGGGATAATTTAGTTTATGCTTCTGCTTTGTATGTTTTCGGCACGTACCTTACTGTCGGGGGAGAGTTCGCCTCGTATGTACTGTTCCATCATGAGGGCTCCAATCGGTACTCCGAAGGCTGCTCCGAATCCTCCGTTCTCTACATATACCGCAATGGCAATCTGTGGATTGTTGCGTGGCGCGAATCCCATGAATGCTGAGTGGTCGTGACCTCGGTTCTGTGCCGTTCCGGTTTTCCCGCATACGTCATACCAGGGATTTTCCGCTCCTTTGCATGTTCCTGTAGTTACGGCACTTCGCATCCCTCGTATGATGTCGTCGTAGTAGCGTGGACTTACCTTGGTGTGATGTACTTGACGGAGACTGTCTGCTATGTGTCCTCCGTGTATGCTTTTCACAATGTGTGGCGTGATGTAGTGACCACGGTTGGCGATTGTGGCTCCCTGATTGGCTATCTGAAGTGGGGTCAGCGTTACTTCTCCCTGACCAATGGCAATACTGATGACGGTTAGTGCGTTCCAATGGTGGAGATGCTTGTCGTAGTATTCTGCATTTGGAATCATCCCTCGTGCTTCTCCGGGAAGGTCGATGCCTAATTTATATCCGAATCCCATTGACACCATGTAGTCTTTCCATGTGGTCATGGCTTCCTGTGTGCTGGAATAGCGACTGCGGTTGTTGAACATGTGGTAGAGTCCCCAGCAGAAATATCCATTGCATGATGTGGCTATGGCAGGATAGAGTGATATCGGTGATGGATGGGCGTGACAGCCTACTTTCAGATTTCTGTATCTGAATCCTCCGTTGCATGGGAATGGCGTGCCTGATGTGATGATTCCTTCCTGAAGCATGGTCAATGCCTGACCAGGCTTGAATGTGGATCCTGGTGGGTAGGTGCCGGATATGGCTCGGTTGAGCATAGGGCGGCTTTGGTCCTTGATCATCTGGATAATACGTTTGCTGCGTTCCTTGCCTACGAGGGTCTGTGGGTTGTAGTTCGGTGCGGAAACAAGACAAAGTACTTCGCCCGTACTTGGTTCTATCGCTACGATACTGCCTCGTTTTCCCGACATGAGGCGTTCGCCTAGTGCCTGAAGTTCGATGTCGATACTTAAGGTAATGTCCTTTCCTGGACGTGGTAGTGAATCGAGTTCTCCATTCTGATAGCGTCCCTGTATCTTTCCACGGGCATCCTTCAGCAGTACTTCCACTCCCTTAGTGCCTCGCAGTTCCTTTTCGTATGACCGTTCTACTCCTTGCTTGCCTATGTAGTCGCCGGCGCTGTAGTAGTCATCTTTTTCGATGTCGGTACCAGATACTTCTGCTACGTCACCTAGAATGTGGGCAGCATTGGGGTATTTGTATCTGCGAACCGTATGCTCGCGTACGTAAAATCCATGGAATCGGTATAGTTTCTCCTGCAGTATTGAATATTCAGATGCAGAAATCTGAGGCATGAAAAGTTGTTGGGAATATGATGAATATCCTGGATTGCGACTTGTGTCTTTGATGAAATCCATCTGCTCCTCAAACTCTTCCTTCGTGATTTGCAGCGTCTTGCAGAATGCAGCAGTATCGAGATCGCTTATTTCCCGAGTGATGACCATTACATCGTATGCAGGTTCGTTATAAACGAGCAACTTGCCGTTACGGTCGTAAATGGATCCGCGTGAAGGGAAGAGGACTTTATTGTAAATGGCATTGTGCTTGGCATTGTCTTCATAATCGTTGGGACCTAGTTGGAGGTATGCCAATCTGCAGATATAGATAAAGACAACTGCAAGTGCAATTGCCGCTACAATGAATTTTCTATGTTCGAGATTGACATCTTTCATTTCTGTCCCTTGAGAATATCAGTATCTTCATTCTTGTTGTGAATGATGAATTCTACGCATACGACAATAAGCGAAGCCAATAGTGTTCCTCCAAACATCGCTCCTATGGTAAGCCAGATGTTTGCCATGGTGAATGCTTGCAGGAGATAGAAGCAGAAATGTAGGATACCCATACAGGTAAGTACGTAACTTACATACTTCTGAATGGTAAGTGTCTGAATTGTAGGACGGAACGATTCGTTTACGTCACGTGGCATAAAGAGTTTCAGAACGTATGGCTGTACCATTGCGAGGAGTGTGCAACTTGCTGCTCCGATTCCGACTGTGTTGGAGAAGATATCAAATATCAGTCCTATGAAGAATCCCCATAGAAGTGATATGGTGTGTGACGTTCCTGTCTCGAAGCAAATAATCATATAGCCAATGAGCAACGGAGTGGCATAGCCGAAGAGGTGCAGATTGTTGAGTACCAACAACTGCACAGTCAGCAGTATTGCAAATCGTACGAACCGAAGTAATGTTGTGTAACCCATTGTTTATGATGATATTATTAATTGAATGCGTTAACGCATTTTGTGTTAATAGAAACTATCTGTCTCATTTTCAGATAGGATGGAGTCTGCTTTCTGCTCAAGCAATCTTTTTTCTGCGTGTGCATAGTTCGTAATGATGCTCACGTCCTGCAGGGTGTTGAAATCTGTGGTGAGTGCCACGGAAATCTTGTGTGACAGTCCGTCTGCTGAAGGTTCAACGCTCTCTACATGACCTATCGGGATTGATGCCGGGAAGATATCGGAAAAACCATTGGTCTCAATAAGTTGACCTTTCTTTATATTTGCATGTAGCGGTACTCCAACCATCTGGGCATGAGTAGGATTTCCATGTTCCCATTCAAGTGTACCGAAGAAATTGCTTTTTCCGAGTCTGCAACTTATTTTTGAGTTTACGTTGATGGATGGTATGATTATTGAATAGTGGGCGCTGGTAAGATAAACTGTACCTACAACACCACTTGAACAAATGACTCCCATTTCAGGACGTATCCCGTCTTTTTCTCCCTTGTTGATGGTCAGCGTATTGTTGCTTTGGTGCAGCGTGGCATTGATGACCTTGGCTCCGATGAAATGAAAACGTGATGACTGAAATCCTTTGAAATGGAGTGTGTCGATGTGGTGGGCTGCAAGTAGCCGCTTCATTTCGTAGAGTTCTGCACGCAACTGTTCGTTGTCGGCTTCGAGTTTGCTGTTGACCGTTCCGAGGTTGACGTATGAACTGACTCCATTTACAGTTGAATAGATTCCTCCAACCATGGAATTTGCTGTAGTAAAGTATACGCTTCCCTGATAGTTGTTGAACCGAAACATCAGGGAAAGGCTGAATATTTCCAGCAGCAGGAAGAGAAACCAATGCTTATACTTTATTATGAAGTCAATCAGGTTTTGCATTTTTCTTTCTGTGAAATCTGAGAGAGAATTGGCTTAAACGCTTGTTATTAATGTAGTTAAAAAGTTAAGGATGGCTTTGCTGATGTCCAGAAAGACCATTCCTTAACTTTTAGAATAATGTTGTGTCCTGTTTTCTTCGTGTGAATGACTATCTCATCAGGAATGGATAGTTCGCAATGTTCTTTAACGCCTTACCGGTTCCTTTCGCAACGCTGTGAAGTGGATCTTCTGCAATGTGGAATGGAATGTGTATCTTGTCTGTAAGTCGCTTGTCGAGGCCTCTGAGAAGTGCACCGCCACCGGTTAGCCAGATTCCGTTCTTTACGATGTCGGCATAAATCTCTGGTGGGGTATGTTCAAGCGCAGAAAGAATCGCGGTTTCTATCTTTGCCACGGATTTGTCGATACAATGGGCGATTTCCTGATAGCATACTGGTATCTGCATCGGAAGTGCCGTGATTCGGTTTGGACCGTGTACGACATAGTCTTCCGGAGCATTGTTGGCAAGTTCTGTAAGTGCAGAACCTACGTGTATCTTTATACGTTCTGCCATACGTTCTGATACCTTTACGTTGTGCTGGCGGCTCATGTATTCCTGAATGTCGTATGTGAGTTCGTCTCCTGCAACGCGAATAGAACTGTTGCTTACTATACCACCGAGTGAAATTACTGCAATTTCGGTGGAACCACCACCTATATCCACTACCATGTTTCCCTCTGGTGCTACGACATCAAGGCCTATACCGATTGCTGCTGCCATTGGCTCGAATAATAGGTATACATCGCGTCCTCCTGAATGTTCAGCGCTGTCTCGTACGGCACGGAGTTCTACTTCTGTTGAGCCGGAAGGGACACCAATGACCATGCGTAATGATGGGGTAAAGAAATACTTGTTTGTATTGATTTTCTTTATAAGTCCGCGCATCATCTGCTCGCAGGCATTGAAGTCTGCGATAACTCCGTCCTTAAGCGGACGGCATGTACGTATGTCCGGATGGGTTTTTTCGTGCATCATCTTGGCTTTCATACCAACTTCTATCATTTTATTGGTATGCTTGTCCAATGCTACGACAGATGGTTCATCGACAACGATTTTCCCGTTGCAGATGATAATGGTATTGGCTGTGCCAAGGTCCATTGCAATGTCTTCTGTTAATGAAAAAAGGCCCATGATAGCATGTTTGTTTAATGGATTTCTATTTGTTTGGTACGCAGTTCTGCCTATTTTGCAAAATATGCATGAATTGCAGTATCGTAATGTGAACTTGTGGCAAAGGCGCGTTCTGCAAATTGCTTGCGCTGTGCTTTTGTGGTTTCTGCTCCCTGTGCCTTTACGATATCCAACAATGGCTTGTATTCTGCCTTGCTTGGAACGATGACTACATCGTTGAAATTCTTTGCTGCTGCACGGATAAGTGAAATTCCGCCGATGTCAATCTTTTCGATAATTGTAGGCTCGTCGTTTGTAGATGCTACTGTTTCTTCAAATGGGTAGAGATCCACGATTACCAAATCGATTTCAGGAATTTCATATTTTGCCATTTCCTGCTGGTCGCTTTCGAGTTCGCGTCGTCCGAGGATTCCTCCGAATACTTTTGGATGGAGTGTCTTAACTCGTCCTCCAAGGATTGAAGGGTATGTTGTCAGTTCTTCAACCTTCTGACAAGGATAGCCTAAACCTTCGATGAACGCCTGTGTTCCGCCTGTTGATAGGAATTTTACTCCGTTCTTGTTCAGTTCGGCCAACAATTCGTCGAGTCCGTCCTTGTGGTAAACGGAAACTAAGGCAGTCTTTATTTTCTTTGTGTCCATAATGTTGTTCTGTTTAATTGAAAACTACTTTGAGTGTGCAAAGTTAATAATTAATTAAGAATAATCTGCTAAAAGATTCGATTTATTTCTACTTTTCTTGCAATTTGTATTGAAATTATTTTTGGTTTAATTAATTTTGCAGTCGAAAATATTAAATGAATGGTATGATGAAACAGTCTTGTATAACTATATTGTGCTTTTTGTTGTTTTTTTCTTTGTCTTTCGGGGTCGAGGCACAAATATTCGATTTTGGATTTGATACACCTTTCATGCAACGTCGCCAGACGCAGCGTGAAAGTGTTTCTTCCCCTAAATTCAAGGGTGGAAATGAAGGAATTAACCGCTTCATAAAGAAGAACTTCCGTTCTGTGGGCTTGAGTTCCGTGAACGGACAGATTGTCGTGGCATTTATTATCAACGAGAAAGGAAAAGTAACTGAAACGGCAATAGTAAGAGGTCTTGACAAGGCTTTGAATGAAGAGGCTCAAAGGGTGGTGGGGAAACTGAAATTCAAACCTGCCCGTCAAGGCAAGAAAAAAGTGAAATATCAGTATGACGTTACCTTTCCCATCCGTCATGGTAAGGTGTCGTTCCTTACAGCTCCTACGGTTGACATGTAACCTTGTCCTTCCCATGTTGGGGACTGTGTCCGGCGTGTCCTGGACATGATTTGAATTTGAAACCGGAAATGGGTGGTCTGGGAGTCAGTAACAGGTCAGTTATGAGTCAGTTATGAGTCAGTAACGAAAACCATGTGCTTTCTTGTGAAATTGCTCTTATATATAATAGGTGTAGTAATATAAAACTATAAATGGCGGAAGTGTTTGTTTTGAGTTTGTGGCAAGTGTGAGAAAATGTGTGTGAGAATGACTCGTAATTCGTCAGGTTTTGATTGCAAAATTCATGTTTCTTGATTTTTTGTGCATTAAAAAGTCTTTATGAAAGTTAAATAATCTTAAAATTAGATACAAATACATACTTTTTTGAGGTCGTAATGATAATTTATTGCTCAGAAAACGTGCTGTTTGAAAAGAAATTACTACCTTTGCACCGCTTTTTGGACTATTATGCACGAACTATACCCGTTCGTAGCGTATTAGTATGTGCTTGTTTGGCATTTATGGAATGTAAGAATTGAGCCGAATCCGGAAGCATTTTAATGTGTTTATACAATATATAATATAATAATAATTAAAAAACAAACAAAAATGCCTACTATTCAACAATTAGTAAGAAAAGGTAGAAAGGTGTTGGTAGACAAGAGCAAGTCACCTGCTTTGGATTCATGTCCTCAGCGTCGTGGTGTTTGCGTACGTGTCTACACTACAACTCCTAAGAAGCCTAATTCAGCGATGCGTAAGGTCGCTCGTGTTCGTCTGACGAACAAAAAGGAAGTTAACTCCTATATTCCAGGAGAAGGTCACAACTTGCAGGAACACTCAATCGTGCTCGTACGTGGTGGACGTGTAAAGGACCTTCCAGGTGTACGTTATCACATTATCCGCGGTGCTCTTGATACGGCCGGCGTAGAAAGCCGTACTCAGCGTCGCTCAAAGTATGGTGCAAAGCGCCCAAAGGCTAAGAAGTAAACAAATCAATTAACAATGTCTGGTTTTTAGGACGCTAAGGAAATGGTTGAGTAAATGTCCAAGTGAGGATGTTGAAGACAGTAACAAAGCAACCCCAGACTACAAAACAAGCAAAACAATGAGAAAAGCTAAACCAAAAAAGCGTGTGATCCTTCCAGATCCCGTTTATGGTGACGTTAAGGTTACAAAATTCGTTAACCACCTTATGTATGACGGCAAAAAGAGTATTGCTTACTCTATCTTCTACAATGCCCTCAGTATCGTTGAAAACAAGATGAAGGACGCAGAGAAGTCTTCTATCGAAGTATGGAAGAAGGCTCTCGACAACATCACTCCTCAGGTGGAGGTTAAGAGCCGCCGTATCGGTGGTGCTACTTTCCAGGTACCAACAGAAATCCGCCCAGACCGTAAGGAGGCAATCTCAATGAAGAATATGATTGCTTTCGCCCGTAAGCGTTCTGGTAAGAACATGGCAGAAAAACTTTCTGCAGAAATCATGGATGCATTCAACGAACAGGGTGGTGCGTTCAAGCGTAAGGAAGATATGCATCGTATGGCTGAGGCTAACCGTGCATTTGCTCACTTCCGTTTCTAATTTCAATAAGGTATTAAGTTTTTAGGTAAGTAAGAAATTAAGGATAGAATAATATGGCAAAACGTGATTTGCATTTGACGCGCAATATCGGTATCATGGCTCACATCGATGCTGGTAAGACTACAACATCAGAACGTATCCTCTTCTATACAGGACTCACTCACAAGATCGGTGAGGTACATGATGGTGCAGCAACAATGGACTGGATGGAGCAGGAGCAGGAACGTGGTATCACTATCACTTCGGCTGCAACGACTACATTCTGGAACTATGACGGCAACAAGTACAAGATCAACTTGATTGATACTCCGGGACACGTTGACTTCACCGCTGAAGTTGAACGTTCACTTCGTATTCTTGATGGAGCAGTTGCTGCTTATTGTGCTGTAGGTGGTGTTGAACCACAGTCAGAGACCGTATGGCGTCAGGCAGATAAGTATAACGTTCCTCGCATGGGTTATGTTAACAAGATGGACCGCTCTGGTGCAGACTTCTTCGAAGTAGTACGTCAGATGAAGGAAGTTCTTGGTGCCAACCCATGTCCAGTAGTAATTCCAATCGGTGCTGAAGAAAGTTTCAAGGGTGTGGTTGACCTCATCAAGATGAAGGCTATCGTTTGGAACGATGAAACTATGGGTGCTGACTACAGTGTAGAGGAAATTCCTGCTGAACTCCAGGGTGAGGCTGAGGAATGGCGCGATAAGATGCTTGAAACTGCAGCTAATGTCGATGACGCTCTCATGGAGAAGTATTTTGATGATCCTTCAACAATTACTGAAGAAGAAATCATCGCTGCTATCCGCAAGGGTACTGTAAGCATGGAAATCACTCCTATGCTCTGCGGCTCTTCATTCAAGAACAAGGGTGTTCAGACTCTTCTCGACTATGTATGTGCATTCCTTCCTTCTCCACTCGATACTCCTAACGTGGTAGGAACTAACCCTACAACCAAGGAAGAGGAAGACCGCCAGCCAAGCGAAGATGACAAGACAGCAGCTCTTGCATTCAAGATCGCTACTGACCCATATGTAGGACGTCTGACATTTATCCGTGTTTATTCAGGTAAGGTTAGTGCAGGTTCTTATATCTACAACAGCCGCTCTGGTAAGAAAGAACGTGTTTCACGTCTGTTCCAGATGCACTCAAACCACCAGAACCCGGTAGAGGAAATTTCTGCAGGTGACATCGGTGCAGTTGTAGGTCTCAAGGATATTCATACTGGTGACTCTCTTTGTGATGAGGATGCTCCAATCGTTCTCGAATCAATGGACTTCCCAGATCCTGTAATCGGTATCGCAGTTGAGCCAAAGACTCAGAAAGACCTTGATAAACTTTCTGTAGGTCTTGCTAAACTTGCCGAAGAAGACCCAACATTTACCGTTAAGACAGATGAGCAGAGCGGACAGACCGTAATCTCCGGTATGGGTGAACTTCACCTCGATATCATTATTGACCGTCTGAAGCGTGAATTTAAGGTTGAATGTAATCAGGGTAAGCCTCAGGTTAACTACAAGGAGGCAATTACAAAGCCTGTCAACCTTCGCGAAGTTTACAAGAAGCAGTCTGGTGGTCGTGGTAAGTTCGCAGATATCATCGTAGAAATCGGTCCTAAGGATGAAGACTATAATGAAAACGGACTTCAGTTTATCGACGAGGTTAAGGGTGGTAACATCCCTAAGGAATTCATCCCATCTGTCCAGAAGGGATTTGAAAATGCCATGACAAATGGTGTCCTCGGCGGTTTCCCAATGGATTCAATGAAGGTCCGTCTTATCGATGGTTCTTTCCACCCGGTTGACTCTGACCAGTTGTCATTCGAGATCTGTGCACTTCAGGCTTACAAGAATGCATGTGCTCAGGCTAAGCCAGTACTCATGGAGCCAATCATGAAACTTGAGGTGGTTACTCCAGAGGAAAACATGGGTGATGTAATCGGTGACCTCAACAAGCGCCGCGGTCAGGTAGAAGGTATGGATACTAGCCGTTCTGGTGCGAGAATCGTTAAGGCAATGGTTCCGCTGTCAGAAATGTTCGGTTATGTAACTGCACTCCGTACAATCACATCAGGTCGTGCTACATCAACAATGACATACGATCATCATGCTCCTGTATCAAGTTCTGTTGCTAAGGCAGTTCTTCAGGAATGTGGCGGCCGTGCAGATTTGGTATAGTAAAATAAGCAATCAAGTTGGAATCGCAGTTAGCGAATGACTCTTAACTGCGATATTCCTTCTTGCGATATAATATTAACAAACAATTAAAATTAAGAACAATGAGTCAGAAAATCAGAATCAAGCTCAAGTCTTACGACCACAATCTCGTAGATAAGTCTGCAGAGAAGATCGTAAAGACAGTTAAGGCAACTGAGGCTACAGTAAGCGGCCCAATTCCATTGCCAACTCACAAGCGTATCTTTACCGTTAACCGAAGCACATTCGTTAACAAGAAGTCTCGTGAACAGTTTGAACTCAACACTTACAAGCGTCTTATCGATATCTACAATGCTACTCCTAAGACTGTAGATTCACTTATGAAGCTTGAATTGCCTAGCGGTGTTGAAGTTGAAATCAAGGTGTAGTGAACTGCTTCACATTTAGAAGATAAAACAGATTTAGTTAAACATATTTTTAAACAAAGTAAGAAATGCCAGGATTATTAGGAAAGAAAATCGGAATGACATCCGTTTTCAGTGCCGAGGGAAAGAATCTTCCATGCACTGTTATCGAAGTAGGTCCTTGTGTTGTTACCCAGATTAAGACCGTAGAGAAAGATGGCTATGCTGCTGTTCAGGTAGGCTTCCAGGAAGCTAAGGAAAAGAACACTACTAAGCCTATGATGGGTCATTTTCAGAAGGCAGGTACAACACCAAAGAGACACTTGGCCGAGTTCGCATTTGACGAGGAGTACAACCTTGGAGATGTTATTACAGTAGAACTCTTCAATGACGCTCCTTATGTTGACGTTGTAGGTACATCAAAGGGTAAAGGATTCCAGGGCGTAGTAAAGCGTCATGGTTTCGGTGGTGTAGGTCAGTCAACTCACGGTCAGGACGACCGTCAGCGTAAGCCAGGTTCTATTGGTGCATGTGCAACTCCATCACGTGTTTACAAGAACCTCAAGATGGGTGGCCAAATGGGAAATGTACAGGTTACAACACACAACCTGCAGGTAATTAAAGTAATTCCAGAACATAACCTCCTTCTCGTTAAGGGTTCTGTTCCAGGATGTAAGGGTTCAATCATAACAATCAAGAAGTAATGGAAGTTTCAGTTTTAAACATTAAAGGTCAAGAGACTGGTAAGAAGGTTGAATTGAATGACGCTATCTTCGGAATTGAACCTAACGACCACGTAATCTATCTTGCAGTAAAGCAGTATCTTGCAGCTCAGCGCCAGGGTACTCACAAGTCAAAGGAAAGAAGTGAAATCGCAGGATCTACACGTAAGCTTATCCGCCAGAAAGGTGGTGGTGGTGCCCGTCGTGGTGATATTAAGTCTCCTGTTCTTCGTGGAGGAGGTAGAGTGTTTGGTCCACGCCCACGCGATTATTGGTTTAAACTTAACAAGAAAGTTAAGGATCTTGCACGTAAGAGTGCTCTCTCATACAAGGCTCAGCAGAATGCAATTATGGTAATTGAAGATGTCAATTTCGACACTCCAAAGACCAAACAGTTCATTGAAATGCAAAAAAATCTCAATGTTGAAGGTAAAAAGTTGCTTCTTGTTTTGCCAAGTAATAATAAAAACGTATATTTGTCAGCTCGTAACATACAGCGCGTTGAAGTCGCTTCAGTCAGTGCACTCAATACCTACAAGGTAATGAATGCAAATGTACTTGTTGTGACTGAAGATGCGCTTAAGTTGGTTAACGAAAACTTTTAATAAGTAAGGAGGTACAATATGGCATACATTATCAAACCATTGGTAACTGAAAAGATGACAGCTGTTACAGACAAGCAGAACAATAAGTTCGGCTTCATTGTGCATCCTAAGGCCAATAAAATCGAGATTCAGAAAGAAGTAGAAGCAAAGTATAATGTAAGTGTAGTTTCAGTTAACACTGCCAAGTACGCTGGTAAGCGTAAGAGCCGTTACACACGTGCCGGTGTTATCAAGGGTCAGCTCAATGCCTACAAGAAGGCTATCGTGACTCTCAAGGAAGGTGAAACTATCGATTTCTTTAGTAACATTTAATTAAACAATGGGAATTCGTAAATTCAGACCAATTACCCCTGGTCAAAGACACAAAGCTATTGGTACTTTCGATGATGTTACTACATCAGTACCAGAGAAAACTCTTGTATTCGGTAAGAAAAGTACTGGTGGTCGTAACAACTATGGTAGAATGACAGTTCGCTATAGAGGTGGCGGTCACAAGAAACTTATCCGTATCATCGATTTCAAGAGAGATAAGGATGGAATACCAGCTGTAGTTAAGACAATCGAGTACGATCCAAATCGTTCAGCACGTATCGCACTCCTTTGCTATGCAGATGGTGAAAAACGTTACATCGTTGCTCCAAACGGATTGCAAGTAGGTGCTACTCTCATGTCAGGTGAGAATGCAACACCAGATCTTGGTAATACTCTCCCACTTCAGAACATTCCAGTCGGTACTGTCATTCACAATATCGAACTTCGTCCTGGACAGGGTGCCAAGATGGTGCGTTCTGCTGGTAATTTTGCTCAGTTGACTTCACGTGAAGGCCGCTATTGCGTAATCAAGCTCCCTTCTGGTGAAATTCGTAAGATTCTTTCAATCTGCCGTGCTACTATCGGTAGCGTAAGCAACTCTGACCACGCACTCGAGTCTTCAGGTAAGGCTGGCCGTAGCCGTTGGTTGGGTCGTCGTCCTCACAACCGTGGTGTTGTAATGAACCCACATGATCACCCAATGGGTGGTGGTGAAGGACGTCAGTCTGGTGGACACCCACGTTCACGTAATGGATTGTACGCTAAGGGTCTCAAGACTCGTGCTCCTAAGAAGGCATCAACAAAGTACATAATTGAAAGACGTAAAAAGTAATATAGTTAACTAAGTAAGAGATATGAGTCGATCACTTAAAAAAGGTCCATATATTAACGTTAAGCTCGAAAAGAAAGTTCTTGATATGAACGAGAGCGGTAAGAAGAACGTTGTAAAAACATGGGCACGAGCTTCAATGATTTCTCCAGACTTTGTCGGACATACCATTGCGGTTCATAACGGTAATAAATTCATCCCTGTTTACATTACTGAAAATATGGTAGGCCACAAACTCGGTGAGTTTGCACTTACTCGTACTTTCCGCGGTCACGCAGGTAATAGAAAGAAGTAAACAGATTCACAGAAATTAAGAAATTGAAATAATGGGATCAAGAAAAAAATTAATGGCCCAGAAGCAAAAAGAGGCCAAAAAGACTGCCTACTTTGCAAGTCTTCGCAACATCCCAACATCACCACGCAAGATGCGCTACGTAGTAGACCTTGTTAGAGGAATGGAGGTAAGCAAGGCTTTGGCAACTCTAAAGTTCTGCTCAAAGGATGCTTCAAATGATCTCGAGAAGTTGGTTCGCTCTGCGATTGCTAACTGGGAGCAGAAAAATGAAAGAAAGGCTGAAAACGGCGAACTGTATATCACAAGAATTTTCGTAGATGAAGGTGCTACTCTCAAGCGTATGAGACCTGCACCACAGGGACGTGGATACAGAATTCGCAAGCGTTCTAATCATGTTACTGTATTTGTGGACGCTAAAACTCAGGAGGAAAAGTAATTATGGGACAGAAATGTAATCCAATTAGCAACCGTCTCGGTATTGTTAGAGGCTGGGACTCAAACTGGTTTGGCGGAAACAACTTCGGAGATAACATCCTCGAAGATAGTAAGATTCGTAAGTATTTGAATGCGCGTCTCGCTAAGGCTAGCGTATCAAAGATTGTTATCGAACGCACACTTAAGCTCGTAACCATCACTGTATGTACTGCCCGTCCAGGACTTATCATCGGTAAGGGCGGTCAGGAAGTTGACAAGCTCAAGGAAGAACTCAAGAAATTAACTGACAAGGATGTTCAGATTAATATCTATGAAATCAAGCGTCCTGAACTTGATGCTGTAATCGTGGCAAATAATGTTGCACGTCAGATTGAAGGTAAGATTGCTTACCGTCGTGCAATCAAGACTGCTATCGCTAACACAATGCGTTCAGGTGCTGAAGGTATCAAAATTCAGATTTCTGGTCGTCTAAACGGTGCAGAAATGTCTCGTTCTGAAATGTACAAGGAAGGTCGTACTCCACTTCACACACTTCGTGCCGATATCGATTACTGCCTCGCAGAAGCACTTACTAAAGTCGGTCTGCTCGGTATCAAGGTATGGATCTGCCGTGGAGAAAAGTTCGGAAAGCAGGATCTTGCTCCTAACTTCGCACAGCAGAAGGATACTGCCCGCAACAACAATGGCGGTAGAAGATTCAGAAACAGAAAGTCTAACCGTTAAAACGTTGAAGAAACATGTTACAGCCTAAAAGACAAAAATACAGAAGACCCCAAAAAGGCCGCGGTCGCCTGAAGGGCGTTTCTCACCGAGGAACTGAACTTTCATTCGGAAGTTTCGGTATTAAGGCACTCCAAACTCGTTGGATTTCTGCTCAGCAGATTGAAGCAGCCCGTGTTGCTATTACCCGTTATATGCAGCGTCAAGGTCAGGTTTGGATTCGCATATTCCCTGATAAACCAATCACAAAGAAACCTGCAGACGTACGTATGGGTAAAGGTAAGGGAGATCCATATAAATATGTATTCCCTGCTAAGCCAGGTCGTATTCTCTTTGAGATCGAAGGTGTATCATATGAGATTGCTAAGGAAGCTCTCCGTCTCGGAGCACAGAAACTTCCTACTACAACTAAGTTTATTGTAAGACGTGACTACGACAAAAACGCTTAAGGATTATGAAAATTGCAGAAATAAGAGAATTCACAGACGCTGAATTGGCAGAACGCCTTGAAGCCGAGGTTGCAAACTACACCAATATGAAGTTCAACCACAATATCTCTCCTGTAGAGGATCATTCACAAATTAAGAAGCTTCGTCGTGACATCGCTCGTATGAAGACAGAGTTGCGTCAGAGAGAACTTAACAAATAAAATTGCATCTACATGGAAGCTAGAAATTTAAGAAAACAAAGAATGGGTGTAGTTGTAAGCTCAAAGATGGATAAGACTATCGTTGTTGCTGCTAAGTTCAAGGAGAAGCACCCAATTTATGGTAAGTTCGTTAGCAAGACTAAGAAATACCATGCTCATGACGAAAATAATGATTGCAATGTAGGCGATACAGTGCTCATTATGGAAACCCGTCCTCTGAGTAAAACAAAGAGATGGAGATTAGTTAATATCGTAGAAAGAGCTAAGTAATTATGATACAGGTAGAATCAAGATTGTCTGTTGCTGACAACAGTGGTGCACGTGAGGTACTCTGTATCCGTGTACTCGGCGGTACCCGTCGTCGTTATGCCACTGTAGGCGATACAATCGTCGTTACAGTTAAGAATGTAATCCCTTCAAGCGATTTAAAGAAAGGAACCGTTTCCAAGGCTCTTATCGTTCGCACAAAGAAGGAAGTACGCCGTCCAGACGGATCATATATCCGTTTTGACGACAATGCATGTGTTCTTTTGAGCAATGCCGGTGAAATGAGAGGTAGCCGTATTTTCGGTCCTGTTGCTCGTGAACTCCGTGCTGCTAATATGAAAGTAGTTTCATTGGCTACTGAGGTTCTTTAATTATTAGAATTAATAAAGTAATGAGTAAATTACATATTAAGAAAGGTGACACGGTTATCGTAAATGCTGGTAACTCTAAAGGACAGACTGGTAAGGTACTTTCTGTTCTCGTTGAAAAGCAGCGTGCCGTTGTCGAGGGTGTTAATTTAGTGTCTAAGAGCACTAAGCCAAGCGCACAGCACCCACAGGGTGGTATTATTAAGCAAGAAGCTCCAATACACATCTCTAATCTTAATGTAGTTGATCCTAAGACAGGAAAAGGAACACGCATTGGACGTAAGGTGGGAGCTGATGGTAAATTAGTACGTTATGCAAAAAAATCTGGGGAGGAAATCTAATGAGTACAACTGCAAATCTTAAGAACGTATATGCAGAGCAGATTGCTCCTGCACTTATGAAACAGTTCAACTATTCTTCTCCTATGCAGATTCCGGTTTTGAAGAAGATAGTTGTAAACCAAGGTCTTGGTATGGCAACTGCTGACAAGAAGGTTATTGAAGTTGCAATGCAGGAAATTGCTCAGATTACTGGTCAGAAGCCTGTTGCAACAATGTCTAAGAAGGATATTTCAAATTTCCACCTTCGTAAGAAGATGCCAATTGGTGTTATGGTAACTTTGCGTCGTCAGAGAATGTATGAGTTCCTTGAGAAACTCATCCGCGTTTCTCTTCCACGTATCCGTGACTTCAAGGGTATTGATAGTAAATTCGATGGCCGTGGAAATTACACTTTGGGTATTCAGGAGCAGATAATCTTCCCTGAAATCAATATTGATCAGGTTGATAAGATTATGGGTATGAACATCACGTTTGTAACTTCTGCGCAGACTGACGAAGAGGGCTATGCTCTTCTTAAGGCTTTCGGATTACCATTTAAGGACGCTAATAAATAATCTATCGGTATGGCAAAAGAATCAATGAAAGCACGTGAGGTTAAACGTGCAAAGCTTGTTGCTAAGTATGCTGCTAAGCGTGCAGCGTTGAAGAAGATTGTTGCTACAGGTGATCCTATGGAGGCTTACGAGGCTGCTCGTAAACTTCAGGATATTCCTGCAAATGCAAATCCAATCCGTCTTCACAACCGCTGCAAGATTACAGGAAGACCAAGAGGTTATATCCGTCAATTCGGTATTTCACGTATTCAATTCCGTGAGATGGCTTCTGCAGGTTTGATTCCTGGAGTAAAGAAGGCAAGCTGGTAAAATTTAGACCCATTTTTATTAATTAAATATTGTCGGGATGTCCCGATTAATTTAAGTATTATGACAGATCCAATAGCAGATTATCTAACGAGACTGAGAAATGCGATTATGGCAAAGCACAAAATCGTAGAGATTCCAGCCTCAAACTTGAAGAAAGAGATCACTAAGATTCTTTTCGACAAGGGCTATGTACTTAACTACAAGTTTGTAGAAGATGGTCCTCAGGGTACTATCAAGATTGCTCTTAAGTACGATGCCGCAACAAAGACAAGCGCAATTCAGAGCTTGAAGCGTGTGTCCCGTCCAGGTCTTCGTAAGTACACTGGATACAAAGACATGCCAAGTGTGATTAACGGATTAGGTATCGCAATCTTATCTACATCCAAAGGTGTAATGACAGACAAGGAAGCTTCAGAACTGAAGATCGGTGGTGAAGTGCTTTGTTACGTTTATTAATTAGGAGGAAATATAATGTCTAGAATTGGTAAGTTACCTATTAGTATTCCTGCAGGAGTTACAGTAACTCTTAAGGATGACATTGTAACAGTTAAGGGTCCAAAAGGTGAACTTTCACAGTTTGTAAATCCAGCTATCAAGGTTTCAATTGAAGATGGTCAACTCACTTTGGAAGAGAATTCAGAGATGATGCAGGACAATACAAAGCAGCGTCACGCATTCCATGGTCTCTATCGTGCACTTATCAACAACATGGTTGTAGGTGTATCTGAAGGTTATAAGAAGACACTTCAACTCGTAGGTGTCGGTTATCGTGTATCAAATACTGGTAATGTGATTGAGTTCGCTCTCGGTTACTCACATGCTATTCTTTTTGCTCTTCCGAAGGAAATCAAGGTTGAGACAAAGTCTGAGCGTAACCAGGATCCTCTTATTATGCTCGAGTCTTGTGATAAGCAATTGCTCGGTCAGGTATGTGCTAAAATCCGCTCATTGCGTAAGCCTGAACCATACAAGGGTAAGGGTATCCGCTTCCAGGGCGAGGTTGTAAGAAGAAAGTCAGGTAAGTCAGCAAGTGCTAAATAATTTTTAATTGTACGATAATTATGATAACAAAGATAGAAAGACGTATCAAAATCAAATATAGAGTACGTAATAAAGTTTCAGGTACTGCTGCACGTCCACGTATGTCTGTATTCAGAAGTAATAAGCAGATTTACGTTCAGGTAATTAATGATGAAGATGCAAAAACTCTTGTTTCGGCTTCATCACGTGGACTTGAAAAATGTAATAAGATTGAACAGGCAACTAAGGTCGGCGAACTCATTGCTCAGAAGGCTCTCGCAGCAGGTATTGAAAATGTAGTTTTTGACCGTAACGGTTACTTGTATCATGGTAGAGTAAAAGCGGTAGCTGATGCTGCCCGTAACGCAGGACTTAAATTTTAATTAGGATTATGGTTAATAGAGTAAAAATAGGAAACGACGTCGAACTTAAGGATCGATTGGTTGCTATTAATCGTGTTACCAAAGTAACAAAGGGTGGTCGCACATTTACATTTGCTGCTATCGTTGTTGTTGGTAATGAGAATGGCGTAATTGGATGCGGTCTTGGTAAGGCAGGTGAAGTTACTGCTGCAATTGCTAAAGGTGTTGAGGCAGCAAAGAAGAACTTAGTAAAGGTTCCAGTACTCAACGGAACAGTTCCTCACGAGGCTTATGCTAAGTTTGGTGGTGCGCGAGTACTTATTATGCCTGCTTCTGAAGGTACCGGAGTGGTAGCCGGCGGTGCTATGCGTGCCGTTCTCGAAAGTGTAGGTATTACTGATGTTCTTGCAAAGTCAAAGGGTAGTTCAAACCCTCACAATCTTGTAAAGGCTACAATTGATGCTCTTACAAGTATGCGTGATCCTAAGACTGTTGCACAGAACCGCGGTGTAAGTTTGACTAAAGTATTCAATGGATAAGGAGGACAACAACATGGCAACAATAAAGATTAAGCAGATTAAAAGTCGTGCAAACCGTCCAATAGACCAAAAGCGTACATTAGATTCCCTTGGACTTACTAAGTTGGGTCGTGTAGTTGAACATGAAGACACCCCTTCTGTACGTGGTATGATTAATAAGGTGAGTCACCTTGTTGAGGTTATCGACTAAGTAACTAATTTAAAAATTCGACACAATGGAATTACATAATTTAAAACCAGCAGAAGGCTCAACTCATAATAGTAAGCGAGTTGGTCGTGGATATGGCTCTGGAAAGGGACGTACTTCTACTCGTGGTCATAAGGGTGCTAAGGCTCGTTCTGGTTACAAGAAGAAAATTGGTTTCGAAGGAGGTCAGATGCCTCTCCAACGCCGTGTGCCTAAGTTCGGTTTCAAGAACATTAACCGCGTTGAATATAAGGCAATTAACCTTTCGACTATTCAAAAGTTGGCTGACGATAAGAACCTCGAGAAAGTTGGCATTGCTGAACTTATTGAGGCAGGTTTCGTAAATGCAAAGCAATTGGTGAAAGTTCTTGCAAATGGTGAACTGACTTCTAAACTTGAAGTTGAAGCTCATGCATTCTCTGAAACTGCAATCGCAAAAATTACTGAAAAAGGTGGCAACGCTGTAAAACTCTAGAATAATGGGAAAAGCAAATAAACTAACAGACATCAAGTTCATTAAGACCTTGACCAACATTTGGAAGATAGAGGACTTGCGTACTCGTCTGCTGATAACAATTGCTTTGATAGCAGTGTATCGTTTCGGCTCATATATTGTGCTGCCGGGAATCGATACTGAGGCTTTGGGTAATTTGAAGCAGCAAACAAGTGAAGGTTTGATGTCTTTGCTTGATATGTTTTCAGGTGGAGCATTTTCCAAGGCATCTATTTTTGCTCTTGGTATTATGCCATACATCTCTGCTTCAATTGTAATGCAGTTGCTAGGTATTGCTGTCCCTTATTTCCAGAAAATGCAACGCGAGGGTGAGAGTGGCCGTCGCAAGATGAATCAGTACACTCGTTACTTAACTGTAGCTATTTTGCTTCTCCAGGCTCCATCATTCCTGGTGAACCTTAAGATGACTACTGCAGGTCAGGCTATTTATCCATCTATTGATTGGACATGGTTCCTGATTACTTCAACCATAATTTTGGCTGCTGGCAGTATGTTTATTCTTTGGCTTGGTGAAAGAATTACAGATAAAGGTATTGGTCAGGGTGTTTCTTTGATTATCATGATTGGTATCATCGCTCGTTTCCCTTCTGCTATCGGTCAGGAATTCCTTTCTCGTTTTGGTGGAAATGGTGGATTGTTTATTTTCCTCGTAGAAATAGTTGCATTGCTTATTGTTATTGCAGCTGCAATCCTTCTTGTACAAGGCGTTAGACGTGTTCCTGTTCAGTATGCAAAGCGTGTTGCTGGAAACCGACAAGTGGGAGGTGCTCGTCAGTATATCCCATTGAAACCATATGCAGCTAATGTAATGCCTATCATTTTTGCTCAGGCAATCATGTTTATTCCAATTACTTTGATTGGATATACTGGAGGTAAGTCAAGCAGCCAGTTTGTAAGTCTTCTCACAGACAATACAAGTTGGTTGTATAATTTAATTTTCGCAATTTTGATTATTGTGTTTACTTATCTCTATACTGCAATTACAATCAATCCTACGCAAATGGCTGAGGATATGAAACGTAATAATGGTTTCGTTCCTGGTGTTAAACCAGGAAAGAATACTGCTGAGTATCTTGATCGAATTATGTCTCGTATCACATTGCCAGGTTCTTTGTTCTTGGCATTAATCGCAGTATTGCCTGCTTTTGCAGGTTTGGTCGGAGTAAAGCAGGAATTTGCACAGTTCTTTGGAGGAACATCTTTGTTGATTCTTGTAGGTGTAGTGCTTGATACTTTACAGCACATTGAAAGTCACCTCTTGATGAGACACTATGATGGACTTCTGGATTCTGGACGCGTTCGTGGTGCTCATGCCGGTGTTGGCGGTGCATATTAATCTTTAGAGATGGTATATCTTAAAACCGACGATGAAATTGAACTTCTGCGAGAGGCAAATCTCTTGGTAGGTAAGACTCTCGCAGAATTAGCTAAAAATATAAAACCAGGTGTTACTACTCGTCAGCTAGATGTCTTGGCGGAGACATTTATTCGAGATCATGGTGCAGAACCGACTTTTAAGGGGTTCCCTAATCCATATGGTCCTGAATTTCCTGCGAGTATATGTACTTCTGTCAATGAGGTCGTTATCCATGGAATCCCAAATGATATTCCCTTGAAAGACGGTGATATTGTTTCTATTGATTGCGGAACAAAACTTAATGGTTTTTGTGGAGATTCATGCTATACTTTTGCTGTAGGCGAAGTTTCTGAAACTGTTAGCAATTTGTTGCGTGTTACGAAGGAATCGTTATATAAAGGAATTGAACAGGCTGTGGTTGGTCATCGCATAGGTGATATTTCTTATGCTGTTCAGTCACATTGCGAAAATCATGGATATGGAGTCGTAAGAGAATTTGTAGGTCACGGAATCGGACGTGAAATGCATGAAGATCCTCAAGTCCCAAATTATGGTAAAAGAGGAAATGGAATGCAGCTTAAGGATGGTCTGTGTATAGCAATTGAACCTATGATAACTTATGGCTCAAAAGACATTTACCTGTTACCTGATAAATGGGGCATAGTAACACGTGATAAGTCTATCTCTGCGCATTTTGAGCATACAATATGTGTCAGGAAAGGCAAGGCGGATATTTTATCATCGTTTGATGAAATTGAAAATCTTATTCAAAGGTAATCATTTATAGATTGATATGGCAAAACAGTCAGCAATAGAACAAGACGGAACAATTGTAGAAGCATTGTCAAACGCAATGTTTCGGGTAGAATTGGAGAACGGCCATGAGATAATAGCTCATATCTCGGGGAAAATGCGAATGCATTATATAAAAATTCTCCCAGGAGATAAGATTAAAGTTGAGATGTCTCCGTATGACCTATCCAAAGGTAGAATCGTATTTAGATATAAATAACAGGTAGTACATAAGTAAGACCGCAAAAGCTAAAAAACAATGAAAACAAAAGCATCTTTAAAAAAACGTACTCCTGATTGCGTAATCGTAAGACGTAAGGGTCGCTTGTTTGTAATCAACAAGAAGAATCCTAAGTATAAGATGCGTCAGGGATAAAATTCACAAGCCAAGTAGATAATTAATAGATTTAAGATATGGCAATAAGAATTGTAGGTGTCGACCTCCCTCAGAATAAGAGAGGCGAAATTGCGTTAACATACATTTTTGGTATAGGACGCAGCAGCTCAGCAAAAATTTTAGAAAAGGCTGGAGTTGACAAGGATTTGAAAGTAAAAGATTGGACTGATGATCAAGCAGCTAAAATCCGCGAAATTATTGGCTCAGAATTCAAGGTCGAAGGTGATCTTCGTTCTGAAATCCAATTAAACATTAAGCGTTTGATGGATATTGGTTGCTATCGTGGTATTCGTCATCGTATTGGACTTCCAGTACGCGGACAGAGTACAAAGAACAATGCTCGTACTCGTAAGGGTAAGAAGAAGACCGTTGCAAATAAGAAGAAAGCTACTAAGTAGTAAATGACGTCTTTATGCTTCTTATAAATTAATTAGTAAATTGTCAATTAGTAAATAGAATTATGGCAAAGAAATCAACTTCTGCAAAGAAGAGAAATGTAAAGGTAACAGCCCAAGGTCAGCTTCATGTTCACTCATCATTCAATAATATCATTGTGACATTGGCTAATAGCGAGGGTCAGGTTATCTCTTGGTCATCGGCTGGTAAAATGGGTTTCCGTGGTTCAAAAAAGAATACCCCTTATGCAGCTCAAATGGCCGCTCAGGATTGTGCAAAGGTTGCATATGATCTTGGTTTGAGAAAAGTAACCGCTTATGTTAAGGGTCCAGGTAATGGTCGTGAATCTGCTATCCGCGGATGTTACGGAGCAGGAATTGAAGTAACTGAAATTGTCGATGTTACTCCACTTCCACATAATGGATGCCGTCCTCCAAAGCGTCGTCGTGTATAATAATGTAGATTAGAGTATTATTCTTATACATACATTGCAGTAATGTTATTCATAAATATAATTGATAGCATCTTTCCTTTCTGCTATCGCGGCTGCAACGTACTCTGCATGTGGTAGAAGATGTTATACTTGAAATAGTAATAGTAAATAGTCAAACAATTACAGAATTATGGCAAGATATATAGGACCAAAGTCAAGAATTTCCCGTCGTTTTGGTGAGGCAATTTTTGGACCAGACAAGGTTTTGTCAAAGAGAAACTATCCTGCAGGTCAGCATGGAAATAACCGTCGTAAGAAATCATCTGAATACGGTCTCATGCTTGCAGAGAAGCAAAAGGCTAAATACACTTATGGCGTTCTAGAACGTCAGTTCCGCAATTTGTTCGAGAAGGCAGCAGCTTCTGATGGAGTTACTGGTGAAGTACTTCTTCAGTTCCTTGAGGCTCGTTTGGATAATGTTGTCTATCGTCTTGGTATTGCACCAACTCGTGCAGCAGCTCGTCAGATGGTAAGTCACAAGCATATCACTGTTGATGGTCAGGTTGTTAATATTCCTTCTTATTCAGTTAAACCCGGTCAGTTGGTTGCTGTTCGTGAGAAGGCTCGTTCTCTCGAGGTAATTGCAGAATCTCTCGCAGGTTTTAACCACAGTAAATATCCTTGGATTGAATGGAACGATTCTGCTATGGGTGGTACTTTACTCCATATGCCAGAACGTGCAGATATACCTGAGAATATCAAAGAGCAAATGATTGTCGAGTTGTACTCTAAATAATAATTAACCATGGCGGTATTAGCATTTCAAAAACCTGAAAAAGTAATAATGTTGGAATCCGACGAAAAGTTCGGTCGCTTTGAGTTCCGTCCTTTGGAACCTGGCTTCGGTATTACCATTGGTAATTCTTTGCGTCGAATTCTTCTTTCTTCGCTTGAGGGCTTTGCTATCAATACGGTTCGTATAGCCGGTGTTGAGCATGAGTTCGCTACTGTTCCAGGCGTGAAGGAAGACGTTACCAACATTATCTTGAATCTCAAACAAGTCAGATTCAAGCAAACAGTTGACGAGGTAGAATCTGAGAAGGTATCTATCACAGTCGAAAATTCAACCGAGTTTAAAGCTGGTGACATCAGCAAATATCTTAATGGATTTGGAGTGTTAAATCCTGAATTGGTAATTTGTCATTTAGACCCAAAGGCAACTTTGGAGATTGAATTAAATATCAATAAAGGACATGGATATGTTCCTGCTGATGAGAATCGTGAGTTCTGTAAGGAAATCAATGAACTTGCAATAGATTCAATATACACTCCAATACGCAATGTGAAGTTTGCAGTAGAACCTTACCGAGTTCAGCAAAAGACTGACTATGATAAGTTGATTCTGGAAATTTCTACAGATGGTTCAATTCACCCTAAGGATGCTTTGAAGGAAGCTGCTAAAATCCTTATTTATCATTTTATGTTGTTCTCAGATGAAAAGATCACTTTGGATAACAATGATATTGATGGTGCAGAAGAATTTGATGAGGAAATTTTGCGCATGCGTCAGTTGCTCAAGACCAAACTCACAGATATGAACCTTTCAGTTCGTGCTCTCAATTGCCTGAAAGCTGCAGAGGTTGATACGCTTGGTGATTTGGTGAAGTACCAAAAGAATGATTTGCTTAAGTTCCGTAATTTCGGTAAGAAATCACTTACAGAATTAGATGATTTGCTTGAACAGCATGGTCTTCAATTCGGAACTGACACTAGTAAGTATAAACTGGATAAAGATTAATCAACGATGAGACACAATAAAAAATTTAATCATTTGAGCCGTAAGTCAGCTCATAGAGCTGCTATGTTGTCAAATATGGCAACATCACTTATTATGCATAAGCGTATTACTACGACTCTTCAAAAAGCAAAAGCTCTTCGCGTATATGTTGAGCCACTTATTACCAAGGCAAAGGAAGATACAACAGCTTCTCGCCGTGTAGTATTTAGTTATTTGCAGAACAAATATGCGATAACTGAACTTTTCGGAACTGTAGCTGATAAGGTTGCTAATCGACCAGGTGGCTATACTCGTATTATTAAGTTGGGTAAGCGTCCTTCAGATGATGCAGATATGGCTTTCATCGAATTAGTTGATTTTGATGAAAATATGGCAAAGGTTGAGAAGAAAACTCGTACACGCCGTAGTCGTAAGGCCACTCCAAAGGCTGCAGTTGCAGAAGAGAATGCAACTGAGGCTGAAACTGTTTCAGAATCAGTATCTGTAGAAGAAAAGGCAGAATAATTTCGGATTTTTCCGTGATAGTTTGACCATGTTTCTTAATTGAGACATGGTCTTTTTGTTTTTTGATTGATTTTGAAATTTATTATTGTTTATTTTGAATATGATTCTGTGTTGAATACTATTTTGCTGTAATGGATAATATAATTAGTTATAGAAATCGCTCCAAAGAATAAAATGGTGTTTCAAACCGTAAAATATAGAAAAAATCAATCTAAAATATTGTGAAAATTTGTGTACTAACAATAAAATTCGTAACTTGCACCCGTTTTATTGCGTACGTGTGCGCGTATATGTAGACTTGAACGAATTAATTAACCAAAATATTTATTAACTTACAAATGAATCTGATGTATAACTTACAAAGGAAAAACCTAAGCAGACATTTCCTGGTGGGAGGTGCTATGCTGATTGCATCTTTGGGATTTTACTCTTGTTCAGATGACGCATTAGACAGAGAAAATGATCAACCTAGTGGTTTGAACAGTCTCTTTGGCTATGTAAAGGATCAAGGTAATTTCACTAATTTCGTGCAATTGATTAAGGATCTTGGAGAAGATGAAATTCTTGCCAAGACAGGTAGTAGAACCTTGTTTGTTGCTGATGATGCTGCGTTCGATGAATTTTTTAAATCGAACCCTTGGAATGTGCGTAGTTATTCAGAGTTGAGCCTTGCACAGAAGAAAGTGCTTCTTTACTCAGCTATGATTGACAACCCTTATCCAACAACATTGCTTTCATCTGCACAACCTGGCTCTTCAACAGGCGGTCCAGTCCCTGGAGAAGTTTTCCGCCGAGTATCTTCACAGTCTATTCTCGATACAGTGGATGTGATCCCTGCTCGTGAATTTGCTGCGCGACTGCCAAAAAACAAATTTTTCGATGCTATTGCAGGACTAGACACAATCGTTTTATTTAGGGATGCAACGGCACATCCAATGATTCACTTCAATGGAAAGTTTCTCCAAGGTAATAAATTGGCAACGACAGATGTTGACTTTTTATATAAAAATCCTGATGGAACCTTCCAGACAGAAGATGTTTATGTGAATAATGCTAAAGTAAAAGTAGCAGAAGGAAAATCTAATATTTTCTGTAGCAATGGTTTTATTCACGAGGTTGACAAAGTAATTCTTCCATTGGATAACATGGCAGAGATAATTCGTTCTAATCCTAAAACACGGTATTTCAACTCTATTCTTGACCGTTTCACTGCACCTCAGGATTCTGCGGAAATAACAAGGGCATATACTGGAAATTCACGTGCGGAGAATGTGTTTGTGCAGCGTTATTTCTCAAAAAGGTCTTATGGCTCATCAGTTAGTGCCGGTAGTTCTTCCGATGCAGCATTTAACCGTGATAAAGACGGTAATATTTTTGATGCTAATGAGAACTTGTTGAAATTTGATCCAGGATGGAACGCATACGTTTCAAATGTTTCAAACCCTCGAACAGCAATGATGGAAGATATGGCTGTGATGCTTGTCCCAACTGACGAAGCTGTAAATCAGTGGTGGAATGGTGATGCTGGAAAGATTATTAAGGATTATTACAAGAAATATGCCCAGGGCAGCGATATGATTTCTGAGTTGAATGCAGTTCCAACATCAGTTATTGCCAAACTCGTGAATGTTAATATGTTGCCTTCATTCGTTGGCGCTCTTCCAACAAACTTTGCAGATGTCCTTGATGATGCAAATGAAAAATTAGGAGTTTCCAAAGAATGCATTGAAGACGTTATTTTAGGTTGTAATGGTGCAGTGTATGTTACAGATAAAGTGTTTGCACCAAAATCATATTCTTCAGTACTTTTTCCAGTTGTCGTAGATACAACTCAGATGAAGGTAATAAACAATGCCATTATGTCCATGGACTATGACAAGTACTTGAACTCAATGGTAGCGCATTATCGTTTCGTAATTCCTACGAATAAAGGTCTGCTGACTTATATCGATCCTGTATCATACGGTCAGGCAACCCGTAACCTTTGGGAATTCAAGTATGACGAGAGACAACAATCAATTAATGCAGAAGTTTTTGAGTGCGAGGTATTGGATGATGGCTCTGCAGTTAAGGGAAAATCACTCACAAAGTTGACAAATGGAACAAACAATGAATTTATCTTAAATCGTATGTATGACTTATTAGATAATATTATTGTAGTTTCTGATTCTGTGACTGAAATGGAATTCCCAAATAAGAAATATTTCAAGACAAAAGGTAATAATTTCATAAAGTTTGAGGGTACAAATAATCCTGACGATCCTACATCAACAAGAATCACTCCTACATGGCAGGCTGAGCATGGAACATCTTTGGTTCCTCACCAAATTTTTAAAGTAAAGAATGGTACTTCATATGTAGCTGATGGCTTGGCAATGGGTACTACAAAGTCCGTTTGTCAGATACTTAATGAAAATGCTGACTTCTCAGATTTTCTAGCTATGCTCCAATCTTGTGGCGCAGTCTCAACCGTTGACGCAAAGGACAATTGGTATGCTGCAGACCAGAAATTCGGAAATTTGTTATATTATGCCGAGAAAGATGGAAAAAAGAGTGTAAATTATTTGCTTAATTCATATCATTATACAATTTATGCTCCAACAAATACAGCTATGCAAAAGGCTTACGCAATGGGACTTCCAACGCTTGAAGACCTGGATGTAGCAGAAAACCTTGATGCAGAGGAGGGCGGAACATTCCATCAAGATTCGATAAAGTCAGTAATGCTCGATTTCATAAGATATCATATACAGGACAATTCGATATATGTTGATTATGGCTTTGAATCTGGAAATTATGAATCTGGAAAGACAAAACTTCATATTGCAACTTCTGATGAAGCAGAAAGCTCTGATGGTGCAGAAAAGTATACACCAGGTCGTCCTTATAAAATAAGTGTAGTATCATGTTCTCCTGACGGAATTATTGTAAAGGATGAAATGCAAAATGAAATAAAGGTTCGAACGGATGCTGGATATTTCAATTTGATGGCACGGGAATGGTGGCTAATAGATGACAAAAATAAGAAAGATATCAAGACACCTTATAATTGTAAGATTGACAATTCTTCAAGTGCAGTTATTCATGCTGTTGATACTCCTTTGCTGTATAGTTATAAGGCAGGTTCAACTAATCCTGATGAGAATCAATTCATATATAAGGATAGAAAACTTTCAACAAATAGTGGTATAAAGAATATGGTTCCAAATAAACTAAGTAAATGATATGAAGAAGATATTATTTTTTCTGTTAGCTATTAGCCTATTTCCTGTTGCTGTATGCGCACAAGTAAAGGCTGGTGATGTAATCAGTGGAAATGTATCTGATGATATTGAACCACTGATGATGGTAAATGTTGTTGAGCTTGATGCGAATAAGCGTATCGTTGCTCATGGTGTTACTGATATAAACGGTAACTTCTCTTTCCGTATTCAAAATCCTAAGGACCATATTCAAATTTCTTATGTTGGATATAATACAGTAACTCTTCCAATTGATAGAAAATCTTATAAAATAAAGATGAAGAGTGCAACTCAAATTAAGGAAGTAGTCGTAAAGGCTGTTAAAAAGAGTCAAGGTTCAGGTTTGTCAATTCCTGTAACAGAGATATCTGTCGCACAGCAGACTATTGATATGAAGGAATTTGAAGGTTTGGCAATGACAACTGTTGACGAGGCTCTTCAAGGACGTATTGCAGGTCTTGATATTGTCTCAAACTCAGGTAACCTGGGTGCGGGTACGACAATGCGTCTCCGTGGTGTAAGTACCATATATGGTAATGCTAACCCATTGATCGTTGTCAATGGTAATGTTTGGTCAGATGTCGGAGCAGAAGATTTTGACTATACAAATGCAAATGAAGATCGATTCGCAGAACTTCTTAATGTGAACCCTGATGATATTGAGAGTATTTCTGTACTAAAAGATGCTGCCGCTACAGCAATCTGGGGATCTCAAGGAGCAAATGGTGTAATTGAAATCAAGACTAAACGTGGTCGTCGAGGTAAGACTCAAGTAAGTTATTCATATCGTTTGACTGGTACTTGGCAACCTTCCGGAATGAAACTTCTCAATGGTGATGAGTACACGATGTATATGAAGGAGGCATACTTCAATCCTCAGTTGAAATCAGATTATAGTGAAAAAGGAAATGTAAATTACATACCTGAAATTAACTATGATAAGAATTTCTCAGAATACAACATGTTCAATGACAATACCAACTGGGAGAAAGCCGTAAAGCAGATGGGTTTCCAACACGAACATACTGTATCTCTTACCGGTGGTGGTGAAAAGGCAAATTTCCGAATTTCCGGACGTTATGATAACCAGACTGGTACTGTAATCAAGCAGCATCAGGATCGTTTCACCACTCGTTTGGCTCTCGACTATTTTGTAAGCAACCGTATTACGGTTAAGACAAATTTCGACCTTGCATATACTAATCAACATTTGACAAATACAAGTTATGGTGGTGACCTCCTGTCTATTGCTTATAAGAAGATGCCAAATGTATCCATATATGAGGAAGATGCCAACGGCATAGATACAGATCGTTATTATATAATGAATCCATACGTTGCTTCTCCTGTACGGGCTGGTAGTGGTAGAGATTTCAATAGTGATCAACAGGCTTTGCTTGGTGATCAATATGGAATACCAAATCCAGTAGCAGTTGCTCATTGGGCAAAAAATAATACAAAGAACCTAAATCTGACTCCAGAACTTATTCTCCAGTACAAACTTCTTGGAACGGAAGCTGGTCAGACAAGTTTGACATATGAAGGACAGGTTGCTTATAATATTCAGAACCGTGATGGTGAGGATTACCTTCCAGGTACTCTTATCTCGAACAACTGGTCAAACAATTCGTATAACTCAGCATCTGCAAATTCAGGTAAGAGCCGTCAGCTCTCGACCCGTCACTCATTGACATTCCAACCTCATTTTAAAAATGAGGATCACAGTTTACTTGCTATGGTACGCTCACAATATAATATCGGTAACAATACATCGCAGAACGTAGCTCAAAAATGGTTACCTACAGGTAGTATTTCATCTGCATTTGCAGAGGGCGGTGTACCTACCAGTTTCAGTACATCTGCAGGTGAATCTAAGAGCCTCTATATATTGACTCAGTTACACTATGCATATAAGGGACGTTATATCTTTGATGCAACACTCCGCAGTGATGGCTCGACAAAGTTCGGTCCAGGCCGTCGTTGGGGTAGCTTCCCAGGTATCTCTGCACGTTGGAATATCAGTGATGAACCATTTATGCAGAAACTCAAGTGGATTACAATGTTGTCAATTCGTCCAGGTTGGGGTATTGTTGGTAATCAACCTGGTTCTGAAGGTACATTCTATAGTTATTATAAGACAGGTGGAACATACCTCGGTTCTGCTTCAGTATATCCTGACAACATCCGTCTGGCAGACCTTCGTTGGGAGAAGAAAGAAACTTGGAACTTAGGTTTCGACTTTGGTTTCCTTGATGGAAAGATTACCGGTGACCTTTCGATTTATACACAGAAGACAACGGATCTTTTGATGGGTAATTACAAAATATCTAGTTCTTCAGGATATACCTCTCTCTCATACAAAAACTGCGGTGCAATGCGTAATAATGGATGGGAATTCAATGTTAATGGTAATCAAATTATTAAGTCAGGCAAGTTCTCCGCAGATTTCAATATTTCATTTGCCAACAACCGAAATGAAATTCTTGAGATGGAACCAACTGTTCTTGAGGGTATGAATGATGAGTTCAATTTTGATAACGGACAGTATCTGTCACGTGTACAACTTCATAATCCTCTAGGTTCTATTTATGGCTTTAGATATCTTGGTACATACCAGTATTCGGATTACAGTCCAGAAGAAGTTAAGGGCGTAAGTGGTCCAGATGCTCCAGTCGCACGTAATGCGGAAGGTGAAGTAATCCTGAATTCAAAGGGCAATCCAAAAGATATGTATTTCGATTATGATGGAAAAATGTATAAGTTTGTAGGTGGTGACGCCAAATATGAGGACATCAATCATGATGGTCAGATTAATGAACTTGATATTGTATATCTTGGTTCTTCATTGCCAAAACTTACTGGTGGATTCGGATTTAAACTCAACTATGCACGTTGGAAAGTCAACTTCCAATTCAACTATCGTGTTGGCAATAAGGTAATCAATAAGGCTCGTATGGATGCTGAAAGTATGGCTAACAATAATAACCAGTGTCGCTCCGTCAATTGGCGTTGGCATAATGAAGGAGATATTACTTTCCTCCCTCGTGCAGCAACGACAAAGACTGATTACGATACATATAATTATTTAGGAAGTGACCGATTTGTAGAAGATGCATCTTTCCTGCGTCTAAACTATATACAGATTTCTTATGATTTCGATAGAAATTTCATTAAGAAATTAGGTCTTAGTCATTTGACTTGTAATGTCAACTTGAATAATTTGTTCTTGCTTACTAGATATTCAGGTGTTGATCCAGAAGTCGCTCAAGCTGGTTATTCTGCAGCAAGTGATGGCGGTCGTACTCCACGTTCAAAATCATTCACATTTAGTTTGAATTTAGGACTTTAAAATATTGAAAAAATGAAAAATATAAAAAAGAATATAGGTTTAGTTGGGCTTGTTGGTCTTATGGGACTTACAGTTGCAAGCTGCGATCTCGACCTACTCCCTTTGAATGATGTCGTTCTGGAAAATTTCTGGACGAACAAACAAGACGTTCAAAGTGTTGTGAGTTCCTGTTATTTAGGACTTCAGGAAAGTGGTTGCGTAGAAAAAATGATTTTATGGGGTGAGGGACGTTCTGATAATATTGTAGAAGGTCAAGATGTCGATGAAGAAATCAAAAACATGCTGAAGGGTAATATGAAAACTACCAATACAATATGTGATTGGGCTCCATTTTATGAAGTTATTAACCGATGCAATGTCGTAACAATGTATGCTCCTTCTGTTGCGGAAAAAGATCCAAACTATACAAATTCTGATTTGGCTATTAATTTGGCAGAAGTCAAGACCATTCGTGCATTATGCTATTTTGAATTGGTTAAGGCATTTGGAAAGGTCCCATTTACTTTCCAGGCATCCATTGATGATGATCAGAATTATTTGCTCCCTCAAACAGCGGGTGAACTTATAATAGATACTTTGATAATGGATTTGGAATCCTGCAAGAACTCAGCGCAGAGCCGTTATGCACATGATATGCGCAAGAGTTCGGGAAAGGTAACTAGATCTGCGATTTATGCACTTCTTGCAGACCTTTATTTGTGGAGAGCATCAGATGCTAATCTTGATGTTTCACGTCAAAAGGAATACTATCAGAAAAGTATTGAATGCAGTGATTACGTCATGCGTGCAAAAATGGATGAGTATAAACTGGACGAAGATGGAGAACTGGTGAAAAGTATGGACATGGATGTCTATGCGGATTATCATTTCCCATTGCTAGCAGAAGAAAAAGGTGGAAAGAACAGCAATGGTCCTTTGGCTACAAATGCAATCTTTGGTAAGGGTAACTCATTTGAAAGTATCTTCGAACTTACATATGAAGATACTCAGGACGATGCAAAGCAAAAGAATGAAGATGTATCACGTCTTTACGGCAATTCAACATCCCAAGGTGGTGGACGCTCTCAGCAGCTTTCTGCGAATGACCAACTTATTCTAGAAGCATTTAAGAAAACAGATGTGTATGATGATACAAAGGTTTTCTCTTGTCCTACTGATTATCGTTCTATTGCCTCTTTCAAGTATGATGAAAGTGAAATATTTAAAATCTTAAAGTATGTAGTTGCTAGTAATAAAGCTGGCTCAGAAGATAAATACGGTAAAGTAGTTTCCCGTACTTCTTCCTCTTGGGTGGCTCCCCAGCATTCTACTGACCAAGATGTTCGTTCTTCTGGTCAGCGTACAGAAGGATGGATATTCTATCGTATTACGGACATAATGCTTATGCGTGCAGAAGCAGAAACATGCCTTGCTGCACTTATTAATCCAGCAACAACCGAAACTGGAACAATTGCTCTGGATGCAGAAAACAAGCAAATAGCTGTGTCTGAGGCTGAGTTAAGAAGCATTATAAACTCTGACTCACTTCTCTATCAAGACGCTTTTAATTTGGTTTCAGCTGTTTACATGCGCTCAAATCCTGGAGCATGGGATAATAGTAAGTGTCGACCACAGGCAAATAATTATACTTCATATTCTTCAATTTTAGCTTTGGTAGAATTGGAGCGTCAGCGTGAACTACTGTTTGAAGGAAAGCGTTATTATGATTTAGTACGTCACTCACGTCGTGACGGAAATACAAATTGGTTTAAAACTAAAGTGGGCTCAAAGTTCAGTCAGGCTTCACGTGCGGCACTTGCAAAGATGAACCTTATGGACTTCATGTATCTTCCTGTATTAAAGGAGCAAATGAAGATAAATCCATATTTGGACCAGAATCCTATCTATTATGACGAAGAAGATGTCGTAAAAAACTAAAATGAAAGCGTTATGAAAAATATTTTGAAATATTCATTATACATGCTCGTTGCTATTGCAATGACAGCAACCGTTTTCAGCTGCTCCGACGATCCTGGGGTAGAGAACTATTATACGTCTAAAAAACAGTATGCTTCTGATTTCTTGAAAAGTAAGCCTCAATTCTCTGAATTTGTTAAGGCAATAGAGAAATCTCATAAGTTAGACCTTATTGGTACGTATGGTCAATATACAATCTTTGCTCCGACTAACGAAGCTATAGGTGAGTATCTGAAAACAAAAAATGTAGGTAGTATCGAAGAATTGTCTCAGGTAGATTGTGATACATTGGTATTGAATCATATTATTGAGGAAGTTGCATACTTTACAACCGATTACAGTGATGGTACATATCCTCATTGTAATATGTGTGACCGCTTCCTCACTATTACCTGTGATGACAGTATTCCAGATGGGCAGACTATGCCGGTCATGCGCATCAACAAGAAGTCTGTAATCGTTAATCCTGATGACTCTGTAGAAAACGGAGTTGTCCATACGGTAAACCGAGTTATTGATCTCCAAAACGAGATGTTGCCATCTCTTCTTGCACAAGATTCAACAATAAGTATATTTTATACTGCTTTGCATAATACAGGTTTGGACTTGTTGATGGAAGATTATATTGATACAACATATCATGTCGGAGCTGATTCAATTGACTGGACAAACAATAAACTTGTGCTTTCTACAGCAAATGACAACGAACGCGACAATGTGGCATATATGGAAAAACGATTCTTCAAATATACTGCATTTGTTGAGTCCGACGATGTTATGCGTCAGGCATTCAAGAATGTTACAGATCCAAGTGTCGCCTTAGTTCGTTATGGTCAAGTTTATGATGTTGATTATTCTGGTTGCGAGAACGCATTTGATAGTTTAAGACACATGGCAGCTGCATTGTATGATGACGTATATCCAGAAGATGCAAAGTACTATGATGATATGACAAACCGCAAAAATTCACTAAATAGATTCATTGCATATCATCTTCTTCCATTCCAGGCAACATATTATCAGCTTACCTGCGTTGATGGAGAGAATACAACTCTTCCATATAATTTCAATCGTCGTAAGTTTGATATTGCAGACTGGTATGAAACAATGATGTCCGCCCTCATGAAGTTCTCATTCCCTTCAGGAACAGAATCAGGACTTTATATTAATCGTCGTGGAGTAATGTCCCGTTCTGATGAAAGAGGCGTAAAGATTCCAGGAACAAGAGTCCTTTCTGCAAGTGAATCCCTTCGTGGCAATTCTCAAACTGCAGTAAATGGAATCTATCATTACATTAGTGATATTGTATTCTTTGGACGTCAGACTCAGGAAAGAGTTATTGGTGGAGAACGTATGCGTCTTGATGCTTGTACTCTGTCTCCTGACTTTATTACAAGTGGAGCCCGCGGACATTATACCAGAAGTAATGTGGACGGAGGTAGATATGGAGAAGGCGGTCAGAAGGGTCCTGCTGCAACAAACACTTCAACATGTCTTGGCTTCAAGCCAGGTTCTGCCGCGAACTTCAAATTTACCGATGCTACCCACATGCATGTACGAAACCGCTTTTTGACGTTCTGGTCATATCAGGGTGACGAACTTCTTATCAAGGGACGTTATGACTTCCAGTTCAAGTTGCCTCCTCTTCCAGAAGGAACATACGAACTCCGTCTTCAGACATGTGTGGGATTTCAAACACGCGGTATTGTTCAGGTCTATCTCGATGGCCGTCCATGCGGTATACCATTCGACATGCGTCCAAGTGGGGATAACGCACGTATCGGATGGAAAAGCGACTCAGACCTTGGCGATGAAGATGCCATTGCCGCATTCGACAAGGCATTTCATAACCGTGGTTGGATGAAAGGTATGGACTCTTATGCATCAGATGGTTCAAACGAAGGTTCTAAGACATTCGGTACGTGTCACCGTGATCAGAACAATACTATTCGTAAGGTCATCACTCAATTCCATACGGGCGAAAATGAAGAACATTGGGTGCGTATGCAGCAGATGATGGAATCTGAGACCAATGAATTTGCGTTCGACTTTATTGAGCTCTGTCCAAGTTCTGTATATAACAATGAGTATTATGCAGAAGACAGGCATTAGTATTATTAATAGATTATATAATATAAATAAATATGAATAAAATTATATTTAAAGCACTATCATGCATCCTACTCATCTCTGTAGGTATTCTGTACTCTTGTACAGATACCTGGGATGAGCATTATGATGGTCCTGGAGATTCCAACTCTTTTGATGGTACTATCATGGATTTCCTGAAGCAAAATTCAAACTTGTCAGATTTTGTCGAGATTGTAGAAGCTACAGGATATGACCTTGAGCTGAATTCAAGCCAAAGTTATACTCTTTGGGCACCTGTCAATGGTTCTTTTGATAAAAATGAATGGCTGGAATTGGCAAAGACAAACAAGAAAGACGTTATTACTCGTTTCATTAAAAATCATATGACTCGTTATAATGTTTCTTTAGATAATCAAAAGCATAGAATTTCATTATTGAACAACAAGACAGTAAGTATGTCTGATGCAAGCGAACACACTTTTGGTTCTGCTGATATCTTGAGTTATAATACTGTCTGTGATAACGGCGTAATAAATGTAATCTCAGAAGCACAGCCATATCTGGACAATATCTATGAGCAAATTGAACGTCAGTATGTTCAGTGGAAGGCAGAAGCAGCAGCCAAAGGAGAGGTAATTATCGATGATTCTGTATTGTCAATGTATTCCTTCTTGAAGAAGTACAATTCTGACTCATTGGATCAGAGCCGAAGCGTATCGATTGGTGTAGATGAGAATGGTGAATATATTTGGATTGATTCTGTAATGATGCGTAACAATACGATTTTGAAATCAATTGGCGCATTGGTTTATCATGAGGACTCTCTATATTCAATGATACTTCCTTCTGTAGATGCTTACATCGCACGTGTAAATGAAGCAAAGACTTGTCTGCGCTTCAATCCTGTTGAAAATGTAGCAGATCAAGTGGATCAGGCTGTTTCAACAACAGATTCACTTCAGTACTATTATGCAAATTTGTTTGCAATGAGCGATTTGTTCTACAATGACAATAGAAATCTGCATTCCAATGACTCTGTAATATCTACACAATGGACTGGAGGTAAGGATTGGGAGTTCCATAGATATTATCGACCTTTCGAACCAGGTGGTATTTTCAATCAGGGACAAAAAATCCTTTGCAGTAATGGATATGTCTACCAATACAACGACTATCCAATCTCTGTATATGACCAGTTCCTCAGGAAAGTGGAGACATCATGCGATAATATGAATATTGACAAGACTAAGGACTCCGCCGGAAATGATTTGTATACGAAATTGTGTGATGGGTCGTTCCCTTGGTTGTCTGTTCCAGATCCGGAAACAGGAAAACTTTTCTCTTTTGTGGATATTAAGCCTACAACAAAGTCCGCCAATCCAACAGTAACGTTCCAGGTGAGAAATACATTGAAGACTACATATGATATCTATTTGGTATATTCTCCATTGTGGGTAAATAAGTATCCTTCGTATGCTGCTGCTTATGAAGTAGCCATGGCTGACAGTTTAGCTCAGGCAGATAACAAGAATGCAACATGGAAGGTTGATGCAGGTCTGGCACCATATTATTTCCAAGTAAATGTATTCGAGCGTGAAGGTACTTCAAAGAATTTAGGTAAGTATCCTTCCAAGGGGCAGTCTATGAAGAATCCAGAAACTGGCAAGGCATACTATACCGGAAATGTCGAAAATGCAATAGATACAATGTATATCGGTCAGATTTCTCCTGAATATTCTTACTATCATACGGATAAAGAAGGCATCCTCATCCAGTTTGAAGTAAAGATTTCATCAAGTCAGGCAAAGAATACATATTCACGTGAAATGTATTTCAGCAAGATATTATTAGTTCCTCATAAGGATTGAGGCCAATGATAATTAAAGTCTAAAAACAATTTACATTATGAAGAAAATATTATTTTTATTGTTAGCAGTCGGTTATTGTCCATTGGCTATCAATGCTCAGGAAGAAGTTGCTGATGAGGATGTGATAGTTCTCAAGGCACCAAAGCAAGATAGACCAACCAAGCAATATCCTATGGTTGAGATATCAGGAAAGGTTATTGATGCAGTCACACATGAACCACTTGCTGGTGCTCAGATTAAGGCATATAACAATAACTATTATACTGCTATGGCAGATGAAGATGGAACGTTTACTATTAAGGTCCCAGAATTTGTAACGTCCTTATCAACAAGTTTGGAAGGATACACTCTTAATAGAACTGCTATTGGAGATGGTTCGCACAGTGTAAACATTCAGTTATATACAGATCGCTATCTTGAGACGTATACAGTTAAGACTGTAGCAAGCAAGGATGTTTCTACAAATGACTTTTCCAATTCAACGGCAATTACCATTGATCAGGAAATCCAGAATCGCCTTGGTGCAGATGTACGCTCAATCCAGCGCTCAGCTTTGAATGGCATGGGAAATACAATGTTCATCAATGGTTATAATTCATTGATGTCAAATGCCCAGCCTTTGATTGTTGTTGATGGTGTTGTATATGACATGCTTTATGATTCTCAGATGCTACACAACGGATATTTCAATAATCTTCTTACCGCAATCAACGTAGAAGATATCGAAGATGTGAAAGTTTTGAAGAATGGAACTGCAATTTATGGTGCAAAAGCTGCAAATGGTGTTATCCTGATTAATACAAAGCGTGTAAAGAGTCAGGCAACACGTATTGAGTTGAATGCTGCTGCGGGTATAGAACTGCTTCCAAAGGAAATCGACATGATGGGCGCAGAAAGCTATCGTACATTAGCTTCCGAATTATTGCAGGGAACAGGTACAAAACTTGTTGATTTCAAATTCCTGAAACCTGATCCAGATTATTATTACTACAATATGTATCATAATAATACAGATTGGAGAAAGGAAACATATAAAGAAGCAATCAGCCAGAATTACAGTCTCCATATTTCCGGAGGTGATGATGTCGCACAATATAGCCTTTCAGTGGGTTACACCAATGCAAATGCGACACTGAAAAAGAATGATATGGAACGTTTCAATATCCGATTCAATTCAGATATTGTCTTGGGACGTGATTTCACTACAGGTTTCGATGCATCTTATACAAATGTAACCCGTGACCTTCGTGATGATGGTCTTGCCGCTGACTATGCAACAGTAGCAATCTCATCTCCAGGTGTCCTTTCTTTGATTAAGTCTCCATTTGTAAGTCCTTATGACTTCTCGACATTGAGGGTACCGACAGAATTCATCTCGGATGCCGATGATTATTTGGCTGAGGTCTTGGGTAACAGAGGTTCATTGGCTAATCCAAAAGCAATTTTGGAATATGGAGAAGCTGTGAATAAGAATAGTTTTGACAACACTATGATTAATATAGCCATTACTCCAAAGTGGCAGGCAACAAAGAACTTCTCGCTTCAAGAACGTTTCTCATTTACTATGCAGAGCATGGATGAAAGTTATTATACTCCATTGGTAGGTATGCCTAATTTTGATCTTGCTGGAGTTGGTAGAATTGAAAACACGAAAGCATCTCTCTATAACAAGCATACATCAATATTCAGCGATACACGCTTTGATTGGGCTATACCATTGGGAGCACATCGTATTGATGCATTCGGAGGCGCACGTTTTATGAGTGACTCATTCACTGCTTCAAAACTTTTGGGCTACAACACAGGTAACGACAAGACTCCAAACACAACTGCAGATTTGTTCCGACGTAATGTCAAGGGTACAAATACTGATTGGAACTCGTTGTCATACTATCTCAACCTTGATTACAACTACAAGGAAAAGTATTATCTCCAAGGTCAGGTTTCCGCAGAAACATCTTCTCGTTATGGTAAGGATGCTGACGGTGGTCTTGGACTCTTTGGAGTTCGTTGGGGTATCTTCCCATCAATTCAGGGTGCTTGGGTGATTAGTAATGAAAGTTGGTTCCGTCCAAATAATGGCGTGAATATGCTGAAACTTAATGTAGGTTTTGAATCAGTCGGTAATGATGCCATTGACAATAGTGCAACACTTACTTCAATGTCAAGTGCAACAATGCTCAATGAAACTCAGACAGGAATCGGACTTACAAACATTGGTAATTCTAAACTCCGCTGGGAAACAACAAATCGTTTCAATGCCGGTCTTGAAGGTAACTTCTTCAATAATCGACTCTTTGCGCGTTTCAACTATTACAACTCAACAACTACAAACTTGATCTCTTTAGGAACATTGGCATACGTCTCAGGTCTTACAGATTATTGGACAAATGACGGAGAACTGAAGAATGAAGGTTTTGATGTCACATTATTGGGTAAGGTAATCAACACCAATTCATTTAAGATGGAACTTGGTGCAAGCATGGGACACTATAAGAATAAGATTACAAAGTTGCCAGAAGGTCAGACTCAGTTCACTACTTCTGCATTCGATGGTGAAATTGTATCACGTGTAGGTTCTCCTATCGGAATGTTCTATGGATTTGAAACTAATGGTGTCTTTGCAACTTCCACAGAAGCAGCAAACGCAAATCTTGGAATCATTGACAATACTGGTGCCAAGCAGGCATATGCTGCCGGTGATATGAAATTCGTTGATCAGAATAAGGACGGTATTATTAATGACAATGACAAAGTGATTATAGGTGATCCAAATCCAGACATTTACGGAAACGTTTTTGCAAACTTCCACATAGCAAAGCACTGGACGGTAAATTGCCGCTTCAACTATAGTTTGGGCAATGACATTTATAATTTCCAGCGTAGTGTACTTGAAAGCGGTTCACGCTTCATGAATCAGACAACAGCCATCGAACGTCGTTGGAAGGCTGAAGGTCAGATTACTGATATTCCACGTGCAACATTCGGTGATCCTATGGGCAACAGCCGTTTCTCTGATCGTTGGATTGAAGATGGTTCATATTTTAAACTCAAGAATGTTACAGTATCATACAATCTCCCAATTACAAGTGAGTACATTCAGGGACTCACTATTTGGGGTGCTGCTAACAACCTCTTCACTATTACTAAGTATTTAGGCAGTGATCCAGAGGTTTCATGCAGTAACAGCGCATTGTTGCAGGGTATTGATGCCGGTTGCCTGACTTCAGGTCGCAGTTTCACTCTTGGTGTTAAGATTAACTTGTAATTTGGAGGATAACAACATGAAAAAAATATTAAAGAATATTAGCGTACTTGGTTTGGCTGCTTTGGCACTTGTCGGTTGTGAAGATATGTTTACAGCCGAGAATGAACTCGTGACATCAGACCTTGAACCACAGGATACCCTTTATCAGGTAATGGGTATTGTTCAGCGCATGGAGAAACTGATGACGCGTACGGTTCTCTTTGGTGAAGCACGCGCCGATTTGGTAGATATCAACGATTATACCAGTAAGGACATCCGTCAGTTGGCCGACAATGCCGTTAGTTTGGATAATGAATACAACAACCCTACAGATTATTATGCAGTAATCAATAGTTGTAATATTTATCTTGCTTATGTCGATAGTTTGCTCACAACTCATGGCGAGAGATATTTCGAAAAGGAAATAGCAGCAGTAAAGGCTTATCGTGCGTGGACTTATCTTGAACTTGCCAAGATTTACGGAGAGGTTCCATTCATTACGGAACCTGTCGAAACTTCGGCATTCGCAGAGAAAGTGGTGTCAGAATATCCAAAAAGAGGTTTGGAGTTCATCTGTAGTTATTTCATTGAAGACTTGAAGGGCTATCCTTATATCGCAGAGAACAACTCAATGATACCTTCTTATGCAGGCACGTATCATAATGAGTCATACCGTAAGTTCTTTATTCCTGCACGTGTAATGCTTGCAGAATTATATTTGTGGAGAGGTAGTTGCACTCAGAACCGTCAGGACTTCATTGAGGCAATCCGTATGTACCATGACTTCCTTTCATTTGCAAATGAGGAGCATCCATTGGGAACCGACAATGTTACATGGCAAGATGCAAACTTTAAGAATATAACAGATAATTACAGCAATCGATTCAAATATGGTAAGGAACAGATAACTGCTATTCCAATGGATACGATTGAGTGCTATGGACATGTTACTGATTTGCGTGCAATATTCAATTCTTCTTACAAGAACAATTATTATGCAATGCTTAATCCTTCACAGCGAATCAAGGAAATCTCACGTGAGCAGAAATTCTGTTTCTATCGCTATGAGAACAGTAGGGCTGATACATTGTATGCACCAGACGATGTAACAAAGGTTGAAGATGCAATGGAAGTGGGCGACCTCCGTCTTCATTCAGTTTACAGCATAAAGTCCGAAAAGAATTTGACACATTCGGAATATAATGAATTGCGTCAGAAAATTTCCAAGTACAACGATGTTGGTAATGCAAACAACGACGAACGTGTGTTCTATGTGCCATTGTATCGTACCACAACCCTTTATCTTCACATGGCTGAGGCGCTTAACCGTGCAGGTTTCTATGAAACAGCATTTGCAGTGTTGAAGTACGGTTTGGATTACGGATGGAACTACCAAAGTTATATTTCAAATGTTGAACTTGGCGAGTTAAGTACAATTGTTTCATACGGAATACCTTCAACGTATGAAGGCTATTCATTCTTGTATTGGGGCGATATGAATACAACAAGTCAGAACTATCCATTCCAAGTTCGCCGACTCAATGACCCTACATTCAATCAGTTTGATATGATGGGTGTTCACTCACTTGGTTCAGGTCACAGTGAAGTAAACAAGTACTATGAACTTCCTCGTAATCCGGAAGACTGGGCAGAGGCAGATGCAATGTATGCAGTCATTGATTCCATTCAAGAAGCATTCGATGAATGGTACGTAGACAATCCAGTACCAGACGATGTGAATTCTGATGAATACAAGGCATGGTATGATGAGTATGAACAGGAATTCAATACTCCTTATAAAGAAGCATATGAAAAGTATGAAGAACTCAGTAATGCTGCCCGTGAAAAGGAGAAGGATGTCTGCCAGCAGTTCGTAACTCAGAAGATTCTCGATGAAGAAGCACTCGAAGGAATGTTCGAAGGTCAGCGTTTCTACGACCTCATGCGTCAGGCACTCTTCACAGGCGACAAGGACTACATTGCCAACGAAGTTGCAAAGCGTAAGGGTGTAAATGGCGTTTGTCCTGCAGCCGATAACCTCCGTGGTGGAAAATGGTATCTTCCACTCCGTTCAAGGTAATCCGCTTATATCATAAATCACAAAAATCCCCTTGCTGATATTCAGTGAGGGGATTTTTGTGTAGTTGGTTCTTTGGCAACCATTCATCAAACTACACATTGCAGCAGTTGTAGAGTAAGCATCCATTAAACTACACATTGCGGCAGTTGTAGAATTGTTGTACTTTTGTACCTGCAATATTGCAACAGAACTTCAACAACTATTATTATGACCAAGGAAGAATGCTTGCCGTTCAACGAAGTTGATTGATAAACCTTGACCGAGTGTTGTTGAAGTCAGTTTTTTGCTGGAGAAGCATTACTGACTCATAATAGACTCATAACTGACCTGTTACTGACTTTCAATACCTCCAGATACAAGTTGGCATTCGAAAGTGCAAGATGTAATAATGTGTAGAATGTTTTTGAATGCCGAAATCCATACATGACATAGAAATGGTAGCAGCTGTAACAATGATTGATGAAGAGTTGCGATAACAATGGTGTTATCATTATGTCGTATTGCTTGCTGCGGAAAACCTATGAAAAGTGCCATAATAGTACCTGGTAGTGAAATAAATGTGTAGTAAATCTTGTACTTATCAAATAAATTTGTACCTTTGCAACCAGAATGAATGATGGAGGGACTGAAAAGCCCCTCCTTTTTAATTTCTAATGATTCAAGAATGATAGATCAAAACCAAGTAAAGCAAGTATGTCAGCAGTGGCTTGAGGATAAGGAATACTTCCTCGTGAGCGTTGATGTTGACAAGGAAAACAAAATCACAGTAGAGATAGACCATAAGGATGGTGTATGGATTGAAGACTGTTGTCAACTCAGCCGTTTCATAGAAGAACATTTCGACCGTGAAGTGGAAGACTATGAACTGGAAGTAGGTTCGGCAGGAATCGGTCAGCCCTTGAAGGTTGTCCAGCAATTTGTCAATCTCATCTCGAAGGCTGTAGAAGTGATGACACCGGAAGGAAAGAAACTGACAGGTACGCTTGTCGATGCCAATGAGGAGGGTTTCAGGTTCTCCTACAAGGAAAAGCAAAAGGTTGAAGGCAAGAAACGTCCCGTATTGGTAGATGCAGAACGTCAGTTCACTTATGATGACGTAAAATGGGTGAAAGCAGTAATTGAATTCTAAAAAAACAAAATACAATGGCAAAGAAAAACGAAGAACAGGTAAATCTCATTGAAACCTTCAAGGACTTCAAGGAGACTAAGAACATTGATAGGACAATCCTTATCAGTGTCCTTGAGGATTCATTCCGCAGCGTATTGCAGAAGCAGTATGGTACTGACGAGAATTATGATGTGATTGTCAATCCCGACAAGGGCGACTTTGAAATCTACCGCAACCGTGTGATTGTGGCAGATAATGAAGTTGAGGACGACAATACTCAGATTGGTCTTACAGAAGCACGAAAGATAGATGCCGACTTTGAGATAGGAGAAGATGTAGCAGAAAAACTCAACTTTTCCGATTTCGGCCGTCGTACCATTCTCAACCTCCGTCAGACAATGGCTTCCAAGATTCTCGAATTGGAACACGACAATCTCTACAACAAGTACATTGACAAGGTAGGTACTATCGTTACAGGTGAGGTCTATCAGATATGGAAGCGTGAAATGCTCTTGCTTGATGATGAAGGAAATGAAATGATTCTTCCAAAATCAGAACAGATTCCTTCAGATTTCTTCCGTAAGGGAGAGACAGCACGTGCACTCGTACTTCGGGTAGACAACATGAACAACAATCCGAAGATTATCCTCAGCCGTACTGCACCTGACTTCCTCCGTCGCTTACTTGAGCAGGAAGTTCCTGAAATCAACGATGGCCTCATCACAATCCATAAGATTGCCCGCATTCCAGGTGAACGTGCCAAGATTGCAGTAGAGAGTTACAATGACCGCATTGACCCAGTCGGTGCCTGCGTTGGTGTAAAGGGTAGCCGTATTCATGGAATAGTACGTGAACTCAGAAATGAGAATATTGACGTAATCAATTATTCAGCAAACGAGAAACTTCTTATTCAGCGTGCACTTGCGCCAGCCCGTGTCAATTCCATTTCTATGAATGAAGAAGAACGCAAGGCAGAAGTTTACCTCAATCCTGATCAGGTGTCACTTGCAATCGGTAAGAACGGAATGAACATCAAGTTGGCAAGTATGCTCACGGAATATACTATCGATGTATTCCGCGAACTCGATGAAAACGAAAAGAATATCGATGATATCTATCTCGATGAATTCAACGATGAAATTGAGCAGTGGGTTATTGATGCCATCAAGAAACTCGGTCTTGATACTGCCCGTGCCGTACTTGAAGCACCACGCGAACTCCTGATAGAGAAGGCCGACCTTGAGGAAAATACCGTTGACGACGTACTCCGAATTCTGAAGGCAGAGTTTGAAGACTAATGTGACGGTTAAGGAAATAATAAGTAAATAGTAAATAGTCAAATAGCAAAAATTCGATGCCAGTAAGATTAAATAAAGCACTAAAGGAACTCAATGTGGGACTCAACACAGTTGCTGAATTCCTGCAGAAGAAAGGTATGGCAATAGAAGATGCCACACCTAATGCAAAACTTTCTGATGAGCAGTACAAGGCGCTTATGGGTGAATTCGGAGACGACAGGAATAAGAATACAGAAACCCGTCTCGACATTCAGAAACGCAAGGAACGTGAATCTCAGGAGAAAGCAGAGCGCAAGGAAAAAGAACGTATTGAGCAGGCGCGTCGTGAGGCTGAGCAGAGGAAGCAGAAAGAAGAACAGGAAGTGTTCAGAATGAAACAGGAACATAAACCGGAGTTCAAGGTGCTTGGAAATATCAACGACAGGAATAAGAAAGAAGAATCGGCAAAACCTGCGGCAACTGCACCAGAGCAACCTGCTGCAAAGACAGAAGTACCGGTAGCAAAGCCAAAGAATGAAAGTGTGGCAGGAAATGCTGCACCAAAGACCGATTCAGTGAATAAACCATCTTCTGCTCCGGTAGAAAAATCCAATGATGAACAATCATCACAGGATCCAATCAACTTTAAGAAAGTAGGTTTCATTGATTTGTCAAACATCAATTCGAAAACCCGTCCTGATAAGAAATCCAAGGCTGAACGAAAGAAAGAACGCGAGGAAAAGGAACGTCAGCGTCAGGATGCAAGGAATAAGTATAAGGAGACGGCAGGAAAGGATCATGACGGAAAGTCATCGTCCGAAGGTGGTGATAAGAAAAAACGTCAGCGCATCAATAAGGGAAAGGTAGATATCAATGCCGCAATCAATCAGTCACAGCAAGGTGGCGGTCAGAAAGGCGGCAGCAAACCAAACAATAATCAACAGCAGAATGCAGGTAATGCAAAGTCCGGTAAGAAAAAGAACAAGAAGAAAGAGGTAAAGGTTGAACTTACCGACGAGGAAGTAGCAAAGCAGGTAAAGGAAACACTTGCACGCCTTACTTCAAAGCAGGTAAAGAGCAGCGTGAAGAACCGTAAGGAAAAACGTGAACGCCATCGTCTTGAGGCAGAAGAAGGAGAAGATTCAGACAGCAAGGTACTGCAACTTACCGAATTCGTAACTGCAAACGAACTTGCAACAATGATGGACGTACCTGTTACCAAAGTCATTGGAACCTGTATGTCAATCGGTATGATGGTTAGTATTAACCAACGACTCGATGCCGAGACAATCAACATTGTAGCAGAGGAATTCGGCTACACAACCAATTATGTAAGTGAAGAAGTCACCCATGCCATAGAGGAAGAAGAAGACTCCGAAGAAGATCTTGTACCACGTGCTCCGGTCATCACTGTAATGGGACATGTTGACCATGGTAAGACTTCATTGCTCGACTATATCCGTAAGGCAAACGTTATTGCAGGTGAGGCAGGTGGAATCACACAGCACATCGGTGCATATAATGTGAAAATGGCGAACGGAAAGCATATTACATTCTTGGATACCCCAGGTCACGAAGCCTTCACCGCGATGCGTGCCCGTGGAGCCAAGGTAACCGATATTGCCATCATAATCATTGCCGCCGACGACGATGTGATGCCACAGACAAAGGAAGCAATCGCACATGCAGTAGCAGCAAACGTACCAATGGTGTTTGCCATTAATAAGGTGGACAAGCCAACTGCAAATCCTGAAAAGATTAAGGAACAACTGGCCAACATGAATTATCTTGTAGAAGATTGGGGAGGTAAGTATTCCGATCAGGAAATATCAGCAAAGCAAGGACTTGGAGTTGATGAACTGATGGAGAAAGTATTGCTTGAGGCAGAAATCCTCGAACTCAAGGCAAATCCTAACCGAAAGGCAACCGGTTCCATTATTGAGTCATCGCTTGATAAGGGAAGGGGATATGTAGCAACAGTACTCGTTCAGAACGGAACACTCCGTCAGGGCGATGTAGTATTGGCAGGTACATCATTCGGTAAGGTTAAGGCTATGTTCAACGAACGCGGTCAGCGCATAGAACAGGCATTGCCGGCAGAACCAGCACTGATTCTCGGCCTCAATGGAGCACCTACAGCAGGTGATACGTTCCATGTTATGGAATCCGAACAGGAAGCACGTGACTTGGCACATAAGCGCGATCAGTTGAAACGTGAACAAGGCCTCCGTACACTCAAGCGTGTTGACCTCAACGAACTTGGACGTCGTATAGCACTCGGTGATTTCAAGGAACTCAATCTTGTGGTCAAGGGTGACGTGGACGGTTCTATCGAGGCACTCAGCGACTCACTCATAAAACTTTCAACTGAGAAGATTCAGGTCAATGTCATTCACAAGGCAGTCGGTCAGATATCCGAGAGTGATGTTACGTTGGCAGCAGCATCCGATGCCATCATTATAGGTTTCCAGGTACGCCCTTCAAAGGCTGCCCGCACACTTGCTGATCAGGAAGGAGTGGACATCCGTCTTTATTCAGTCATCTATGACACGATAGAGGAGGTGAAGAGCGCAATGGAAGGTATGCTTGCGCCAGAAACAAAGGAAGAAATCACGGCAAACCTCGAAGTGCGCCAGGTTTACAAGATTACAAAGGTCGGAACAGTTGCAGGTGCATTCGTTACATCAGGAAAGGTTCAGCGCAGCAACAAGATTCGTGTCGTGCGTGATGGAATTGTTGTCTATACAGGTCAGATCAACGCATTGAAGCGATTCAAGGACGATGTGAAGGAAGTCGGCACAAACTTCGAATGCGGTATTTCTATCGTTAATTTCGAAGACATCCGTGAAGGCGACATCCTTGAAACATTTGCTGAGGTTGAGGTAAAGCAGAAACTGTAGTTTTGCCATAAGCCATTGGCATTGGCAGATATAGTTTTCGAAACTTGAATTAGTGAATGAAAGAGAATAATAAAGAAGAAAATGAGTTTGTACGAAAAGTCGCGAATAAGGAATATGAGTACGGTTTCACAACTGACGTACATACTGAAATCATAGAAAAAGGTCTGAACGAAGACATAGTTAGGCTCATCTCTCAAAAGAAAGGTGAGCCTGATTGGCTACTTGAGTTCCGCCTAAATGCATATCGCCATTGGCTAACCATGCGTCAGCCATCATGGGGACATCTGCGTATGCCTGAGATTGATTATCAGGCAATTTCGTATTATGCAGATCCAACAAAACAAAAGAATGGAACCGATGCCCAGAATTCAAACGGAGAGATTGATCCTGAACTGAAGAAGACATTTGACAAGTTGGGAATCCCTCTTGAAGAGCAACTTGCACTTAGCGGAATGGCGGTAGATGCCGTGATGGATTCAGTATCCGTCAAGACAACATTCAAACAGCAACTTGAAGAGAAGGGCATAATATTCTGCTCAATCAGTGAGGCAGTAAGGAATCACCCGGATTTGGTACGTCAGTTTTTAGGTACAGTAGTGCCATATCGTGACAATTACTTTGCAGCACTCAATTCTGCAGTATTCAGCGATGGCTCATTTGTCTATATCCCAAAGAACACCCGCTGTCCGTTAGAACTATCCACATATTTCCGAATCAATGCACGTGGTACAGGGCAGTTTGAACGTACACTTATCGTATGCGACGATGATTCCTATGTATCATATCTTGAAGGATGTACAGCACCAATGCGTGATGAAAACCAACTTCATGCGGCAATTGTAGAAATAGTCGTGATGAATCGTGCAGAAGTGAAGTATTCAACAGTACAGAATTGGTACCCAGGTGATAAGGACGGAAAAGGTGGTGTACTTAATCTGGTAACCAAGCGTGGACATCTTCGTGGAGTAGATTCCAAACTCTCATGGACACAGGTAGAAACAGGAAGTGCCATTACATGGAAATACCCTTCATGTGTACTTCAGGGCGACAATTCCCAAGCCGAGTTCTACTCTGTTGCCGTAACCAATAATTATCAGCAGGCAGATACGGGAACCAAGATGATTCATGTAGGAAAGAACACCCGCAGTACCATTATCAGTAAAGGAATAAGTGCCGGCAAGAGCCAAAACTCATATAGAGGTCTCGTTAAAGTCGGAACACATGCCGACAATGCCCGTAATTACAGTTCATGTGATTCGTTGCTTTTAGGAAGTGAATGCGGAGCACATACATTCCCATATCTGGATGTACACAATAACTCGGCAACGGTGGAACATGAGGCAACTACGTCAAAGATTTCCGAAGATCAACTCTTTTACTGTAATCAGCGTGGAATATCCACAGAAGAAGCAGTAGGATTGATTGTCAATGGATATGCAAGGGAAGTCCTCAACAAACTCCCGATGGAATTCGCCGTTGAGGCTCAGAAACTCCTGAGCGTAAGTCTTGAAGGAAGTGTTGGCTGAAGTCGAATATACGAAATATTGAAGCATCGGGAAACAGAAGAATCGAATGCAGGATGAACCAAAACTACTAATATTATGTTAGAGATAAGGAATTTACATGCCTCAGTTGAAGGCAAAGAAATATTGAAAGGAGTGGATCTCACAATCAAGGATGGTGAAATTCATGCACTTATGGGAACCAACGGAGCAGGAAAATCCACTTTGAGCAATGTCATAGTAGGACACCCAAAGTATGAGGTAACCGAAGGAACTATAATGTTCAACGGTAAGGATCTCCTGGCCATGAATCCCGAAGAACGTGCTCATGCCGGAATTTTCATGTCGTTTCAGCAACCAGTGGAAATTCCAGGAGTTTCCATGACAAATTTCATGCGTGCTGCAGTCAACGCCAAGTATCAGGCAGAAGGAATGGAACCAATCAAATCTACGGATTTTCTGAAGGTTATGCGTGAAAAGCGTCAGTTGGTAGAGATAGATCAGAAACTCGTTTCCCGTAGTGTGAACGAAGGTTTTTCCGGTGGAGAGAAGAAACGCAATGAGATATTCCAGATGGCAATGCTCAACCCCTCATTCTGTATTCTTGATGAAACAGATTCAGGCCTTGATGTTGACGCCTTGCGTATAGTAGCAGAAGGATTCAACAAGTTCCGCAATGAAAAGACAAGCGCCATGGTCATTACCCACTATCAGCGTTTGCTCGACTATATCCGTCCTGATGTAGTACACGTTCTTATCGATGGACGTATCATCAAGACAGGGGGAGCAGAACTTGCAAAACAGATTGAAGACAACGGTTTTGATTGGATAATTAATGGATGAGAGAATGAATACAGAGCAGGAGTACATACAGATCTATCAGAATAACGCTTCATCAATTCATGAGAAGACAGCCAATGCCAGCATCAATGCGATGCGTGAGTTTGCCTGTCAGTCACTCATGATGTGTGGTTTGCCTACCCGTAGGATGGAACGTTACAAATATACCGATGTATCCGATGCTTTGTCATATAACTATGGCATCGATTTCAATCACATAGAGGTAAATGCCGATGACCCTCAGATTGTTGCCAACTACTATGGAACCGTAGCAGACATTACAGACGGTATCACAGCAATGAACACCATGCTTGTTCAGGATTTCACAGCATACCACATAAAGGGTCAGGTACCATCGCTCACCATCTCCAATCATCTGCGTGGCGCGATTGACCAAATGCGTAACCGACGCGTACTCATAGTAATGGACAGTAACAGTGAAGCAGCGTTGAGAATAGTAGATGCAGCAGTAGAACAGTCATCATCATCATTCCTTACCACACAGGTCATAGAGATAATCATGGGCGACAATTCCCATCTGGACCTTTACGAATTATCCGAACTCAATGACCGTTGTTCCCGTTTCTGCAACGTATATATAAGAGTAGGGCGCAATTGTACTGTCCGTCACAACAATATCTGTCTTACCGGAAAGATGAACCGTTCCATGGTTAATGTGTCGCTTTGCGGTGAAGGCAGCGAAGTGTGGCTCAACGGATTGGTAGTTGCAGATGGTGAACAGCATACCGATGTAAATACGCACATTGACCATCAGGTACCCAACTGTCAGAGCCATGAACTCTACAAGTATATAGTTGACGATAAGGCAGTAGGAGCCTTTGCCGGTAAGATACTTGTACGGGAAGGAGCACAGAATACGGTCAGTAATGAAGTCAATCAGAATATATGTGCCAGCAATGATGCCCGTATGTATGCTCAGCCAATGCTTGAGATATATGCCGACGATGTACGTTGCTCACATGGTTCCACTGTGGGAAAACTTGATGAAACGGCATTGTTCTATATGCGTCAGCGAGGCATACCATTGGCTCAGGCACGCATACTTCTCATGCAGGCATTTGCAGCAGAAGTTATCGACAGTATGAAATCAACATCACTGCGTGACCGCCTACACCTCATCACAGCCAAGCGTCTGCGTGGAGTTGCAAACAAATGCAATGACTGCGAAATATGCAAGTAGTCAGTAGTCAGGCAGTCGGAATCCTATATCAAATCCTAAACTTCTGATTTGCAAGACTATATAAATTAATACAAAAGTGTATTTAAACCTAAATCAATGAACCTGATATCTATATCAAACCGAATACTTTTGGCATTCATGCTGTTGATGAATGCCATCACCATATCTGCCCAGAAAAAAGTACAGGTAAGCGGAACTATTCGTGCATTGTCAAAAGTCGTAAATTTTCAGGCAATGTATCCACAGGAGAAAGTCTATCTGCATTTCGACAATACAGGTTATTTCATGGGTGAGAATATATGGTATAAGGCATACGTCACACGCACCGACAACCCTCTTGCAAAGACACTCAGCAGTGTACTTTATGTGGAACTCGTATCACCGGGCGGTGACATACTTGATACACAGAAACTCCATATAGACGACCATGGACAGGCAGACGGATCAATTCATCTGGACAGCCTTCTCGGTAGTGGATTCTATGAAGTCCGTGCATATACGCGATATATGGTGAATTGGGGGCCGGATGCAGTATTCTCGCGTGTGTTCCCGGTATTTGAGACACCTAAGAAATACGGAGATTACAGTGAGAAGATTCTAAGTCGCACGCTCTATAAAGACCGCAACCCGAATATACGTAAGGCAGATTCCCTATATCTTTCAGCCGCAGCCGAAGGAGTATATACCAACGATGAACCGAAGAAAATCAATGTAGCATTCTATCCCGAAGGCGGTGATTTGGTACTGGGACTTAAGAGTAAGGTCGCTTTTATGGTAGTAGATGACAATGGGGGAGCGTACAAAGGCACGGCGCAGATAATAGGAGAGGACGGAAAAGTCATAACTGCCGTTACAACAGATACTTTAGGTCGCGGAATATTTGAAATAATTCCAGACGGACAGTTGATGAAACTCTCCATGACCAACCATAAGGGCAAGGTTCAGCAGTTCCCTCTTCCTGCAGTAAAGGCCGATGGATGTGTTCTTTCCTTCGATGCTGTAAGTGATTCCATGCGTGCAGTAGTATATTCTTCAGATGCCATAGTGGGAACAGAAATTGGATATGCCCTCATGCACGACGGAAACATATATGCCTGCGACACCATGCAGGCAGTACCAACCATAGAGATAGGTCTCACCCGTGAGGACATGCCGGCAGGAGTCAATCAACTCACTATATTCAACAGCGACGGACGCATCATGGCAGATCGTCTCTTCTTTGTATGTCCAAGGAATGAAAGTGCTGCCGACAGCATACTGTTTACTCCGATTTCCCGCAGTCTTGCTCCTTGTTCCATAGTGGAGATAGAAGCAACTACACAACCAAATACCACATTCTCCTTCTCTGCAGTTGACTACGGTTCAATGTCCGGCGGAAGAGTCGGCAACATGAAGACATGGATGTTGCTCGGCAGCGACGTAAAAGGCTATATACGCAATCCTGAATATTATTTCGAAACAGATGATGCAGTTCACCGTAAGGCAGCAGATTTGCTTATGATGGTTCAGGGATGGCGTCGATATGATTGGAAACTGATGTCCGGACAAACTCGCTTCTCAGGAGTACAGCCAATAGAGGACAAACTCTATGTACATGGTCAATTGAAAGAATACCGCAAGCGTAATCCGGTAGGAAACGTGAATGTAAACCTCTATCTTTTCAACAAGAGCGGTCAGAGCCTTCATGGTTACACCCGCACCGACTCCCTGGGATACTATGCCTTTGAGGTACCCGACATAAGCGGTGACTGGGAACTTCAAATGTTCACGCTCCGAAATGATAAGCGCAAGACATATTATGTGGGCATCGACCGACAGTTTTCTCCAGCACCTCGATATGTAACTCCGGATGAGGCTGCAGTATTACCTATGCCGTCACCAAATCTATATAAAACCCCAGAAGACGTATCTATTGATGAACTCAAGTTTGCAGAGAAAACAATTGTCATCCCACCCGTAACCATTAAGGCACGGCGCCGATATTGGACGGATGACAGCAACATACAGTGGTACAACCAGAAAGAAGGCCGTAAGTATGCCAGCGTATATTACAATGTAAAGGAAGAACTCGACCGCATACTCGACCAGGGAGAAGCAGCACCACCTACGGTATTTGATTTTCTGCTCAACCGCAATCCACTCTTTGGAGCACAGAGTTATCAGAAATCGCTTCTGCCCCGTCAGGGCACTGATACGTTGGAATATCGCATAAATGGTGACACCGTAAGGACCGTATGGGTAGGCGGAATGGCATATGCCGGACGTCCAATCCATTGGATAATCGACAACGGCCTCAGTGGTGCATTCTCAGATTTGTCACGATTTGTGTTTCCATATTCAACCAGGCAGGATGAACTGTTGGGAAAGTCATCATTTCAGGATGTCATAGATTTTCCGGAGGAACTTGATCAGATTAAGGCAATATACATCGTACCTTCAAGCCCGTGGGAAGAAGAAGGCTGCGTGCGTATTTATCTTTACCGTCAGTTGCTGTTTACTACGGCAAGTCAGAAAGGATTGCGCAGAACAACATATCAAGGCTATAATGAACCTGAAACATTCCAAATGGAAGACTATAAGGTTTTGCCACCCCTTGAAAACAACCGCCGTACCCTCTTTTGGAATCCAAGCGTAAAGACAGATTCCAAGGGAAAGGCACTCATACAGTTTACCAACAACATATCATGCCGACAGATATTCCTTTCAGCGGAAGGTATTACACCGGAAGGAAAGATTGTGGTCAGTGAATGATTGTTACTGAAAAAACTCGAACCTCTTATGCCGCAGGAATTAGTAAAGATAGATTTTGGAAGTTTTCCCCATGATGAATATTCAGCACAGATAGAAGGCAAACTGTTTGTGTCCGACAATATCTTTGATGGCAGGCCTCCGCGCGTGGTAAGAATGAATGCACCGGTACAGTTGAGCATGACAGTCATCGTCCTTTGCATCGAAGGAACGATGGATATAAAAATCAACCTGCAGGAATATCATCTTTCCGACAGTACACAGGCAACAATGCTTGCAGGTTCCTTCATGCAGGTAATGGACATATCCCATGATTTCCGTGGAGCCATCATTGCCATTGACCGCTCATTCATGGACTATACCGAAGACGTGAAGATGAATATGGCAATGATGCGCAAGACAATGGACATGCCGTTCTATCATATCAGTTCAGAAGGGCTGAAGGAGGCACTTCAACTGTATGTGCTGATGAAGGCAAAACTGATGAATCCGGATTTTAAGTACAAGGCACAGGTGGCACGTATGTATCTGGAACTTTTCAAGTACAATGGCTTTCAGTCGTTCTCTGTCAGTATGAAATACCGGGAGAAACCCCGTCATGCCAGCCGCCGTGATGAAATATTCGAACAGTTTATCAATGAGGTTCAGAACAACTATAGCCGGGAACGTCAGGTAATTTTCTATGCCGACAGACTTTGCATAAGTCCCAAATACCTGTCTTCCATCGTTCATGAAGTAAGCGGCAAGTACGCAACTGACTGGATTGACGAGTATGTGATTCTCGAATCAAAGGCATTGCTGAAGAACCATACCATAGCCATTAAGGAAATATGCCAGCGTATGAATTTCTCAACCCAGTCGCTCTTTGCAAAATATTTCAAGCAACATACAGGCATGACCCCTCGTGAATACAGGAATATGCCTTGAGAAGCCATTGGCCATTCAGTAGAAAAACAAAATAACAACAATATATGATAATCAAGATAAATCCCGAGGATAATGTAGCAGTGGCAATCGACCCACTCAATGCAGGTGATAAGGTATCGGTAGACGGAAAGGAAATAACGCTTACATCCGATGTACCTTCAGGACATAAATTCCTGCTGTGCGACCTAAATTCAGGCGACAATGTTATTAAATACGGTTATCCTATCGGGCATCTCAAGGAAGACTGCAAGGCAGGTGACTTTATCAGTCACGAACAGATAAAGACCAATCTCAGCGGAGTGCTCGATTATACATACGATGATGCAGAAAGCAGAAAGTCAGCAGAACAATGGGATGCGGACAACTCTGCTGTAGAAAGGTTGGACACATTCAGGGGCTTCCGTCGTAGGAATGGAGACGTAGGTATCCGTAATGAGTTGTGGATAATACCCACTGTAGGATGTGTCAATGGCGTATGCAACCAACTGCGTGACCGCCTTTCTGCTGAGATTCATTCCCAGGACAATCCTCAGGGAGACGCAATCCGAATAGTGTCCTTTCCCCACAATTATGGGTGCAGTCAGTTGAGTGAAGACCACGAGAACACCCGTAAGGTCCTGCGCAATATGGTGCTTCATCCAAATGCAGGAGCAGTACTGGTCGTAGGTTTGGGATGTGAAAACAATCAACCCGAACAGTTTATGGACATGTTGGGTGACTATGACCATGAACGCATACGCTTGATGGTTACGCAGAAAGTAGAAGGCGATGAAATCGAAGAAGGTCTTAGGATACTGCGTGAACTATACGGAATAATGAGCAAGGACCGACGCGAGGACATCCCTCTCAGTGAACTCAGGGTAGGGCTCAAGTGCGGAGGCTCCGACGGATTCTCAGGTATCACGGCAAACCCATTGTTGGGAGTATTCTCCGACTATATAGTTCGTCAGGGCGGAACAACCGTACTTACAGAAGTGCCCGAGATGTTCGGCGCAGAAACCATCCTTATGAATAGATGCCGCACACGCCGGCTCTTTGACCACACCGTGAAGATGGTTAACGACTTCAAGGAATATTTCCTCTCACATGGCGAACCGGTAGGCGAGAACCCAAGCCCCGGAAATAAGGCAGGAGGCATCAGTACGCTCGAGGAAAAGGCACTTGGCTGTACACAGAAATGCGGCAAGAGTCCTGTATGCGGCGTACTGGAATACGGGGAACGACTGAAGGATAAGGGGTTGAATCTCCTGAGTGCTCCGGGCAATGACCTCGTGGCAAGTACAGCCCTCGCTGCTTCAGGATGCCATATAGTACTGTTTACGACAGGACGCGGTACTCCGTTCGGAACCTTTGTCCCAACGATGAAGGTATCGACCAACTCACGACTTGCCAACACCAAACCAACATGGATAGACTTCAATGCAGGAACACTTGTTGAAGGCAGCACTATGGCAGATGTGGCAGAGGCTTTCCGCCGTAAGGTAATTGCCGTTGCATCGGGTGAACTCACTTGGAACGAACGTAAGAACTATCAGGAAATAGCCATATTCAAGAATGGAGTAACACTTTAGAAAATTGAAATCAGTAATAATATGAAATCAGTATTTTTATCATTTATCATGCTTGCAGCACTTACGCTATCGGTTAATGCAGGCAACGAACCCCAACAGCCGGTTGCACAACAAAGCGAGAAGAAAGCAACAGTAAGGAAAATTGACAGCCACTTGGGAGGTACGGAAATTTTCAACAGCATCATCTCGGAGTACAAAGGAAAGAAAATCCTTGTTGACTTCTGGGCAACATGGTGCGGCCCATGCCGTGCAGCAATGAAAACCATCGAACCGTTGAAGGAAGAACTATGGAATGATGTTGTGTTTGTATATGTGACAGGAGAAACAAGCCCAAAGGAAACCTGGCAGAAGATGTATCCAAAAATCAATGGTGACCACTATTACGTCACGGATGCTCAGTGGAATGCGCTGCTCAATCAGTTCAATACAGATGGAATCCCAACATACGTAATCGTAGATAAGGAAGGCAAGGTACTCAACAAGCACATAGGATTTCCAGGAAATGACATGATAAGGGAGGAACTGAAATGAAGATAGCCTATTTTCATGGATTTGCATCATCGGGTGCAAGTGGCACAGTTGAACTGCTGAGGAAGATCCTGCCCGAAATTGAGGTGGTTGCACCGGACATACCCGTTGATCCGGAAGAAGCATTGCCATATCTCCGTCAGTTTGTGGAGGAAGAGAACCCCGACCTGATCATAGGAACGTCAATGGGTGCGATGTATGCCCAGCAGATGTTCGGTTTCAGAAAGATATGCGTGAATCCGGCATTCAATATGTCCCGAATGTCAAAGGTTCTGAAGACAGGTGAACATAAGTTCCTCAACGGCCGTAAGGACAGCCAGAAAACCTTTAGGATAACCAAGGACATCATCCAGCATTTCAACAACATGGAGCGACAGCAGTTTAAGGGAATCACACCGTTCGACCTTGAGAATACGTATGGCTTGTTCGGTATTCACGACACTTCGTGCAACACCTACGACCTTTTCCGCAAGTACTACACAAATGCGCAGCGATTCGACGGCGAGCATCAACTCAACGAGAAGGTTCTCAAGTCGGCAGTATTGCCATTGGTAAAGAACATACTTGGAATATAACAGGTAATTTATCTTACGAACTTTTTTCTGCCCCCTTCAATCACTATTCCGCGGAAATTGTCATCAACTCTCTGACCTGCAAGGTTTACCCTTCCACCATATTGGCTGACAGGTCGATGGTTGATACTGCCGACAGCATCCGGCTTTTCATCATCGAAGAATACTGAGAAACTCTTGATGCCGCTGCTGGTTGCGTCGTAAATGAACGAACGGTATTGCCTTACACGTATTCCGCCATCCACCTGGTTCACCTTGTTACCGTTGATGAAATATGACTGGTCAAGAGGATAATCCTTAATAACCTCATATCCATACCTCTCCAATTGGCTGCCTCCGCTCTTCATATCGTTCTCATGCTCATTGTCAGTTATAGCCACAGGTGTATAAGTGCCGAGAAGTTCCCAACCGTTACAGTTTACGACATAGAACTGGCTGTCTCGATAGACAGTAGGTTCGGTAACATGAGTAACAGCCACAACCTTCGTGTCCTTTATGTCGATGCTGAGAGTAGCATCATTTGGAAGTAAACCTTGATACTTGAAAACCACAGGAGTATTGGCTTCAGCCTTTTGGGAATCCAATAACGAGAATTTCAACTGAGAGCCAACCTGTCCGACCAGTTCATACAGGCTGAAACCGGCATCCTCGCTGTATTCACCTCCGTCAACCTTCAGTTTCAAGTCACTTGCTTCGAATTTGCAAGGCAACATTACTGTACCCCAAACGTTGGAAAGAATACGGTCGTATGTTACATCCAAGTGGCGACCACCATTAGGAATCGTCCATTCATAATTTGAATCCTCATCATCTTTCACATCATCATCCTTCTCCTCATCATCGTCATTTACCGCAGTCATATCATCCACAGTATAAGGGGTGCCATCGTACAATGGATAAGGAAGTGAGATTTGGAGGTAGAAACGATTGACAGGATTTATGTCTGCATTGGTATATTTCCAATTAAAAACATAAGTACCATCATATTCAAACCCATTTTGCCTACAATCTTCCCATTCATAAATCATACCATCCCAACCATCTTCACCATCTTCAATTCGGTCGTTCTTGAATTTGATATACCCATCTTCATATACTCCATTTCCTAAACTGATGAGCATCATTTCGCCATATCCATAATCGATACCTAAAGGTTGTGCGTAGAATTCGTTAGGGAACAGTTTTACACTATCGGCATTTGTGGCATCAATATAGAAGTAAACATTTCTTCTGCCGGCATCTTCACCTTGATATGTGTACCACCAATATGTCGGATCGTATGAAAGCCCTTCTTCCTGATATAAATACATGTTCTTAACTCGGAACAATCCAGGAGTGTTTATATTCTCTTCAACCAAAACTTTATATGTAGTAGGACCAATATATGTATCTTTATCATTAGGGTCTTTATAGTGGAAAGAACCTCCCACAACATCATCTTTATAAGTTCTGGCACCCACAACTTCCCAATTATTGGAAGGGCTAAAATATACCGGCATATATTGGTATGCTCCGGTATAGGAGTATGTGCCGTCACCATTTGACACCTGGCGCGCTACAACAATATAGTACGCACCTTCATCGGTAATAGTGAACTGGTCAAGCATCTTGAATGCTTTATGATCACCAAAAGCGATATATTGTGTATAGTTCGTGTTATTAACAACTGTGTCTCCTCGACCTTGGATTGTGTCACCGACAAAGTTGTCGCTATTCTCAAAGAATTCTTCAACGCCATCTGGTTCATCCAGTTCAATACGACATACACCATCTGTAAATGACAAGTTCGGATTTTCGCTATCAATCTTCACCAATCCAACTGTATATTGAGAAAGTTGTGGCATATATGAATACTGAACAGCCGAATAATCATTGTCATCTTCCTCCATATCACCCAACCACATACCTTCCATCTTGAGGGTTGCAGAAACAAGTTGTAAATCACTAGAGGAACTTGTGATATTTGGTTTATCAGTAGATTTGGAATGATGATAATAAAAATTAAGAGTATAAGTATCTGTTTTTGGATTGTATTCGCCATTATTAGTGCAGTTATTATATGCCGCTACTTGATTGTCTCTTGCAGGAATTAACCATATATAATCGCTATAAATATAAGGATTCAAATCCGTGATGCCAGTATATATTTTGTCAACTGAACATGAGTTGTTATCTGCAATATTCCAATCAAAAATGAGATTTTCTTTACCACTTTCAACACTAAAATTATTAGGATCGTCAAATCCACCAGCCAAATTATCTACCTTTATTTGCTTTTTATTTGGATTGCTCAGATTTGTACGTACATATACATTTACAGATGCTCCATTTATGAAGTAGTATGGATCGTTCCAAGTTCCCCTTCCGTAAGGTTCCCAATCTGTCCATTCTGAAGCGATTGTGAATGTATCAGTTGCAAGGACGCTGGTGGGGGTATAATATTTAGAAGCATTTGCGCAATATACCAAGGCATTTACGGTTGTGGTTTCTGAAATAGGGAACTCAGTAGAGTTTCCTTCAAAAACAACCGTATTGTCATTACCGGCTTCAGGAACTATGCCATTCACAGTAAATGACGGTTCACTTCCGTCAGTTGTGTATATGAGATACACAGGGAATTGTGCAGCACCTTCTTCATCAGTAGAAATAGTAACCTTACCAGTTCCTTCATCATAAGTGATATTCGGAACATCAGGTTTTTCAAACTGCAGGATATCAAGTGCCTGTGTACCAGCCTTCAACATTCCTGCTTGCTTGGAAATGGTTGTAATTGATTTTGGAGAAGTAGCAACCGTAAAATCAAAAGTATAGTTGATATCCGTCTTTTTCTCACTCCATACAAATGCATCCTGCGTGTAATCCCAATACTGATAGAAGTATTCCAAACCGTCGGCATCACCATCCAATGCTTCAAAAGTTATGGTATTACCTATTTGCCCCTGATTTGCTACGGCAGAACGTACAAACTGATAAGTAGTTGTTGGAGAAGTCTGACCATTTTTTTCTGAATAAACTTCAAGAACCAGAGGATTTGAACTATTAAAGGAGACAGGGGCATTTATAGTATTTAATGAAATACTACCTGTACCATCATTAGCCAACGTAACCGTACCACTGGTAATTGTTGCCATTCCACCCAAAGACGAATCCTCATATTTGAAAATATAATGAATCACACTTCCTGCCTCTCCCGAAATCAAGAAATGATCATCATAGTCAGGCTCACCATCAATCAACTCAAAATTATCATCAAGTTCCACAACCAGAGCCTTCTCATTCTTACCCAAATATTCGTAAGTATAGTCGTTCCCGCTCTTGGTCACTTTCCAGGTATAGACACCTAAAGGCAAAGGTGGATTGGAATAATCAACAACATATAGTTGAACATAATGTGTACCATCTGCCAATGTAGATACAGGAACATCGACTGAGTTTTGATTTATAATCTCAGTACCTGAAGATTCAGTAGGTTCGTTCTGCCCCCTTGTATCTGAAACAGTATATCGTAGTATTTTTGCGGAGTTACCGTATATCTGTATGATTGTATTTGCACCATCAGATCCTTGCGTCCAAGTTCCATAATCCCAATCTCCACTTGTAGGCAAAGTACCGACACCCGTCAGATACATTTTCAGATTATTTATGGTGAAGTTGAGAGGCTTTTCGCTACCATTTTTGGCAATCAGAATGACTCGGATGCTGCTGATATCCGTTTCGTCTGTTGTATTATCTGTGTTTGTCCAATCACTTGTCCATGTCGCTACTATGTCCTTTCCATTACTATCCCTCAGGATTAAAATTTTGGTGCCTGCAGTTTCATTCGGGTCACTATAATTTAGCACGAGCCTTTTGATGTTCTTTACTTTCAACCCGCTGACAGGAATTTCAAAATACTTGTTGTTGGCATCTGTCCTACTAAATACACCTGTTAAGTAATTATAATTGCCACCACGAAAACCGGAGATTGTGGCATCAAGGAAGTCAAATGGAGTAAAGGTCGTGAGATAGCAGTCGGTATAACCCGTTTCCACGCATTTTTGAGTAGTGTTTACCGCAGGGTATTGAATAATGCCCGCATCACTTATAGTCATTGTACCGGCAGTAGGTGAATCAACTCTGATGCGTACATTTCCCGTAAATGAAGACTTTTGAATGCTGTTATTCCTCAGCCATTCGTCGTAATACACATTGTGTCCGCCCGAAGAATACTTAACATTGTCAATTGAGGTCCATTGTCCGCTGCCATATTCAAATTCCACTTTCCAAGTACTGTTATCCGTAATTGCAGAACAGTTGAAATACAAAGCGTTTCCGTTTTTAATGGCATCACCGAAGTTCAGGTTTATCACATGGTCATTAAACGTTACTTTTTGTATCCATGTAAAAGTACCTGTCTTTGCACCCGAACTCGTAGGAACCCATATATCCGAAGCCGGTGCCACATAGTTATAAGGACCTCCTGAGACAATGTTACTTGTAATTGTATGACCGGATTGGCTCGTCTCTGAATAAGCCTGTACCGTCAGACTTCCATTTTCAGGAATATTCAGGGTAACACTCTGATTCCGGCTGTTCCAACTCTGTCCGTTGTCTGTAGAATAATACACAGCAACCTGGGGACCTCCGTATATGTAAACAGTATTGTCAGCCTGATTATGTGTTATTGTAGGGGGATCCTGATAAGCGCAAAGCAGACTTGCCACCTCACTTGCAGTCTTTCCGCTTGCCACGGCAATTGCCTTTACTGTACAAGTGGATTGAATAGTGAATTGGTCGGTATATTTATATGTATTTGTTCCAGGATTTCCACTATTGTCATATGTAGGTATAGTAGTTCCATCAGTAGAATAATAGATGGTAGCATTAGGATCAGCACTATTATTAGTAATCGTTACCACATTGTTGATGCAAGTGATTGACGGAGCAGAAGTCTGCTGAGAAGTCGGATAAGTAGCTGGATTACTGAGAAGACAGCCCGATGTAGCAGCTACAGCTGAAATTTGAGTGCCGTCTGTGTAATTGCTAATAGTTTTTGTAATATCAATACGTCTGATCCATTGGCTACTTGCATTTGGCTTATATGCCAACCAAGTATAGCCTGTTGCTGTTATTGTTACAGTATTGTCGCTTCTACTGATACTTGGAGTGCCGCTCTTGTTGAAAGTTACGTTTTTTACATCACTATAAACATTGTCTTTGAATGCGGCAGCTTTGACTGTAAGACTGGTCTTTGCGTCATACCCGGTCTGATTGATGTCAAATATGAATTTTCCATTTGTAAGTTCATGTCTATTGGCATTCGTGTTGTCTGTTGGGTCGCTGTTGTCTGTAGTGTAATATATCTTAGCATCATTTGTTTCTGTTGAAATGTATATGTAGTTGTTCAAGGCATTGATTGTACAACCGTCAATCACGCCCTCACAATTTAATCGACCTTCAGGTGGAGTACAGTCGGCATCGTCTAATCCATGATTAATGGAGATAGAAGGGGCTGCAGGTTTAGAAGCAGGTGTGGTATATTCACAATTTTGCTTTACCTCAACAACATAATCTATGATACCGTTAGGTATAGCATAAATACAGACTATCGAATTTTCGTCAATAGTGAATGCTCTTGTATATGGAGTGCTGGAATCATCCGCATAATGGAAATTATTATCGGCTTGATTTTTAGTATAATAAATCTTATAAAAATTTCCCGGATTGCTGATTGTAACAGTATTATTTTCACATGAAATAACAGGAATGTTTGCGCTGTTATAAGTGAAACTTACCGGGTCGCTGTATGAATAGGAAACAGAAGTTTCGTCTTGTTCTTTTGCTATAACCTTATATGTGATGCCGTTGGTTGGGTTCGTAGTCACTACACGAGGATAATTTCCCTCTGATGTAGTTTCAGATCCATTAGTTTCAGAAGGAGCAGTATTATCTGTAGTATATCTTGCGCCTGTATATGTAGCATTGGTATTTGGCTGTTCAACAAGGATGTACTTCCGATTAGGAGTAGCGGTATTATCTTCGAGATACTTTATTATTGGCGTTGCACTTTTTGTTGTGATTTTGTTTTCATATACTAAGATGTCGCTATATAAGTGTTTATTATCACTACTTAGAGCAACAACTTGAATTGTTTGAAAGTCGCTTTTTTGGTATGTTTTGTCTGACGTGTAACTTCCGTCCCAACTTGTGGCATTATCGACTTTAATGTATATTTTTTTTGTTGATGTTGCATGAAATGTGACAGATGTCCCATTGTCTGTATATGTAGGCATTTCTGTCTTATAGAATGTACGTTTGGTGGTACTGCTGTAATTTCCATTATTGTCTTTTGCGATAGCAATAATTTGCAAAGAGTCACCGACAATATCTAATGTTGATTTGTTTAGTCGTTTTGAAGCATCAGTGAATGACAATGATGTGCCACTATTTTTCGGGTCGCTTCCGTCTGTAGTATATTTAACTGTTAATCCAGACGCTCCATTATTAATAGTATAGAAATTGTATAAGCCGTCTTTGTTGTAAGCCAGCGTTTCATCGATCGTAGGCGCAGCGACAGGAGTCGTTCCTTGATATGTATAAGTTGCTATATTACTGAACAACTTGTTTTGTTCAATGCATCGTACAGATACTGTCATCGTACCACTTGGCGTTATGGTATATGACGAGGAATTCTGCCGTTCATAATTTCCTGTACCATTGTCGATGGTTAGGTAACAGTCTTGGTGTGATGTAATCTGAATTTGATTATTCGAAAAAGTGATAACCGGTGCAGGACTTGTTTTGTAGTATTGTTGTCTTACGATGTCACTGGCGATTCCGTTTTTGATTGCAACAGCCGAAATCGTTATACTTTCAATGTTCTCGTAATTAGGGAAATTATCTGGTTGTATGGCGATAACTCCAGAGTACTCCATGGAACTGGCATCTGGATCTGAACCATCTGTAGTGTAATATATCTTTGCTTCATTTTCGTGATTGGTGATGTAAATCCTTTGTTCTGGAGTTGGCCCAAAAGTGTCATCGGAAGAATCCCCGCTTGTCGCTCTTCGGGCATTGAATGTTGGTGCTTGAGGTTTAGTAGAGGTTCCACCACCAGAAACTTTTCCATAATATTCACAAATGTATGAACCATTGTTAGGCTTGATGATAAATTTATATGTACCCAATGAATTATCTAGATCACTCATACTCCTAACATCAATACTGAGTTCTTTTGGCATATCATTCTTGCTATATGCAACTTGAAATCCCCATTGTATAGTATTATGTCCGTCTGAGAACTGATAAGACAAATTGGAACCTTCAAACGATAAATGAACATTAGGATCAGCATCCCAATCGACGTAAATACGATATGTTCCATATTCCCAAGTAGCGGAAGTACCAAGTGTAGCAGTACTTTCAGGATCCCCACTATCCATCATCGCCATCATAAATTCCTTACATGAACCACCCTGCCCTGTACTGTTCTTGGCGTTTACCACACTTACATTCAGCGCAAAAGCAATCAGGAGAAGTAGTATGTTCAGAAATTTCCTCATATCAATTCTGGATTTGTCACATTTATAAGTCTTGCCCTTTTCTGTTTTCCGGTTTCGGTTGACGGTTGACGGTTCAAGGTTAACGGTTCCCGTTTCCATTGCTTTTATTAAGGCTTCATCGGGATAAATCCGCGGCCAATAAACGGGAATAGATGTATTATGCTCATTTTTATTTTGCAAAGATAAGGTTTTATTATAAAATAATAAAATATTTTGACATTTTTTTCTAATTTCCACCATTCATTGACATTCATGTGGAAAAAAGGACAATTTATCACACCTGCTACTTGATATAACTAAAAATCATTCTCCGTCGGCTCTTTGGTAAGGTGTAAGAGAAAAATGCCTACTCCTTACCCACGCCCAGCACACAACTAACGAAAATTTTCTTAACAACAAACACAGGTACTGTGACGCTTACGTTGGTAACGGCAGAGATAGAATCAGTACTGCTCATATTTGCTATTATCGTAGGAACATACAAGAAAAAAGCGTCCCGAGTGGGACGCTTTTCTGATTTATACTAAACTGTGTTGATTTCAAAAAGAAGAGCTTATTTCAAAACTGAAATGTTGCTCACGAATGCAGCGACTACGATGATTGCTGCTGCGAAGATTACCATTGTTTCCATAATTACAATCTTTTACCTATTTTTCTGTTAATTAATATTTCCTGTTTATTTATATGTTGTTCTCTTACGCCTTTGCCGGCTGTAAGGAGATTCCCTTTTTTCGTAAAGGGGTTGGTCTCGCTTGACCTGTACCCCTAAGGTGTCTTCATTTAAATAACTAATCAAATCTAAATTAACCAATCAAACTAATCTTAAAACTAATCAAACTAATTATTAACCTAATCAAACTAACCTATTTTACTTATTAACCTAATCAAACCAATCTTTTTACTTTGTTCCTTTCGAAACAACTATTATATATAGTGTATTCCTTTTCGGTATGATGTTGATGGGCTTCGGCTGCGGTTCTCTTTACTTACGCCTTTAAGTAGTTCCCGGTAGCGTTTCTGAGTGCCCCTCTTGTCTTTTGACGCTGCAAAGGTATGGCAGTTTTTTATTATGACCAAATATTATCACGAAAAATAATTGAAGTTTATGATTTTATTGACCTAAATCACTGTGTGTGTTCGAACACGTGCTCAAAATAGGGGTGAAGTGTGCAAAAAATATTTACTGTGTGCGCACACAGTGGAGCAAAATATCGACACGTAAATATGTCCCTTTTTCGTGTTTATTTTGAACTGCGTATTCTGTAACAAGTGCAGTTTTTATGCCCGCCACTTTAAGTAACCTATATATGTAGGTTAAATACACCACATCTTCCAGGAGGATGAGGTGATTTCCATTTAAAAAAACTGATAACTGATAAACTGATAATTTTAAGGGAGTCAATTGACAACCGTCGGGTGGGCTGATGCTTGTTGGCTGCATTAAGATTGCCCTACGATACAAGGTCTGGAATGAAGAAATAATTAATTGATACCATGTTATTGCATGTATCTCAACGGCGATGTCAGTATGTAAACACTTTTTTTGTTATGCATTGATATTCAGTTCTTTGTGAGTTGTTGAAAAACGACGTATTTGCAATCTACTTTCTTATCAATTGCAAATACGCCATGGGAACAACGATGCGTATATCAGTTTGTCGCAAATGGGGGTAATTATGTAATTAGTAATTCATTATGATAAGATGCTCTGCCTTCTTTGCAGTATTAGAAATGAATGCCAACTTCAAGAAGGCCTTGAAAGGAAAGTTCGAGAAACCATGGGAAACTGTCAAGCGTTATAAGACTACGCTTAAAGAATTGGACGATACCTATAGAAAGACATTGTTAAGGAATGAGAAATCAAAGTCAGGTATGTATGTTAGTTAGAGCCATAATTATTCTATTGAAACTGCCATGAAGGAATAGTTCGGTTTTACAGTGTCAAGAGAGAACCAATGCATGAAATATGAGAAAGACAAGTATTTCAAACTTGCTCTTGTAGAAGCCTCATTGCTTTTCATCACCTACGAACAAGTCTATGATTTCCAGATTCGCTTTGCACTCTTGAAATTACTGCTACAACGATTCTTTTTCTATAGTACGAATTGGGATGAGACTTGGGATGTTCTATGCTTTAGAGATGGGGTTGATGGCATTGAAACCATATATCAATGGGTGATGGAAACCGATATGTCTGACCTTCCTTTCATTACAGATGAATCTGTCTATAGCATAAGAAGAAAGACTATAGTACCTGTTCTTACAGCAAAAGACATAATGAAACCAAAGTGTAAGGAAGATCTTACCTGGTTGTTTGAGGATTGGATGAGCCAATCGGACAAGAAAAAGATTATTGCAAGCCAATACCATACAAGTGAATCGACTGCTCAACGATGGATGAAGAAGTACGGACTATTGAAGAAGTCCAATAATCTCATTCATGAAGAACGAAGTGCTAAAGAACATGAAGAGATAAAGACTCTTATTGTAAACCAACACGCAGTAACTAATGAGGCTATTGATACGTCCACTTAGATGATGATTGATACTTTGAATAGTAACAACAAAATGCTTACCGCTACGATAGAAACCTTAAACAAGAAAATAGATACCTTGACTCGTGAGATTGAAGATTTGAAGACAAGAAACGAAGAGTTGACAAGAACTCAACTCATAGGTAGAGTCAATACTGGAAATGAAGATGATTGGCTGAATACAGAACTTACATCTAATGTGAGCTTTTAAGAAAGACCTTGGTCATGGGACAAAGAACAAGTCTCATGGCCTTTTCTTTTGTGCGTATCGGTACATCTGCAATATAATAGAATAGCATTCGTAATGTAATATAGTAGTTGTTGTAACCTGATTCCCCAGTTCTCGCAGAGAGAACGCACCATGAAATGGTCGTATCATGGCTTGAAATGATGATACCAGACTTTGAAATGACTGTTTTACGGTTTGGTACGACACACTTCTCTCGTACTCTATAGACATGGTAACAGAAACATGCAGAAAAGTAGTAATTAAAAGATTTTTTGACACTTTGATTACAACTTTTCCATTAAATATGCAACTTTTGGCTATCAAAATTAGCATATTTTAGTAATAATTCTTAAAAGTGACACTTATATCTTGCCTAATCGAACTTTTATTTATACCTTTGTAACGCTAAATTACGCTAAAAGTGCATAATAGCAAATGCCCTACGCCTGAGTCGCTTGAAAGAGTGGCGGATGGAAGAGGGTAAACATAGAGAAAGCGTTATTGACGCTTGGTTTCTGACACATTGAAACTTCGAACACTTCATCTGATTGTCTATTAAGAAACCTTGCAACGATGATGCCCAGGGTATGTATTAACATGCCCTCTTTTGAGTCTTTTCGTAAGAGAGGGCTCTTTAGAGGTATAACTATGCATACAGACGTGGGGTCTCGTTGCTCGTTTCGATAGACGGGTAAGTTCGAAGACCTCAATGTGTGAAGCGAGCGACAACGGGCTTCACGTCTTCTTTATGTGTACGCATCAGTGTTTTCGCGCACGCACGCGTATTATTAAATGTATCATGTCTGAACAGGAGCCATAAGACACTTTAATTCGGTGAGTATGGCTCTATGCAGATAAGCATTCCTTCTCGATATAAAAACATAGCAAAAATTTTCCGACAGACTTGTCAAGTCAAGCCGTCGGGGAATCTTTGTTGCTTTTATGCATAGTGAGTACCTTTGCACTTGATTTACAAAACAAATGAACATGGAAGAGTACCACATCGGAAAAGAAATTGAGAAGGAAGTACGCAAACAGTATCCTTCTATTGATACTTTCGCTAAAGCATTACATCGTGAACGTCAGACTGTTTACGACATTTTCAAGCGTGCCCATATCGCAACAGACAGACTTATGGAAGTCTCACGACTCTTGAATAGAGACTTCTTCAAAGAGTTCTCAAATGTCTTACACTTTGGTGAGACTTCTGAGGAAGAAGACGAAGCAGAAGTCGCTGAATGTATCAGTCAACTCATGCCAGAGAATGAACTGCAGGTGATCAGAGCAGAGAGACTTCGTGAACTTATTGACGAGTTCTTCCTCAGTGAGAGAATGAAGCCTATGATCATCATGCACGATAGCAATGATTGTATCGTTGCAGACCTTCGCAAAGTAGCAGAAGACGTTCTCGGCAAAGGGATGGTAAAGAGTATCACCATAAAGCAGGAAGACATCTTTGCATTTGAGACAAGTATCGCCCGACTTTCGAAGATGCCGCAAAAGACTATAGAAATCAATTATACAGGTTCGGGCAATGAAGGAGGGTTCGATGATATAATACTTCTGGCAGAAAGACTTGCTACTGAGTCAGGTAAGCATGTTGTGGTATTCTGCACTTGCATCAATGCGTTAGGCATCCTTCGACAGGCTCAGGAACCGGCCAACAATAGGTTCACATACTGTTCGTGGGCAGAAGAGTGCTTCGATACATGGCATAAGCGTGTTCACATCCTTGTTGCCGACAATGAAAGTAAAGACTTTGCTCGTCGTCAGGAACTATACAAGGCGTCACAAGGAGAAGGTTACATAGATCGGGCACTTGCTGCATTCGAGAAAGGTGATAACGATGTTGCTGGCAAGATTCTTGGCAAGGCTTTGAACGACCTAAGTACCTATCAGTTTGAGGTTACAGATGTCGATACAGATACATCTCGTTTCTATGTCAGAACACTCTCGCCAACTCAGGAAGAGAAGTCTTTACTTGAAGACTGTGACATCACTCCACGCCTGACTATGTGGTTTGATATGTCTAAGTCAACAGCCAAGCTCATAGAAGGTGGCGAGACTTTTGGAGACTATGTCCCATCTTTCGACGTGAACAGTGAAAACATGTGGGTGCTTATGGCAAAAGGAGAATTTAAGTGAAAATTTGAAAGCATTTATAAAGTAAATAAAATTTTAATCTATGGGATTTTTCAACAACTTTAAAAAGATTTTGGGAGTAGACCAAGAGAACTCTTCAAAATCAAAGAGCAACAAGTCTTATTTCATAAAAGACATGAATCTTGAATCTGTTTTTGACGAAGACTATAAAAGTCTCAGTTCTTCCCTGACTAACGTTTCAAGTGATGATGAATTGTTATCCGTAATCAAATCTAAGGCAGAACAAGGGTCTGTCCTTGCTCAATACGAACTTGGTTTGTGTTATGCTCTGGGAGAACGGGTTGAAAGTAATTCAGGAATTGCATTTACATGGTTAAAAAAGTCTGCAGAGAATGGCTTTCACAGAGCACAATTCTTATTAGCAAGATGCTATTTCTTCGGAACAGGGACCGCACAAGACTTTTGTGAAAGTTTTAAGTGGATGAAAAAAGCTGCTAATCAGGAAATGCCAAGAGCTCAATATGAACTTGGAGATTTCTACAAACTTGGCAAAGGAATATCACAAAATTACAGTGAAGCAGTAAAATTGTATCGCCTTGCTGCAGAACAAGGGTATTCTCCTGCTATGAATATGCTAGGTTGGTGTCTCGAAGAAGGTCTTCTAGAAGTAACCAAAGACATAAATGAAGCTGTAAATTGGTATTACAAGGCTGCATCTAAAGAATATGCACCTGCTCAGTGTAATCTTGCATCTTGTATGTATATAGGAACTGGCATAACTAAAAATAGAGAAGAGGCAAAGAAGTATATGCTTGCTGCTGCTAAACAAGGTTATGCATTGGCACAGAATAATCTTGCAACAATGTACTACAATGATGGAGACTACTCAGAAGCGGCAAAATGGTATCGTAAAGCAGCAAAGCAAGGTCACAAAGGTGCACAACAAAAGTTAGGCAAATGTTACGAAGAAGGAACTGGTGTAACAAAAAGTAATTCAGAGGCATTGAAGTGGTATAATTTTGACCAAAAGAATGCAAAAGTTGTTTATCAGTCAAATCCTCTAAAATTTAACAGCCTAAGTATAATTAAGACTTGTTAGTCTATGTATGAATAAAAAAAAGAAAAAGCCGAGTCGCTTAAAAGGAGGTAGGTAAAAGAAAAAGCCGAGTCGCTTAAAAGGAGGTAGGTAATAGAGAAAGTCGAGTCGCTAGAAAGGATGAAGACATAGTTTTAATGTAATATTGATATGCTCATATTCATTTTGGGAATTATCATAGTGATATTGTTGTTCACTATTGGAAGTTCTTTGCTGAGTCTTATATGGGGAACACTTTATTCATTTTGCGGATGTGATGACCCATGTGATGATATTGGTGGATAATAGACAAAACAAAATTTCCTCTATGACAGAGTCTGTATTCAAAAGACAACTCTGTCATAGAGCATGATAATTTTACATGCAAGAAAAAACGTTACATATTTTCTTACGGAGTTTAATCCGAATAATCAAATTTGCACAAATTGTACCACTGCAATTTCTGTATTTCATGTCTGACATTTCTGGAACTATACTATGTAAGATTGCATCGAATTATACCGAACGAATAAAGGGCAATCTCTTAAAAGTATTTCCAAACTTGTCAAACAAAGATGTCGTAGCTTTGTCAAGAAAAGTTTATGCTAACCTATATGATTTTACTTATGAAATAGTAAAAAGCACAAGTTTTTCGGATAATGAGTTCATCTCCAGGTGTAGAATAGTCAACAAGGACGAAATTACAGAGGTGCTTAGAACGAATAAGAGAATCATTTGTTATAGTGGTCATTTTGTAAATTACGAATGGCTAGTGTCACTCCCATTACATATGCCTAATATTCTGATGGGCAACTTGTATTATTCTGCGAAATCCAATCCGTTAACAGAATGGCTGATTGCTATGAGAAATCGATTTGGTGCTATAACAATCCCTCACAATCAACCTATAAAACCAGTATTGTCTATGTTCGAGGCTATAGAACAGGGTAAGTATGACGGTGTGATCATCGGGACATTAGCAGATGTTCCACCATATAGAAGAAAAGATCGATCTATTCATAAGTCTCCTTTTCTAAACCAATTTCTTTCTGTATATAGCGGATCAGAACGTATTGGTAGGAAATACAATATGACTTTTATGTATGCGCATATACGCCGAACACACAGAGGGTATTATTCTATTGAATTTAAAAGGTTAACACCGAATGATGTCGAAACAAATCCTTATGCATACACAGATGATTTTGTTAGACACCTGGAACAAAACATAAAAGAACAACCTGACCTTTGGATGCTGTGGAGTAATAAGAGATTAAAGATCACAAATTAAAACTATTATGGCAAATTATAACGTAGTTTACAAAGAAGGTGGCTCTACATGCTAGTCAACTTATACAGTTGCTGCATCAAGCGAGTCTGAGGCAATTTCAAAATGGAATCAGACTATTGCCGGTAAGAGTGGTCGCTGCCAGGTGGTTGAAGTCTATAAGACTGGTGGCCGCTAAGAACAACTTGATTGTAAGGGAGAATTTAAAAGAATCCCTTACAATCAATTAGTATTCAATTTCAATGAACAAAAAGATGATATACTATCAAAAAGATAACTTCAAACTATGGCTTGACGAGAATCGCAAGTCAGATAGTGTGAAATATCTCGGTTATGTAACCTCTCTTAGAAAGAAGTTCTTAGAGAAGCAAGCTGTCGTTATTGGCAGAACAAACACTAACTTGGATTACTTGTTAGACAACTTATCAGACGCTTTAGCCAACGACAAAAACAAAACCATTGAGTTGCTGAGACTTTACATCAAGTTAGCGGAGAAAGCTATCACTTCACCAACTGTTGCCATCATCAATGAAGACAAGTCTTTGAAGCAACACTTGGGCATCTTCAAATCATACGTTGACTTCATAGAGAGTGCCTGCTCAGAACCTAAGAATGGACGTAGCTGCTGGTCAAAAATGTTCAAACCTTGTGAACAGACTGTGCTTCGATTGCTTGAACATAAGATAGTTTTGACACACGACGAGTTGGTTGACAAACTTATCTTTGCGCTTGCAACTCAGGACCGTTTCTCATACAGTCGTCCGGATCATGTTCTCTTCCCTGCAAGAATATATGACTCACTCTTCTCTCGCAAGAAATTCAAGGATGCTTTTATGGTATCTGGTGTGTTAGGAAAGGGACTCGATGAAATGAGATTAATCATCAGTGACAGAGGTGAGAGTGTTCCTTTGAGTGCCGTGAAGTCTATTGAAATTAAGACTGACACTGGCGAAGTAACAGTGAATCTGCAACTATTCACAAGAATAGCAAAGCCGACATCTACCGTTTTGTTTGAACCGCAGGTAGCTCATGATGCCAGTCAACTTAGCATTGACCATATTGAACCTCAGGAAAAGATAATGAAGAATCGTGGTCCTCAATGGTCTGAAATGGAAGCTGTGTCAAAAGTAATAGAGCAAACAGCACAATACCAAAAGTCTAACACCGACATCAATGGAATCACGAAAGCCGCAAAACCTCTTGTTCAAAAACATATAGAGTCTGGCAGCATCAACAAGGACAAGCTCTACAATGAGCTACGAGAGATGGCTAAAGAAATGGCATTCGAGATGATGGATAGAGGACAAAATAGCGCAAAGAGTAACAAATAAAACTTATACAATATGGAACAGATTAAATTATTTCGCAGTAAGACAATTCTGCCTGATGCATTAGAAACACAGGTCAACAACTTCCTTAGCGTGTAAATTTTATTGTCAGGAGTTGGACAGTTAAGTAGCAGTTTGCGTTTCCCACTTGTTGCCTCGCTGACTCAAAAAGTACGAAGTCAATAAAGCAAAAAATCAACGATTTCCGCCAAGAGTTAACTATTCCAGGAAAAGCGTAAACGAAGTCAGGAAAACAGTCAACGGACATCGGGCACGAAGTCAACTTTATCAGTACGGAAACTCAATGTAAAATTATCAGTTATCAGTTTATCAGTTTTTTTTTGAGAGCGAAAAAAAGTTTATTTATATATAATATATTATATATAAATAAAACTCTAAAATCGTATTTTCAATCTCTTTTTAAAAAACTGATAACTGATAAACTGATAATTTTATGTGTCACATTTTGCCATTGAGAGTGTTACATTTTTGCCGTTGGGGGGATACCATTGGCCATTGGGGAAATGCCATTAGCCATTGGCCATTGGCCATTGGCTTTTTGGGAGTCAACAAGGGGGAACGCAAACCCTAACGCAAACGCAAAGGCTACGGCACACCCCTTCGGGTTGTGGGCTAAGGTAGGTTTTTTGTCGTTTCTCTATCCGTGAGCGCCACTAAAGCCTTCGGCACTCCTTTGCGGAGATAAACCTCCGGTCGTCGCAAGCGAAGATACTCAATCTTCGCTTGCGCACACGGTTACTCACCGCTCGCTAAGGCTCGCTGTATCGCCCTCCAGGCGAATGCTATGGTTCGGAGTTATTGGCTTACCATCCGGATGGTTGCTCGTTGTCTTGTTGACTCGTTGACTCCCAAAAAACTAATGGCCAATGGCATTAAAATGCTTAACTCCTGAAGAAAATTATCAGTTTATCAGTTATCAGTTATTTTGATTGTTTTTGCGTTTGCGTTAGGGTTTGCGTTTGTCGCTTGTTGTCAAAAAATACAAATAATTGAATTTTTTTGTACAAATAAATTTGTACAAACCATTTTTTATTCGTACCTTTGCGCTCGCAATCAGGAAGGAGTGGTCGCCCATTCTGAATGTGTCAGTTTTTGTTCCATCGTGATGAAGAAATTGCTGCATCACGACAAGTTGAATTCTTACAGATTTATGGTGTATGGTAAAGGCTTTTGAACGTGACGTGTCGTTCGAACGTGACGGCTCTCTGGTAAAAAGTGGTACTCGGCTAAACTTATATTCCGCGATTATTGATTTTTTGTCTGTATGTAATGCCGTTCTGTCTGTTTTTTTTCATATCTTTGCATCCAAATGTATTCCGTAGGGGATATCGTAAGTTTAACGAATAATCAAATCTATATCAAACAACAATGAAGAGACTTCTTTCTATTATCGGCATGATGTCGGTGTGCAGCATGCTCCTTATGGCAGGCAATCAGCAAACAAGTGATTATGACAATATCCTATGGTATGATGCTCCTGCCAAAATATGGCTTGAGGCTTTGCCTGTAGGTAACAGCCGTATGGGCGGAATGGTGTATGGCGGTACCAAGGATTTTGAGATTCAACTCAACGAGGAGACTTTCTGGAGTGGCGGACCTCATAACAACAACAGTACCCGTTCCCTTGCCCGTTTGGCTGAGGTGAGACAACTTATCTTCGACGGTAAGGAATCGGATGCTGAGAAAATTATCAATCAGGATTTTATTCCAGGACCTCACGGCATGCGTTTCCTTACTTTGGGAAGCATTCATATTGATTTTCCGGGTGTGGGTGATGTGCAGGATTATTACCGTGACCTTAACCTGAAGGATGCAACGAGTACCTCACGCTTTGTGTCGGGTGGAATTGAATATACCCGCACGGTGTTTGCTTCAATGGCTGATGACGTAATCGTAATCCGTCTTGAGCGTTCCGGAGGTAGTGGTGAGTGGTTCAGCATTGACCGTCCGTATTATACTGTGAAGGGTGCTGATCAGGAGGGAATAAACGGACGGCTGACTGCCGAGGTGAAGACTGAGGTGCTTGAAAAGACGGACAGGGCGGCAACCATTATCGTTACGGCTGCAACTAACTTCGTGAATTATAAGGATGTTTCGGGCAATGCTTCAGCACGTAACAATTATTACCTGAATGCTGTAAGAGGATTCAATTATAAGCAGTTGCTTGACCGACATGTCAAGGCGTATAGAAGCCAGTTCGACAGGGTGAAACTGAATCTTGGTACGCAGGGACTTTTTGCAAGTGGGGTTCTTGCCAAACTTACTACTGACCGCCGTGTTGCTGAATTCAACAACAGCGTGAAGGCTGGTACTCCTGACCTTGGTATGGTGGCTTTGATGTTCAATTACGGTCGTTATCTGCTTATCAGCAGCAGTCAGCCAAGTAAGGCTGGAGTGAGGGACGGAATTGAATTCCCGGGCAGTCAGGCAGCCAACCTTCAGGGGGTGTGGAACGACAAGGCTGATGCTCCTTGGGACAGCAAGTACACCATTAATATAAATGCAGAGATGAATTACTGGCCTGCTGAGGTTGCCAACATTTCGGAAACGGCTGAACCTTTGTTCAGCATGATTGGTGACTTGGCTGAAACGGGTAAGGTTACTGCAAGGCAGATGTATGGCTGCCGCGGATGGGTGGCTCATCATAATACGGACATCTGGAGAATTGCCGGCCCTGTTGACGGTGCTTCCTGGGGCATGTATCCAAGCGGCGGCGCATGGCTCACGACTCACCTCTGGGAACATTACCAATATACTCTTGACAAACAGTTCCTGAGTGAGTGGTATCCTGTACTGAAGGGTGCTGCAGACTTCCTGCTCGACTATCTTCAGGTTCATCCTAAGTATGGTTGGATGGTGATGGTACCGTCGGTAAGTCCTGAACACGGTCCTATGGGCAAGAGTTCTACAATCTGTGCCGGTTGCACAATGGACAACCAGATTGTCCACGATGTGCTCTCACAGACGAAGCAGGCTTCTGAAATTCTTGGATGTGATGCTGCATACCGTGATACATTGACAAAGGTGTTGGCTCAGATTCCTCCTATGAAGGTCGGTAAGTATGGTCAGTTGCAGGAGTGGCTTGAGGACGGTGACGACCCTAAGGATCAGCACCGCCACATAAGTCATCTCTATGGTTTGTATCCTTCTGCTCAGATAAGTCCAATCAGTACTCCTGAACTTTTCCGCGCTGCCCGTGTAACTCTTCAGCAGAGGGGTGATGCGGCAACGGGATGGAGCCTTGGCTGGAAAACCAACTTTTGGGCTCGTATGTTGGACGGTGACCATGCATTCACTATTATCAGAAATATGCTGAACCTCCTGCCTTCGGAGAATTGGGCAGATACACGTCAGCATCCTGACGGACGTACATTCCCGAACTTGTTTGATGCTCATCCACCTTTCCAGATTGACGGAAACTTCGGTGTTACTGCGGGTATTGCTGAAATGCTGATTCAAAGTCATGACGGTGCAGTACATCTGCTTCCTGCCCTTCCAAGTGAATGGAAGGAGGGTAGTGTTGAGGGCCTGCGTGCACGTGGTGGTTTTGTGGTTGGCATGAAATGGGCTGACGGTAAACTGGTTTCTGCTACATTGAAACCTTCGGTAAGCGGTGTCCTCAACCTCCGCTCATACCAGAACCTGAAGGTGTCGGGTGCTGTTCTTACCAATACATATAAACTTGATGACGGACGTGCCATCTATCAGTATCAGGTTAAGACGAAAGCAGGTAAGGTAGTAAAGGTATCTGGAAAATAAGGATAAATTCCTGCGAATAAAAAACCGCCATCCCGTGTCAGCGACGGGATGGCGGTTTGTTGTTATTTCAGACGTGCCGATATCTTTTGGCTTTCTTCTTCATATCCCGGTTTGCCGAGAAGTGCAAACATGTTTTTCTTGTAGGCTTCTACTCCTGGTTGATTGAATGGGTTGACCTTGAGCAATTGACCGCTGATGCCGCATCCTTTCTCAAAGAAATAAATCAGTTGACCGAGATTGTATTCGTCGAGTTTCGGGATTGAGATGCGTATGTTTGGCACTCCGCCGTCAATGTGGGCAAACCGTGTGCCGATTTCTGCCTTGTGGTTTATTTCGTCGATATGGCGACCGGCAAGGAAATTAAGTCCATCGAGATTTTCTTCATCGGAAGGAACGGTCAGGCTTCTGTTTGGCTTGTCAACGGAGATTACTGTCTCGAAGACGGTACGTTCTCCGTCCTGAATCCACTGTCCCATGGAGTGAAGGTCTGTGGAGAAGTCAACTGATGCCGGGAATAGGGCTTTTCCGTCCTTGCCTTCGCTTTCTCCGTAGAGTTGCTTCCACCATTCGGACATGAAGTGGAGTTTTGGCTGGTAGTTGACTAATATCTCTATTTTCTTGCCAGAGGTGTATAGTGCATATCTCATGGCGGCATATTGAGCACATGGGTTCTCTGAATACGGTACATTTGAATCGCATTCCTTTTCCATATCCTGCGCCCCTTTTACGAGGGCTTCAATGTCGTATCCTGCAACTGCTATAGGGAGAAGACCTACCGGGGTGAGGACAGAGAAACGGCCTCCTACATTGTCTGGAATGACGAAGGTTCTGTAGCCTTCCCTGTCGGCTGTCGTGCGTGCTGCACCTTTCTTCGCATCGGTAACTGCAACAATTGCCTTTCTGGCGATTGTCTTGCCACGTTGTTCCTCGCATAACTTTTTCAGCAACCTGAATGTGATGGCTGTCTCTGTGGTGGTTCCGCTCTTGCTGATGTTGATTATGCCGAAGCGAACGTCCCTGAGGTAGTCGATAAGTTCTGACAGATAGTCTTCGCTGATGTTGTTGCCTGCAAATAGAATACGTGGCGCATTGGTCGGCTTCAGCCATGAAAAATTGTCGTCAAGTGCAGCAATCACGGCTTGGGCACCAAGATAACTGCCTCCGATTCCGGCAATCACTACGGCATCGCAGTTTTCCTGTAGGGTTTGTGCCGCATCTTTTATTTCATCTATGAATTCAGTAGTTATAGATGATGGAAGATGAAGCCATCCGATGAAGTCGTTGCCGGGGCATGTGCCTTGCTCGAGGGCAACTTGAGCGGCATCAACCTCTTCCTGGAGGCTTTCTATCATTTTAGGGGCTATAAAGCCCGTTGCATTTTCTAATTCGAGTTTCATTTTATAATTGCATGTAGTTAGTTCTGGATATTTTGTGCAAAGGTACAAATTTTTATATAATATGCTGTTACCATATACTTAAAAATATGTAAAACCGTCAAAATAGTGTGTAGGCTGTCAAAAAAATGGGAAAAATGTTCTTCGATTCAAGGATTATTTGTAACTTTGCGCCCGATTTATGCCGAAAAGGCTCACATAAGTGGTTGTAGAAGATATAATCCGCCTTTCGGTCAAACCCGTTTAATAATTAAATAATGTACGTAATCGTAGAAATTAACGGTCAGCAGTTCAAGGCAGAAGAAGGCAAGAAGCTTTTCGTTCACCACATTAAGGACGCTGAGGCTCAGCAGCAGGTTGAGTTTGAGAAGGTATTATTAGTTGACAATGACGGTGCAGTTACTGTAGGTACTCCAACAGTTGACGGTGCTAAGGTTGTTTGCGAAGTTGTCTGTCCACTTGTAAAGGGTGACAAGGTTCTCGTATTCCACAAGCGTCGTCGTAAGGGCTACAAGAAACTCCGCGGACATCGTCAGCAGTTTACAGAATTGACAATCAAGAGTGTTGTCGCTTAAGTTTAACCATTAAAAAGAAACAGAAACATGGCACATAAAAAAGGTGTAGGTAGTTCAAAGAACGGCCGTGAGTCACACAGCAAACGACTCGGTGTTAAATTGTTCGGTGGTCAGTATGCTAAAGCTGGTAACATTCTCGTTCGTCAGCGTGGTACTGTTCACTATCCTGGTAAGAATGTTGGTATCGGTAAGGATGATACTTTGTATGCTCTTACTGATGGTATTGTAACTTTCAAGCGTGGTTACAAGGATCGTTCTACCATTTCAGTAATACCTGTACAGGCAGAGGCATAAGTTGCCGACAGCCATAAACGGTTAGTCATTAGTCTTTTTAGTATTGCCGCAAGGTAAACTGAAGGCTAATGACTTTTTTGTTTGGTAAATCGGCAATTGCTGAGAACTACTAATGTACGATTTGGAATAATATCATATTGTATGCAAACGAATGACGACATTCAGAGATTGGGCGAAACCCTGTTGAGCCACAATCTTACTATCGCAACTGCTGAAAGTTGTACTGCCGGCGGAATCGGTGCGGCTATTGCTTCCATTGACGGCGCTTCACGTTATTATGTGGGTGGAGTCATTACCTATGCCACTGAATTGAAGACGCGTATATTAGGTGTTCCTCCTGAGGTAATTGATGAGTTTGGTGTGGTCAGCAAACAGACGGCTGTTGCCATGAATGGGGGAGTGAGAACCCTGACCGGGGCAGACGTGGCTGTTTCAATCACGGGATATGCCGGAAGTAACGGTGGGGATGAGTTTGCTGAGAACGGTACTGTCTGGATTTGTGTATCTGCCTTGGAACATGAACCTGTCGCTTATTGTATTCATGTGGACGGCGGGCGTAGTGAAAATCTGAAAAAGGCAATCTCTGAGGCAATAAGGTTATGCCTGAACCTTATTCTTGATGTCGTTGATGACAAGGCTACATAGGGTAAAACCGAATACTGCGGTTACCTGAACTATAGATCCCATATTTCCAATGGGTTCCTCATCGCTGAACACACATTGGAACTTCTTTTTGGGAAAATCCTTTGATTTCTTGATTCTGTTGCGCAATGCCCTTGCCAAGGGACAACCCTGTACTTTCCAAAATTCAGATACCTTAATGCGGGTTGGGTCGGTTTTCATGGCTGCGCCCATTGATGAAAAGAAGGTGATGTCGGAAGATGATGTTGCCTGCATTATCAGTGCAAGTTTGCAGTCAAGGCTGTCTATGGCATCGATTACATAGTCAGCTTTAAGTTCTCCTTCCAATGGTTCTCCCGAATATCTGCGGTGAAGTGCGGTTATTTCTGCTTCTGGATTGATTTCCAGCAGGTGCTTGCGTAGTGCTTCAACTTTGGATTGTCCGATTGTGGCAGACGTTGCCATAAGTTGTCGGTTTATATTGGATGTTTCTACGTTGTCGCAATCTATGATGGTGAGGTGCTGCAATCCTGTGCGTATAAGTCCTTCAGCACACCACGAACCAACTCCGCCTACTCCCATAAGTACTACATGCACGGAGGACAGCCGTTGCATGACATTGGTTCCCAGTAGGGTTTCTGCTCGTTGGAAAATGGAAGGAGTCATAAGGTTTCTTATCTGTTCTTGATAAGTACTATCATTTTAAGTGCAAAGTCGAAGAATACGATTTTTGCATTTGCGTTCTGCTCGATATCACGCTGTGCCGAACTCAGTTCGGTCATTATTCCTATTACGTTGCGCTCATTGATGAAGGGTGCGAACTTCACGGCAAACTGAGATTCCTGCTGAGTCATATAGTTCAGATTGGGTGAATGGAAGTTGTAGATGAAGTTTTCGCGTATCATCCGCTGGCAGTATGCAAGCAGGCGTTTCTGACGTTCGCGTCCGAGTGAGGCAACCTGTTCGCTCCATTGTTTCATTTCCTTTACCTTGCGTACATAACTGAGTCGCATCAGGTTTACAAAGAGGTTGAAGAACAATTCAAGTTCGCTGTCGTCTGTGATTTTCCGGAGAGCGGAACAGATGTTACCGTTGGAAATGTGTGCAACGTCCTGTGCGACGTCCTGTGAGATGGCACAGTTGCTGATGAGGTAATTCCTGATATCGTCCTCTGTCAACGGCGGAACGTTGATTGCCTGGCAGCGGCTGCGTATTGTCTGCAGGAGTTTGTCGGGTTGTTCGCTGACCAAGATGAATACTGTCTTCAACGGTGGTTCTTCAAGTAGTTTCAGAATCTTGTTGGCGCAGGCAATATTCATCTTTTCAGGGAGCCACATGACTACAACCTTATATCCTCCCTGGTTGGCTTTTAGGCTTAACTTGGAAACGAGGGCATTGCTCTCGTCGTCATAAATCATCAATTGCTGGTTTTCTGCTCCTATGGCATCCATCCATTCCGAATAGCCGAAGTAGGGAGTACGAAGCAGCAGTTCTCTCCATTGCTTGAGGAAGATGTCGCACGGAGCGGGTTTGCCTGACTCCTTCTTATATATTGGGAAAGAGAAATGAAGGTCGGGATGCTGCAGTTGATCGAACATAAGCAGTTGCTGTGGTCCTTGAAGTCCAAGTAGTTCACGTGCCAATGCCAATGCCAAAGGTAGGGCATTGTTGCCTTCTGCGCCATAAAGCATCAACGCATGAGGCAGTTTGCCGCTCTTCAGTTCTGACAGCAGACGTTGCTTTATCTCGTCCTGTCCGAATACATCGTTGAAACTGATCATCTTTTTCCCGTCGTTTATGAACTATAGTTGCTTTAATATCTCATTTATGCTGTTTACGGCAGAAACGGTATAGAAATGCAGCGATGGTACACCTGCCTTCAGGAGTTCGCGGCATTGGCTTATACCCCATTCAATACCCAACTGTGCCACTTCTTCATCGGTTTTCAATTTGCTTGCTTCGTCTGCCAGTTCCTTAGGAATGTCAACATGGAATGTCTTGGGTACGACGGTGAGTTGACTCATCTTTGCCAAAGGCTTGATTCCTGGTATGATAGGTATGGTGATACCGGCTTTGCGGGCGTTTTCCACGAAACGGAAGTAGTTTCTGTTGTCGTAGAACAGTTGCGTGACTGCATACTGTGCTCCCAAATCCTGCTTCTGTTTCAGTATGCGAAGGTCGAAATCCGGGTTTGGTGCCTCTTCGTGTTTCTCCGGATAGCATGCTACGCCATAAGAGAATGGAGTTCCCTGTACCTTGATGTCGCTGCCGTCGAGGAATTTTCCGGAGTTGAACAGGTTGACCTGTTCGATGAGGTCTGTGGCATGGCTGTGCCCGTTAGGTTCGGGACGGAACTGGGCATCGTCCTTTGCTTTGTCGCCTCGCAGAATCAGTATGTCGTTTATGCCGAGAAACTGTAGGTCGAGAAGCATGTATTCGATGTCTTCGCGTGAAAAACCGCTGCACACAACATGGGGAACGACCTTTATGTTGTATTTCTGCATGATGGCACTTGCCACGGCTATGGTACCGGGACGGCGACGTACTCGGCTCTTGATGAATGTTCCGTCTGCCTGCTCCTTGTAGATGTATTCGCTGCGGTGGGTGGTGATGTTGATATAATTGGGATTGTAGTCCTTCAGTAAATCAATCGTTCTGAATAGTGCCTTGGTGCCTGAACCTTTAAGCGGTGGCAGGACTTCAAATGAAAATTGAGACATGTTGTTGCTTCTTCTGCTTTTGTGACGGTTTCCCGTTTGTTGATTTTTATTTGCAAAGATACTACTTTTTGTTTAAAGTATAATGTGTCATGGCATTAAAAGACCTATAGATAACCTAAAATTACTGCAAAATATTAAAAAAGATGATGAAAGGACATTGCTATTCAGTTATTATTTGTAACTTTGCACCCGCTTTAGCGAAGCCGCTGTTTGGGAAGTGTAACCAGAGAATGCTTCGTTGGAACATGTTGAACCCGCCGGAAACGGAATGTAATGGATTCCTCCGGCATATTAAAGAATTAAACGAAATGGATTTAATTAAAATTGCTGAAGAAGCATTTGCTACAGGCAAAGAGTTCCCTAAGTTCAAGGCAGGTGACACTATCACGGTTGCTTACAAGATTATTGAAGGTACAAAGGAGCGTATTCAGCTCTATCGTGGTGTAGTTATCAAGATTACAGGTGAAGGTCAGAAGAAGCGTTTTACTGTACGCAAGATGTCTGGTACAGTTGGCGTAGAACGTATCTTCCCAATTGAGTCACCAAACATTGACAGCATTACAATCAACAAGGTTGGTAAGGTACGTCGCTCTAAGCTCTACTACCTCCGTAACCTTACTGGTAAGAAGGCTCGTATCAAGGAAAAGCTTGTTCGTAAGAGCGAAGAGGCTTAATCAGACACAGAAGCAAAAAATAAAGTCTTCCCAATCGGGGAGGCTTTATTTTTTTGTTATTATGTTTATTATGTTTATTATTGCCACGATGGAAAAGGTATTCTCAAAGTGTCCATTTCCGTCCTATTCCATTCTTACGGTATTTGTTTCGTATGTGATTGATTCATAGTGCCCTGTGTGGAGTTTGCCTGTATTCCCGCTATACACTCCTTATAACTCGGTTACAGGTCAGTTATGAGTCAGTTATGAGTCAGTAACGAAGACGATATTCTGCAAGATGTAAAATTGTACATAGGGGAGTGCGTGTTTTATTCTTATCTGATGAACTATCTGGAATAAACAAACAGCCATCCATTGCTGTTGCTTTGGATGGCTGTCAGAATATTTATGTGTTATCAGAAAACTACTTGTTGAGAATGTAATCAACAATCCACTTGCCGACTTCCTTTGTGCCGTATTTGGCTCCGCCTTCAACTTGAATCTCCGGTGTGCGTACGTTGGCATCAAGGCTTGCATTTACTGCTTCGCGGATTAGTTTGCCTTCTTCCTTCAGGTTGAAGTATTCGAAAAGCATGGCTACTGAAAGAATCTGTGCTAATGGGTTGGCGATGTTCAATCCCTTGGCCTGTGGCCATGAACCATGTATTGGCTCAAATACCGGTGTGTGCTCACCTGTACTTGCTGATGGAAGCAATCCCATGGAACCCGTGATGCATGAACCTTCGTCGGTAAGGATGTCTCCGAATGTGTTTTCCGTTACCATCACGTCAAAGAACTTTGGTTCCTGAATCATACGCATGGCTGCATTGTCGACGTACATGTAGTCGGTCTTTACTTCTGGGTACTGAGGTGCAATTTCCTGAGCAACAGCACGCCACAGACGGCTTGAAGCCAATACGTTTGCCTTGTCGACTACGGTGAGGTGCTTCTTCCTTTGCATAGCGTACTGATATGCAACATGCAGGATTCGCTCAACTTCGGCGCGGGTATAGTAGTTGGTGTCGAATGCAACATCGGTTCCTTCTTTCTTTTCTCCGAAGTACATTCCACCTGTAAGTTCGCGGATACAGATGAAGTCGGCACCTCGTACGAGTTCGTCCTTCAATGGTGACTTGTGGATGAGACAGTCGAATGTTTCTACAGGACGGATGTTGGCAAACAGTCCTAACTTCTTGCGCATTGCGAGCAATCCTTGTTCGGGACGTACCTTCGCATTTGGATTATTGTCAAATTTTGGGTCGCCGACACTTGCAAAAAGCACAGCGTCTGCATCCATACATGTCTGGAATGTTTCTTCTGGGAATGGATCGCCTACTTCGTCTATGGCATGAGCACCACAGAGGGCCTCCTTATAGCTTACTTCGTGACCGAACTTCTGGCATACAGCGTTCATCACGTTCACTCCTTGTTCCATTATCTCTGGCCCGATTCCATCACCGGCGAGAACTGCAATTTTCAGTTTCATCTTGTGTATTTGTTTTGATTCGGGTGCAAAGGTATAAAATAATTCATAAAATGTCGTTCATGTCCAAAAAAAATTGTATATTTGCACTATAATCATATTGGGGCTTGATAATTATCACCCTGAAAAACAAACAGTATTAACAATCTGAGTGCTGCGGCTGCGATGAAAACAGTAGTGCGCACTTTCAAAAACAATAATATAAAGTGAATGATTTTAAGGTGGCTGACCAATGTATGAATCTTGACATCAAGGGGTGCAGCAAACAAACGGATAAACTGAATACATACGATTGGCTGGCAGATCTGCCGGACAATGCAAAGGCAACTGATTTGGTCGAAGTGCAGTTTAAACCTCCACGCAAGGGCTATTTCATCAATTCGAATAATCTGACTCTTCAGAAGGGTGATATAGTGGCAGTTGAGGCCAACCCGGGTCATGATATCGGTACTGTTACAATGACCGGTCGATTGGTACATTTGCAGATAAAAAAGGCAAACCTGCGTCCGGATACGGAATTGAAGCGTATTTACCGTAAGGCACGTCCTGTAGATATGGATAAGTTTGCGGAGGCAAAGGCTCGCGAACATGAAACAATGATTGAATCGCGCCAGATTGCCAAAGACCTTGGACTTCAGATGAAAATAGGTGATGTGGAGTATCAGGGAGACGGTAATAAGGCAATTTTCTACTATATAGCAGACGACCGCGTGGATTTCAGGCAATTGATTAAGGTGCTTGCTGAACGATTCAGAGTCAGGATTGAAATGAAACAGATTGGTGCCCGTCAGGAAGCGGGTCGTATAGGTGGTATCGGTCCTTGTGGCAGGGAACTATGCTGTTCTACCTGGATGACGCGTTTCATTAGTGTCAGCACAAGTGCCGCCCGTTTTCAGGACCTTTCACTCAATCCTCAGAAATTGGCAGGACAGTGTGCGAAACTGAAGTGTTGCATGAATTATGAGGTGGATCAGTATGTGGAGTCACTCAAACGATTGCCATCGCGTGAGATAGTGCTTCAGACGAAGGATAATGATTATTATTTCTTCAAGGCGGATATCCTGACAAAGCACATAACCTATTCTACCGACAAGCGAATACTTGTAGGTGAGCAGACGATAACCTCACGTCGTGCGTTTGATGTTATCAACATGAATCGTGAAGGAAAGAAACCTTTGACGTTGACTGAAGATGACGCAACCGTAGAAACTCCTAGTTCTGTCGATTTGCTGGATCAGGATAACATCAATAGGTTCGACCATATGAAAAAGAAGAAAAAGAATAAGAACAAGCGAAAGGGAGATAGGAAAGACAATCCTAAGGGATAGAATATGACCAGTAATTCAGTTGAGACAAATTTGAAGAAAATTGCTATACAGAGAAAGGCGTTTTTTTGTCTCTCTCTGTTTTGCTTTCTCCTATTTTTTGCCTGTGATGCAGACAGAACATATTTCCATCAGTATAAGAATGTAAATACTGATGGGTGGATGGCTGATGATACTATCGTGTTTCACATTACCCCATCCTCACAGAATCAATTGCTTTCGGCAGAGATAGGAGTGCGTACGACTGATGCCTTTAAGTATAATACCTTGTTTCTTCTCGGAACATTGTCAAGAGAAGGAATGGAAATATCGACTGATACAATATTCGTCAATATATATGGCAGGCGCGGAGAAGTGAAGGGTAAGGGATTGATTTATCCGCTATGTACGCAGTCGTTGCCTTCGTTTGAGGTGGATTCTGCAATGGAATATACATATACAGTAAGGCCTTTTATGAAACCTAAGATTGTAGAAGGGGTGAAAGATGTAGGCTTGAAACTTCGGATAGACAGGGGGGATTGATTTTTATTTCCATGGAATGAAGGATTTTTGTTTACTTTACTAATACCGAAATATGTTTGACAGCAATATAATAAGATTCAGGAAAAGAAAGTCTTTCAAGGACAATCTGTATGTCAGGACAGCATGCCTGTTCCTGTTCTGCATTATGCTGTCTGTATCGGCCTTCGCTCAACCGGAAGATGACTATCGTATTGCCGTCAGGAAATTTGTGAATAATCCTTTGGCAAGAATGTCTCCCAGGCAGTTGGGGTACCCTTTGCTGGTTGATGCTGACCTCCCGCCTAATGTAGGTCCTTTGCTTACGGATGAATGGCATCAGGAAAGTGCTCCGTACAATAGTTATATGCCAATGGAGGACAGCGTGCATTGTGTTGTGGGATGTGTGGCATTGGCATTGGGAGAAGTTATGCGTTATCATCGTTGGCCACAGAAATATGATTGGGACAGTATGCTGGACAGTTATCTTGGGCACTATTCAGAACGTGAAGGAAATGCTGTTGCAGAATTGTTGCGCGACTGTGGTATTGCTGTCAATATGAAATACGGGAAGAATGCCAGTAGCGCCAACACCCTATCACAGCCGATAGCACTTGTTGATTCATTCGGCTATGACAGGGGAATACAGATGTATTACCGTGATTTTTTCCGTCATGACGAGTGGCACAGCCTATTCCGTAGGGAATTGGCTGCAGGTCGACCAATACTGTTATGTGCAAGGTCGGCAACAACGTCTCATGCATTTGTATGTGACGGATATAACGAAGATGGAATGTACCATATACTATGGGGTAATCCTACAAAGGAAGAAGATGGGTGGTATAATATTGACTATCTGACACCTGACCAACCACAATGGCACAATTATAAGGACAATCCTGAACGGGGGCTCAACCTGGTTCAGAGTATCTGCGTTGGAGTTCAGCCACCTACTGATTCCAGTAAGGAAACCTATTCGTTTGGCTTTTCGCACATATCTGCGCAAATGTCAAATGAAGGGTATTTGACTGTCGTAACTTATAATCTCGCAAATATTGGCCGGCAGGATTATGAAGGACAAGTGGCACTTGCCATAAAGCATGATGGGGAATTGATAGATATTCTTGACGAATATCGCCATGATTTTAAATCTGTCGCATCGGGTGATACCAGTTATACTGATACGTTTTGCCTGAAACTGCCAAAATTGGATTCCGGAATATACAGGATTGTACCGGTATATCAGGAAAATGACTTGTGGACAGAAATCCGGACTTCAGTAGGAACACCGAATTTCTCGACTGTAGAGGCGACAGGCGATGGAGTGACCGTAAGGGAAAATACTGCAACGTCGGCTTCGTTGATACTTCGGGATTTGAATTTTCCGGATACAATAATGCATAAGATGCCTACTCATTTCAGTATTAGTATTACAAACGGTGGTAATGACCAATACTGTGGACGCTTCTTCCTTGCATTGACTTCTCCCGGAGACGAATTAGTAAACAAGGTGTTTCAGCAACAGGGGTTCTATCTTGATTCTGGAGAAACAATCAATAGGGAATTCACAAATACACCGTTGGAGATAGGTCCCGGAATCTATACCTTACAGATATTTACTGATATCGACCTTTTCACGGATTCATTTATTAATATTGGAAATTATGTTGAGCGTCGGGTTGTGGTTCTTCCATATGTGGCACCTAGCGAAATACGGTCAGTAAAGTCAGATAGGATTGAATGCGGACAAGGTAACAGTCATGGCAAGGACGTAGAAGTGTCTAGTCATGTCTATATAACAGATGAAGGCAGGAAGGTCCTTCGAAAATAATCCAAAGTAATTAAATACTATAAATAATAAAGCCTATGTTTCAATCTATTTATGAATCCTTTTACAATAATTTCATAACAGAGGACAGGTACAAGCTTATTTTGGACGGTCTTCAGGTAACTCTGATTATTACGTTCTTTGCGTTGGTATTCGGTACAATTCTGGGAGGCTTGATTTGTTGGATGCGCATGAGTGGTAAACGATGGCTGCAGAATATCGCAAAAGTCTATATTGAACTAATGCGTGGAACTCCGGTATTGGTACTCCTGATGATTATGTATTATGTAGTATTGGCTCCTGTAAATGCTACCGGTGTCATTGTTGCAATTATTACCTTTGCCATGAATTCAGCGGCATTTGTCAGTGAAATGCTGCGTTCAGGAATAGGGAGCATTGACAAGGGACAGACAGAAGCCGGTTTGTCGCTCGGCTTTTCACGTTTCCAGACATTTATGCATATAATCTTCCCGCAGGTAGTCAGGAATGTCTTGCCTGTATATCAAGGTGAAATCGTTAATTTGCTGAAGGGTACATCTATAGTCGGATTTGTGGCAGTTACCGATATGACCAAGGCCTCGGATATCATAAGGTCACGCACGTTTGATGCTTTCTTCCCCCTGATAGTCGTAGCAATAGTCTATTTGATAATAGCATGGGGAATCGGGGCATATCTGCGTTGGTGTATCGATAAGAATTCCGACATAAAGAAAACAGGCAAAAAACACGTGATGACTGCCCTAAAGGTGGGGGTAGGTGTCCTGATGGTATTGTTTGTAATATTTTTGGGTAATTTAAGCAATACCGATGCCGGCAAGTCAGATGATAGTGTAGCCGTAAGTGGAGAAAATGTCGTTGATGACGAAGAAACACTAAAAAACGGAGCACGGATTGGTGTATGTCTTGGAACCACTCATGATGTCTACTGCTCAGGAGTATATGAAGAAAGCCAAATTTCACGTTACAATACAGTTCCGGACATGTTGAAGGCATTGGATGCAAACATGATAGATGTTGCATATACTGAATGCCTGAGTGAACCGGTGATAAAGGCCGCATATCCAAATTTTGTCCCTCACAAGTCAAAAATCGGAGCCAAGGAACTCGCATGTGTGCTGGCAAAGGATGATACAGTGTTGTGCCGGCAATTCAATAAGTTTCTTGCCGAACTTAAGGCTTCTCCTGCATGGAAGGAAATGAATGAGAGATGGATGTCGGGGACAGCAGATCCCGATACGGTAGGGCTGTTCCACAATCCGATAAAGAGCGGGAAACCACTTCGTATAGCAACAATGAGTACGGACTTTCCATTTAATTATGTATCTAACGGGAAAGTTACTGGATTTGAAATTGAAATGATTGACCGTTTTGCATATTCGCTCGGACGTCCGGTTGAATATAACATAATGGCATTCCCGGCTGTATTCCCATCCTTGATTCAGGGAAAGGTAGATATGGGAGTTAATATGATAGGGGTAACGGAAGAACGTAAAAAGACTCTCCTGTTTTCGGATGTATATTGGAATTCATTCACGGTATATCTGACCAAACCTGATTATAAACCTAAAGGTGATGAAAACCAAGTTCGTGAATCCGACTTCACGGGCAAGACAGTTGCCGCATTGTTTGGCTCTGTGCAGGATCAGATGTTGGCTTATAAGATAGGAACGGATAATTATGTAACATACAATACGATTACGGACGAAGTTGAAGCCGTACTTAAAGGCCGTGCTGATGCTTGTTATCTGGATAATCTCTCAACATTGGAGATATTGGGCAAATACGACAATTTGGATACCATAACCAGTGATTTTCCTGAAATGCCGGTCGGTGCTGTCTTCAATAAGAATGATTTGGAGTTGAGCAATTTATTTAGGCAGTTCATCGAAGAGTTCAGGGAATCACCTGCAGCTGAGGAAATGAAGAGTAGATGGTATTCAAAGGTATCAGATTCTTCTCATTGTGATTTGCCTGAAGTAAAAACCGGAACTCCGCTGAAAGTGGCATGTATGGCTAATGATGTGCCGTTTGAATTTATGTTAAACGGAGTATTGGATGGTTACGATGTGGAACTTATGCGACGTTTTGCAATATGGCTCAACCGACCTGTGGAATTTTCCACAATGGAGTTCTCTTCTATTATACCGACAATTTCTTCGGGTAAGGCAGATGTAGCCGTTTCTGTCATCAACATAACGGAAGAAAGGGAGAAGATCGTGAATATGGTTCCGTATCTGAGCAGCCGTACGGTATTGTTGTACAAGAAAAACGATGCTGCGAATGTATCAAATGATGATTCTCCAAATTCATGGATATTATTACTGATATTTGGAATACTCATCATAGGTGTCCTGACATTTATATACGTCCGTAGAAAAGTAATCAGGAAGAAGGGACACGCAATGGAGGAAAAGAATAGGGATGAAAACGATACCATCATTTCTGTAAGCCATCTTAAGAAGGAATTTGGAGCATTGAAGGTCCTTAAGGATGTCTGTACGGAAATCCACCGTGGAGAAGTAATATCAATCATAGGTCCTTCAGGTACAGGCAAGAGTACGTTCCTGCGTTGCCTGAACCTACTGGAACATCCAACAGGAGGAAGCATAGTCATAGATGGCAGGAATCTTCTGACTCCTGATGCCGATGTACTGGCGATACGGCAGAAGATGGGTATGGTGTTCCAGTCGTTCAACCTGTTCAATGGAATGACAATCTTGGAGAATGTAACGTTTGCACCACGAAGACTGTTGAAGAAATCGGGCGAAGAAGCTGAAACTGAAGCACGGCAGTTGTTGCAGTTGGTGGGAATGGCAGAAAGAGCCGATGTCTATCCTGACCAGTTGTCCGGAGGTCAGAAACAACGAGTAGCGATAGCCCGTGCATTGGCAATGCATCCAGAGATAATACTATTCGATGAACCGACTTCTGCCCTCGATCCAACCATGGTAAGTGAAGTACTTGGAGTTATGCGGACATTGGCAAAGAACGGCATGACAATGGTAGTCGTGACACATGAGATGAGGTTTGCCCGTGAAGTCAGTACGCGTGTGTTCTATATGGATGAAGGTGTCATATATGAGGATGGAACACCGGAACAGGTATTCGACAGTCCTGATAAGGAAAAGACACGGGTGTTTATCAATCAGATACGTGAATGTACCTACGATATAAAATCCCACAACTATGACTATTATGAGATGATGGCAAAGATAACTGCATTCTGTGAGAAGTACAATATCGATTCTCATGTGATAGATCGCATGGAACATATCATAGAAGAAATACTTCTGATGCTGGATACAGACAAGGGTGCAAAAGTCAAAGTGAATTATTCGGAAAAGAATGCAGATGTAGAAATCAGCATATCAGCATTCTATCATTTGCCGGAAGACTTCCTGACATCAGAAGAAAACGATATTCAGATTGCGATAATCAAGGGTATGAGTAAGTCCGTAGAACTAACTCAGTTGGAGACAGGTAGCGTAGTAAGGTTAAAGATGTAAAAAACTGTTGCAAATTGAAAAAATATTCGTACCTTTGCTGCAATTTTAGAATATGTAAGAAGATATAAGATAGATTATGAAGCAAACTGCAATAATTCTGTTGCACTGTCCAGATCGACAGGGTATCATTACAGACATTACTAAATTCATTACAGATAATCGTGGTAATATTGTTTATCTCGACCAATATGTAGATACAATAGAAGGACGCTTGTTTATGAGAATAGAATGGGATTTGGATGATTTCCTTATTCCCCGTGAAAAGATCAAGGAATACGTCAAGACAATGTTCGGAGAAAGATATGAGATGGATTTCAATGTATTCTTTAGTGACGTAAAACCTCGTATGGCATTGTTCGTAAGCAAGATGAACCATTGTATCTATGATATTCTTGCACGCTACAAGACCGGTGAATGGAACGTGGAAATACCTTGTATTATCAGTAATCATGAAGACTTGCGTTATGTGGCAGAGCAATTCAATATTCCATACTATGTATGGTCAATAAACAAGGACCACTCCAACAAGGAAGAAGTTGAACGTGCAGAAATGGAACTCATGCAGAAGGAGAATATATCTTTCATCGTACTTGCCCGCTACATGCAGATAATAAGCGATGATATGATAAAGGCATATCCACATCACATCATCAACATCCACCATTCCTTCCTTCCTGCATTTATCGGTGCACGTCCTTATGATCAGGCATATGAACGTGGAGTAAAGATTATCGGTGCAACAAGCCACTATGTAACAGCAGAACTTGATGCAGGACCAATCATCGAACAGGATGTTGTCCGAATCACTCATAAAGATACTCCTGAAAGCCTGAAAATTAAAGGTCGCGATTTGGAGAAGATAGTTCTCAGCCGAGCCGTGACTAAGCACATTGAGCGCAAGATTCTTACATATAAGAACAAGACAGTAATCTTTAGTTAGAATACAATGAAGGAAATCAAGACTATCGGTGTTCTCACATCCGGTGGTGATGCTCCTGGCATGAATGCCTGTGTCAGAGCGGTTACCAGAGCTGCCATTTTCAACGGATGGCGGGTAATGGGCATATTCCGCGGATACGAAGGATTGATTCATGGAGAAATAAAGGAACTTACCACGGAAAGCGTCAGCAATACAATAGGTAAGGGTGGTACAATCCTGAAGACTGCACGAAGCAAGGACTTCATGACTTCGGAAGGAAGAAAGAAGGCATACGAGCAGATTCGGAAATACAAGATAGATGCATTGATGGTTATCGGAGGTAATGGTTCACTTGCCGGTGCCGACACCTTTGCACGTGAATACGACCTGCCATGTATAGGACTTCCCGGAACAATAGACAACGACCTTTATGGTACGGACTATACCATAGGCTATGATACAGCCTTAAACACAATAGTAGAGGCTGTGGATAAGATAAGGGACACAGCATCTTCACACGACCGCATATTCTTCATAGAAGTAATGGGACGTGATGCAGGATTCCTTGCCCAGAACAGCGCCATCGCAGCTGGAGCAGAGGCAGCAATCATTCCGGAAGATAAGACCGATATCGACCAACTCAAGCAATATATCGGTCACGGAATCAGAAAATCGAAGAACAGCAGTATCGTGCTTGTTTCAGAAAGTCCCAAGACCGGAGGAGCCATGCATTATGCTGAGCGTGTGAGGAAGGAATACCCTGAATATGACGTAAGGGTTACAATTCTTGGTTATCTTCAACGGGGAGGAACGCCATCGGCATTCGACCGAATCCTGTCAAGCCGACTCGGAGTCGCAGCCATTACAGCCTTGAAGGAAGGGCAGCGTAATGTGATGATAGGAATAAGGAACGGTCAGATGGTATATGTACCTATAGCCCAGGCAATAAAGAAGGATAAACCTATAGACAAGGAGTTGATTGATGTGCTCGGAATTCTCTCGATATAATAAGACGTTACAGAATAAGGTGAATCTTCCCGCTGATTGTAGGTTGGTGATGTTCGACATGGACGGAGTGCTGTTTGATTCGATGCCCTACCATGCTAAGAGTTGGAATCATGCTATGGCAGATTTCGGACTCGAACTCTCTGAAGCAGAAGCATATCTGCATGAAGGACGTACAGGAAGCGGAACTATTAACATCATAACACAGCGTCAGTTGTCACGTGCTGCCGACGAAGAGGAATGCCATCGAATATATGCACGTAAGAGCAAATATTTCAATGAGTTTCCGAAACCCGAACGAATGCCGGGGGCTATAGAGACAGTAAGGGCAGTAAAGGAATGCGGAGTGACACCGATAATAGTCACAGGTTCGGGACAGGTCAGTTTGCTGGAACGTATAGAAAGTAATTTCAGCGGACTGTTCCGCAACGAATGGATGGTATGTGCGAAAGATGTGAAATATGGGAAACCCAATCCTGAACCCTACCTGATGGGATTGAAGAAGGCAGGAGTTGACCGCAGTCAGGCTATAGTGATAGAAAATGCACCGCTGGGAATCGAGGCAGGACATGCTGCAGGGTGCTTTGTCATAGCAGTCAATACAGGTCCACTTCCTGATAAGGTACTGATGGACAGCGGAGCCGACCTACTGTTTCACTCGATGGCAGAACTAAGCGAAAACATAAAGAATATACTGAACAGATGAGGAAAATAAGAAAATCCAATTGGCTGCCTATTGCACTACTGCTTGCCGGATTGGCATTCTACGTGTATTATGGCATAGAATATAATGCCTGGACACACAATCTTCCACTAATGATTGCCGATGCCTGCATCGTAGCAGCATTGTTCTGGGCACTTAGGAAAAAGGAACAGATGAACGCAAGACGTGATAAAAAATAACTTCTGAAATTGAGTAAGTTGGAAACTTGCAAAAGTTGAATAAATGATAAATAACAATTGAAATAGGTAACTATTCAGAAAAAACAGACCGTATGAAAAAGATTTTAATGACATTGGTGCTTGCCCTCGCAATGGTTCAGGGCGCTTCAGCACAGTTTGAACAAGGTAAAAAGTATGTAGGAGCATCACTCACAGGACTGAATCTCTCATTCAGCGACCTCAAGGACCTCTCTTTGGGCGTTGATGCCAACGCCGGTTATTTCGTGGAACGCGACATCATGCTTGTAGGAAATGTAGGACTTGATTTCTCCAACGGAGATCTCAACCAATTGGTAGTCGGAGCAAAGGGCCGTTACTATATCGAACAGAACGGAATCTTCCTTGCAGCAGGCGTAAAGTTCCGTCATCTTCTCAGCAGCGTGAATGACGTTCAAGTCACACCGGAAGTAGGTTACTGCTATTTCCTCAACCATTACATCACAGTGGAACCATCTGTATATTTCGACATGAGTCTCACCGACTTCTCCCACAATAGCGAGTTTGGTTTCAAGTGTGGCATAGGAATCTACTTCTAATAGTAGTTCAGTAGAACGCAAAAAGCCATTGGCCATTAGTCATTGGCTTCCCATCCGGATGAGGGGTAACTCTAAAGAAAACATAGTCTCGAAAACTCGTTGATTTGTTGACCTCAAAAAGCCAATGGCTAATGGCTGAAAGCATTATAAAGCCTTAACTCCATTAACTCCAAATCTACTGACTACAAGAATCTGAGCAAGTCAGAAACCCAGCGAAAGTTAAATAAGCAATCCCCTGGCAGATTATCAATGTCTGTCAGGGGATTGTTGTATATAACGATTAGGGCAGAGGTTGCTATTTCAGTTTCACGAGATTGTATTGGCGGGTGCCCAAACCAATCTTTTCTGCATGTTCCACGGTATGCACACCGTGGCGTGAATTGATTCGTTCAATCAGGGCTGCAGCATTGTCGCCTTCCTTGGAAGGGTAGTTGAATACGAGGTCGATGCATGCCTGGTCGAGTGCCACAGGATCCGTGCTGGCAAGAATGCCGATATCCTTCATTTCAGGGTCGTGAGGGTGTGAGTCGCAGTCGCAGTCCACGCTGAGGTTGTTCATCACGTTGATGTAGATAATTCCCTTCTTCGCCTTGAAGTAATCATGAACAGCCTGAGCAGCAGAAGCCATAGACTCAAGGAAGAAATCCTGATTGACCCTTCCGCCCCACATTCCGCTTGTTTTTTGCGTACGTCCTGCAGTATGAATATTTGCCTTTCCGTTGGCAGAAGCCACCCCGATGGACTGATTCTTGAGTACACCTCCGAATCCGCCCATAGTGTGCCCCTTGAAGTGGGCAAGGTTGACCATGAAGTCATAGTTCTTCATGTGTGTTCCGACGATGTCGCATTTGATGTGGGTTGAGTCTTTTACCGGAATGCTGAATTCACCTTCCTCGTCCATGAGGTCCACCTTGGCGATGTCGAGGAAACCATGATCTCGGACTGTCTGCCAATGCTGCTCGAAAGTCGCACGTTTTCCTCCGTAGGCTGTGTTGCATTCAACGATTGTACCGTTCACGTGCTTCACCAACTTGCCGATGAGTGCAGGCTGTAGGAAATTGTGACCGCCTGGTTCTCCTGTACTGATTTTAACGGCAACGTTGCCTTCGGCCTTTACACCGAGTGCTTCATAAATCCCGACGAGGGCTTCGGGTGTGATGTCCGTGGTCATATAGACCGTGGCTTTTTCCTGTGCTGAGACTGCTGAACTTATCAGTATGACAGCAATGATAAGTGCTAACTTTTTCATACGAGATAAATTAATGGTTGTATTATGCTATTCTATTTAATGATTGATGTGCGCCTGATACCTTGATAATTGACGGTCTGATGCTTCTGAAGATAATCAATCAGAAGGTCAGAACAGGAGATGTAGCAACTCGTTCCGCTTCCGCTTTTTGGATTGGGGAGTATGGCTGCTACATAGGAGTTGGTGACCATGCGGTATTTTTTCTTAAGGTCAAACCTGCTGCCGTCCAAGTTCCTCAGTTCGATGGATTTGGCATTGAGATTGCGGTCTACGGTCATTTCGTATGTGATGCCGCCGACGTATGGGATTTGATGCGAATCGGTATTGAAACAGCCGAGAATCATCTCTGCCACTTCCTTACCCGTGAGTTCGTATATGATTGCTTCGTTGCCGAAGGGGTCAAGTCGAAGTACATCGCTCACAGTCATAGGACCGGCAGGTAAGGACGATATGCGTACACCACCCCCGTTCTGCAGGGCAATGTCCGATTCAGTCTCCTTCAGAATGGCATCGCACATTAGGCACCCCAATTCCTCTGCATTCGTGAAATCAGTCTCCGCCGTAGCAACCCGACGCGACAGTTCCGGATTTTGTCTGAATACGTTCAGCAGCATTTTCGTGGCTTTGTCTTCAGTTGTCCTGTCCTGCAGGTTTATCTGCTCCGACTCTTTGCTCACAACCTTTCCGTCGTTGAGAACCACCGTGGTGTGGGTGGCATATTTCAGTTTATTGAGTGCCTGAGTAATGAGCACTCCCTCATGAAAATCGTTAGGCTCAGTGAGAGTATGAGTATGCCCTCCTATAATCTGGTCGAAGAACGGATAAAGGTGAGCCAGTTCTAAGTCTGTTTCATAACCTGTATGTGAAAGAAGTATGAGGTAGTCACATTGCTGCCGCATCCATTCATACCGGGCAATGATGGAATCAGCCCTGCAGAACGAAAGTCCTTCAAGGTTTTTGGGGTGACTCTCAGGAATACCGTTTACACTCGTCTGAATGGCACCGAGAATACCGATTCTGATGCCGTGGACATTGATGAATGTATAAGGCTCGATGTCAAGATGAATGCTGTCAGGTACATTCACATTGCAGCAAAGGTAGGGGAATGCAGACAGATTGATAAGTGTTCCCAGTCCATTGATGCCGCTGTCCCATTCGTGATTGCCGATAGCCGAAGCCTTGAATCCCACAGCATTCATGAGTGCTGTCATAGGGTACGCAGGTATGGAGTAGCGGTCGTTGAAAGGATTGCCGGTACGGTTGTCTCCGGCACCAAGTACGATCAGTTCCGGATCAATCCCTCTCAGACTGTCAGCCACGGCTGCAAACTTAGGGAATTGGTCGATAGCGGAATGCATGTCGTTTACCGACAGTATGTTTATGACCTGCCGCTGAGCGTGGACGCATACGGAGACGGCAGACAATAAGACTGTCAGGACAATGGAAGATGAAATATTAAACCCTCTTTTAGTCATTATTACTGTTTTACTCTGTACATCACGAATGTCTTGGCAGGTATGCTGACCTTGAATGAAGGTGAGTCAAAAGAAACGGTATTGGTCTTGGGCGTATACATCGTAGGATTGTCGAGAGTATTCTCCCCGTCCATGTTGTCGGCACCGAATGTCGTGACCTCAGCATTGACTGCACCCTTGAAATAGCCTTGCCTGATATTGACAAGGATATCCTGAACCCTGTCGCCGGTGTTGACAATCTTTATGATGACCGCCTTTGAGTTCCTGTCGATAACAGAACTGGCAAACAGTCCGTCCTGTCCGTCGTTGCCGGCAGCAGGTTTCTTGTTGTCGAGCAGGCAAGGAATGACATTTGTTCCCTTGTTGTTTGAATACATCGACTGAACATACCAGGAGCAGGTGCGGAATGAACGCAGGTTGTCATACCATATCATGTCAGGACGCCATTGCCATCCGTCAACATGAGCAAAAAGAGGGGCGTATGTAGCCATCTCCACCACGTCTGCATTGCGTTCTACTCCGGTAAGGAATGCCGCCTCGAGGAGCGAAGCCTCGAAATGATTCCATTTCTTTCCCTTCCCGTGACATGCATATTCGCCCGCAAAAACCTTAGGTCCCTTGCGGCTGTAGTTGTCATAACGGTTTCCGCTCTTCAGGAACCAGTCTTCAGGACGGTAGAAATGCTCGTCTACGAGGTCGGCTCCGATTTTTCTCATCTCAGGCCAGAGAAAATCGAAATCAGCACCTTCTGAGTTAGGACCTGACGTGCCGATAATCCTGATGTTCGGATATTTTTTCCTTACCTGCTGTACGAAAGGCTGCAGGTGGTCGATGTAGGTCTGCCCCCATTGCTCGTTTCCGATAGCAACGTACTTGAGACCGAATGGGGCAGGGTGTCCCATGTCAGCCCGCAGTTTAGCCCATGGATTCTTTTCCGGGTCACCGTTGGCAAACTCAATGAGGTCGAGTACGTCGTCAATATACGGCTGGAGTTCGTCAACTGGTTGGTGAGCCTTCTCGGAACTGTTTTGGAACTGGCAGGCAAGTCCTACGCTGATTACAGGTAGGGGCGAAGCACCGATTTCCTCACAGAGTTGGAAATACTCGAAAAATCCCAATCCGTAGGACTGATAATAGTCAGGGAAGAACCTGTAGTCAAATGTATAGTGCCAGCGGTTCTCGTTGAGAGGACGGTTTTCAACCGGACCGACTGAATTCTTCCATTGGTAGCGTGTGGCAAGGTCGGTACCTTCCACGATACAGCCTCCGGGAAAACGGAATACACCTGGGTGAAGGTCGGCAAGAGCCTGAGCCAGATCCTTGCGCATACCGTTTTCATGTCCTTTCCACGTGTCGGCAGGGAAGAGACTGATATGCTCAAGGTCAACGACCGCACTTCCCCGGCTCAGCATCACCCTCAGCGTACCCTTGTTCACGGTCTTCGCTGCCTTCATAGTAATAGTATATTTCTTCCAGTCCTTGCTGTTTATGGTCAGTTCCTGTTCCGTAAACTGTTGACGCTCGTCCATGGTGGAAGGATCGCATAGAAGGACACGGATCTTACCTGTACCGCCGTCGGGAGTACGTGCCCATACGGAGAAACGGTATTCAGAACCCTTCTGGAAACCGATTCCGAAATACCCCTCATTTTCTACACCGGAGAACTTGTCGTTGTGGCCGCTGTAGCCAACACGGATATAGTGAGGATTCTTCCCGAAAGGTCCATTGTCTTTCAGGCTTACATTGCCGAAAACCTTCCAACCCATGTATCTGTCAGGGAATTCAAACGAGCGGTTCTTTACCAGTTCTCCATAAAGACCGCCATCGGCTGCATAGTTGATATCTTCAAGGAAGATGCCGTATAGAGTAGAAGGAATGGCTGCCCCCACCTTCTTTGGCATAATGTCTAATTCGTGATTCTGGGCTTTTGCACCGAAAGCCGCAAGCGACATGCAGATTGCAATTGTCAGTTCCTTTTTCATAGAACAATACCAATGAGTTAGATTGTTGATGAATTTAATTAGTCGTGCAAATATAAGCATTTTTATTCTAATGTAAACGTATTATGAGGTATTTCATTAAAATATGATACGGCAGAATACTCATTTTTCAATTAAATATTACTACCTTTGCGCTGGGAATCATTGTGAACTGGTAGTTTGCAAAGACAGTTGTCAGATATGATCGAACTCAGGAATTTAGTAACCGGTTACCGTTCCGGCGGTAGGGAAAAGATAGTCAGCAGGGGGGTAAATGCCACTCTCGGTAAAGGAGAGTTGACTTGCCTGATTGGTCCTAACGGAATAGGAAAGTCAACCTTGCTGCGTACCTTGGCTTCTTTCCAACCAATGTTGGAAGGCGAGATTATTATAGGAGGCAGACCTGCATCGCAACTCACTTCGGCAGAAATGTCAAGACTGATAAGTGTGGTACTCACCAACAATACCTCAATATGCAATCTCTCTGCATTCGATGTCGTAGCAATGGGACGCATGCCTTATACTGGATTCTGGGGACGCCTGAAACCGAAAGACCGTCACATCGTAAACGAATGTATGGGATTGGTAGGAGTACAGCATCTTGCCGAACAGATGATAGACACACTCAGCGATGGAGAACGGCAGAAAACCATGATAGCCAAGGCAATTGCGCAGCAGACACCTGTCATTCTGCTCGATGAACCGACTGCATTCCTGTTCTATCCCAACAAGGTAGCCGTGATGATGCTGCTCCGTCGTCTGGCTCACGGACAAGGCAAGGCAATATTGCTCTCAATCCACGACATAGATCTTGCACTTCAGGTGGCAGACAAGGTGTGGCTCATGGATGAAAAAGGAAATATCACCGTCGGCACCCCAGCCGAACTCTGTTCAAATGGCATGATAACGGAAAGGATAAAAGGTGACGGCATACAGTTTGATGCTGAAAACCGTTCATTTCATGTGAAAGTTTGATTGACATAATAAATAAGTTTTTAGTGCCTTCGGCAGCCAATTGACTGTGGCCATCAGCCTTTAGCCTTGGAAGGCGGGTTAGTGAATTAGCCTTTAGCCATTGCGTTTGCGTTAGGGTTTGCGTTTTATTTGTCCACGAATTAGTGAATTAGTGAAATGATTATGCATGTCCTTTGATTAGGAATTAAACTCGGCGTTCGAATTACAGGACACGTCTAGGTGGGTACTTTGTGTGCTTCGCACAGTCGATGAGAAAAAACAAAAGAAAACATCAAAAACAAAAGAAAACACAGTTTCGTAGACTCGTTGACTCTTAGAATCCCCATAGCATTCGTCTGGAAGACGATACAGCGAGCCTTAGCTCGCGGTGGGTAACCCCGTACGCCGAACGTAGTGGCGTGCGGGGACCAGAAAATGACAAAAATCCTTACCTTAGCCCACAACCCGAAGGGGTGTGCCGTAGAAACTCGTTGACTCGTTGACTTGTTGACTCGTAGACTTGTAGACTCCCCGTTAGGGGGCTTACTCAGTAACGAGTCAGTTATGAGTCAGTAACGAGTCAGTAAGGATAGGAAAGGTTGTAAAGTTTTTCAGTACGATGTCAAATAATTCAGTATAAACCAGAGCAAAAACTGTAAACTAATTTCAGGAAAAGACAGGAAAAGACAGAAAAGGTCAAAAAGTCATTTTGTCATTTTTAATCGTATTTTCCCTATAGGGGGTATTATA
>JAKSJB010000039.1 GCA_024398475.1 Bacteroidaceae bacterium | reverse complement strand
CTGAAAGCCATTTTCTTTCAAAGGGTTTTTCCGGTTTTTGTCTTTTTATTTAGTTAGCGTTATCATTTTTTATCTAATAATCAACTGTCTTTCAGAGTCAACAAGAGGGAAACGCAAACCATTATTAGATAAAAAATGCAAAACTCGTTAACTTGTTGAACCGGCGAAACCATTAAACCGAGGCGCAAGCCTCAATTGAACTTTGAACCGAGGCGCAAGCCTCAATTGAACCGGCGTAGCCATTGAACCGGCGAAGCCATTGAACCGAGGCATTAGCCTCAATTGAACCGGCGAAGCCATTAAACCCTTATTTCCTGCTTTTTATGAAACGGGTGAGTTGGTCGGCTATGGCTGCCATTCCCTTGATGGATGGGTGTCCGGATTTCTTGTCGATGGCTTCGAGTTTGAGTAACGGTATGTCGTAGTGCTGACAGATGGTTTCTGCCGTGGCATTGAATTCGTCGGACAATTCGTTGTTGAGCATGAAGTAGATTTCTGTGTTGGGATAGCGCTTGATGATGAAGTCGAGCATGTATGCCATTGCCGGACGTACCTGATAGAGGTCGGCTTTTGTCCATTCTCCGTACTTGTAGTCACCGATAGGGGAGTGTGCCCATGAGTCGTTGGTGCCTCCGAATATCAGGATGATGTCGGGGCAACCGAGGTTGTCCATACGGTGGATGAAGGATAGGTGGGTCACGTCTTCCTTGTTGTAGCCTGTGTTGCAGATGGTGGAACCTGAGAGGGAGTTGTTGCGGCAGAGTTTGTAGCCGTTCTCCTTGATAAACTTGTGCCACCATGTCTGTGTCACGTCGTTCACGTCTGTCTGGTTGAAGCGTGGACGGTTGAAATACCATACGTAGTTGGTGTCGGGCTCAAGGTATCCTTCGAATGTGGAGTATGAGTCTCCGAGGATTGATACGCTCTTGTTCTGGGCGTATGCCGTGCTGCATAATAATGCGAGCAGGAATGTTGTAATGATTTTATGCTTCATCTTCTGATGGGTCTATGTTTAGGTCGTCGGAAATTGGTTCTGTGTCTATGTCGTTGACAATGTGGGTTGAGATGTTGCCGTCGGTTGTGATGTCGATGGCGATGTTGTGGATGATGTCTGTGGTTTCGTCGGGATCACCTACTGCGATGATGAAGTGGAATGCATCGTGCTTGCCGAGTTCCATGTAGTTGAAGTTGAAACCGGCTACGGTGATGTGGTCGTATTCTTTGTCGGAAAGGTATTGGCGGAAGGCTTCTTTCCTGAAGTTGTGCGTGAAGATTTCTTCGTCACTCTTGCCACGGTAGATGGTCAGCATGACGTCGTTCTCGTAGTAGTTGATGCCTTCGCTGTTGGTGATGGTGGGGGCGGACTTGTCGTTGTGAAGACTGAACTCGTAGGTGTAGAGACTTCCGCGGACGGTCACCGTGTCGGTGATGGAGTATTCTGGCAACGCCTGTGGTCCGTCTGCCGTGATTTCTGCAGGTATGGAGTCCTGGGAGTCCTTGTCGGTATTGGATCCTCCGCATGACAGGCACATGGTGAGTGGTGCTGCCATGAGTAACAGGGAAAAGAATGTTTTTTGTGACATGATTTGATTGTTTGTTTTGATTTGTCGGCAAAATTAGGAAAAAATAACGCAATCGCAAACACAAACATAAAAAACAACGCAAAAAATAACGCTAACGCTAACGCAAACGTAAAAAAATAACGCAAACGCAAAAATAAGTGCAAACGTAAACGTAAACGCAAATTATTTTATATCTTTGCAGTTGCTAAAAGTTTTTGTGGCTTAGTAATAATTGGATTATAAATGTTTGACAAGAATATACAACGTAATTGGCATCCGCTGAAGGGACAGCCTCTGACTGAGATGGACAGAAAGATTCTTGCGTTTCAGAACAAGGGTAAACTCTGTCCGAGCCGTGACCTTATAAAGACTCCTGAACAGATTGAGGGTATCAGACGTGCGGGGGTGCTGAATACTGCGGTACTGGATATGGTGGCTGAAAACATCAAGGCTGGTATGTCAACCGAGGCTATCAACACTTTGGTGCATAACTTCACGATTGAGCATGGTGGCATTCCTGCTCCGCTGAACTATGAGGGGTTCCCTAAGAGTGTGTGCGTGAGCGTGAACGATGTCGTCTGCCATGGTATTCCTTCGGAAGAGGAAATTCTGCAGGAGGGTGATATCGTGAACGTGGATGTTACGACTATCCTTGACGGCTTTTTTGCTGATGCAAGCCGCATGTTTATCATAGGGAAGACTTCTCCTGAGAAGGAAAAACTTGTGAAGGTGGCTAAGGAATGTCTTGAAATCGGTATGGAGGCAGCACATCCTTATTGTTTTGTGGGTGACATTGGTAATGCCATTGCAAAGCATGCTCACAAGAATGGATTCACCATCGTGCGCGACCTCTGCGGACACGGAACGGGTAATCATTTCCATGAGGAACCTGACGTGGAGCATTACGGACGTAAGGGTACGGGTATGCTGCTTGTTCCAGGTATGGTGTTTACTATTGAACCAATGGTAAATATGGGCGACTGGGAGGTTGTGGTTGACGAAGAAGACGGCTGGCAGGTATATACTGAGGACTATCAGCCAAGTGCTCAATGGGAACATACGTTCCTTATGACGGAAGACGGATTGGAGATACTTACGAAGTAAGTCAACAAGTCAACAAGTCAACGAGTCAACGAGTCAACAAGTCAACGAGTCAACAAGTCAACGAGTCAACGAGACAACAAGTTATCGAGTCAACGAGACAACAAGTCAACGAGTCAACAAGTCAACGAGTCAACGAGTCAACAAGTCAACGAGACAACAAGTCAACGAGTCAACAAGTCAACGAGACAACAAGTCAACAAGTCAACGAGTTATCGAGTTATCGAGTCTTCGAGTTATCGAGTCTTCGAGTTATCGAATAATCGAGTTATCGAGGCATTGGGTTGACGTTTGGAACCAATTATATTTTAACTTTTAATTTTATTTCGGAATTGGAAGATATTTACATATTAGGCATAGAAAGCAGTTGTGACGATACTTCGGCTGCAGTACTGAAGAATGGGGTGCTGCTGTCTAACGTGACTGCAAGTCAGGCTGTGCATGAAGCATACGGCGGTGTGGTACCAGAACTTGCCAGTAGGGCTCATCAGCAAAATATTGTTCCTGTGGTGGATCAGGCTATCAAGCGTGCCGGAATCGAAAAGGAGCAGTTGACTGCTATTGCCTTTACACGTGGACCTGGATTGATGGGTAGTTTGCTGGTTGGTGTGAACTTTGCCAAGGGACTTTCTCAGTCGCTGGGTATTCCGTTGATTGATGTGAACCATCTGCATGGACACGTACTGGCTCACTTCATTCATGAGAGTGAGGATGACCACACGGAACCTCCTTTCCCATTCCTGTGTCTGCTGGTGAGCGGCGGAAACAGTCAGATTGTGAGGGTCAATGCCTACAACGACATGCAGATTCTGGGACAGACCATAGATGATGCTGCTGGTGAGGCTATCGACAAGTGCTCAAAGGTGATGGGACTGGGGTATCCAGGCGGACCTATCATCGACCGTTTGGCTCGTCAGGGAAATCCTGATGCCTATCAGTTTGCCAAACCAAATATTTCGGGGTATGACTACAGTTTCTCTGGATTGAAGACTTCGTTCCTCTATTCGCTGCGTGACTGGATTAAGGATGATCCCGACTTCATAGAGCACCACAAGGAGGACTTGGCTGCTTCGCTTGAGAAGACTATCGTGGATATTCTGATGAAGAAACTGCGTCTTGCCGTGAAGGATACAGGTATCAAACACGTGGCTGTTGCCGGTGGCGTTTCTGCCAACAATGGCTTGCGAAATGCCTTCCACGACCATGCTCGTCGTTACGGCTGGACAGTATATATACCTAAGTTCAGTTACACTACTGACAATGCTGCAATGATCGGTATTACTGGTTACTTCAAGTATCAGGACAAGGACTTCTGTCCTATTGATGCACCGGCATTTGCAAGAATGGAAAAATAAACTCAAACAACTTGTTGACTCGTAGACTTGTAGACTTAAAAAAATGAAGGAAGTAAGGTTTTTCTATAATCCGGATGTGGAATCGGGTGAATTGCCTGAGGATGAGGCTGTACATGCCGTGCGTGTCCTCCGTCTGACTGAAGGTGACGAGATATTCCTTATGGATGGTAAGGGTACATATTACGGTGCCTTGATAGATGAGGCTTCGAAGAAGCATTGCCGCTATCACATTACTGATTGCATGCCTCAGCAAAAGCAATGGAACGGGCATCTTCATCTGGCGATGGCTCCTACGAAGAATATGGACCGTACTGAATGGTTTGCAGAGAAGGCTACGGAGATTGGATTTGACGAACTTACTTTTCTGAATTGCCAGTTCTCGGAGAGAAGGACGGTAAAGGATGAACGTATAGAGAAAATTCTTGTGTCTGCCATGAAGCAAAGCCACAAGCCGACTCTGCCAATCCTGAACAGTATGGTTGATTTCGGCAGGTTTATCGGACAGGAGTACGACGGACGCAGATTTATTTGCCATTGCCATGATGACAATCTGCCTTTGCTGAAGGATTTGCTGAAAGGGGATGATTCTATGTCGGATGCTCTCGTAATGATTGGTCCTGAAGGTGATTTCAGTATTGACGAGGTGAGGGCTGCAGAAAAAGCAGGTTTTGTGTCGGTAAGTCTGGGAAAGAGCCGACTGAGAACGGAAACTGCTGCATTGGTGGCTGTACATCTTATGCATCTGGCAGCGGAATAATATTGATCTTTGGCCACCATTGGCTGGCTTGAGTCGAATGTAGTAAAATTAATATCTAAATGAAGCAACTTATAACGGCTTTTATTGGTTTGCTCGGCCTTTGCATGTTTGTGGGCTGTGACGGTAATCGACAGCAGCGTCAGTTGGTCGATTCCCTGAATCAATGTGCCTATGAAACACGTTATAAGAATCTTGATAGTACTGCAAAATATTCAAAGGAGGCATACGACCATTCGAATGGTTATGACGAAGGAAGGGCTATGGCTCTCTCCAACCTTGCTTTCGTGGAATATATGAGAATGGATTATGACAGCGCAAAGTCCCTGTATCAGCGCAGCAACAACATCACCCGAAGCGAGTTGATGAGGCTGGTGAATGATGTGGGAATGATGAACGTATGTCAGGTTACTGCACAAAACAAGGAATTCTATGATCACAAGGGTGGGGCGGAACGTAGAATCCACCGTATCGAGGAGGCTGAGGCTACATTGACGCCACAGCAACTTTCTATGCTCAACTATGCCCGTTCGGAATTCCATTTTTCCTCACATACCTATTATACCAAGATGTGGCAGGAGAATGTGGCTGATTCGGAATTGAATATAGTTCAGGACCACATGGAGTGGTTGATTGGTGATCCTGCACAGCAGGCGAGGTTTGCCGTACTGCAGGGCAACACTTTCAGGACTTTCGAACTGGCACGCGAGAATGAATTGAACTATATGCTTGCTTCTGCCATGCTGAACCTGAACGATACCATCGGAATCAATCTTTCTGAAAGGGCTCTTCAACTGTTCCGTGACTATGGTTCCGTTTACGGTACTGCATTGGCTTACCTGAAGATTTCCGACTACCTGATGTTCCGGGATATGCCGGAGGCTGCTCTGGATACTGCTACCAAGGCTTTGGAATATGTGAATATCCAGCACCAGCGTGCATTCGGTAAGGATACGGAATTCCTATATCCTTTCCGTTCTACAAATGATACCGTTTCTACGGAGATGCAATGGATGAAGTCGGGCAACCTGGCATGTGCCTGGGAATGGATTGCTGATGTGCGTGAACAGTTGAGCAAGGTGTATGCAAGTCTTGGTATGAAACCGCAGTCGGATTACAACCGCAACATATATCTGGACATTCTTGAGGCTACGCGTCAGGACAGAATGTACGAACAGCGTATGGATGAACTGGAAAGCGAGGAACACAGACAGTATTTCTTCTATGTGGCTATCGCTCTGCTTGCGGCTTTTGTGATGTTGGTGATTTATCTCGTGATGAAGCGACTGAAACGCCGCGCCCTACTTCGGTACAACAGGGAACAGAGGGCGGTGGATGCAATATTCAAGGACTGGATGAACAGCCAGCAGGATCTGTATGAACAGTTGGATGAACAGGAACGAATCCTGGACAGCGAAACATATATGCATGAACAGCATATCTCGGAACAGAAACGTAACTACATCGACAAGTGTACGAGTATGTCGCTGGTCAGAAGTATCACTCCGTTCCTTGACCGTGCGCTCAATGAAGTGGAACGACTCTACAACGGAAAGGAAAAGGCTGAGGTGAGAATGGAGCGTATTGACTATTTGCTGGAACTGATAGACAAGATAAACCAATATAATGATACGCTTTCACATTGGATAAAGGTTAGGCAGGGAACTGTGTCGCTGAATATTGAAAGTTTTGAGTTACAGCCTTTGTTTGATACTTTGGCAAAGAACAGAAACAGTTTTGAGGCAAAGGGCATAACGCTCGATATTCAGAATACTGACCTGTGTGTGAAGGCTGACCGTACGCTGACTCTGTTCATGATGAACACCTTGCTGGATAACGCCAGAAAATATACTCCGGAGGGTGGTACTGTGGCATTGACGACTAAAGACATGGACGATGCCGTGGAAATCGCCGTCTCAGATACGGGACGCGGATTGAGTGAGAGCGACATCAAGACAATCCTGACGGAGAAAGTGTATGACTCAAGTTCAATCGGTATGGCTGATGCAGGCGAGGAACTGAAGAGCCAGAAGGGATTCGGGTTCGGACTGATGAACTGCAAGGGTATTATCGACAAGTACAAGAAGACCAATCAGACGTTTGCCGTATGTCAGATGAATATTGAAAGCAAACTGGGTGAGGGCAGCAGGTTCAGTTTCAGACTGCCAAAGGGTGTAGTGAAGTCATTCCTGTTGCTGATAATGCTGTTCATGCCGTTCGCCATAAATGCTCAGGACACGAAACCGCAGACTGTTTCTGATGATTCCGTAGCCAATGAATATGCATATCTGCTTCAGTTGGCTTCTGATTATGCGGATTCCGTCTATTATGCCAATATCGACGGACTGTATGATAAGGCCCTGAATATGGCAGACAGTTCGCTGATATGCATTAATGAGTACTGCAGAATGGCATATCCCGACATGAAGATTGAACCGCTTTCGCTGACTCAGGGAAACGGTTATCCTGATGTTGAGATGTGGAACAGGGGTATCGGTATTGATTATGCAATCCTAATGGATATCAGAAACGAATCGGCAGTTGCTGCACTTGCTCTCAAACTTTGGAACATATATGAATACAATAATAATGTATATGCCCGTCTTTACAAACTGACGACTCAGGATGAGTCCTTGTCTTCATACTGTGAGGAAATGCATCATTCCAATCTCAACAGACAGACGGGACTTGTAGTATTCCTGCTTGCAGTATTGGTGGGTCTTGTGGTGTTCCTGCTTACTTACTACAACCGCAACATTGTGAGGACGTTCAATTACAGACAGTTGGCTCAGTTGGCTTCCAACCTGTTCAACAATGAAGAACATGGGTGGCTGGATAAACTGCGTCGTGACCTCAACGACATTAAGCCTATCGACGGACTGACTGTGGCTATTCACCGAAACGACAGGGACGGTCTGGAACTGCATAGTTCTGCCAACTGTCCGAAATTTCCTATGCTGAGGGATTTCATGACAAAGTCCTATGAAACCAACACGAAGATAGAGATGAGGAACGGTACCCTTCAGGTGCTTCCTCTCGTAATTGAGGAGGCTGACAACATGCTGGTGGGTTCCATCGCAATCATGTTGCACGGAGATGTTCGTACAATACTGGAGGACGAAGAGAAAATCCTGAAACTGATGGCAAAGTATGTGGCTACTTACATATACTATTCCGACATGAAGGTGGAGAAACGCCGAAATGAACTGATGATGAAGGAAGATGAGAAGGTGCGTACCGAACGCGAGGAATCGGATGTCCATGTGCAGAACATGATTTTGGATAACTGCCTTTCCGCAATAAAGCATGAGACGATGTATTATCCGAGCCGAATAAAGGCATTGGTGGAGCGTATTCGTGTAGGTATTCAGGATGTGGCGGATGTGGAGAACTGCTCGTTTACTGATATACGTGAACTCATTCAGTATTATTCTGAAGTATTCAACCTCTTGAGCGGACAGGCTTCCAAACAGTTGGAAAAGGTGATGTTCCGCAGAAAGAAAATCAATGCCGACACTCTCTGCCGTTGGGCAGAAAAGTCCGTTAGGAAACAGAACCGCAGGATGGAGATGGATGTACAGTTGGAAACCGATGGCGATATGAATGTCATGTTCCTATGTGATGAGGACATGCTGAAATACCTTGTTGACTGTCTTTTGATTGCAGTCATGAAACTGAATGCGCAGAAAGTCAGTATGACATTCAGTTATACTCAGGACAGGAGACCTATGATGGAATTCAAGGCAGACGGTGTAAATGCAGTTGATGTTGACAAACTGTTCTATGCCGACAGTTTGGTGTATGATGATACAGAAGATACCCTGACAGGTGTGGAATGGATGATCTGCCGTCAGATTGTACGTGAACATGACGAGCATACGGGTAAGCGAGGCTGCCGTATATACGCAACCAGTGAAGATAACAGTTTAATTATCAGAACAGAATTAAATTAATACATATCAAGATGGAAAAATCATTTAAAGTAATTATTGTTGAAGACGTAAAACTTGAACTGAAAGGTACAGAGGAAATTTTCCGCAACGACATTCCGCAGGCTGAAATCGTAGGTTCGGCTGCAAACGAAACTGAGTTCTGGAATCTTGCATCTCAGGGTATGCCTGACTTGATTCTTCTTGATTTGGGTCTAGGTGGTTCCACAACAGTAGGTGTGGATATCTGCCGTAAGGTACGCGAGAAGGACAAGAATGTCCGAATCTTGATTTTTACAGGTGAAATACTGAATGAAAAACTTTGGGTAGATGTTCTTGATGCCGGTGCCGACGGTATTATTCTCAAGAGTGGGGAATTGCTCACGGAATGGGACGTAAGAAGTGTTATGAGCGGTAAGAAACTGGTGTTCAACGAACCTATACTTAAAAAAATCGTACAGAGATTCCGCCGCAGCGTGATGTATGAGTATAAGCGCCAGGAAGCAATGATGAAATATGACATTGACCAATATGACGAGACTTTCCTGCGTCATCTGGCATTGGGATACACAAAGGATATGATTGCGAATCTCAGAAGTATGCCGTTCGGTACGAAGAGTCTCGAAAAGCGTCAGGCAGACTTGGCTGCACGCCTTTTTGCCAACGGTGACAGCGAACGCGTGAATGTTACCCGTCTGGTGACCCGCGCCTTTGAACTGCGCATACTGGATATAGACAATCTTGAGGCCGATGATTAGATACCTGAAGATATTTCTTGAGAAACGGCGGATTGTTCCCGTCCTGTTGCTGGTATTGTTTCTGCTGGCAATCATCTCATGGATTGGAAGTACATGGGGGTGGGGGATGCGCAATCTCGTAAGTGCCGACGGAATTAGGTGGTTTGTCTCCAACTTCATCATCAATATCAAGGAAAGTCCGGTTGGTGTGATGTTTCTAACCTTACTGGCAATCGGGGCTGTGAATAAGTCGGGCATGTTGGTGATGTTTTCCCGTAAGTGGTCGTTGAAGCAGAAACGTGCCTTCTCCATCACATTGCTGGTTGCCGTACTGATTGTCCTTTTAGTGCTTGGACTTACGTTTGTCGGAGACGGTGTACTGCTGAGCCCGTTCGGAAGTGTGGAGAACTCTCCGTTGCTTGAAGGACTGATATGGATTATACTGGTATCATTGATTCTCCTTGCCAATATATTCGGCTACACGTCCGGACGCTTCATGACCCTGGCAGACATGCTGAAGGCTGATACCTCCATGATATGTAGCGGAAGGTATGATTTTGTAGTGTACATAATGGTAGCCGAAATCTGTGGATGCATATCTTTTACCGGATTGCTTCCCGATTCAATTTGGGGAAATTTTGCTCAGTTGCTTTTGTATCTTTTGCCATTCTGTTGACATTTGACCACCCCGATATTAGGGGATACAAACCTATTTTATGTGTTTTTATGCAAAAAACATACGAAAGATTTGTAGGAATCCCTATAAAGCAGTATCTTTGCAAACCTAAAAATCAGGTATTTTTGGTTTTTATAAATAGTTCATTTGGATTGTAAGTGTGAAAAATAATTATAATAGTATAGTAAATAATAATTCAGACGTTTAATTTATGACTCAAAAACGTGTTTATACCTTCGGTAATGGACAGGCTGAAGGTAATGCCAACATGAGAGAACTGCTTGGCGGTAAAGGTGCAAATCTTGCAGAAATGAACCTTATCGGAGTACCAGTACCTCCGGGTTTCACTATTACTACTGATACTTGTAACGAGTATTACGAAGTAGGTCAGGAAAAGATCATGGAGTTGCTCAACAGCGATGTAATGGCTGCTGTAGCCCATATTGAAAATCTTATGAACTGCAAGTTTGGTGACGCAAAGAATCCACTACTTGTCAGCGTTCGTTCAGGTGCACGTGCAAGTATGCCAGGTATGATGGATACAATCCTCAACCTCGGTCTTAACGATGCAGTTGCTGAAGGAATGTGTGCAAAGACAAATAATCCTCATTTCGTATATGATTCATACCGTCGTTTCGTTCAGATGTACGGTGACGTAGTACTTGGTATGAAGCCAGTCAACAAGGACGATATTGACCCATTTGAAAAGATTATCGACGAAGTGAAGAAGGAGCAGGGTGTAGTTCTCGACAAGGACCTCAGCGTTGAGTCCCTCAAGAAACTCGTTGCTCTCTTCAAGGAGGCAATCAAGGCTCAGACAGGAAGCGAATTCCCAGAAGACCCAATCGTTCAGCTTTGGGGTGCCATCTGTGCAGTATTCCGTTCATGGATGAACGAACGTGCTATTCTCTACCGCAAGATGGAAGGTATTCCTGATGAGTGGGGAACTGCAGTATCAGTAATGGCAATGGTATTCGGTAACATGGGAGATACAAGTGCAACAGGTGTTTGCTTCTCACGTGATGCCGGTAACGGAGAAAACCTTTTCAATGGTGAATACCTTGTAAATGCACAGGGTGAGGATGTTGTTGCAGGTATCCGTACACCACAGCAGATTACAAAGATCGGCAGTCAGCGTTGGGCAGAACGTGCCGGAATCAGCGAAGAGGAACGTGTAGCCAAGTATCCTTCAATGGAAGAGGCTATGCCTGAAATCTACAAGCAGTTGGACGACCTCCAGACAAAACTCGAAAACCACTACCACGATATGCAGGATATGGAGTTCACCGTACAGGAAGGTAAACTCTGGTTCCTCCAGACACGTAACGGTAAGCGTACAGGAACAGCAATGGTTAAGATTGCCATGGATCTTCTCAAGGAAGGTCTTATCGACGAGAAGACAGCAATCCTTCGCTGCGAACCTCAGAAACTTGATGAACTCCTTCACCCAGTATTCGATAAGGATGCACTCAAGAAGGCAAAGGTCATCACCCAGGGACTTCCAGCATCACCAGGTGCTGCATGCGGTCAGATCGTGTTCTTTGCAGATGATGCAGAACAATGGCACAATGACGGTCACAAGGTTGTGATGGTACGTATCGAAACATCTCCTGAAGACCTCGCCGGTATGGCATCAGCAGAAGGTATCCTTACAGCACGCGGAGGTATGACATCTCACGCAGCCGTTGTAGCACGTGGCATGGGTAAGTGCTGCGTTTCAGGAGCAGGTGCAATCAATGTTGACTACAAGGCACGCACAGTTGAAATCGAAGGAGTTACATACAAGGAAGGTGACTATATTTCATTGAACGGTTCTACAGGTCAGGTTTATGCAGGTGAAGTTCCTACTAAGGCAGCAGAACTTAGCGGCGACTTCAAGCAACTCATGGATCTGTGTGACAAATATACAAAACTTCAGGTACGTACAAATGCTGATACACCAAAGGATGCCGCCCTTGCACGCGAATTCGGAGCAAAGGGTATCGGTCTTACACGTACAGAACACATGTTCTTCGAGGACAAGAAGATTATCGCTATGCGCGAGATGATCCTTTCCGATACAGTAGAAGGACGTGAAAAGGCACTTGCAAAGTTGCTTCCTTATCAGAAGGCAGATTTCAAGGGTATCCTCGAGGCAATGGATGGATGTCCAGTCAATATCCGTCTGCTCGACCCACCTCTCCACGAGTTCGTACCTCATGATATTGCAGGTCAGGAGACAATGGCAAAGGAAATGGGCGTTGACGTGAAGGTAATCCAGAAGCGAGTAGCAAGTCTTGCAGAAAACAACCCAATGCTCGGACACCGTGGTTGCCGTCTCGGAATCACATTCCCAGAAATTACTGCAATGCAGACACGTGCAATCCTTAGTGCAGCATGTGAACTGAAGAAGGAAGGCAAGAATCCATGTCCTGAAATCATGGTTCCGCTCATCGGTATCCTCTACGAACTCAAGCAGCAGAAGGAAATCATCCAGAGAGTAGCAAAGGAAGTATTTGCAGAATATGGAGTTGAAGTAGAATTTGAAATCGGTACAATGATTGAAATTCCACGTGCAGCCCTTACTGCAGACAGAATCGCAACAGAGGCACAGTACTTCTCATTCGGTACAAACGACCTGACTCAGATGACATTCGGTTACAGCCGTGATGACATCGCTTCATTCCTCCCAGTATATCTCGAGAAGAAAATCCTTAAGGTAGACCCATTCCAGGTACTCGACCAGAACGGCGTAGGTCAACTCATCAAGGTAGCGGTAGAACGCGGTCGTTCAGTTCGTCCGGAACTCCGTACAGGAATCTGCGGTGAACATGGAGGTGAACCATCATCAGTTAAGTTCTGTGCAAAGATAGGTCTTAACTATGCAAGTTGTTCTCCATTCCGCGTGCCAATCGCTCGCCTTGCCGCCGCGCAGGCTGCTGTTGAGGAATAATCGATAGTACATATTAATATGACAATTAGGGGCAAGCATTTTGTTTAGATGCTTGTCCCTAATTTTTTTGATAAAGTCTGTTATTGGGGATGACAGATAAATGCGGAAATAGTTGAATTTACAATGAATCCTCAGAAGGTTCGATGTGGATGTTTATAAGCATCTCTGAACCGAACTCCTCCCGCAGTCTTTCCTCGATGCTTACCGTAATGTCGTGAGCCGTGATAATGTTCATCTGAGGATCAACCACCAAGTGGAAATCAGCAATACAGTAATGACCGCATTGACGCGACTTCAGGTCGTGGACGTCGTTCACACCCTCCACCGAACGGGCTATACCGAGAATCCTCTGCTCCGTCTCTTCCGACAGAGACGTTTCGGTAAGTTCAGCAAGGGCAGGTATTACCATCTTCACCGCAACCACGATGATGAAGATACTGATTACACCACCCACCAGAGGGTCGAGAATCGTCCACTCACCCCCAAGCAATATTGCGCCACCGATACCCACAAGCGAACCGATGGAAGAAAAAGCGTCAGTCCTATGATGCCAGGCATTGGCAATGACCACCTGACTCGACACCCGTTTCCCTACGCGAACCGTCCATTGATACAGAATCTCCTTAGCCACAACGGACACCACAGCAGCCCAAAGAGCAATACCGCCCGGAGCACTAAGCGTGTTGCCGTCGACAGCCGAACGAATCTGCTCATAGGAAGAAATAGTCATCTCCACACCAACCACCAACAGCAGGATGCTCACGAAGACCGTAGCCAGCGTCTCAAACTTGCCATGTCCATAGTCATGGCTCTTGTCCCGTCCCTGAGCAGAAAGACGAGCAAAGACAATGACAATGATGTCGCTTACAAGATCGGAAGCAGAATGTACGGCATCAGCAATCATCGCAGCACTACAGCCAACAATACCCGCTATGAATTTGACAACCGTGAGAGCAATGTTGACCAAAGCCCCCCACAGCGTAACATTTTGTATATCTCTTGTCCTGTTATCCATAGATGCAAAAAAGATAAATCAAGTCAGTTTCCCACTTAACTCTGCAAATATAATAATATATAATGACACACAAGCATAGAAACATGATAAAATAACTTTTTTGAGTCAACGAGTTTTTTTTGAGTCAACAAGTCTACGAGTCAACAAGTCAACAAGTTTTTTTTAGAGTCAACGAGAGGTAAACGCAAAGCCAAGGGCTTTTGGCCGTTAGCTTTTGGCCATTGGCCATTAGCCATTAGCCATTAGCTTGCCGTCCGGGTGAGGGGAATGCCGTTAGCTTTTGCGTTTGCGTTTGCGTCCCCCCTTGAGGGGGTTAGGGGGCTTGCTTGTTGACTTGTTGACTTGTAGACTTAAAAAAGGCCAATGGCAACTAAGCCCCAAGGAGGGGCTTAGTCAATTATCAGTTTCCAGGTTTCGTGCTTGTTGAGCATTTGCTGGAGATGTTCGAAGGTGGTGCGGGAGTTGCAGACCATGCCGACGACGGAGTTCTTTCCTACGAGGATGCACCCTTCCGTATCTTTCGGGTAGTTACCCACATGGATAAGGATATTTCTTGATCCTTGAAAATCCATGATTCTCGGCATCGGTTTCTGGAAGCGTGGTGACCACTCCGTCGTGGACAGTCTGTAAATCCCTACCGGTACGGCTGACGTGCCGAGTTTGAAATCCTCTCCGAAGAATGTCCTGTCGTAGAGTTCAAGCGTGTCGCACACATAAGTACCGTTTACGTACAACTTGCCGATTGTGTAACCTTCCTTTCGGGCAGTACGGGTAATGTTGATTCTCTGCATACCCTTTCAGTTCATAAATCCATGCATACCGTTGGCAGCCATACATGAGGCAAGTCCGAGTGCTGAGGCAAGTCCGGTGAGAACTGCAATCAGAATCTTGATGAGCAATCCCAAAGTGTCCTGTGATATTTTCATAAGTCAGTTTTGTTTTTAGTCAGTGATTAGTAATTTGTTTGATTTAGTTTTTCCCTTTGACGACTCCCCCGAAGGGGAGTGTCAGGGAACAGCGTTTAGAATCCTCCGCCGAAGCCGCCTTCA
>JAKSJB010000038.1 GCA_024398475.1 Bacteroidaceae bacterium | reverse complement strand
AAAACAGCTTAAAAAAACGTCTCGGGTCAGATGTCGATTTTGAACACCCTACCTTTTGGGGGGATAGAGGGGGGCTTCTTGTAGACTCGTTGACCTTAAAAATCATGTTTTCATGGTATATTTGCATGTATTCACACAGATTAACATAGATTTTATTTATTTTATTTTCTATGTGAAGAATTATTCGTATCTTTGCACGCAATAAACCAAAAAGTAGTAATCTTATGTCATCATTTATTGCAGATAAAGTAGTGATGGAAGGACTTACCTTCGACGACGTATTGCTCGTTCCGGCTTATTCCGAAGTGCTTCCGAAGTCAGTTGAACTCTCAACTAAGTTTTCACGCAACATCAGTCTTAACATTCCATTCGTTACTGCCGCCATGGATACGGTAACGGAGGCTCCTATGGCTATTGCCATAGCACGCGAGGGTGGTATTGGTGTTATTCACAAGAATATGCCGATTGAGGATCAGGCGCGTCAGGTGGCTATCGTGAAGCGTGCTGAGAACGGTATGATATACGATCCTGTGACTATTAAGCGTGGCAAGACTGTAGGAGATGCTCTTGCAATCATGTCGGAATATCATATCGGAGGTATTCCTGTCGTTGACGACGATAATAAGCTGGTGGGTATCGTTACCAACCGTGACCTTCGTTTCCAGCGTGACGAAAAGAAACTGATTGACGACGTGATGACAAAGGACAACCTTATTGTCACTCATCAGCAGACTGACCTTGAGGCTGCTTCGCAGATTCTGCTTGAACACAAGATTGAAAAACTTCCGGTAGTTGATGACAATAACCATCTTATAGGACTTATTACGTACAAGGATATCACCAAGGCAAAGGATAAGCCAATGGCATGCAAGGATGCAAAGGGCAGATTGAGGGTTGCTGCAGGTGTGGGCGTAACTCCTGATACCCTGCAGAGGATTGAGGCTCTCGTGAATGCCGGTGCCGATGCTATCGTGATTGATACTGCACATGGCCATTCTGCTTCGGTAATCGAAAAGGTGCGTGAGGCAAAAAAGCACTTCCCTCAGGTTGACATCGTTGTGGGTAATATCGCAACCGGTGCTGCTGCAAGGATGCTGGTTGAAGCAGGCGCAGATGCCGTTAAGGTGGGTATCGGTCCTGGTTCTATCTGTACTACACGTGTCGTTGCCGGTGTGGGTGTTCCGCAACTTAGTGCTGTCTATGATGTAGCCCAGGCTCTCGAAGGTACTGGCGTGCCTCTCATCGCTGACGGCGGTCTCCGCTATTCGGGCGATGTGGTAAAGGCATTGGCTGCAGGTGGATTCAGCGTAATGATTGGTTCACTTGTTGCCGGAACTGAAGAGGCTCCGGGTGAAACAATCCTGTTTAACGGACGTAAATTCAAGTCATACCGTGGTATGGGTTCTCTCGAGGCAATGGAAAACGGTTCCAAGGACCGCTATTTCCAGTCGGGTGAGAAGGAAACCAAGAAACTTGTTCCGGAAGGAATTGCAGGTCGTGTCCCTTACAAGGGTACCGTACAGGAAGTCATCTATCAGTTGGTAGGCGGTCTCCGTTCCGGTATGGGCTATTGCGGTGCCAAGGATATTACTGCATTGCACGATGCCAAGTTTACTCGTATTACCAATGCCGGAGTATTGGAGAGTCATCCACATGAGGTTATTATCACAAGTGAAGCACCAAACTATAGCAAACCACAGTAAGACTAAAATGAAAAAGACGATATTGGCTGTAGGTCTGGTCTTTGCAGCCATCTCGGGTCTGGCTCAGACAGATGACCCGGTGGTTATGACGGTGAACGGCAAGCCTGTTACCCGTTCGGAATTTGAATATAGTTTCAACAAGAATAATTCTGAAGGGGTTGTTGATAAGAAGGAATTGGATGCATACGTGCCTCTTTTCGTAAATTTCAAGATGAAGGTTGCGGCTGCCATTGATGCCGGTTATGATACTCTTACTTCTGTAAGGAACGACCTGAAGAGTTACCGCGAACAGATGCTGCTCCCTACTATCACGGATCCGGACTTTGTGGAACAGCAGGCAATACTTACTTATCAGAATACTGCCGCAAGGTTTGAAGGACAGGATATGCTTACTGCAAGCCATATTCTTGTACTGATGCGTCAGGATGCCTCCAATGCGGAACAGGCTTCGGCAAAGGCTCGTATTGACTCTATATATCAGGTACTTGTCGGTGGGGCTGATTTTGCTGAAGTGGCAAGATCTTGCTCGGATGACAAGGGTTCTGCAGAAAAGGGTGGGTCGCTCGGACAGTTCGGCAAGGGAATGATGATTCCTGACTTCGAGAATGCTGCCTATCAGTTGCAGCCTGGTCAGATGTCTACTCCGTTCAAGTCAACTGTAGGTTGGCATATCATTAAACTGGAGGACCGTCATCCGTTTGAACCTTACGAGTTCCATCGTGAATCAATCATAAAGTTCCTTGAAAGCAGGGGCATTCAGCAGGCTGCTGCCAACCATTACGTGGATTCCATGGCTAACTTGCGTGGTATTTCGCGTGACGAGTTCATCGATGAGAAGTTTTCGGAGATGATTGCAAATGATGAGGAACAGAAATTCCTCTCTCAGGAATATTACGAAGGTACGCTGATGTACGAAATCGTGAAGAATGAAATATGGGAACCTGCAGAAAAGGATGAGGCAGGTCAGGCTTCATTCTATTCCAAAAACAAGAAAAAGTATGCATGGGATTCTCCCCGTTTCAAGGGTATCATAATCCGTGCTAAGGATAAGGACATCGTTGATAAGGCTAAACTGCTCATCAGGAAGGAAAAGGATGACAGCAAGTGGGGTAGGATGATAGTTGAAAAGTTCAATACGGACTCTGTAAAGGTGGTTCGCATCGAACACGGAATATTCAAGGAAGGCGACAATAAGAATATTGATATCATGCAGTTCGGTAAGGATGGACAATGTTCTGCCTTAAAGGATTTCCCGGTTACGGATTCTTATGGACGTATGCTGAAAAAACCTGAAAGTTTCAGAGACGTGAAGGCTCAGGTGTCAGCAGACTATCAGACAGCAAAGGAACAGGAATGGGTTGAGGAACTGCGTAGGAAATATTCCTACACGGTGAATGAGGATGTTCTTCGTACAGTGAATAATCATTAAACTATGACAGATAATATATTGACATCTATACTTGGGGCCAACAGAAAATGGCTGTTTACTTTAACTTCGTTGTTTGCCGCTTGTTCTCCTGTGGCTTTGGCGCAGTCGGAGAGTAATGTGATAGACGAGGTTATATGGGTGGTCGGTGATGAGGCTATCTTTAAGTCAGAGGTGGAGGAGGCCATACTTGACGCACAAATGTCGCGTCAGCCAATCTCGGGTGATCCATACATCGTGATACCGGAACAACTGGCGGTCCAGAAACTGTTCCTTCATCAGGCTGCACTTGATTCTGTGGAGGTGACTGACGCTCAGGTGTTCCAGAATGTTGATGAACGTATGAATGTGCTGATGCAGACTTTTGGTTCGAAGGAACGAATGGAGGCTAACTACAATATGACTTCGGCTCAGATACGTGAGAAGATGTATGTCTCGCTGAGGGATCAGATGATGGTGTCAAGTGTGCAGAAAAACCTTACTGACGGAATTAAGGTTACTCCATCGCAGGTGCGCAATTATTTCAAGAATGTGCCTGAAGACAGCATTCCTTATATTCCGACAAAGGTTGAAGTGGAATTGTTTGTCCGCAAGCCTGTAATCAGTCAGGAGGAAATTGACCGGGTAAAAGACGAAATGCGTGACTATACTGAACGTGTGAATTCGGGTAAGGACAGATTTTCTACACTCGCTGTAATGTACAGCGAAGATGGATCTGCGTCGCGTGGAGGTGAAATCGGTTTTCTTGGAAGAGCAGAACTTGATCCGGCATACGCAGCAGTAGCATTCAACCTTAATGATACAAAGACTGTAAGTAAGATTGTAGAGTCTGAATTCGGTTTCCATATCATTCAGTTGATTGAAAAGCGAGGTGACCGTATCAATACTCGTCATATATTGCGTAAGGCACGTCCTACTGATGAGGCTATAGAAACATGCATTCATTTTGTGGATTCTGTGTGCAATGCGGTAAGAAAAGGTGAGTTCACTTTTGAGGAAGCCTTACCTTATCTTTCTGATGATAAGGAAACACGCAACAACTATGGTATCCTGCCAAATACCTATGCCCAGAATCAGGGAAGCGACAACTACGGTACTTCAAAGTTCGAGATGAAGGAACTGCCTACGGAAATAGCCCGTGCTGTTGCTGACATGGAAATTGGTGAAATCTCAAAACCATTCCTTATGATTGACAAGAAGGGCAAGGAAGTGGTTGCTGCCGTAAAACTGAAGAATAAAATTAATGGTCACAGGGCTACTCTTACTGATGATTATCAGGTGCTGCAGAATGTGCTGAGGGCCCGTAAGTGTGACGAAATGCTCGATAAATGGATTAAGGAAAAACAGAAAACTACTTACATCAGAATTAATGAGAAGTGGAGAAACGGTGAATTCCAATATCCTGGTTGGGTGAAATAATAAAACCATTGGCGCATATTGTGTGAACGGTGTCGGGGGTACGCAACGCCGTGGTAAGTGTGGCTGGAAATGACAAAGGACGTAAATGAAGCGAATAGGAGAAACTGCATATATAATAAGGTATAGGATGCTCTTGGTGGGTATCCTTTGCTGTCTTGTTTGTGGAGTGGCTTCTGCTCAACGAAGGGGGGGCAGGAAAGTGACGGATTCGCGTATTCACTTAATTCATTCCGATTTGCTCTACAAGACTCCCTCTGATGTGACTGCTGAAATACTGGTGGGACATGTAAGACTCAGTCATGAGGGGTGTTTCCTTAGTTGCGACAGCGCCAGATATTACCGTAGCGACAATTCCTTTGATGCCTATGGACATGTGGTAATGACTCAGGGGGATACCTTGAGGCTGACGAGTGATGTGCTTGAATACAGCGGCTATGAAATGCAGGCTCATGCCACGGGTAATGTGGTGCTGACTCACCGAAAATCAAAACTGAAAACTGAAAAACTGGATTATGACCGTGTGTATGGTGTAGGTATGTACACTACCGGGGGTACTCTCTATGATCAGGATAATGTGCTGAACTCGGAGTGGGGACAGTATACTCCTTCTACACGTGAGGCTTATTTTATGACAAACGTGGATTTGAAGAACCCAAAGTTTAATCTGGTTTCCGATAAACTGTACTATTATACAGATACGGAAAAGGCTAGGATTGTTTCGCCGACGAATATCACTACTTCGGACGGTACTTTCGTTTATGGTGAGTCGGGGGACTATGATACCAGAAAGGGACGTGCAAATCTACTTGACCGCTCTTACATTATCAAGGATATGAGAAAAATTGTCGGGGACAGTCTTCATTATGACAAGTCTTCCGGAATTAGTGAGGCTTTCGGTGACGTTGTTATTACTGATGATGAAAACCAATGTGCATTGACCGGTGATTATTGCTGGTATGATGAAAATACTGGAAATGCTCTCTCTACGGGACGTGCTGTAGCAATGGAGTATTCCTCTCCTGATACAATGTATGTTCATGGCGATACGTTGAGAATGTATACTTTCAACCATGATACTGATTCTGTCTACAGAAATCTACATGCATATCGTCATGTGAGAATGTTCAGAAATGACGTTCAGGCAGTATGTGACTCTTTGGTGTCAATCCAGAAAGATTCCTGTACCTATTTATACGGTCAGCCAATTATCTGGAATGAAAACCAACAGATTTTCGGTGAAGAAATTCATGTGTATAATAATGACAGTACGGTTGAATGGGTGGATGTCCTACGGCAGGCTATGACGATTGAAAAATTGGATTCGGTGTCGTTCAATCAAGTTTCTGCAACAGAAATGAAGAGTTTTTTCGTGAATGGCGAGATTGAACACAACGAAGCAAAGGGTAATGTCTATGTGGTGTATTTCCTGGTAGAGGATGATGGAACCCGAATTGGAATGAATTATACGGAAACCACAGAGATGAAACTGTACATGAGGGAGAAGAAGGTCGATAAGATTTGGATGCCGGCTGCTACAGGTACTATGTTTCCTGCTCTGAAGATTCCTGAAGAAAAGAGGTATCTGAAAGGGTTTGCGTGGTTCGATTATATTCGTCCTGTGGACAAGGATGATATCTTTGAATGGCGAGGGAAAAATTCGGAGAACGTGTTGCAGAAATCGACTACCAAGATGATTCCTCTGCAAAGATTGGATGATTTTCGGTAGAACTAAATGATTCTTCCTGCGAACACCGAAGTGACGGCGGATGAAAAAGGTGGCAATATATAGAATTGAAAGGTATGGGATTATTTAAGGTAAATCAACCGCGGGGATTCCAGCATAATTACATGTATTATGATCCCCGTAAGGAAAAACTTCAGAAAATAGAAGAAAAGGCTAAAAGGGAACTTGGCCTGTTGCCTGAAAAGGAATTTGATCCGGAGGATATCAGGGGCAAGTTCGTGGGTGCAACCAAGCATCTCAAGCGCAGAAAGGAAAGTAAGACCAAACCACTTTCTTCAGGTATTATTATTGTCTTGATTGTGGTACTCTGCCTTGTGCTGCGTTATTTATATACGGGAAGACTTTTCTATTGAAAACGATAAGGCAATGTCCTCCAAACTATGCAAACGGAACATGTCGTTGCATGTGGGTATCATGGAGGAAACTGAAAATCGTTGGAATGTTAATATGAAAACAAATCAATAATATGCAGGATATCATTCATCTGTTACCTGATTCTGTCGCGAATCAGATTGCTGCCGGTGAAGTGGTTCAACGACCTGCTTCCATCGTGAAGGAACTGGTTGAGAACTCGCTGGATGCCGGTGCACGTTGTATACAGACCTTTATCACTGATGGAGGTCGTACTTGCGTTCAGGTGATTGATGACGGAAAGGGTATGTCCGAGACTGATGCACGTCTTGCTTTTGAAAGGCATGCTACGTCTAAGATAACTACAGCCAATGATTTGTTTTCCCTGACAACGATGGGTTTCAGGGGTGAGGCTCTTGCGTCCATTGCTGCTGTGGCTCAGGTGGAACTGCATACTAGAAGACCGGACGATGAACTGGGAACGCTGATATGTATGTCTGGGTCAAAGATAGAACGGCAGGAACCTGTGGCTTGTCCGGTTGGCAGTAACTTTTCCGTAAACAACCTGTTCTTTAATGTGCCTGCCCGAAGGAAGTTCCTTAAATCCAATCAGACGGAGTTGTCAAATATCGTGACTGATTTTGAACGCATAGTGTTGGCTCATCCCGAAGTTGCTTTTACTCTGTCGAACAATAAGACCGTAATATATGACTTACCTGCATCGTCATTGCGCCAACGCATAAATGGTGTTATCGGTAAAAAGGATGATTCTTCGTTGATAGCCTTGGATGTAGAGACTTCAATCGTAAAAATCTCCGGTTATGTGGGACAACCTCAGGCTACACGTAAAAGAGGACAGCATCAGTTCTTCTTTGTAAACGGAAGATTCATGAACCATCCTTATTTCAGAAGTGCTGTAGTGCATGCCTACGAAAACTTAATTCCTGTAGGGGAACAACCTGCATTCTTTGTTTATCTGTCAGTTGATCCTGCATCTATTGACGTAAACGTACATCCAACAAAGACGGAAATAAAATTTGACAATGAACAGGAAATATGGCAGATTATCCATGCAGCAGTAAAGGAAGCATTGGGAAGGTCTGCTAATATTCCGACTATAGAATTCGATAGGGAGGACTGCCCGGATATTCCTGTGATGGATACTATGCCAAAGATGTTCCCAAAACAGCCTTCGACCGGTACGAAGTCATATAATCCTTTTTCCAATCTGAAGGCTTCATCAATGGAATATAATTCTCAAATAGGTACAAATGGCTCTATTGCTAGTGCTCGGATGCCGGACAATTGGGAAACTCTGTTCTCGGATATACAGCCAAATCAAAATGTTCAGGAACAGACTGACATTTGGAACCAGGGCTTGGATTATGAAAATCCGGATAATTCCAATATCGTAAATGTTGATACTGATGCTCCTTTCTTTCAGTATAAAGGTCGGTTTATTGTGATGCCGGATAGATTGGGACTATTGTTGGTCGATCAGTATCGTGCCCATGTGAAGGTTCTGTATGAGCGGTACATGGAAAACCTGTTTTTACAAAAAGGTGCTTCTCAGGGATTGTTGTTCCCTGAAATTATTCAACTGTCCCCTGCTGAGATTCTGATATTGGAAGAAATACAGGGCGATTTGGAATATGTAGGGTTTGATATTTCAAATCTTGGAGGTGGATCATACAGCATCAATTGTGTTCCTTCGAACATTGATACTGCAAATCCTGTAAAATTGCTTCGGGAACTTATTCAGTCGGCTGGTGAAAATGTCGATATAAAGAAACAGATACATCATGTCATTGCTTTGACAATGGCTAAGGCTGTAGCGATACCGTATGGTCAGGTACTGACGGAAGAAGAAGTACGGGTGTTGATTGACCAATTGTTTAAATTGTCATCCCCTCGATATACTCCGGATGGAACTGTTGTGTTTGCACACCTAAGTGATTCTTTGATTGAGCAAACTTTCAAAAAATGAAGCGACTTTCGTAAGAATTGAGGGAAATGACACTTTAATCCTACAAAAAACGTTGTTTTTTACGTTCTTTTTAGAATTTTCTGCATTTTTTTCTTGATTATATATATATGTATAAAAGAAAAATACTAATTTTGCAGCAGAATAGCTACGTATATCATATTGTAAATGTGAACTTTTGTAGCGTCTTGGGGATGAAATGTTGAGGCGAATCGATACATTTTTCATCACAAATAATAGTAGAGTATAATAAATATTATTAATCATTTTTTAATGTATTTTATGAAAAAGATTTTAATTGCACTGGCTATTGCTAGTCTAGGTACTGTTGCAAATGCACAGACTACCCAACTTGAAACACCTTCAAAGTACTCAGTCGCAACCAACTCATTCTGGTCTAACTGGTATGTACAGCTTGGTGTTGACACTCATGTTCAGGTACCTTATGGTACAGGCTCTTTCTTCAACGACAATTGGCACAATGGTCGTACTTATGGTTTGGATGCAGCAATCGGTAAGTGGTTTACTCCAGGTATCGGTACTCGTCTGAAACTTAATTGGGAAAATGGTGCTTTCGCACATGCTTTCCGTAACACAGACCATGTTCCTTATGCTCCAGATTTTCATAAAGGTGGCTATGCTGGCCTTTATTTTGATACTCAGTTCAATCTGAGCAATCTTATTTGTGGCTATAGTGACACTCGCGTATGGAATTTGGTAGCATATCCAAGACTTGGTGTTATCCGTCGTTTTGACAAGGATAGTTACTCAATGACTATCGGCTTTGGTATCGAATCATTGTGGAAACTCTCAGATCGCGTAAGCCTTTATCTTGATGGCTCATACAACCGTCTTGATGAGCATTATATGCCAATTGAGAATACAGTAGATAAAAGTAGCAATGCATCTAATGGTATCGTAGCTCTTGATTTCGGCGTACAGATTAACCTTGGTAAGACTGGTTGGTCAAAGGCTGTTACTCTTGAAGCATACAACGCACTCGCTGCTGCAAGTGAAGAAGCTCTCGCTAAGCTTCGCGCTGAACTTGACAAGGAACGTGCAGAAAATGCTCGTCTCCGTGCACAACTTCAGGAATTGAAGTCTGCACCTGCTAAGGTAGAAAAGGTTATTTCTTCTGCAGCTACTTCTGTATTCTTCGATCTCAACTCAACAGTTATCAACTCTAAGAAGGATCTTGTAAACCTTGAGGCTGTTGCTGCAGCTGCAAAGGAAAGCGGAGCAAAGGTTATCGTAACTGGTTCTGCAGATAGCAAGACTGGTTCATCTGCATGGAACCAGAAACTTTCTGAAGGTCGTGCAAATGCTGTTGCTGACGAACTCGTTAATCTTGGTGTAAACCGTGACAACATCACAGTTAATGCAATAGGTGGTGTAGATCAGGTTGCTCCTTATACTCTTAACCGTCGCGCAGTTGTTGAGCTCAAGTAATTTTTGAGAAAAACAAATTCTGATAAATATTATGGCATGCCTTTATGGCATGCCTTTTTTGTGTATTGTTCTTCACTTTCATGCGATGTTGCCTTTGAACTCAACAGTCTTTTACTATGTTTTGCAGTGTTCTGGCGAAATATTTGGGAGTTTTACAATAAATTGTTGTATCTTTGCAAAATATATAAATAATCACTTGAATTATGGTTAGCTTTTTATTGTCAATGGTGGCTTTGGTACTAGGCTACATCTTTTATGGAAAACTGGTAGAGCGATCTTTCGGAATAGATGCTGCAAGAAAGACTCCTGCATTGACAAAAGCGGATGGAATAGATTATGTCCCAATGCCGGCATGGAGGATATTCATGATTCAATTTCTGAATATTGCAGGATTGGGACCAATCTTCGGCGCGATTATGGGTGCTAAGTTTGGTGTATCAGCATACCTTTGGATAGTGTTGGGTACAATAATAGCCGGTGCTACTCATGACTTTGTTGCTGGAATGATTTCATTACGTGAAGATGGAGCAAATCTTACTGAAATTATTGGTAAGTATTTGGGTAAGAATGTCCGTACTATTATGCGTATCGTGATATTGATACTGATGGTACTGGTAGGTGCTGTATTCGTTTCAGGACCGGCAGGACTTTTGGCAAAACTAACCCCGGCTTATCTTGACGGAACATTTTGGACGACAGTCGTTTTCGGCTATTATATGTTGGCAACATTACTTCCTATTGATAAACTCATAGGAAAGGTATACCCACTATTTGCAATCGCTCTTCTTTTTATGGCAGCGGGTGTGTTAGGTGCATTGATATGGTTGCAACCTCAATTGCCGGAGTTTATTGATGGTTTGAATAATACACACCCATCCGCAGATACGTTACCGATATTTCCAGTGATGTTTATTTCGATTGCCTGTGGAGCAATCAGTGGATTTCATGCTACTCAGTCCCCTATGATGGCAAGGTGCATGAAGAATGAAAGGTTGGGACGCCCTATTTTTTATGGAGCAATGGTTGCAGAAGGTATAGTTGCCCTGATATGGGCTGCTGCTGCCAATAGTTATTTTGCAAAGAATGGTATGTCAGAGTCCAATGCAGCTATTGTTGTCAATAACATAACCCATGATTGGTTGGGACCTGTAGGCGGAGTCCTTGCTATGTTGGGAGTCATTGCCGCTCCGATTACTTCTGGAGATACAGCTCTGCGTACAGCCCGAATGATGGCTGCAGAATTCCTGAAAGTGAAACAGGAACGTCTGATAAATCGACTTTCAATTGCTGTTCCGTTATTCTTTTGTTCCATATCTGTAGTTATCTACAGTCAGAAGGACGCTGCCGGTTTTGATATGGTTTGGCGCTATTTCTCTTGGATGAATCAATTACTGTCATGCCTCACCCTCTGGACTTGTACCGTATATTTCATAAAGCGTAATATGACGGATTCCGGTATCTATATGGCTTCCCGTGGAGGCAAGAGTAATGACAGCCTTCGTAAAAATGCATATATGCTTACATTATTTCCAGCCTTATTTATGACAATGGTCTGTATCAGTTATATATGTCTTTCTCCAGAAGGTTTCCTGCTGCCGGCAGATATTTCGTATATCATTGGCGGAACGTTCACCCTGTTGACATTTGTATGGTTCCTGATATGGAAAAAACGAATTGCAGATAAAGCAAGCCATTAACCATTGGATTTTGGCTGCAATGCAGAATAGAATTATATAATTGATTAATTGCCTATAGTCAATAAATGTGGCATTTTAAATAATACCTAACGATGAAAAGCGAACAACTGATGCTGCGTGATACGTCATTTGTAGATTTGATGAACCGACGTATCTTCAATGTCCTTATTGTAGCAAATCCATACGATGCGTTCATGTTGGAAGATGACGGACGCATCGATGAAAAGATTTTTGACGAATATGCAAAGTTGGGTTTGCGCTATCCACCCCGTTTCTTTCAGGTAGCAACCGAAGAAGAAGCATACGAAATAATCAATCGCATGAAGTTCGAATTGGTAATATGTATGCCGGGAATCGAAGTACGTAGGAATGCCGGTGAAGCAAATGACGTATTCGATATAGCACGAACAATCAAGTCCTATTCTCCAGAGGTCCCTATAGTAGTCCTGACCCCATTCTCCCATGGTATTACAAAACGAATGCACAATGAGGATCTCAGTATCTTTGAGTATGTATTCTGTTGGTTAGGCAACACAGACCTCATCCTGTCAATCATAAAACTGATGGAGGACAAGATGAACCTTCAGCATGATATCGAGACAGCCGGCGTACAGATGATAATGCTTGTAGAAGACTCAATACGTTTCTATTCATCAATACTACCGAACCTGTACAAGTTCGTCCTTCAGCAAAGTCTTTCATTTGCCACAGAAGCCCTAAACTCCCAACTCGAGACCCTTCGCATGCGTGGACGTCCGAAAATCGTACTTGCCCGAAGTTACGAAGAAGCGTGGCGTTTATATCAACAGTTTAAGGACAACACGTTAGGAGTCATAAGCGATTGTAAATTCCCATTGGAAGAAGACAGGAAGGAATTGCGCGATAAGAGTCTCAGCCTCTCTCAGAAGAAAGATGAACAAGCAGGATATAAACTGTTGAGTGCCATACGCGCAGAAGATGAGTATGTTCCATTGATAATGGAGTCAAGTGACAGTCAGAACGTAGAACTGGCAGACAGATGCCATGCATCGTTCATTGATAAGAACTCAAAGAAGATGGCAGTTGACCTTCGTCGGCTTATCCGTCAGTATTTCGGATTCGGTGATTTCATATTCCGCGACCCAAAGACAATGCAGGAGGTAGCCAGAATAAAAAACCTGAAAGACCTCCAGGACAATATCTTCACCCTGCCCCGTGAATCCCTGCTCTATCATCTGCAACGAAACAACGTAAGCCGTTGGTTGGGTTCCCGTGCCCTGTTCCCAATAAGTGAATTTCTCAAGAAAATCACATGGCATACATCACAGGATGTCGATCAGCATCGTCAGATCATATATGATGCCATTGTCAGTTACCGACGAATGAAGAACCGTGGAGTGGTAGCAACTTTCCGTCGTGACCGTTTTGACCGTTTCTCCAATTTCGCCCGCATAGGAGATGGATCCCTAGGCGGAAAAGGCCGTGGCCTGGCGTTTCTCGACAACATCATAACACGACATGAAGACCTGAATAAGTTCGGCAATGCCGAAGTGATAATCCCAAAGACCGTCGTATTGTGTACAGACATCTTCGATGAGTTTATGGACACCAACGAACTCTATCAGATAGCCCTAAGTGACGCAAGCGACGAACACATCCTTCAAACATTCCTGCAGGCACAACTGCCCGAAAGACTGAAAGAAGACCTCGTAGCATTCTCAGAAGTAGTGAAGGCACCAATAGCCATACGATCCTCTTCATTGCTCGAAGATGCCCACTATCAACCATTTGCCGGCGTCTACAGCACATATATGGTGCCATACGTGAACAATCAGGAGTCGATGATACGAATGCTCGGAGATGCCATCAAGAGTGTGTACGCCTCTGTTTTCTATCACGATTCCAAGGCATATATGGTAGCCACAAGCAATGTGATAGACCAGGAAAAGATGGCAGTCATACTCCAGGAAGTAGTAGGAACCCAGTATTCCGAATATTTCTATCCCAACATATCAGGAGTAGCACGTTCTATCAACTATTATCCAATAGGAGACGAAAAGGCAGAAGAAGGAACCGTAGACCTAGCCATGGGACTCGGAAAATATATCGTGGACGGAGGAATGAGTCTTCGTGTCTGTCCCCACCATCCCAATCAGGTGCTCCAGACCAGTGAGATGGAAATAGCCCTACGCGAGACCCAGACTTATTTCCTTGCCCTTGACACCAGGAACATAAGTGAAAACTTCAAGGTCGACGACGGATTCAATCTCCTGAAAGTCATGGTACGTGATGCAGAGAAAGACGGCTCCATGCAATGGATCTGCTCCACCTTCGACCCTATGGATCAATGTATCTATGATGGATTCTATGAAGGTCGCAACCGAAAACTCATAACCTTTGCAGGAGTACTCCAGCACAATATCTTCCCATTGCCTGAAATCCTTCAGCTCATACTAAAATACGGTCAGGATGAGATGCGTCGTCCCGTAGAGATAGAGTTTGCCGTAAAACTGAATGCCGACAAGACCGGAGAATTTTATCTGTTGCAGATACGTCCTATGGTAGATAATAATATGGTGCTCGAAGAAGATATATCCAAGATACCAGACGACCGCTGTCTTCTCAGAAGCAATAATGCTATAGGAATGGGAATTACCAAGGGCATAAGGGACGTAGTATACGTGAAGACCGAAAATTTCAGCGCATCCAACAATGTGAGAATCGCAGAAGAAATAGCCGCAATCAACAAGAAATTCCTTGAAATAGCATCAGCCCAGTCAAATAAAGATGAAGAAACCAATCCCGAAGCCGTCAATGACGGAGCATACGTATTGGTAGGTCCAGGCAGATGGGGCAGCAACGACTCATGGTTGGGAATACCGGTAAAGTGGCCGAACATATCAGCAGCCAAACTGATAGTAGAAGCCGGATTGAAGGACTACCGTGTCGACCCAAGCCAAGGAACCCATTTTTTCCAGAATCTCACATCCTTTGGAGCCGGTTATTTCATAGTAAACGACTATATAGGCGACGGAATATACAACATCGACTACCTTAATTCACTTCCGGCAGTCGAAGAAACCGAATACGTCCGCCATGTCCGTCTTCCGCAGCCAATGACCATAATGATCGATGGCATGAAAAAAGAAGGAGTCGTGATAATAGACCGAACTGGAAATTAAACCCAAATCGGTCATTAGGCTGTTAAGCGCTGACAAGCCTTCTTTTTGTCATCTGTCTTGTCGCTTCTCGGTTACAATGGAACCCCATTGTGCCCTCAAACCGGCAATACATCTGTTCAAAAAATAAGACTGTCATCATCATAACGCTAATGAACGATTTGGGTTAAATGAAAAACTCCTTGCAAGTACCCAACTTGCAAGGAGTTTTTTTATATATAATCAAATACAAATACTATTTGATAGCCTCCTGCAACTGTTCGCAGATAGCCTGCATACCTTTGATGGAAGGATGCCCATTCTGCTTTTCGATATCATGGAGTTCAATGAGTTGAACATTGTAGTGCTTGCAGATAGTACGGCAAGACTCATTGATGTCCTCTTTAAGTTCTGAATTTAGAATGCAGTAAAGTTTGGCATTAGGATACTGTTTCTGGAGTCGTACCAGCAGACAAGCCAAAGCAGGACGGAAAGCCTTGTTGCTGGCATCAGTCCATCCTTCATATTGATACTCTCCGATTGGAGCATTAGCCCAAGCGTCATTTGTTCCACCGAAGATGAAGATAATGTCAGGATTGCCCAAACGGTCAATACGTGCATTGAATGAAGTAGCAGTAGCGTCCCTCATACCATAACTGGTGTTACAGATAGTGGTACCTCCCCACGAATCATTCTTCTCGAGAGCATATCCCATAGCCTTAATGTAGAGACTCCACCATGTTTGTTCAACCTTAGTAACGTCATTTCTGTCGTTAGGGTAGAATGGAGCATACCCTTCAGGATTCATGCCCTCAAAAGTCGAATAGGAATCACCAAGAATAGAAACCTTCTTAGTCTGTGCTGACATAACGATGCATACCATCATCAATAATGTCGAAAGGAATAATTTTTTCATGCTATATATTTTTTAAGATTCATGTGAGCCTTGTGACTCTGCAGGATGCAAAGATATGAAAAATATTGTAAATAAGAATACAAATATAATACTTTTATGAAATAAAAAAGTATTAGAGATTCATAAATCCCAATTATAACCATGATTATAATCTGCATTATTCATGCAATTCAGTAGCACCCATCGCTTCACCGGCAATCTCAACGCTTTTGATAGCAATTTTTCGAAAAAAAATCTGCAGCCATTAAGACTGCAGATTTTCAATATGTTTTATTTTAAACAAATATCTAACTTATTTTATTCCAAAATCACATATCTTTTTCGGCGATTGATAATGTATAAGCCAGATTTGGATATTGAATCAATCTTCTTTCCGTCTAATGTGTAAATTTGCAAATTGTGTTTTGATATGTTAGTTTTATTTAATCCAGAAGCTATACGCGCATCCTCTACGTTTGTTTTCAACAGTTTTACTAATTCATCGATGACAGATTTGTTCTCTTCCAACGTAATATTTTCATCGTATTGCAGAGAATTGATTTCATCCTTG
>JAKSJB010000037.1 GCA_024398475.1 Bacteroidaceae bacterium | reverse complement strand
AAGTTTTTATGAGTTAATATTACATTTATTATTTGTGCAAATACATACATTAAAATATGGATGGCTATTATTGGGGATTAACATTCAAAGTTCCTCCTAGTTCTACTAAAAAGTTGTTGGTAATTGTTAATTCCTGACCAACTTCAATATTGAGTGCTTTCCCTTCAGAAACGACAACATCTCCATATGAAATTCTGTCATCATCTACAACCGAACGTCCTACCTTATCAGCACTTTCTTTCCGTTGATAAGATTCAGTCCCTTACGCGACGTGTTCAGACGTATGCCCATAATTGAAAATATATTGTCCATCGTGTCTGGACGGTTATGATGGATGCTTGAGATGTCAGCGGCATCGCCAGACTTGCGTTTCAGCGTTGGACCGTCAATATCTCCAATATGATAGTCGTCTGCATCGAATCCTGAGAAGTACAAATCGATTTCGTGTAGTGTACGGCAGGCGCTACATGGCTGCATTTCAACAATATCGAGCGTGATGACACCGTCTTTGTCATCACGGCAATAGATGTACTGGTTTGGCGCGCATCCTGTCATCATCGTGCCATATACATGAAGTGTATCTTTGAGTAATTCAAATTTCAGCATTTCTTCATCGCCATCAACCTCATTGCCCAACACCAGTTGCTGACCTCTCAAATGGCGGTCAGTAAACGACAGGGGAAAATACTCTCCTGTCAGTTCGTTTGTGACGTATGTGAGGATATACCTGCCACCACCCACAGCAGGGACATTGAGAGAGCCAGGATTGTCAGGATTGCCGATTCCTTCTATCCATGTTGTCTGTACGTCCCAGTTGCCGAATTCTTCAGAAGGCAACAGTTGTAGTGTCTGCGTCTTGTAGTCATTGCCGTTTACCTTGATGCTTCCCGTACCTTCGACCTCATACTTTACATCAACCCCTAATAAATCTGTACTGAATATGTCGCCAAAGCCGAGTGAGAAGTCATACTCAAGTTTTTCCTGTTGTAAATCAGCATTGTAACTATATATTTTTCCTGACTCCTCACGATAATATCCATGAACTTCGTCGTTTTCATACATCTTCGTATATGATTTCCCGACAATCATGTCTTCAGCTTCACTCTTGAATGCATAGTCGTATTCAAATAGAGGTGAATCAAAACTGTGCTCATCTGTAAGATAGTGGTTTGGGGCAAAATAAATGAAATGCCAGGTCTTGCCTTTTTCAACAAATAAGTGTTGCTGCGCATTGCTACATATTGGAAACGTCATTAATACGATAAAATATAATATGACTTGTTTCATAATTCTTCAAGTTTTTATGAGTTAATAATTTATTGATTGGTTTTCTTTCTATGTGGGCAAAGATAATATTAATAATCATTATTACCAAATAAATATCAAAAAATAGTATGTGAAATGTCCATTTTGATGTTCTTAGCACAGAATATGAATTAACTATACTTCTACACATTCACGCTCCATAAATTATTGTACCACAACGTTTTATGTTTATATATAGTATATGTATCGTACATGTATAGTGTCATCGGTACTATAGATTATTCAAAGTTCTATCAGCAAAGAATTTCAAGACAATTCGATGTATAGTTTTATGGTTCATCTTACGCATTCCTACCTATATTATTCTGATTCCAATTAGTAAGAACACTTTGATAGGTTTCACAATGAAAGTTCAAGTCTGCATTATAAAAGTGTCCATTTTCTCCCCGTACTATTTTCGCGAGGTCCTACTTATATCTAATTGATGCATAGCGACTTAGATTGAAATTGCTTATGTTTCCGCTCTACTACCCTTATGAGTCAGTAACAGGTCTATTACGAGTCAGTAATGAGTCAGTAATGAAAGTTGCCTTTCACAAGAAGTGAAATTGCACAAAAAGTACGGATGTGCTTTTAAGTGAGAAATTGGAATTCATTTCCTTCTAAAGATACAGGAGCGATTCAGGTCCCATATTCATAAGCAGGTCGAAGATGCTGAGATTTGGAATAAACCCATGTTTATGGGCAAACACCTGATAGTATCGGCGGAAGTTTCCGCTTTCGTGACTGCCTGCTGAAACTGTGTTTTCACGTGATGAAGCATTTGAGACATCGAGTAGTTGCAGATTATTCAGCCCCAGGAGTTCCTTGCAGACTTCTATCAAGCCGAGGTTGAAATCTGACAGATATTCGTACTGACGTTCATACAAGGGACGGAAATCATCTTCGTAATATTCGAAAAAGGGACTGTTGTAATATGTTGACTGCAATGCATGCCAATGCTTATGCTGCCAGTCACCATGAGTGCTTATCCTTACATCACCTACAGCGAACCTGCGACTGAGACCTGCCTCCCCGACTCCAGTTTCGGGTTTACCAGAAGTTTCGGTCAGGATGCTGTCCGGAAAAGTCTGTCTCAGTTCATAATCCTTTCTGATGGGTACGGTAAGACGCAGTTCACCATTTGGGGAATCAATTCTGCACCAATTGATTTCCATTCGTTTATGGTAGGGCTGCATGAGATTGAGGGCGGGCATGCCTTCACGCAACCATTGCTGCCACCAACTGACTGAGGGAAGATAGGATATTGTCACCTTTTTCTTATTTTTGATATTTTACCGTTATCAAGTGCAAAGATAGGAATAATACTTGAAAAAGGGAACACAACACATGCAAAACTGAAATAATATTTCGTATGGTTACATTATTATAATAAATAGTATCATCGAAGATGTTGTTCTTTCGTGATTTTTAACTATCTTTGCCAACAGATATTTAAACCATGTTTAACAAATAAATTCCTTATGAAAAAATTTACAATCTTGGCCGTTGCCCTGATGTCATCTGCGATGATGTCAGCCACAACTCCTGACGGCTTCAAACCTAACGAAAACGGAGAATACAAGTATCCGTTCATGAATCCGACGCTCTCTGTTGAGCAGCGTGTAGACAATCTCATCAGTCTGCTTACTCCGGAAGAGAAGGTCAGCATGATGATGAACCGTTCACTTGCTATCGAACGTCTTGACATTCCTGCATACAACTGGTGGGGAGAAGCATGTCACGGACTTATGGGTGTGAGCGACGTTACCGTATTCCCTCAATGTATTGCACTAGCTGCTACATTCGACGATGAGGCTGAACTGAAAGCATACCAGATGGTTTCAGACGAGGCACGCGGACGCTACAACTCAATTCCACGTGTAGGAAATATCGGTCCTTATGTTTCTTCTGAACCAAACCTCACTTTCTGGGCACCAAACGTAAACATATTCCGTGATCCACGTTGGGGACGCGGTCAGGAAACTTACGGCGAAGACCCATACCTCACTTCACGCATGGGACTCAACGTTGTTCTCGGTATGCAGGGCGACGATGACAAATACTACAAGACTCATGCCTGTGCAAAGCACTATGCTGTTCACAGCGGACCTGAGCCTCAGCGCCACCGTTTCAACTCTGAACCTTCAGGACGCGACCTCTGGGAAACTTATCTTCCTGCATTCAAGACTCTCGTAAAGGAGGGTAACGTTCAGGAAGTGATGTGTGCATACAGCGCTTTCGAAGGTGAGCCTTGCTGTACTTCAAGCCGTCTGCTCATCCAGATTCTGCGTGACCGCTGGAACTATCAGGGATTGGTTGTCAGCGACTGTGACGCCATCAACGACTTCTTCAACAAGAATGCTCACGGTACTCACGAAAATGCCATGACTGCAAGTTCTGACGCTGTACGCAACGGTACTGACCTCGAATGCGGACGCAGTTATCAGTCACTCGTTGAAGGTATGAAGCAAGGTACTGTCAGCGAAAAGGATATTGACGTTTCTCTACGCCGACTCATCAAGGCACGTATCGAACTCGGTATGTTCGACCCTGACGAGATGAACCCTTACTCAAAGATTCCGGGAAGCGTTGTTGACTGTCAGGCTCACCGCGACCATGCCCTCCTTCTTGCACGCGAGGCACAGGTATTGCTCAAGAACGACGGTGTACTTCCTCTTTCGAAGTCTATCAAGAAGATTGCCGTCATCGGTCCTAACGCTGACGACATTGAGATGATCCGCGGTAACTACAGCGGTACTCCTACTCACACGGTAACAATCCTTCAGGGTATCAAGAACAAGATGCCTGATGCACAGGTTGACTACATCCGTGGCTGCGAAATCGAGAACGAATACATTCAGGTTCCTAAGATGCAACTCATTAAGGGTACTAACGGCAAGGACGGTTTCTACAGCGAATACTATGCTTCTACTGACTGGACTGGCAATACTGTACGTACGGACAATGTTACAAAGATTGACTTCATGACAGATGGTGGTTATGGATTCGGCGAAGGTGTTCCTTCAAGCGACTTCACGGCACGCTACACAGGTAAGTTCACAAGTGACTTCACAGGCGACCTCAGTTTTGCCGTACGTGGCGGCTGCTATACAGTAAAGGTAAACGGTGAGGTTGTTACAGAACGCAAGCCTCTCTCATTCAAGTTTACTCCAGGCATGCAACTTACAGAAGCACAGCGCCAGGAACTCATGCAGAACAATCCATTCGGTGGAGGTGGTTTCGGTGGTTTCGGCCGTCGTCAGGCTGATCCACACTACAGCGTAGAGGCTGGCAAGACTTATGACATCGAGATTCTCTACAAGTCTGAGACTGCCGGTACAAACTCCAACCTCAACGTAAACATCTATGAACGCAAGATTGCAGAGTTCGACGAACTTGCACAGCAGGTAAAGAACTACGATGCCGTTATCTTCGTAGGTGGTATTACTTCTTCACAGGAAGGTGAAGGTCACGAGCGTTCTACAATCGAACTTCCTGCAGTTCAGCAGCGCTGCATCAAGGCTCTGAGTCAGGCTGGTATCAAGGTGGTATTCGTCAACTGCTCAGGAAGTTGTATTGCTTTCACAGATGTTGAACCATACTACAACGCACTTGTTCAGAGTTGGTATCCTGGTCAGGAAGGCGGTACTGCAGTTGCAGACGTTCTCTTCGGCGACTTCAACCCTTCAGGTAAACTCCCTGTTACATTCTACAAGTCAACAGCAGATCTCCCTGACTTCCTCGACTACAGCATGAACAACCGTACTTACCGCTACTTCACAGGCGAACCTCTCTATGCATTCGGTTACGGTCTCAGTTATACTGATTTCCAGTTCGGCCAGGCAAAACTCTCCAAGAAATCCGTAAAGGCAGGCAAGAGTGTTGATATTACTATCCCTGTAACCAACGCAGGTCAGAAGGACGGTGCAGAAGTTGTTCAGGTTTACGTAAAGAGCCTTACCAACCCAGATGCTCCAATCAAGTCACTCAAGGCATTCAAGCGTGTTGAAATTCCTGCAGGACAGACTGCTACCGTAAAACTCACTCTCGATGCTGATGCATTCTCATACTACAAGTACGAGAAGGACGACCTCGCAGTATTCGCAGGCAAGTACCAGATTCTCTATGGAAACTCGTCACGCGATGCAGACCTCAAGGCTATCCCATTCGAAGTGAAGTAAAAGCCAACTGCTTGCAAACTCGGGAGTTCAATTGTCAATTCCCAATTGTCAATTCTCCTTTATTATATAAAGATAATCCCCAATCGTACACATCGGTTGGGGATTATTTTGTAACTTTGCAACGTGGTTTGTGATTCATAGGAATATTCTCAGTCATAAATCATGATTTTAAAGTATATTAAGTAAAGAGATTGTAAATAATCAATAAATTAAAATAATAGCACAATGGCAAAGAAAGCATTACTTATGATTCTCGACGGATGGGGAATCGGAAATCAAGGCAAAGGTGACGTTATCAGTCAGACTCCAACTCCTTATATGGATTACCTCAATGCCACCTACCCTCATTCTCAACTTCAGGCAAGCGGCGAAAACGTAGGTCTGCCTGACGGACAGATGGGTAACTCGGAAGTAGGACACCTCAACATCGGTGCAGGACGCATCGTTTATCAGGACCTCGTAAAAATCAACCGAGCATGCAAGGACGGAAGTATCCTCAAGAATCCTGAAATAGTAAGTGCATACGAATATGCAAAGCAGAACGGCAAGAGCGTACACCTCATGGGACTTACCTCAAACGGTGGCGTACACAGTTCCCTTGACCACGTGTTCACACTCTGCGACATCAGCAAGCAGTACGGTATCAAGAACACATTCATACATTGTTTTATGGACGGTCGTGACACCGACCCAAAGAGCGGTAAGGGATTCATCACAGACCTCACCAAGAAGTGCGGGGAAACAGGATGTACCATCGCGAGCATCATCGGACGTTTCTATGCAATGGACCGTGACAAGCGTTGGGAACGTGTTAAGATTGCATACGATCTTCTCGTAAAGGGTGAAGGCAAGCAGGCAAAGGACATGATTCAGGCAATGCAGGAAAGTTATGACGAGAACGTGACAGATGAGTTTATCCTTCCTATCAACAACGCAAATGTTGACGGAACTATCAAGGAAGGTGACGTTGTAATCTTCTACAACTACCGCAACGACCGCGCAAAGGAACTCACAATCGTACTCACTCAGCAGGATATGCCTGAACAGGGCATGATGACAATCCCAGGACTCCAGTACTACTGTATGACTCCATACGATGCATCATTCACAGGCGTTCACATTCTTTTCCCTAAGGAGAACGTAGAAAACACACTCGGTGAATACATTGCATCACAGGGACTTACTCAACTCCATACAGCAGAAACAGAGAAGTACGCACACGTCACATTCTTCTTCAACGGAGGACGTGAAACTCCTTACGACAACGAAGAACGTATCCTCGTAGCATCTCCAAAGGTTCCTACATACGACCTTCAGCCAGAAATGAGCGCATTCGAAGTAAAGGACAAACTCGTAGATGCACTCAAGCAGGACAAGTACAACTTTGTTGTCGTAAACTTTGCCAACGGAGACATGGTTGGTCACACAGGAATCTACGAAGCCGTTGAAAAGGCGGTAAAGGCAGTTGACCAATGTGTAAAGGAAGTAGTCGAGACAGCAAAGGCTGTCGGTTACGAGGTAATCATCATAGCAGACCACGGTAATGCCGACAACGAAATCAATGCCGACGGAACTCCAAACACAGCCCACTCGCTCAATCCAGTTCCGTTCATCTATGTAACAGAAAACAAGAATGCTACCGTTGCCGATGGTGTTCTTGCCGACGTTGCGCCATCCATCCTTCACATCATGGGTCTTGCTCAGCCATCAGAAATGACAGGTAAGGACTTGATCAAGGATTAAGGATCAAGGATTAAGCAACCACGAACCCAAGCAGATATCAAATAGATATTGTCAAAAAAGAGAAGCATTGCCGTTTTTGAGCAATGCTTCTCTTTTCAATTTGTCATGAATAGGAAATAATCTCAGAATATTATTATTTAGTCACCTTCTTGTACTGTATATTCTTATCTTTTGTTTTCCTAACGATTGATTTCACGTCAGAAAGAGTAAACTTGCCGGTAAACGCCATGACTACAACTTCCATGTCGCTTGTAGTAAGCATAATTATCGCCGACTGCTGCTTTCCTTCATGATGATAGATACGTACCTTGTCTCCTTCATCATCAACCTGCATGAGAATTTCATAATCGTATGACTTTACAATATTCTCAGCATCACGTTTCAGTTCCGATGCAGCATCCTTGTCGTCCGAAGTTACAATCTGCACGGCATCCATCTTTGACATTATCCTACTCATGTCGGCATCCTTAACGCTTGGAGTGGCGAATTCACCCGCCAGACGAAGCATCGCCTTTGAGATATAGACATAAGTAACCCCCTTGGCATCAGAGTATTTCTCAAGAGCCTTAATCTGCGCCGATGCTGTCAGGGACACAAGGCTCAACATAATGGCGATAATTACGCCTTTACCAAATCCCATCAATTTTTCCATAAATTCTATCATTTAGTTATTAATTATTCTCATATTATTCACCATTCATCATATTCATACCTTTGTTTATATTGTAAGACAGCAGTTCCAGGGCTTTCTCTGCCTCAGCATAAGCCTTGTCGGGATCGGAATAGGTATCGGTTTCTCCCTTACAAGCCTTTACGTTGTCGTCACTCATGGATTTCGATTCAAGCAAATGACCGCCAATACCAAAAGCTATCACAAGACAAGCGGCGATTGCTGCAACGGTCAGGTACTTGTATCGGCGCATTTGTTGTTCTTTCTTTTCCAGACGTTCCCATTCGTCAATCTTCCCGGAGAGTCGTTCCTCAAGACCTACAGGAATCTGTATGTTTTCCAAATCCTTATTATCCATCGTATTATCTATTTTAACATTTCCCTTAATTTAATCTTCGCCCTACTGACTATTTTTCTGATATTTGACTGCGTAAGTCCGGTATTGTCACATATCTCATCATAATCCCTGTCCTCTACAACTCTCATACGGACTATCATACGTTCATTATTGGGTAAAGTTTCTATTTTCGACCGAACCCGCGTTGCTTCTTCGCTGACTTCCACCTGACGTTCCAAAGAGTCGGGATTTGGAGGTTCACTCACAGCATCCATATCCACAGATGCATCAACCCGTTTCAGTCGCAACTGATCACAGTAGAGATTTCGCATCATTTTCACAAGATACCCCTCGTTTTGTGCTTCGGGCGGCAGTTTATCCCGCTTGGTCCATAGTTTCAGGTAAAAGTCTTGAAGCAGGTCTTCTGCATCCATAGCATTACCGGTCGCATGGTATGCCACGCGATACAATGCCTTGTGAAAGCACAAATACTTCTGCTTAAACTCCTGAGCCGTCATTTTTCTTCATAATTTGATTTTTCGCCTGCCTTGTGTACGTTCCGTTTCTAATTGTACTAACGGGTATTGTGAATGACTTGTGACAAAACAAGTAGAATAATTTGCGATTTGGCTGTAGGATTTATGGTATCCGACCAGAATGCCGGGCTCCACTTTAGTAGAAAAGCAGTCAGGAGACAGTAGTTAAGTAGAACTCAAAAAGGCAATGGCCATTGGCCATTGGCTCCCCATCCGGACGGTCACTCGTTGACTTGTTGGCTTCAAAAATGCTAATGACATTAATATGCTTAACTCCTTTAACTCCAGAACTACTGACTACTACAGAATCTTAGCCAGTTGGAAACTTGCGAAAGTTGAATATTGCTATAAAAAAGAGATGTGCCGACTCGGTCAGAATCACTTCTTTTTGGTCGGCACGAGAATATATGTAAGAATTGAATGAAATGTTTCTCTTTATTTCATTTATTTATGCATCTACGTTAGCATAGGTAGCATTACGTTCGATGAACTCACGACGTGGCGGAACATCATCGCCCATAAGCATAGAGAATATATAGTCAGCCTCGGCTGCATCCTCAATTGTAACCTGCTTGAGCAGACGAGTCTCAGGGTTCATTGTGGTTTCCCAAAGTTGTTCAGGGTTCATTTCACCGAGACCCTTATACCGCTGAGTCTTGATACTACCCTCAGTTCCATCACCATAAGTATCGATGAAACGAAGTCGGGCCTGTTCGTCGTAGCAGTACTCGCTCACCTTACCCTTAGTACACTTGTAGAGAGGAGGAGTTGCTATATAGAGTCGGCCATCGCGAATAAGCTGCGGCATATAACGGAAGAAGAGAGTCAGGAGGAGAGTGTCGATGTGAGAACCATCGACATCGGCATCGGTCATGATGATAGTCTTGTAGTAACGCAACTTGTCATAGTTGGCAGCCTTTCCGTCCGATTCGTCAAGACCGAAACGAACACCCAGCGCCTGAATGATGTTATTCACCTCTTCGTGTTCGAAAGCCTTGTGCCACATCACACGTTCAACGTTGAATATCTTACCGCGGATAGGCAGGATTGCCTGAAAGTGACGGTCACGTCCCTGCTTTGCAGAACCACCTGCGGAATCACCCTCGACAATGAACATTTCGCAGTTTGCAGGATCCTTGTCGGAGCAGTCAGCCAGTTTGCCGGGAAGACCGCCACCCGTCATCGGATTCTTGCGTTGCACGCTTTCACGGGCCTTGCGGGCAGCCACACGTGCAGTTGCAGCCAATGCAACCTTATCCACGATAAGTTTTGCCTCCTTTGGATGTTCTTCAAGATAATAGGTCAAAGCCTCACCCACGGCCTGCTGAACAGCACCGGCAACCTCACTGTTTCCGAGTTTGGTCTTTGTCTGTCCTTCAAACTGAGGTTCAGCAACCTTCACCGAGATAACGGCAGTAAGACCTTCACGGAAATCCTCTCCGCTGATTTCCACATGTTGCTTCTCAAGTTTCTCAACGACCTTCGAATCCTCGGCATACTTTTTCAGTACGCGAGTCAGAGCCGTACGGAAACCCTGAAGGTGAGTACCACCTTCTATTGTATTGATATTGTTTACGTAGGAATGGAGATTTTCGCTGTATGACGTGTTATACATGATAGCAGCCTCGATAGGAACATCGTTTTTCTCCGTATTAAGATAAATCACGTCATCAAAGAGATGAGTACGTGTGGAATCAATATACTTCACGAAATCGCGCAGACCACCCTCGCTGTAGAACACGTCCCTGCGGATTCCTTCAAATCCTGCTGCAGCATTTACGTCAAGACGCATATCCGTGAGAGTAATGGTGATACCGGCATTCAGATATGCCAATTCGCGCATACGGTTGGCGAGAATGTCGTAACGGTAAATCTGGGTGATAAAGATACTGCCATCAGGCCAGAACTGCTGACGGGTACCCCTTATCTCCGTAGTACCGACTTCCTTCACATCATAGAGAGGTTTACCGCACGCATATTCCTGCTGATAGATCTTACCGTCACGGAATACCTGAGACACCATTTTGGTTGACAATGCGTTCACACAACTCACACCCACACCGTGCAGACCGCCGGAGACCTTATAAGAGCCCTTGTCGAACTTACCTCCGGCATGCAGTACGGTCATAACCACCTCGAGAGCAGAACGGTGCTCCTTCTCGTGCATATCCACAGGTATACCACGTCCGTTATCCTGAACAGTTATGGAATTGTCCTCGTTGATTGTAACTTCAATATGAGTACAATAACCAGCCAACGCTTCATCAATAGAGTTGTCCACAACTTCATACACAAGGTGATGAAGTCCCTTCTCGCTGATGTCTCCAATATACATGGCAGGACGCTTGCGTACTGCCTCAAGTCCCTCAAGGACCTGTATGTTGCTGGCGGAATATTGTCCTTCTTTCTTAATGATATCGTCCATTTTAATTTCCATCTCTTTTAACGCTACAAATTTACGAAATTATTTTGTAACAGCAAAAGAAATGAGACAGATTTTAGTCATTTTCCACAACTTTATCTGCACCCCCGCCATAATATGTTTTCCACTATCGCCACGACTGAAAAAAGCAGTCAATCCCATATTGTAATGCAACAAAAAAAATGCATCCCAAACAAATTGGAATGCATTATGCTGTCTATATGATTTTCGGAGAAAAACTCCGTCACAAACCTACGTTCTCTTATCCGAGTTTTGCAATAAGCTTCATTGCACCTGACTTAAGGTTTGCAGCCTTCTTCCAGTGAATGACATTGTTCTTTGCAAGTTTGTCCAACATCTTCTGTACCTTTGGATACATCTCAGTTGCAGCACCCTTATCCTTCTCTGCACGAAGGTCACGGAGTGCGTTACGCATAGTCTTTGCGTAATAGCGATTGCGCAGACGACGGGTTTCGTTCTGACGAATACGCTTGATTGTAGATTTGTGATTTGCCATTATTTAATTTTCTTTTTTGTACTTGGATAAATGTCTTCGCAAATTCATGCGAGTCAAATTTCTTTCAATTCCATCTTTTCGAAGTAGTCCCTAGCAGAATCGAACTGCTCTTTAGAGAATGAAAATCTCTCGTCCTAACCGATAGACGAAGGGACCAGCCTCTGGCTAACGCCTAGCATAATCTGCCACTAGTGGCGATTTGCGGGTGCAAAGGTAAGGCATTTCTTTGGACTGACAAAATATTTTAGCAACTTTTTTGCATCTGAAAGTAAAAAAGTCGGAATGTTTACGTATTTTTGCAGTCAGAAAACTACATTTTACAAATAATGGAACGAATTCGGGGCATAGTAATACGACAGATAAAATATGGGGAAAAGGAACAAATTGTCGATTTGTTTACCGACACCCACGGCCGCATGTCCGTAATCATGAAGCGCGGTCACATGCCACTTGCCATGATAGAGTTCGACTGCAACCTACACGGACAGGGGAAACTTCCACGTCCGCACAACATAGTGCCCTATTACACCTACCGCAACATCCAGTTCGAACCCATAAAATCCACGCTGGCAATGTTCACGGCAGAATTCCTGTCCAATGCCCTGCGTGAAGAGATGCCCGACACATTATTATATAAATATATCGAAGAATCCCTGCAATGGCTCGACTGCACAGACTGCGGAATCAGCAACTTTCACATTGCATTCCTACTCCATCTGTCACGTTTCCTGGGTATAGAGCCCAACCTCGAAGGCCACTCATCCACACAACATTTCGACATGATCAGCGGAGAATACTGCAGTTTTCAGCCAAAGCACCCACATTTCCTGCGTCCAGAAGAGGCAAGGGTCATCCCCTACCTCTCAAATATGACCATTTCAAACATGCACCTATACCGTTTCAGCAGAAAGCAACGACAGCGCATACTCGAAATCCTCAGCGACTACTACCGCATACACATTCCGAACTTCCACGAACTGAAGTCGCTCGAAGTATTGAAGGAGATCTTCGACTGAAAGGCTGCTGGCCATCCCGCACAACCGGTTTCAAAGAGATTCATCACTATTCCTTTGACGCTTCAGCAAAAAGACGTTTCCACCTATTTCTTCTCAAGCAGCAAATCGTCCTTGGTAACAATGGCAAAATTAGAGTATAGAGCCGGAATGTCACCCGTACCGTTGTCAAAGACCGACGTGGTCTTTACCGGACTGTTACACATAAGCCCATTAGCCACGACACCGACATTGTCAGCAATGGACAGAAGGCTTTTATCGATAGACATACTCTGATATCCATCCAGAATATACTGCCTGGGGCATTAGGGACAGGTACCTTTTGACACACGGCACGCGGAATTGGGTAATGGAAAGATACCCGTCCCTAATGACCCTCTCTCATAGCATTCGCCTGGAGGGCGATACAGCGAGCCTTAGCGAGCGGTGAGTAACCCCGTACACCGGCGAAGTGGTGTGCGGGGATATGAAGACGATAAAACACCTTTCCTTAGCCCACAGCCCAAAGGGATGTGCCGTAGTTTTGCGTTTGCGTTAGGGTTTGCGTTCTTCCCCCCTTCTGGGGGGACAGAGGGGGGGCTACTCGTTGACTTGTTGATTTGTTGACTCCCCGTTAGGGGGCTACTTGTTGACCCAAGAACCGCCACCCATTTGGAACACTATCCAATGAGTGGCGATTCAATAATAATACTATGAAAAAATTTATTTATAGTTTAATGTGATATTTCTTTGGCTGGTGGTGCTGCAATTTGATAATGGACCTTTTCACTATTACCTGTGCCCGCACTATTCGTTGCGTATCCTTGAAAATAATAAATCGCATAAGGACTCGCATTAATATCAAAAATATCAAATTGTGCGAAGGATTTATTACCAGTTTGTTTTTGTGATCGATTTAGATTATTGGTGTCGATCCCGTATTTTACTCCAATTTCCGTAATGTCGGCTCCTCCGGTGTCTGTAACAGTAACGGTAACTATAAGACTCGTACGAGACAAAGACGCTTGTACCGTCACCGTAGGAACCACAGCACTTATCGTCGTGAAACTACCCTGCTCTCCGTATCCGGTTTTATCTCTGTTGTTGGTTGCTTTTACACGGTAGTAGTATGTCGTACCCTTGGCAAGTCCGGAGAGTGTAGCCGAGAAGGCGTTGCCGTTGATTGTTGCAGTTGCCGTACTTCCGTATTCGGCAGTTGGGCCGTATTCGAAAGCTGCTGACGTGATGGCGGCTCCTCCGTCGTCGGTGAGTGTTCCGCTGAGTGTGGCGCCGCCTGTGGTGATGTTCGATGCTGCTCCCGTTGTCACAGTAGGATTTTCTGCATCGGTAAGGAACGTACTCCCTGCACCATAGCCTTTTCCTGCTTCGTTTTCGGCAAAACTGCGCCAGTAGTATGTGGTGTTTCTCTGCAGTTCTGTCAGCGTTGCCGAGAAGGATGTTCCGCCCACTGCTACCGATTTGCTGTTTCCGTAGGACGTCGTTGTGCCGTACTCGAATCCGTATGATGTGACGGTACCGCCTCCGTCGGAGGTGTATGAACCGCTCAGCGTTGCTTCCGATAATTTCACGTCTGTGGCTGTTCCGTCTGCCAGCGTCGGTACGTTCAGCGTAGTGAAACTGAGTACGTCACCCCAGCCGGTTCCTGTTCCGTTGTTGGCGTATGCACGGTAGTAGTACGTCGTGCCGAGAGACAGTCCTGAGAGTGTTGCTGTCAGGGAACTGCCCGAGAGGTTTGCAGTCAGGTCTGTGTCGGGATTGTCGGTAGTACCCCACTTGAATCCATATCCGTTGAGATTCGTTCCTCCGAAGTCCGTGACGTTTCCGTTCAGCGTCGCCGACGTTCCCGTGATGCTGCCTGCCGCAACCGTACTGACCGTAGGATTGACGTCGTTTTCCTGCTTGTCTCCCCAATACACGTTGAGCACGCTGTTTACTTCATAACTCTTATTGCCGCCGAAGAGCGGATTGAGCACGTCCAGGTACCGCCTGTCACCGTCCTTGCGCATCTTCACCTGCAGTTCTGGTGTCACCTCAAAACTCCGGAACTGACCCTGGGATGTCTCCACGTTGAGGTACGTCTTACCCGTCTGTGCCACGGACGTGCCTATTGAAGCTAGCAGTAACGATGCAGTCAATATGTTCTTTATTACGTTCATATTCTTAAATGACTTTTTTATCTTAAACTTATTAACTTTGAACCGAGGCGTCTGCCTCTATTGAACCAGCCGGGGGCTAATGGCGAATGATCTTCTTACCACCCTTCAAAATGATTCCCTTGTAGCTGTCGTCCACCTGTATGCCCATAAGGTTTACAGTCTTGCCATTATTGGAATCTGTGCTGCGGTACGTACTGATTCCGGTGGTGTCGTCGAAGCGGAACTTGACGTTCTGGGATGTCGATTCAAGTGGCAGGTATATCTTGTAGGCGTTGAGTTCGAGACTTGTGTTGAATGGTTGGAAGATGATTGTTCCGTCGTCCTCCTCGCCTGCAAGGGTGTAGATGGTCTTGTTGCCTTCGTCGTCGGAGGATACTGTGGAGCATGACTTTGCTGCGAGCAGTCCCTTGAAGTAGTTGGTGTCGCTCAGCGGACTGACTCCGGTTTCGATGAGTGGGAAGGATATCATGGTGCCGGCTTCTCCCTTTACTATGACTCCTGTCTTGGCTGGTATCTTGCCTTCGAGGTTCTTCAGCTTGAACTCGTCGCCGGTGATTTCCTTGTCGGCATAATATACGAGTACGCCTTCCGGTATCTCAAGCGCTGCATCGTAGTAGAGTGATGACCATCCTATGTCCTTGATGTCGAGATGGTATGGGAGCGGGAGGGCATGGTGGCCGCGGAGCGGTGTTGCCGATGCCGTGATGTATGCCGTGTTGGCTTCGATCTGTGATGTCTCTTCATAGAATCCTAGTCCGTTCCTGAGCACGCGGCTGTCTGCCGGTACTTCGGTCACCTGTGTGTCGGTTCCCTTCAGGATGTTGGCTCCCTCTGCTCCGTGTACGCAGTCAACGGGTGTGAGGTTGTAGGAGTCGGCTGCGGATTCCAGTATCACGGGTACTCCGGCTGGGATTATGCCGTCTGTTATCTTTCCGAGACGTATGCGGTCACCGTTGTCTGCATTGAGTGTTCCGAGGTAGGCGGTCACTCCTTCGGGCAGCGTGTATGCCCACATGCTGCTGTAGAATGTGGCATAGTAGGTGTCGTAGCCCTCGGCACATGTGGCTGATATTGGGAAGGTGTCGTCCACGGTCAGGTGTTCGAGCACCTCTACTTCCTCTGCCTGGTAGGTCTGCTCATCTACCGTATTGGCGTTGAGGGTGACTGTTCCGTCGGAACTGTAAGTCATCATTGGCTGGGACGCGAAGGCAATGTTGGCTGTAGGTGTTGTTCCGTCGTTGAACGTGATGCGGATGCCCTCGATGATAGACAGGTACAGATGAAGGGTGGCTTCCTTCTGGATGTCATAGTCGGAAAGTGTCTTGCTGTCTTCCAGAACTGTGTCTCCTGATTTCAGGACCTGACGGTTAGCAGGAACTCCCTCCCTAGTCTCAATCTCTCCCTTCACGGTTGAAATGAGGTCTGTACCTTCCACCTCAAGCGTGATGGTCTTTCCTGTCTGCGTCTTCACAAATATCTGCATTGTTGCCGATGCCGACATGGCAAATGCCATTAGAAGGAAGAATAGCGATAGTTTGGTTTTCAGTTTTTCCATAGATTTGGGGCTTATTTGTTTTTTCAGTATTTCATTAAATCATTAACATCTAGGTATTGTATCGGTCATAGGTTATTGTTATAGTTGGTTTACTTTGCAAATATACAGCAAAAAAATTGAATTACCAAATATTTTTAGAAAAAAAAATGCTTCGGCTTAAAAATGCCATTGGCTATTGGCCATTAGCCATTGGCTAGCCATCCGGGGGGAGAAAAGCCATTAGCCATTAGCCATTAGCCATTGGCTAGCCATCCGTATGGTCACTCGTTGACTTGTTGACTCCCCATTAGGAGGGGGTCACTCGTTGACTTGCCCCCTTGAGGGGGTTAGGGGGCTACTATCCTTACCTTAGCCCACAGCCCGAAGGGGTGTGCCGTAGCCTTTGCGTTATCGTTAGGGTTTACGTTCTTCCCCCTTCTGGGGGGATAGAGGGGGGCTACTTTGCGTTTTGCGTTAGGGTTTGCGTTCTTCCCCCTTCTGGGGGGACAGAGGGGGGCTCCTCGTTGACTCCAAAGAGGGCTGAAAGTCCGACACTCTACAGCCCAATCCGTAAGGGT
>JAKSJB010000036.1 GCA_024398475.1 Bacteroidaceae bacterium | reverse complement strand
ACCTGCATGATAACTGGAGACTTAGTTTCTACTGCAGCCATAACGATTGCCTGCATCTGCTCCATAGTGTTGAAGTTGAATGCTGGGATAGCATAGCCACCAGCAACAGCTCTCTTGAACATCTCGCGAGTATTTACGAGACCAAGTTCTTTGTAATTTACCATTGTCTTTGTGTTTTTTATTAATTAATAATAAATGATAATTTCTACTTTCGTAAGTTTCTCACTTGCGCAGTTTCTTTCAGTAGTTTAGTAGATTTGGAGTTAAAGGGAGTTAAAGGCTTTTTGGAGTCAGCAAGTGACCGTCCGGATGGCAAGCCAATGGCCAATGGCCAATGGCTAATGGCAATCTCCTTTACTCCTGTCTCCTGACTACTTTTCTACTAAAAGTGGAGCCAAGCGAAACTTGTAATACTTATTTCAGCGTGCAAAGGTAGAAAAAAAATGATAATTTGCAATTGATAATTTAATTTATTGTATCTTTGTGGCTAAAATACGACAATCAATGAGAATACAGACAATCAGATATTTCGTTTTTGCTATCTCCATTTTGCTATACAGTTGTGAAAAGGCAGAAGTATCTCAGGAAAATACGACAGAGAAACCAAATGACGAAAAGACAGAAAATTCTACCGGTATTACTATTTCCATAAATCAGGACGGTGAAATGGACAGCACCTGTTATATGGTTGATTCCATGAATACTTACGTATTAGTAGTTTCCACCGATTCAGTCATCCACAACCCAACAGACACCATCGCTCCTATTCAGCCTGAGGGTGTGAGAAACGGTTCGGAGGATTATCCGTTTCTTGCCTGTGACATTTCAACCGGAAGTCTCGGACTATATCTGCGTGACAACAATATGGAACGTTCCAACAGTTGGGTTGAAGGCTATATCGTGGGATATATCAACGGAACGGCAGTTTCAAAGTCCGTATTCGATGCAGGAGAGAAGGAAACCAACATCATCATTGCCGACAATGCCGATGAAGCAGACTTCAACAAAGTAGTACCCGTACAGTTGTCCACCGGAAATACCTATATAGACACCCGCATGGCACTTAACCTTCATGCACATCCCGAGAACCTACACCGAAGGGTTAAGGTGAAGGGAAAGATTTGTCAATATATGTCCACTCTCGGTATCAAGAACACAGGAAAATATAAGTTTTTGGAAGAGTAAAACCTATTTTTGCAGTTTTGACAATAAATTTCTAATTTATTTCCTTATCTTTGCAACCACTAAAAGCCAAAAGCAGATGAACGGCTTGTCGCTGGTCCCGTCACCTCTCCGTCCTGTATGGGGAAAGGAACGGAACGAGAGGAAAGTCCGGGCAGCATAGGGCATTCCACTTCCTAATATAGAAGCAATCCGTGAGGGTTGAGCAGTACAGAAGAAAACAACCGCCTCTGCAAGGAGGTAAGGGTGAGAAGGTGAGGTAAGAGCTCACCAGCGGTATGGTGACATGCCGGCTGTGTACCTTGGAGGCTGCAAGTTCATGTATAGTAACGCTATGAGGGTTGCCCGCCCAAGTTACAGGGTAGAACGCTAAAGCCTGATGGTGACATCAGTGATTGGATAAATGACAGGCAATGGACGTACATTGTATGTTCCATGACAGAACCCGGCTTATAGTTCATCTGCTGCTTTTTATTAATCAAACCATGAAACCATATAACACCATATTAAACCGATTAAATAAACAATTACGTAAAGATAATCATGATTAAGATTTCAGGTAAAGCCTTAAAGGCTTTTGTGTTGTCCCTTCCTCTCGGCATGGCAGCCCTTCCGTCGGCTCATGCTCAGCAGGCATGGACTCTTCAGCAATGTATTGACTATGCAATGGAGCACAGCATTACGTTGCAGCAGAACAGAATCACATCAATGCAGAACGACCTTGCCGTACTTCAGTCCAAGGCAGCATTGTTCCCATCCCTGTCGTTCAGTACCAACCAGAATGCATCATGGCGTCCGTACAGTCAGTCTACCATAAACCTTACGAACGGTACCATGACTACTACTCAGTCAACAGTCAATTACAACGGCAGTTACGGTCTTAATGCCAGTATGACTGTATGGAACGGCGGACGCAACACCAAGGCTATCCGGCAGAACGAATACACTGCTGAGATGTCGGAACTCAACACCGAGAAGACTGCAAACACCCTGCAGGAGCAGATAGCCCAACTCTACGTGCAGATTCTGTATCAGACAGAAGCCGTCCGAGTCAATCAGGAAATACTCAAGGCTGCCGAGATGCAGAGAGACCGTGCACAGGAAATGGTCAATGTGGGCAGTTTGGCAAAGGTGGACCTCATGCAGTTGCAGGCACAGACTTCGCAGGACGAGTACAACGTCATCAATGCCAAGTCACAACTTGAAAACTACAAGTTGCAACTTAAGCAACTGCTGGAACTCGATGCTGCCACAGAATTCAACATTGTCACGAGTGAGGCTACCGACCAACAGGTATTGGCTCCTATTCCTACCAAGGAGGATGTATTCGGCATTGCACTCGCACAACGTCCGGAAATCCAGAGCAGCAAACTCAATGTAGAGTCCAGCGACCTGGCTGTGAAGGTTGCCAAGGCAGGTTATCTACCTCAGGTAAACGTCAATGCAAGTATGGGTACAAGCAATGCAAGTGGCATGCACAAGGCTTTCGGTGAACAGGTGAAGACCAACCTAAGCAACTCTATAGGTATGAGTATCAGCGTTCCTATATTCGACCAACGTCAGAACCGTACAAACGTTCAGAAGGCAAAACTGACATATCTCAACAGTCAACTTCAACTTCAGGATGCGCAGAAGACCCTGTACAGCACCATCGAAAGTTATTGGCTCAATGCCACGACATCGCAGCAGCAATATGTATATGCCAAGGCGAACGTAGAAAGCATGCAGGCAAGTTATGACCTCGTGACGGAACAATTCCGACTCGGACTAAAGAATATAGTGGAGCTCACTACGGGCAAGACCAATCTCATGCAGGCAGAACAGCAGTTGCTTCAGAGCAAGTACAACACACTCTACAACCTTGCAATGCTTCGATTCTACCAAGGAGAGAGGATACATTTATAGCCCTTGGCTTTTATGAGTCAACAAGTCTACGAGTGGCCCCCTACCCCCCTCAAAGGGGAACAGCCATTGGCCATTAGCCCTTTGCGTTAGCGTTAGAGTTAGAGCTTGCGTTTCCCCTCGAATCCTCGAAAAACCCGTAGACTCCAAAAAGCCAAAAGCCAATGGCTAACGGCTAACGGCTCCCCTAAAGGGACTCCCTTTAACTCCAAATCTCCATAACACTTTTGCAATTCGAATAAAAACATATAAATATGAAAAAGACTATTCTCACACTGATAGCAGCCACCACACTGCTTTCAGCATGCAACAAGGCTCCACAGGTGAACTACAGCACCGCAAAAGTGGAGAAGCAGGACCTTTCTACAAGTATCACGGCTACAGGTACCATAGAACCTGTAACCAAGGTTGAAGTAGGTACACAGGTCAGTGGTATCATCGACAGGATTTATGTTGACTACAACAGCATCGTACACCGCGGCGATGTGATTGCAGAACTCGACAAGACCAACCTTCTCAGCGAATTGGAATCAGCACGTAGCAACCTTGCCAACTCTCAGGCAAACCTCAACTATCAGCAATCCAATTTCAACAGATACCAAACACTCTACAACAAGGGACTTGTAAGTGCCAACGACTACGAGAATGCCCGTCTGTCATACGTTCAGGCAAAGCAGCAGGTAAGCATTCAGCAGCAGAACGTACAGAAGGCACAGACCAACCTCGGCTATGCCACCATCACCTCACCAATCGACGGTGTGGTTCTGAGCCGTGAAGTAGAAGAAGGACAGACTGTGGCATCTGCCATGACTACCCCTACCCTCTTTATCATTGCACAGGACCTAACAGCCATGCGTGTGATTGCCGACATCGACGAGGCAGACATAGGTGGTGTACTTGAAGGACAGAACGTGACATTCACCGTTGATGCATATCCTGATGATACTTTCAGCGGAACAGTCACCCAGGTACGTCAGCAGGCAACCACTGAGAGTAATGTCGTAACCTATCAGGTTGTAATCTCTGCACCGAATGACGACCTCAAACTCAAGCCGGGACTTACAGCCAATGTCACTATCTTCAAGAGTGAAATCCACGATGTCCTTGCTGTACCTACCAAGGCTCTGCGATTTGCACCTAATGAACTGCTCCTAGCCAACGATGAGGAAATCAAGGACTGTGATGCGCCAAATAAGGTATGGCTTCGCAACGGTAAGGTATTCCAGGCACGTCCCGTGAAGATTGGCCGCACCAACGGAATGTTTACCGAAATCCTTTCCGGAGTAAAGGAAGGCGACGAAGTAATCACCGAATTTGAAATGATAACAGCACAGACCGAAACACAGGGCAACCTATTCATGCCGGGACCTCCAAACCGTAACCGCAACAACGGCGGCAACACTCAGGGAGGAGCACCAAAGGCAAGATAAACCAAAACAGACAGTACGATGAACAGCGAACAGAACAAGAAAGTAGTCATAGAACTGCAGGATGTACGACGCGACTTCAAGGTAGGTGAAGAAGTCGTTCATGCTCTGCGTGGCATCTCGTTCAGGATTTATGAAGGCGAGTTCGTCACCATCATGGGTACGTCCGGTTCAGGAAAGTCCACGCTACTCAACCAACTCGGTTGTCTCGACACACCGACCAAGGGCGAATATATTCTCGACGGAGTACCAGTACGTACCATGTCGAAGTCGCAGCGTGCAAAACTGCGCAACCGCAAGATTGGATTCGTATTCCAGAACTACAACCTACTCGCAAAGACCACAGCCGTTGACAACGTGGCACTACCTCTCATGTACAATTCCAAATACAACGCACGTCAGCGTCGCGAGGCAGCCATTGAGGCTTTGAAGGCAGTAGGACTTGGTGACCGTCTTGAACACAAGAGCAATCAGATGTCGGGAGGACAGATGCAGCGCGTAGCAATAGCCCGTGCCCTCGTAAACGACCCAGCCGTGATACTTGCCGACGAAGCAACCGGAAACCTCGACACCCGAACCTCATTCGAAATGCTCGTCCTCTTCCAGAAGTTGCATGCCGAAGGACGTACTATCATCTTCGTCACCCACAATCCGGAAATTGCAAAGTACAGCAGCCGCAACATCATGCTTCGCGACGGAAAGATCCGTGAAGACGTACAGAACGACAACATACAGTCGGCAGCAGAAGCACTTGCAGCACTCCCCGTGAATCAGGACGATTAGGCAAAAAGCCATTGGCTTAATGGAGTCAACAAGTCTACGAGTCAACGAGTCAACAAGCAGCCATTCGGATGGAAAACGCCCTTAGCCCTTTGCTTTGCGTTTGCGTTAGGGTTTGCGTTTCCCCCTCGAATAATCGATTCATCGAAAGAAATCCCCAGCATCAAAAATGCTTAAATTACCTAAATCGTAAATGATTCAATAAATTTCAATAGTAAATCGTAAATTCTTAAATAGTAAATAAGACTGTGAATTTTATCAATCTATTTAAAGTTGCCATGACGGCAATAGCCAGCAATGCCTTCCGTTCCTTCCTCTCCATGCTGGGAATCATAATCGGAGTAGCAGCCGTAATCATAATGATGGCAATCGGACAAGGTTCGAAAGAATCCATCCGTGGCGAAATAGCCAAGATGGGTACCAACATCATCACCATACGTCCGGGAGCAGAACGACGTGGCGGAGTACGGCTCGACCCTTCTTCCATGCAGACATTGAAGATGGAAGACTATGAGTCAATATTGAAAAACAAGAAATACGTCACATACGTAAGTCCAGAAGTCACAGCAAGCGGACAGTGCATATACGGAGCCAACAACACCTCCACCACAATCTACGGAGAGAGTCTCGACTACCTGTCCATCCGTCTGTGGTCGCTCGACGACGGTGATTTCTTCACCGAAGAAGACATAAAGAAAGGGGCAAAGGTATGCGTCGTCGGAGCAACCATCGTAAAGGAACTCTTCAACGGCAGCAACCCAATAGGCAAGAACATCCGTTTCAAATCCATACCGTTCAAGGTAATCGGCGTATTGAGAAGCAAGGGCGAAAACAGTTGGGGAATGGATCAGGACAACGTGATAGTCACCCCCTACACCACCGTCATGAAACGTCTGAATGCCCAGACCTACTTCAACACAATCACCTGTTCAGCCATAACCGAAGAGATGACCGACAATGCCATCAACGAACTGACCGACATCCTGCGTGAGAGCCACAACATCAAGGATGGAGCCGAAGACGATTTCCGCATCAGTTCACAGGCTGAGATGATGGACACCATGTCCACCACGATGGACACCATTACAGTCATACTCGTAGTGGCAGCAGCCTTCTCACTCCTCGTGGCAGGAATAGGCATCATGAACATCATGCTTGTAAGCGTCACGGAACGCACCAAGGAAATCGGTCTCCGCATGTCAGTAGGAGCACGTGGCATAGACATCAGCAATCAGTTCCTCATCGAGTCAATCATGATCAGTCTTACCGGAGGCTTGCTCGGCATCATACTCGGCTGGCTGGGAACACTCGCATGCCATGCAGTAGGTCTGCCGGCAATAATCCCGCTATGGAGCATCTTCGTAAGTTTTGCCGTCTGCACCATCATCGGAGTCGGATTCGGATATTTCCCTGCCAAGAAGGCAGCAAGCCTCGACCCAATCGAAGCCATACGTTACGAATAGGCAATTCCATGCCGACTTTTCACTTTCAGCGTTTTTAGACAATAAAGCAAGGTGCATACAAAAAATTATCACTACTTTTCAGTAATCACATTTCACATTAAATAAATTTTTATTACCTTTGCACTCCAAAATGGGTTCCTACGACTCTGGATACAGACGAACTCAAAAGAACATTTAATTATATAATCACTAAAATCAATTTGGATTATGGTTTATTCAAAAGAAGTACAAGAAATGTGCTGCGTTGCCAAAGGTCCTAACCACGGACCCGCTCCAATACCAGAAGAAGGTAAGTGGATTCAGGCAAAAGAGATCAAAGACATCTCAGGTATGACTCACGGTATCGGTTGGTGTGCACCACAGCAAGGTACATGCAAACTGTCACTCAACGTAAAGGAAGGCATCATCGAAGAATGTCTCATCGAGACAATCGGTTGTTCAGGTATGACTCACTCTGCTGCCATGGCAAGTGAAATCCTCCCAGGAAAGACAATCCTCGAAGCACTCAACACCGACCTCGTTTGTGACGCAATCAACACAGCAATGCGTGAACTCTTCCTTCAGATTGTTTACGGACGTACTCAGAGCGCATTCTCTGAAGGCGGTCTTGTAATCGGTTCCGGACTTGAAGACCTCGGTAAGGGACTCGTATCACAGTGCGGTACACTCTACGGTACAAAGGCAAAGGGCACCCGTTACCTCCAACTCACAGAAGGCTACATCACAAAGATGTATCTCGACAGCGACAACCAGGTTTGCGGATATGAATTCGTTCACATGGGCAAGTTCATGGATGCAATCAAGAAAGGAATGGACGCCAACGAAGCGCTCAAGAGCGTAACAGGCACATACGGCCGTACAAAGCCAGAGCAAGGCGCAGTTAAATCAATTGACCCACGTAAAGAATAATCTCATTTACTATGTTAAGAGAAGTAAAATTTGAATCACAAGACCGTCGTATCAAGCAGGTACTTGCTGCTTTGAACGAGAACGGCATCGCTTCAATCGAAGAAGCTAACGAAATCTGCGAAAAGGCAGGTATCGACCCATATAAGACATGTGAAGAAACCCAGATGATTTGCTTCGAGAACGCAAAGTGGGCATACGTATGTGGATGCGCCATCGCAATCAAGAAAGGCTGCAAGAACGCAGCAGATGCAGCAGAAGCAATCGGCATCGGTCTTCAGTCATTCTGTATTCCAGGTTCAGTAGCCGACGACCGTAAGGTAGGACTCGGACACGGAAACCTTGCAGCACGTCTTCTCCGCGAAGAAACACAGTGCTTCGCATTCCTCGCAGGTCACGAATCATTCGCTGCAGCAGAAGGAGCAATCAAGATTGCCGAAATGGCAAACAAGGTTCGTAAGAACCCACTCCGCGTAATCCTCAACGGACTCGGAAAGGATGCAGCAATGATCATCAGCCGTATCAACGGATTCACATACTGCCAGACAAAGTTCGACTACTACACAGGTAAGGTAGAAGTAGTAAAGCGCACACCATATTCCGACGGTCCACGTGCAAAGGTAAACTGCTACGGAGCAGACGATGTACGCGAAGGAGTAGCAATCCTCTGGATGGAAGACGTTGACGTTTCAATCACAGGTAACTCTACAAACCCTACCCGCTTCCAGCACCCAGTAGCAGGAACATACAAGAAGGAACGTATCCTTGCAGGTAAGCCATATTTCTCAGTAGCATCAGGTGGTGGTACAGGTCGTACACTTCACCCAGACAACATGGCAGCCGGACCAGCATCATACGGAATGACAGACACCCTCGGACGTATGCACTCAGATGCACAGTTCGCAGGTTCTTCATCAGTTCCAGCACACGTAGAAATGATGGGATTCCTCGGAATCGGAAACAACCCAATGGTAGGTTGTACAGTAGCATGTGCAGTAAACGTAGCACTCGCACTCAATAAGTAATCTACTGATAAATAATAAACTGATTTCTCCTGCTGTCGTAATGATGGCAGGAGTTTTTTGTGTGCAGTATGGTATTGAGACAAAACCATACAAACAAACTATCAATTTTGACAAAAACGCAAAACACGCCCTAAATTATGCGATTTTATGTAGAAATATTTGTTGAATTGGTAAATTCTTTATAGTTTTACACAACGAGAACTCGCCAAGCCTCTCAACGATGCTCAAATGTGCGGGTCGTTTTTTTATACGTACGTTTCATCATTGCAACAACAATATAATTTGGCAAACATTATGAAAAGAAGCAAATACAAGGAGTTGTGCATAACTTATAAATATTTAACTGAATGTGAACTAAATGTTCCAGATGAGTTACTGGTTTCTCTATCAAATCTCATCAAGGAAGAGGAAGAACTCAGGAAAGCAAAGAGACTTAAAAGCATGAGTGAAGAAGATTTGGAATTTATAGATGATAAGATAAAACATTCCGTTAGAGTTACCACAAAGGATGGCTTAATCATAAAAGGTAAAAAGAATGCTCAGACTTTTAAATTGATACTCGACCATATAGGACTTGAAATATTAAATAATTATAACTTTAAAATAGGCTCTCATCCGATAATTTATCATGACATTTCTTTGAAAAGGAAACGCAAAACCAAATATTTGTTTGTAAGACCAGGATTCTTCGTTTATAGTACTGGTTCTTCAAGTAATATTGTAAAGGTGTTAAGACAAATTGATGAGGCACTTCTATTAAATCTTAATATTGAGTTAATATAATATAATGGATATGGACGGCATATCTCGGTGCATCGTAATCCACTTGGTGGAAAGAACGACTTCATTCTCAATCTAACGGAATACAACTCTAGTAGCGGAGAACAACGCAGCTTTTCATTTTAGACAATAAAATAAGGGAGCATACAATTGCTCCCTTAATAACTTCGCACCTCGTAAGGGTAAGTTTTCCACACTTAAGGGTCACCGCCCGCAGGTGTCACGATACCGAAGTATCTACGCTCTTCATTAGGCTAAAAATAAAAATCAGCGTAGGAGTCGAACCTCTCATCAGCCCTTATTAGAGTTGCCACCGTAACCATATCGTGGCTCTACTGATTCTTATTCCTGAGTGCAAACAATACGAACAATAATTGAATCTGCAAAATTAATGTGGGGAAAGTGGTGATTGACTCATAAATAATCACTACCTTTGCACAAGTCTATCAAATCAATTTATGACTCAGACAATTCATCACTATCCTTACGGCGGTACTCTTACTCACAGCACCAATCAGGGAGTACAGAAGTACAAGTACAACGGAAAGGAATTTGACCGTACTCACGGACTTGACTGGTACGATTACTCTGCCCGTCAGTATGACCCTGCTTCGGGAAGGTTCACGAGCATGGATCCGTTGTGTGAGAAGTATTACAACATAAGTCCGTACAGTTATTGTGAGGGAAATCCGATTAGATATGTGGATCCGGATGGAAGAAGGATAAAATCTAATGGAGAGGAAGAACTGGATATGATAAAAATGACTTTGCCAGAAGATGCAAGAGACTATGTATCTTTAAATCAAGATGGTTTTATCGATGATAGTAGATTAATGGATTATACTGGAGATAGTGGAAATATGCAATCACTTCAAAAACTGGCAAAGGATGATATGGTCATCGAAGTATTTCTAGATAATGGATTTGATTTTTCTGACAGTAATGGGAATCATGGACATTCAGATATGAGATACGATGGTGTTATTGATGGTTTTGAAGATGTTAATTTTCAATATACCGCTGGAATATATACTGGCGAATGTGGATTATTAGGAAAAAACTTATTTCCAGACAATGTAGGTGAACAAAACTCTCCTTCGTCAAATATGCGAATTGTGGTAAATAGTGAAATGTCTCCTTTAGGTGCTGCAGAAACCTTTTCCCATGAAGCATATGGGCACGGTTTGCTGTATTTACAAAATGGACATAACCATTTGGGTGCTTCGCATCAAGGAGAAGAAGGAAAAGAAACAAATTTATTATTAAAGCAAATGATAATGAATAGCCGAAAAGAAACTATACGTAATAATCGATAAATACAATAAATAGTACAAGAAAGATGAAAACAATTTGTTTAATCATAACTCATTTTGTATGTTTGAATATATACAGTCAAACAGATCTTAAGCTAGAGGTTTACAATCGGAGCGACGAAGACATTATATCATGGATTGTTAATTCTAATGATTGTTTTGATTCACAGAATAAGATAATGCGGAATCATTTTACTAAAAGATATAACGACTTTAGTTTATTTAATTGTATATATGACGTTGAATTTTATGATTTTTCCAAGAATTGCTGCGTTGAATTTTTATTGGTATTGATACCAAAACATTCAAAATTCATCTATCAGTTACATATGCCTACAGAATTGCAAGACAATATTATGCCGCGTGTTGTTTCTTTTCGTAAGCAGACCATAGAAAAATATCTTCAGGTTAAATTGGCTGATAGATGGTTATATTCAAAAAAGAAAATAGAAATCAATCTTGATTCAGGAGGTACTATGACTATTGTAAAATAAAATGTTTATGGCACTAAAAAACAGATTAACTGTCAAGTACAACGGAAAGGAATTTGACCGTACTCACGGACTTGACTGGTACGACTACTGTGCACGTCAGTATGACCCTGCTTCGGGAAGGTTCACGAGCATGGATCCGTTGTGTGAGAAGTACTACAACATAAGTCCGTACAGTTATTGTGTGGGAAATCCGATTAGGTATGTGGATCCAGATGGAAGGGAGAATTCAAAGAATTGGAAATGCAGAAGAGCGAAAAGCCATTTTTGCTATTCTTCAGCAGTTGACAAATGATAATTTACACATGAATAAAAAATGGATTGGTAACTGTCGCAAAACAAGCTACTAGAATTTCATATCCTAATGGTACAGATTTAGTACGGGAGGCGATTTCAAATAAAAACATCATGAAAATAGGTGATGGAAACTCTGGTGTAACAGAATACGAGAATAAAAATCAAGCAACAAATGGAGAAGGAACGAATGTAACAATTACATTTAATACAAAAGTTTAGCAAGAGCTTCCTTCCACAAATCCTCATACAGGAAGGTCTGATGACATCAAGGTTCCAAAATACATTTCACTTGGGCATGAGATGATACATGGAATTAGAGGAATGAATGGCGAGAAAGAAAAATATGCTCCATATAAATTTACTTATATCAACAAAGATGGAGCAACAATGGAAACTCAAGCTGCTATTGAAGAGTTACATACTGTTGGAATTGGGAAATATGATACATTTAGATATTCTGAGAATAAATTGAGAAAGGAACATAAAATATGGAGAAGGGATTCATACAGATAAGAATGAAATATTTGATGGTGCTACTAGTTTTTGTTATAATTGTAAGTTGTAACAACATGCCTTCAAATAATAACGCTAAAGAAATAGTCTGCCAATGCGTTTTTTTCCCAACAGGCACTATTGAAGATACATACCAAATATGTGTGTATGAAGATAGCACCATAAGAACAATTCATGGCAGACGGACTGCTGAATGTGATAATTGCTTGTTAAATAATATTTCATTATTGAACAGAACAATTATAGACGAAATAGATTTAGATACAGTTTGTTCACTCTCTGAATATGAAATGGAAAATATTAAATCCCAATTAAATGATTTAGGTTCTACAGACATTGTTAATGAAGACGTATTAAATGAATATTCTGACTCGTGGGGATGTGCGATAACAATACGAGACAAGCAGTTCATTTTTAACATAGGAAATAGTATGCGACAGCATATAAGACAAATAGAAAAGAGTTCTCCTATTTCGTTAAAAATGCGGTCTTTCGCATAATACAAATAATGTAAGATATACCAAGTTATGAAGATTGGAGTCTTATAAGGGTTGATTCAAATATTTTACTCAAAAATCAAATTATTACAGTCGAAAATGAAGCAAAGAAAAATTATTATAAGTATCATCTGCATTATTAATTTTATATTAAATACATTTGTAGTTAAGGCATTAGAACCATGTAAAACAATACAGAAGTTTGATTGCTATGTTGGAATGGTGTCATTGACAATACCATATCGTCATCATGTTCAAGACATTGTAGATGAAGAGGGTATATCTTATTTTATTTATTTAGACGATGCGACTGCTAAAAATGACACTTCATATATCGCAGTTCTTTATACACCATTGGCAACATATAATTTTGAATCATTTATTGAGGACTCTACATTGATATGCAATGGAATTCGAAAAGAATATGGTAAGAAAAATAATAAATTTTATCGCAGAGATGTTAAAGAAAGAATTCGTGTCTGTTATATTAATATATCTGGAGCCAATAGAAAAAAGTATGATTTAATATTAGATTCATTTTGTTTCTGGCCAAATAATATACAGAAAGAAGACTATACTACGATGAGAGAGGACGCTGCACAGAAAGCCGCACCACACACACCAACAGGACAATGATGAAGACAATACAAGATACTCTTTTACTTACAAGTAAGGAAACCCAGTCAACCACTACCATTCACTATTTCGGCAACTTCGTATATGACAACGGTTATCTTAAGTACTACTTCGCAGACGGCTATACCTCATAAGGACAGTACGGACCGTCTCCGCCATGTCTGCCATAATGCTATACAAATAATAAATAATCTTCACTCTTCACTAAACATATCTGAAGTGCCTATTAATAAAGGGTTCCAGGGTAGTGAAGAGTCAATGAAGAGTAGTGAAGAGTGGTGAAGAGTGGCAAATGACTCTTCATTACCCTAAAGCGCAGATTAATAAAGGGCTGCAGCCGTATCCCGTGAAGAGTGAAGACAAAAAACATTTTCCCTTTGATTGCTTCGTAGGCTTTAACTGTTTTTTGGTTTTTCGTTGCCCAAAGGATGTTAGGTTAGTTGTCAGCCTATCGTTACTGACTCATAACTGACTCATAACTGACCTGTTACTGACTTCCCCACCCCTCTTGCTTGGTGGCAAAAATGTAATTTAACAACTGTTTCCTTTATCATGCTTAGCAATCCTCACATTTCATAAAAAAAACAAAATTGCAGCCACTTTTGTTCCTTTTCAGAAAGCGGCTGCAATTTTTATTATGAATTGGATTTAGCCCAGTACTTATTTCATAAGTTTCCTGCCATTCTTGATGTAGATACCGGAAGGGAGGTCTTCAAGTCGTGCATTTGCAGGCATGCGGACTCCGTCCATTCTGATGATGCCGTCTGTGCGTTGGTTTCTTGATGGTACTTGGTCGGTGAAGACATAGTCGATGCCTGTGTAGTTGACTCCTCCAAGTCCTTCTGCGACTCCGGCATAGGCATGCTTGCGATAATAACTGAGGTTCCAGAGTCCTACTGGGGTATTGGCACGCCAACCACTGTTGGATGGGGCGTCTGTAGGGCACCAGAAGCAGATGCTCCATTGCTGGGCTGGTGGTACTATCGTGAGATACTGCTTGATTATCCACTTATAGAAGTCTGCCATCTCCTTGTACTGTGCTTCTGTCATGCTTCCCGTAGGTACGTCATTGCCGTTTGCATCGACATAACCCATGTCGAATTCGCTCACCCGTACAAGTTTTCCTGACTGTGCCATGAGTCTGAACATGTTGGTGATGGCGTTCTTCTTGCTTGTCTGGGTTGAACTGTTCTTATAGAAGGAGATGTGCATCTGTGTACCGATACCGTCTATCTTCGTTACTCCGTCTGCCTCCCATTTCTTTATCCAGTTGATTAGCGACTTCAGTTTCTTGTTGCCGTCCCAATCGCTTTCCAGGTTATAGTCGTTGATGAAGAGTTTTATGTCTTCAGGACCATACTGACGGGCGTATTTCACGGCACTGCGGACGTACTCCAAATCGCCCATGTGGTCCTGCCAATAGAAGGCATCTCCGCCTACGTCCCATGTTGCATCGCCGTTGAATCCGCTTGAGTGCTGCAGGGTGTAGTTGCCGCTGCCGTCGTCGCCTCCGCCTCCGATTGCCTCATTCACTACGTCCCATGCCTTTACCTTACCGTTGCAGGCTGTCATCATTCCCTTAATCCACTTCTCCATGGCTCCCTGAAGAATCTGACACTTTTCTTCCTTGGTGCGGGGTGTTGGCTGCGGACATTTAAGATAGAATTCACTCTCTTCTGTTGCAGGAGCCACTATGCTGCCGCCTGTCTGCTTCATCTTGAAGGATGAAAGGTCGGTACCTTCTATGTCGCCGTTCTTCACTCTCTCCGTTCCGCCGACCTTAAAACTGATGTTGTCAAAGTAATATACGTTGGCATCGGCAAGTTCGCTGAGGTTGAAGGCTATGGACTTGCATGACTTTGACAGTTTGCCTGTCACCTTGATGGTTTTCCATTCCGTGGTGAAATTGATGTCGCCAAGTGCATTGTAGTCAACATAGTTGCTTGGTTCGTTGTGTATCTGTGTGGATGCCTTCGCCGGCTTGTCGGCACGTATGTCGGCGGTGAACACGAAACTTGCGCCGGCTGACAACGTGGAGTTACTTACTACCCAGAACTGGTTGTCCCATGCTTCTGACTGCTTTGCCTTTGTTTCCACCTTGAGGAAGCGACGCTTCTCGTTAATCTTCATGGCACCTACCTTCTCCATGAACTTTATTTCCTTGATATAGAGGCTGCCTACGAAAGAGCCGTGCTGAAGAAGGACTCCTGGATTTTCCACGGTGTTGCTGAACTCCCACTCTATGTCCTGCCAATCTTTAGTGAAGGATATGGTTTTGTTGGGTCCCCCACCCCAGTCGCCTATCCTCACATATGTGGAACCGGCTGCACTACCCTTGACGGTCATCACCATCTTGTACTTCTTTCCCTTCGACAGAGGTATGTCGCTCATTGCCCAGTACTGCACCTCATAGTTCTGCGAAGCCTTCTTCGTCACCGTGGTCTTCATTCCGTCGGTGGCATTGAATGTTACGTTATAGTTGTATTGGGAATAGTCGGCATGCCAGCCAATGTTCTGCTGAGTGCGGAAATCCTTTGAACCTACTACGGTATAAATCATGGTGTCGGGGTTCTCGTACGGTACGGCTGGCTTGTCCTTGATAAGTCCCCTGAGCCAACCGTTAGGCTGCTGCGAGTGCCATGCAAGGGTATGTCCATACACCTGTACTCCTGCTTTCTCTGTGGCGGAGACGAAGTTCTTCACCGTGGTGAAGTTCATGCTGCCGTCATTGCCCACGCAACTCGCCATCTTCATGGCATTGCCGGCTACTGTCTCGTTGAAGTTATCATTGATGATACCTTTCATCTCCGAATTGTTGAGATAGTCACTTACGATGGTTGCACCGGCGATTTTGAAGTTAGGATACTTCTCGTGGTCGACGTAATCCTTCAGCGCTCCATAGTTTTTGAGATATGCATACTCTGGTTTGCTTGGATCTCCGGTCTTATACTTCTGGGCATTGGCAGAAAAGATGTACAGTACTGCCATTGATAGGGTTAGGATTCTCTTGTGCATTAGTCTTGTTTTTTGTTGTTTTCTTTTGCTGATTAATCTTACGATAAAAGTTATTCCATAAATTTTCAGCAAAATTACAAACAATTAATGACTCGACAAAATTTATGAAGAAAAAAGCCAAAGGCTTTGGTTTTTTTAGAGTCAACGAGTAGCCCCCTACCCCCCTGAAATGGGAGGGGCAAGTCTACAAGTCAACGAGTTTTGCGTATGCGTTAGGGTTTGCGTTTAATTTTGCATTCGCCAAGAAATAACTAATGAAAAATTAATGTCCAATTATATGGTAATTTATGTTGAGTTAAACTTTTAAACCTGAAATTAACTGAAATAGAGAAATTATTATTACCTTTGCGCCCAAAGGGCACTAATCGCTCTATAAATATACAATTGCAAATAAATAATGGAATATGTTCAGCACGGCTCAAATTGAAATATTAGACATGATGTCTCATGTAAATGAACAAAATGACTTTGTTGCTATTCGTAATATGATCTCTGACTACTTTGCGAAAAAGGCAGAAAAAGCCATCGAGGAGATGTGGGATGATGGTAAAATAGACCTTCATACCATTGATTCTTGGAAGAACGAACACATGAGAACACCTTATAAAGCATAACGGAGGAATGCAGAGTATTGTCCTTGATACCAACTGCCTCATTGTTTCCTTGTCTAAAAGAAGTCCATATTATTCTATTTGGAAAGATTTTAGAGAAGGAAAGTTCTTGCTTTGTATTACAAATGAGATAATTGCGGAGTATGAGGAGAAACTTTGTGAAAAGATGTCTCCTGAGATTGCTGTTAATGTAATAACTGCGATTCTTGCACGTGACAATGTGCGTAGGCTAAATCCTGCCTATAGATTTAATTTGATTGAGGCTGATCCTGATGATAATAAGTTTGTCGATTGTGCAATTCATGCGAATGCAAAATATATTGTGACCAATGACCATCATTTTGATATCCTTAAGCAAATTGATTTTCCAAAAGTTGATGTGATAGATATTGATTCTTTTTTATGTGAATTGGTAACTATTAAATAAATTCAGAAGGCTAATAAAGGTTTATAGGTTTAATTGGCTTCGCCATGTAAGGGTTTAAAAGTTTAAATGTTTAAATGGCTAAGCCATGTAAAAGTATAAAGGTCGTTTAATAGTTTAAGAGAAAGCCCCCGACCCCCTGAAATGGGAGGGGCAAGTCTACAAGTCAACGAGTTTTGCGTATGCGTTAGGGTTTGCGTTTAATATTTTTGCGTTTGCGTAGCCCGTAGGGCGTTGCGTTTGATTTTTATGCCGTAGGCTTATTTTTCCCAAATAAGGACACCTGGTT
>JAKSJB010000035.1 GCA_024398475.1 Bacteroidaceae bacterium | reverse complement strand
TTACGCAAAATGTTTTGCAGTTAAATAAAAATAACCTATTTTTGCAAGCGAAGATAAATACACATTCACAAACAAAACCCTTTGTAAAACCTATCCATTATATTATTAAGTAATAGCGGCACCACAAGGATGTGATGCCGCTATTATATTTATTTTCAGTAAAAAAATTACTTGCTTGCGTATGCTTTTGCTTCTTCGTTAAGCAAAACCTTTTCCTCAAACATATAAGCTCCTGTCTTTGGAGACTTACACATCTTGATAACCTTTGTGTATGCACGTCCGTCCTTTGAGTGGAGTGTTGCAACCGCTTTCTTTGCCATAGTCTTTAGTTATTTGCTATCTGCCTGACAGCAGATATGTTTTTTACTTTACTGTTAACTCTCAATACCGTTCCTCAGGATTACTTGATTTCCTTGTGAACAGTCATCCTCTTGAGGATTGGGTTATACTTCTTGAGTTCCAGACGGTCTGGAGTGTTCTTGCGGTTCTTTGTTGTAATATAGCGTGATGTTCCAGGAAGTCCGCTTTCCTTCATCTCAGTACATTCGAGAATGACCTGGATTCTATTACCTTTAGCTTTCTTTGCCATGATAGTATCTCCTTCTTAATTGTTAGTGGGGTTATGCAATTACTTGGATGTCTTTCCACTCACAATAGCCCTTCTTTACGGCTTGACGGAGTGCTGCATCGAGACCGATACGGTTAATGATACGAAGACCATTAGCGCTGATCTTCAATACAATCCAACAATCTTCTTCTACATAGTAGAACTTCTTAGTGAACAAGTTAGCCTCGAAACGGCGCTTTGTTCTGCGCAGTGAGTGAGAAACATTGTTTCCAATCGCTGACTTCTTACCTGTAATTTGACAAACTCTTGACATATTTTTGTGTATTTAATTCTGTCGTTTTCTGTTATTTTTCTTGTCGGGATTCCATAAACAGCGTGCAAAGTTAGTCAATTTCTTGAAACTGACAAAACTATCCAACTTTTTTTTACGCTTTTTGTTCAATTATCTGATTTATTGAGCATCCAAACGCCCTATTTTGCTAAGTATGCCTTATGCGTTTGCTCAAAATTACGTAAATTATGACCGGTGCGCCGAGCAATGGAGTTATGGCATTGAGAGGTATGATTCCGTTTTCCCCCGGGAGAGTACTTATCACGTTGCACACCAGGGCAACAGCCGCACCGCAGAGAATCGTCAGCGGAAGCAGTTGTCTATGGTTGTCACTTCCGAGCAGGAGTCTTGCGATGTGAGGAACGGCAAGACCTATAAACGCGACAGGTCCACAGTATGCAGTAGTGACAGCCGTCAGCAATCCAGTAGCAAAAAGCAGCATGTTACGTGTTCTGCGGATATTTATGCCTAGATTCTCAGCATACTGAGTTCCGAGCAGCAAGGCATTCAGCGGCTTAATCAGCAGCACGGAAAGCAGAAGTCCCACACAGCAGAACGAAGAGAACAGCGGAAGTTGCTCAAGACTGACACCGGAAAAGTTGCCCATGCCCCATATCACAAAACTATGTACACCCTCCTCCGTCGCAAAGAAGTTCAGCAGGGAAATCGCAGACGAAGTAATATAGCCCAGCATGATTCCCACAATCAGCAGCATGATGTTGCTGCGGATTACGGTAGAGAAAAGAAGAATCACAGCCATCACCGCCATAGCCCCCACAAATGCCGCAATGATAATCGGCAGGGACGAACAGAATGAAGAAAGCGACGGAGCAGACACAAGCAGGGACGACATGAAGCCACTTCCGCCCGCAAGCATCACTAGAGCAACGCCAAGGTTTGCACCGCTGTTGATACCCAGGATAGAAGGACCCGCCAGAGGATTGTTGAATGCCGTCTGAAGCATCAGTCCGCTCACGGCAAGAGATGCACCGCACAGCAATGACGTCACAGCCGCAGGCACGCGCGAGTGAATAATAATGTATGAATGACTCAATTTTTCGGCATCACCACCCATAAGCACCCTGAGAGTATCACCAAAAGGAATCTCCACCGAACCCACGAAAAGGTTCACGACAAAAAGCACCAGTGTCAGGAAAGCCACCGATAGAATAACCACCGTCGTATATCGTGATATCTTCATATTCTACTCTGCCAGTTTCTTGAAATATCTCAGTTCATAATCAGGAAGCACCTCAGGATGGAACATTGCCGCAAAATCCATCAGAAGCCTTTCAGGATGGAACGGCGTATCCTCAAAGAAAGGAGAATACTCCAGGTTGCAGCCATATACATTCCGTCCCTTCAGGGCATTCATCCGTGAATACAGCGTATTCGCAGCCGAAAGTTCACGACACGTCATATCCGTCCGCTGCGTATATCTCAGCAGCCACACATCAGCATCCTGAGCCATGTCGAACACCGTTTCAGGAGAAAGAGCCAACGAACCGCTTCCCCTACGGTCAGCAAAGACATAATCACCTCCGGCATCCCTTATCAGAATACCAATCGTACTGTTTGCCCCAGGCACATACCAAGTGGAACCGGTAATCAGGTCGGTGATGACTCTGGGATTTTCAGCCTTGCCATCAAAAGCATTCACCTTATCCCTCAAGCCATTATATGCACACTCTATGCTGTCGAACAAGGCAACACTTTCATCGTAGCAGCCAAACAGCAAGCCATAGAACTTCACCCATTCAGCACGCCCGAGCGGACTAGTCTCCATATAGTCGGCACATTCAATGATAGGTATTCCCAGTTTCTCCAACGCGCCATATCCACCGCTGTTCTCAAACGGAGACACAAGCAAGGCATCAGGATTAGTATCGATAACACGTTCAATGTCTGGAGCCGCACTCTTTCCGAAATCAGCCACACTACCCTTCCTCACCCCGTCATGAATACCCTTCACACCGATATACTCCAAGTCGCAGACAGCCGCTATGCAGCCCACCTTCCCCAATTCATCAATCAAACTGCAATGAACCGACGAAAATACCGCCGAACGCGAAAGAGGCTTCTCAATATCGTAAGTATTCAGGAGTTTCGACGTATCCCAGGGATTTATCAGTTCCACATGCACCACATCCCCACGACGTATCATACGAATGTTCTCGGCATACCGCATCTCAATGGTGTCACCCTCGTCTTCACACGCGGCACTCTCCCTGTGACCGCACCCGCACAGCAGCATCAGGGACAATGAAACCACCATGACCCACAATCCAATATTCCTATAAGAAACCGAAAACATATCCACCGTAATTATCAAATAATTAAAATTGCGTTACAAAGGTACGGAAAATATTTGAACCAAACAGTGTTTTTCATTCTAATCTTTACGCAAAATTAATAAACGCTAACGCTAACGCTAACGCAAATCCTCGAATTATCGAAATCCCGAAAAAGCCAACGGCTAATGGCTAATGGCTAAAGGCCTCCCCTCATGGGGCTACTCGTTGACTCCGAATCCCATAGCATTCGCCTGGAGGGCGATACAGCGAGCCTTAGCGAGCGGTGGGTAACCCCGTACACCAAACGCAGTGGTGTGCGGGGATAGAGAAACGATAAAATACCTTACCTTAGCCCACAGCCCGAAGGGATGTGCCGTAGTTTTGCGTTTGCGTTAGGGTTTGCGTTCTTCCCCCTTCTGGGGGGGACAGAGGGGGGGCTACTCGTTGACCTTATTGCTCCGGACAGATCTATTTCCCTTTTGATGTGGGATCTATTACAAGGCGAAGAGTGAACCCGCAGTTCGTTGATACGCCAAAAATGCCAAAACTGTTGTTTTTAATACTGTTTTCGTTGAAACCGAACTCATTGCCTTGTTCAGTCCAATAGCCGCTTGCACGTGGTTCAACAAATTTTTCAGGTGTTAAATAGCCATTAACACCAAGGGCAATGTACTTGGAAGGATCTTTTTTGTCTGTGACAATCAATCCTCTCCATGGTATGTTTTCAAAGTTACATGTCTCTTTGAGTGCCATCCATTGTTCGTCGGATGGTATTTGCCATAAGTAACCCTCTGGATTCCTGCCATCATTCCAACTATGCATAGCATCAAAAGCGTTTTCGCGGCCTACATAGTAGTATACGCCATAACTATTTACACCACAACGTTCATCTTTCACATCCTCGGTTGCCCAATATAAGCCAGCGAGTTCCACGTACTCGTGTTCCCCGATGAACGTACCCCACCTTGCATATAGTGTTGTGTCTCTATAGACTCTGTCGCTTTCGAAGTTCCACTTTTCTATACAGGCTTTGTCCTTGTACCATCCACAGAATATATATTCGTCATTTGAAGTAGGGTCGGAAGGGGGATTCATTGTGGAGTTCCACGCTACGGCTTTGATTCCTGGGCCATTCGTACCATGGCCATTCAAGTCAAATGTAACATTGTATCTGAATGTTCCGAACAGGGAAATTCTACTTACTGTGTTGCGTGCAGCATTAGGGATTGCAGTATTCATTTTGCAGGAGGAACCGTCTGATGCATTTAGGGTTATCGTCATTGCTTCACTCTTATTTGACGTTGAGGAAGTTCCTGCGGGGATTGCAATATAGAAATAGGTAGCAGCAGTGCCTACTTCTACACCTTTACCAAGATCGAGCGTCACGCCTGGGTTGTCAGAGTTTTCGTCCATTACTGCCTGACCATCCTCTATGGTGAACTTTCCACTGAGTGGCCTCTTGTTGGATTGCAGGGTAATAGAGGTTACTATATGCCTTTCTGGGGCTGTGAACACGATCTGCAGCATTGCACCGAGACAGGTGAATGTGAGGTTCTCCGTGCCTGTGCCGTCTAAGGTCTTCTTGCTGTACATTGGTATTATGGTAGAACTTGTCTGCACGGCTGGCCATACGAGATCTTCTCCCAATGATGCTGGATAGAATGCCTCTACCTCCTCGTTTCCTGTAAATGTAGGGAATGCACATGTGAATGTTCCCTCGGAAGTTTCTGCTCCTTCTGCAAGGGTGAAAGTAGCGCTCTGTGTGCTGCTCTTAACGCAAATATCGTCGTTTTCGCTCCAAAGGACGTCATACTTGCATGCCATCTCTGCTCTTGACTTTGTGCCGATGCTCTCAGCCACGGCATTGATAACTATTGGTATGGAACCTGCACCCGGTGTCGGGCCTTCGTCATTCTGGCATGATGTTGCCACAAAGGCAGTAACGAGTGACATAAATGCTAATAGTGATTTTTTCATTATGTTTTTTGTTTGAATTGATTTCGTTTGATGGTTGACTGTTATGATGAGTAGCCGTCGGGGATATTAGCATTTATTGCTTGCTATACCCACCGTCGCCATAGTCCACTACACGCATGCTCTTGCGTTATCATCTTCACTCTCGCTATGAGAGTGGCAAAGCCTACTCCTCCGCAAGCACCGCGCGGACGGAGTAGGCGATGTCGCGGTAGTAGCCGCTCACGTTCTGGCTGTCCGAACTTAAGTCCAGGTTGTACGCTTTGTCTCTGTCATAAGCCGTGGAAGACCAGTAGAACCCGAGGTAGCCCTGGCCGTTGTCACTGCCGCGGAGGCAGCGGCCGGCAGCAGGAAGGAACACGCTGTTGTCTTTATAATTACCCTTGCCGGTGAAGATTGTTCCCTCTATATTTGTTTTATCACCTTTGTAGTCGTATGTCCATTGTACATCACAGCTGTCAAGGAGTGCCTGAAGTTCTGCCTGTGTCGGCATGCGCCAGTTGCTGCCCCAGAGTTTGGTGGCGGTGTCAGTTTCGCCAGAGAGGGTAGATGAGCCTTCGTTGTGGTCATCTGTCCACGTAAATCCTTCTAAAGCATGGTTATTGTTATACGTTCCGCCCCAAGTGTAATATCCACCGTATTCGGTTGCCGATGTTGCACCTACGTTATACACTGCGAACTTAGGTCCCCCTTTCCAGAGTCGCACCCAGGGTACGTAAATGTTGTCATTTCTTTTGGCTGCGCCTATGGTTGGAGATATCTCTTCAATTTCTGCACCTGCCTTATCTCCGAACGACACCTTCATGTTCGGAGTGGTCTTGTAACTGTAACATGTGCCGTCTTCCAACTTCACGTTAAGATACTGTGCGCTTGCCACGCTGCTCGCCATGAGCAGGAGTGCGCAGAGGATTGATTTTATTTTCATAATGCTTCGTTTATTTTAATTGCTATTTTAATGTATCTTGTTCTTGATTTCTGTTATTACCATTGTGAGTAATCTTCACCGAGTTCTTCCATATCTTCATCATCGAACATTCTGAGGTTCTGCTCATCACTCGTGCTAAGAAAAACAGTAGGCAAAATTACTATTACCTTCATGCATGGTGCCTTATATTCTATCTTCATGATATGTCCTTCTTATTATTTTTGGTGGATCTTCTTTCCGTTCTTGATTACTATTCCCTTGTAGCTGTCATTCACACGTATGCCTTGCAGGTTATAGACTCCCTCGCCTTCGGAGAGGGTTGGGGAGAGGCTTTCTACGCCGTTCGTATACTCTACGAAGTTGAACATGTATGCCTTGGCAGATGATGACTCCGTCAGTTGCAGATAAGCCTTGTTGGCAGAAAGAGGATTTTCTCCAGCCCAAGGATAAAGCCCCATACCAAGTTTTGAAGTTCCTGAGAGAATATAACAGTTTTCAGGTGCCGGGATTTCCACGTCCGTACCTTTCAGGTCGCCCAAGCCATCCACATCCACATATTCATCGGCAGTCAGGCTGAATGATTCTTTGTCGGATTTCAGTATGACCGCAGCCCCGGCAGGGATGACGCTTGTTTCTTTCAGATTGAGTATCTCGTTTTTCTTATCCAGCGTAGCGGTGTAGGCTTTCACACCTTCTGGGAGAGTATATGCCTCCAGACTGCTGTAGAAGGTAGTGTAGTAATCGCCTTCATTCTTAGGATCTTCGTTTGCCTTAAACTCTACGGTAGGTGCGCCATTGAAGAAACCTATCTCATTTATCATACCGGCTGAATAAGTCACTTTCTGTTCGTTGACAGTGAAGATGATGTCGCCTTCTTCGGTGAATCCTATCTCCGTAGCATCCATATAGTGCTCCTTTTCAATAGGAGTTGAAGTGCCATAAAAGTCGATGTGCATCACATTGAGCAGTTTTGCCAGGATGTAGTCAGTACCTGCAATCTCTTTGGTGCAGCCATTGTCCTCAAAGTTCTTGTTGCAGTCAGGGCAATGCCAGTATTCAATGTTTCCTTCCTTGTCAGCAGTCGGAGCCTTGTAATCGACATGTTCCTTGTTTGCATGATGTGTAGCAGGTATTACCACGCTGCCCGTTATCTGGTTCGTGCAAGTCTCGTCCATATAGTTTAGATTGCAGTTAGAGCAATGCCAGTGCTCGATGTTTCCGTTTTCCGTACATGTAGCATCTTTCTGTGCGTTGTGTGTAGCCTTGTGTCCGAGTGCAGGTATTTCCCAGTCAGTCATCACCGTCGTGCATTCAGCACTTGTGAAATAAGTCTTACACTTCGAACAGTACCAGTATTCCTTGTTGCCCTTTTCCGTACAGGTTGCAGCCTTTGCAGAAGTATGTTGCGGATTGTGTCCCGAAACATATTCCAAGGTCACAGCCCATGTCACTTCGTTTGGAGTTGTGCACTTATTAGCATAGTCCTTTATATGGAACTCTATTTCACTATTTTGACTTAAATTACCCAAATTAAGGACATACACCTCAGATGAAGTCTCGAACTGCGTACTAGGAAGAGTTATCTCTGTCTCTTCGCCGCTGTTTACCTTATAGGTTAAGGTGCAATTTCCGTAACGTCCATTCGGTTGCTTTGTCTTGTCTCCAGTCCATGCCCACTTGAGGCGGACGTTCTTTGCATTGGCATCTGCCACCTTGAACGATACCCATTCATCCGTGCCATAGTTGTCTGTGTTGTCACTATTATCCTCAAATACCTTTTCTGCAGCATAGCCGAAGCTCACGCCGTCGTATGTCTTGTTCACTTCCTGTGTCCAGCCGGTAACGTCTCCCTGATTGATCAGATCAGTTGGGTCGGCTGTCAATGGCTTGTAAGAGACAATGGCTGCCGCATTCAGTTCGTTCAGGCAAGCCTCCTCGGCATAAATCCTGCCCGACTTCGTGTCTTCCCAGCAGTCCTGTGAATAACCCCTTGCGTTGCAGGTTGCATCACATTGCTCGTGCTTGGTGGTTGGGATGGTAAGTTGTGAATTTGAATATTTCAATACATTGCCATCGTAGCCGTAGTACACAGTATTATGGCTATTGTCCAGCACAGGTGAAGGGTCGCTTCCCAATGTCTGGAACCATTTCTGACTGCCGTCCGTCACGCCACGGTTCAATCGGTAGCAAACTTCACCGCCCACAAAAGCTTCTGCATTCTTTACGTATGAATCATGAATCTTTGATGCAGGGCAGTTGTCCACCAAAAATCCGTAGATTTTGTCGCAATCGCCACTGACATACGGCAGCCCCTCATAAGGGTCACCATCCTGCGGTATGGATCTAGACTTCAGTGCGTAGCAGTTGTCGATAGAATATGTTGCAGAACTGTTGTAAACTGAGCCGCAGATACCGCCGAAACGGGAGTCTTGAGTTCCACCTTTCTCCACATTCGTCGATACTATACCAATATTGTAGCAGTTGGCGATGGATGCATTGACATAGCAAGAACCGGAGATTCCGCCTGCATCATATTTGTGAGCCATTACGTATGCACCGCTCCAGCAGTTCTCAATCCGTCCGCTTGCAAAGTCGCCGCAGATGCCGCCCACATGATCAAGGCCATAAAAATAACTGTCCTTGATGCCGAGGTCGTGGATGTAGGCGTTGCCAACAAGCTTGCCGAAAAGTCCCACGTTGTTCACGCTTGTGTCTTTGAAGTAGAGTCCGCTGATGGTGTGTCCGTTACCGTTGAACTCACCGGAGTAATCTACATTATGTCCGCCTATCGGAGTCCAAGCATCGAAAAGTCCGTCGTTACTTCGTCCACTGCTGTCCAGCACACCTTCGTTCATCGTGATGTCTGCCGTAAGAATAGCACAGGCAGATGCGTGTTGGCTATCACCGTTCACATAATCGGCAAACCACATCAGGTTTTCCATTGTTGCAATCTGATAAGGATTGTCCTTTGTGCCGTCACCGACTGAAGGCTGAATGCGAGAACATTCTTCTCCCGACAATTCTATCGTCCTGTCATCGCTCTGGTAATACTTCCTACATTCCTCGCAACGACAGTAGGTGATTTGACTACCATCGTATAATGTAATGGTCTTTGGTTCCATCCAGCTATGCAAGTGGTTCTCTGTCACCTCACACATCGTCTCGTTGTGGTAGCCGGTGGCATCATTATAGACAATGTAGTCGCCCGTCCAAGCAGGAAAATCATCCGTTCCTATGTGCTGTCGCCATTTTGCCGACCTCTGGTTTCCGTTCAGTATCCAGCACACCTCGCCACTTTTGAAGGCTGAGGCATCCTTTATATAGACATTACTGATTTTATCTATCGGGCAGCCTTCACCAAGCGTGTATGCATTGGTGCATTTTCCTTCCAGCGAAACGCAGTTGCTGACAGAATAGGTAACATTGTCGTTCTTTGCCACTGTACCGCAGATGCCGCCACACTGGATATTAGCACCTGATCCTGCTGATATCTTACCAATGTTGTAACAACATGTCACGGAAGCGTTCACCCAGCAGGAGCCAGCAATGCCACCCGCCCAGGAATTATCACCGTTGCTTATCACGGTTGCCCCATTCCAGCAGTTCTCAATTCGTCCGTTGGCAAAGTCGCCACAGATACCGGCAACCCAGTTCTTTCCGCAGAAGTAGCTATCCTTCACACCAAGGTCATGGATGTATGCCCCAGATACAGCCATACCGAAAAGACCAGCCCGGTCATTGTCCTTTTCATTGACATACAGTCCATTGATGGTATGACCGTTGCCGTTGAACTCGCCACTGTAGCCTTTCTCATAAGTGCCCATCGGAGTCCACTCCATGAAAGTGCCGCTGTTGAGGTTGCCGTTGCTGTCAAGCACGCCAGTGTTCAACGTGATGTCTGCCGTAAGGATGGCGCAGGCGGTTACGTTTCCTGCATTTACATAATTTGCAAACCACAACAGGTTTTCTAACGTAGCAATCTGATAAGGATTGTTCTTTGTTCCGTCACCCTCACCAGAACGCCATGCCCTCACTGGTCTGTCACCCCATGTCTCGGAAAAATTAGCCACATCTGCCACATAGATTGTTGCCGGGGTGCCATAAAAAACACGATCTCCTAATTCTATATTACCATTCCCCAATAAGAGCACAACGCTTAATAATTCATTACATGTGAATGCTCTTTCTCCGATACTCGTGACACCACTTGGAATGGTTATTGAAGTCAAGCTGGAACACCTCCAGAAGGCATAGTTCCTGATACTCGTGACACTGCCTGGAATGGTTATTGAAGTCAAGCTGGAACAATATTGGAATGCATCTGTTCCGATGCTTGTAACATTTCCGTTGAACTTAATCGTTCCATGACCGTTTTCATATTTGTTGCTTATAATTGTTGCACCAAACACATCTGATTTGTCTGGCTCACACTTATTCCCATCGGTCGTAGTGTACCAGATTTCATCATTTGGCGGCGTACCGAGTTGCGCCAGAGCCGATACCGCGCAGCACATCATCAGTACTGCGGAAAGTAAAAGTCTTGTAAAATTACTTTTCATAGTCTATAATGGTTTTAAATTGTTATTAATCGAATAGGTATCAAATCCACAATTTCTTTGTGAATATGCAAATATAGGGCAAAGAAATGAAACAGCCAAATTTATTTGAAAAATAAAACGCAAACCCTAACGCAAACGCAAACCCTAACGCAAACGCAAAACTCGTTGACTTGTAGTCTCTAGACTTTAGTCTTTAGACGGATATAATATTTAAAAGAAAATAAATGTTCAGGGTCTCCGACTCTACTGCTGTCACAACAGAAAATCCTTGTAAGGCTCTGATGCCTTCCAGATATTTTCTCTTGCAACATCAGCATGACAATAGATTGTCACTTGAACATTTTAGAAAAATGGGGTTCAATGCCCAAAAATCGCCAATATGGCGAAAAATAAAATGCTGCGCTGTGGTCACTCGTGGACTTTAGTCGGATATTTAAAAAGAAAATGTTTTGAAAAACTGCATGTCCTCTTATGTGGGTATTTCAAAACGTAAAAAGTCAGCATGCTGACGTTAAAAACCCCAACGGTTAAAAAAAAATGCCTACGGCTTAAAAAACGCTAACGATAACGCAAACGCAAAACTCGTTGACTTGTTGACTCGTTGACTCCGAACCCCATAGCATTCGCCTGGAGGGCGATACAGCGAGCCTTAGCGAGCGGTGGGTAACCCCGTACACCAAACGCAGTGGTGTGCGGGGATAGAGAAACGATAAAATACCTTACCTTAGCCCACAGCCCGAAGGGATGTGCCGTAGTTTTGCGTTTGCGTTAGGGTTTGCGTTTTATTTTTCAAATAAATTTGGCTGTTTCATTTCTTTGCCCTATATTTGCATATTCACAATGAAATTGTGGATTTGATACCTATTCGATAACAAGCAAAAAACATTATATAGACTATGAAAAGATTAATAATTACTTTTATCGCAGTTTTGTGCTGCACGGGAGTTTTTGCAGAAGAATTTACAGATACTGGCATCAAGTACAAAGTTACAGGTGATAGTACTGTTGAGGTAATAGCAAATACCAGTCAGTATTCAGGAAATATAGTTATTCCAGCCATTGTAATCTCTGATAGTTTCACAAAATACTATGTCACGAGTATTGGAGAGTCTGCATTCTATAATTGTCCCAGTTTGACTTCAATAACTATTCCAAGTGGTGTCACGAGTATTGGAGATAAAGCATTCGCATATTGTACGGAATTGCCCTTCATCTTTCTTCCTGAAGGTGTGGAAGATATTGGATGTGAGGCATTTAGGTCCTGCGAGAAAATGGTACTGATTAACATTCCAAGCAGTGTCACGAGTATTGGAGAGGGTGCATTCTATGACTGTAAAGGTTTGACATCAATCAACATTCCAAGCAGTGTGACGAGTATTGGAGAAAGAGCATTCAGTGGTTGTAAAAGCCTGACTTCAATAACCATTCCAAGTAGTGTGACAGAAATTGGAAAGGATGCATTCTATCAATGCGAATCGACATCAATCAGTGTTGATAAAGGCAATACCGTTTACGACAGCCGCGATAACTGTAATGCTTTAATTGAGACAGCAACCAACACCCTCCTTTTTGGTAATAACTATACCGTTATCCCTTCGTCAGTAACAGCAATTGCTGACAACGCATTCATCAAATGTACAAGGTTGACATCAGTTACTCTTCCGGATGGGTTAGAAAGTATTGGAGATCATGCATTCGCTAGTTGTACCAACTTGACATCAGTTACTCTTCCGGATGGGTTAGAAAGTATTGGAGATTATGCATTCGCTGGTTGTACCAACTTGACATCAGTTACTCTTCCGAATGGGTTAGAAAGTATTGGAACTAATGCATTCGATGGTTGTTCTGGCTTGACTTCAATAACCATTCCAGAGGGTGTAACTGAAATTAAAAAACGTACGTTTGTTAATTGCTTGGGTCTGAAATCAGTCACCCTTCCGGTTAGTATAAAGAATATTTACGGCATGGCATTCGATGGTTGTACTGCGCTGGCATCCATGACAGTTTTAGCATCGACTCCTCCAGCAATAGATAATGAAATCTTTTATCGTGGCGTTGACCCATCCATGCCGATATATGTGCCTAACGTTGCTGATTACCAAAGTGATGAATTTTGGAGCGAATTCACTAGTTCTAATTTCATACTAATAGATATAGATCAATATAAGCAAGCCGCCTTAGATGAAATCAATGCTGCAAAAGATGGAGTCACGCTGACGGAAGACGAAGTGGCTGCCATAAACTCCTACATTAATACAATAAACGGTGTGACAACATTGTCGGACGAAAACTTTACAACCATCGAAAACGCAAAGAAAAATGCATTGGCCATTATCCGTCAGACCACAATAAGACTTATACGTCAAGCCGCTCTTGCCGCCATCGAGGCAGCCATGCAGGGAGAGTCCGGTGATTATCTTACAGGTTTGGTACAGCAATGTATCAACAGCATCAACACTCAAAAGGATGTAACATACATCAACAATGCCAAGAATACTGCCCTGACAATTCTGAACGTAGCAGTGCCAACATATAAGACTATCAAGGCAGAAGCCCTCGGTGACCTCGGCACTCCTCAAACCGGCAAAGCCATTGAGGTGATCGACCAAAACGACAAGGGTGTCATTCTCTACAATCCGAAGAGGGTGAACTTCATCAATGTACAAACTGAAGAATAAAACGGAACGGCTATGAAGAGATTTGGTTTATTGGCGGTATCATTGATGTGTTCAGTGGTGCTCGGCGCACAGACAAAGTCCGATGCGGTACTGTTCTCTGGTGTGGAACTGGATGAGAGTTATCTGCTGACGGAATCTCCTTCGGTGGTGTTCAACGGTGATGGTGGCTTGGATATTTATCTCGGTGACGTGAAGAAGGGGGAACTTGTGATTGATGACGGAAATCCGCCTTCGGCTGAGTTCAGGAGTGCTTTCAATATTTCTGCCAAGCAGGACCCTGACAACACGGGAAACTATTACTCTACGTTCTTCACAAGTGAGGGCGCGTACAAGATTCCTGAGGGCGTGAAGGCTTATATCGGTGAGGTGGAGAAGACGGATGATCCTGATTCGGATGTCCTCAACCTTACTGCCCTTGCTGGAGGTGTCATACACAAGAAAGAGGGTGTGGTTCTGAAGGCTGATAATGACGACATCCTTCTCATGCCTTCATGCAATAAGGGTGATGCCTCATCGGAAAACAAACTTACGGGTGCGGATGAGGATATTCCGACTCCTGAAACTGGTACTTACGGACTTACATACGATTACCGTACAGGTGTAGGTTTCTACAAGTGGACAAATCCTATCCCTGCAAACAAGGCATTCCTGGTTCTTGAGGATGGTGGCAGCATCAAGGCTCTCCGCTTCAACTTCGATGACGAGCAGAACGATGCTGACGGTATCCGCAACATAAGGAAGGACCGCGACGGCAAGGCGTTCAATCTCCAGGGCGTGAAGGTTGGCAAGGAATATAAGGGAATGGTTATCAAGAACGGCAGAAAGGTAATAAGGAGGTAAGGCTATGAAGAAAGAATATATTAGACCGAGAACTGTCATCGAGGATGTGTTTATTCAGTCATTCCTGTCTACCAGCGATGATTATCAAAAAATGGGTGTCTATGATTATGAACCCGAATCGGAAGATGGGGAAGACCAGAATGAAATATGGTAGCCCCTACCCACACAAGGGGGAAGAACGCAAACCCTAACGCAAACGCAAAACTAGGTTAGAGAGTCAACAAGTCAACGAGTCAACAAGTCAACGAGTGCCCCCCCAGATGGCTAGCCAATGGCTAATGGCCAATGGCTAATGGCTAATGGCTAAAAGCATTATAGAGCCTTCAACTCCCTTTAACTCCAAAACTACTTAACTCCCCTAATATATCTTGCATCAACATTCACCTTCACTTTTCACTTCAAGCAAGTATTGTTGGAGTCAACAAGTCAACGAGTAGCCCCATAAGGGGAGGCCTTTAGCCTTTAGCCATTAGCCGTTGGCTTTCTTGAGTCAACGAGTCAACAAGTCAACGAGTGCCCCCCCGGATGGCTAGCCAATGGCTAATGGCCAATAGCCAATGGTGTATGCGTTAGGGTTTGCGTTTTATTTTTCAAATTATCCTTGGCTGTTTCATTTCTTTGCCTTATATTTGCACATTAACAATGAAGTACTAATACTTTGTCTGTATTTTGCACAGACAGAAAAAAGCATACTTGTCATGAATGCCTATAATGTAAATACTATTTATATCACCCTAAACATCAGTGATTCAGGGATAGGTATTGCGCGGCAGATAAATCACAAGACTTATTCACTTACAACTTGTTCAGATACTTCACAAGGGTATAGAATATTAACAAATAAAATATACACATTATGAAAAAATTACTTTTAGTTATCCTCGCCCTGACGCTGAGCGCAGGGATGTGGGCAGACGAGTTAGAAGACTGCAAAAATATTGCCGTTACCGAAATAGATGGCGCGATTGAGGATGTTACCGATGAAGATATTCTTGCTATCGCCAGTCAGGCAAAGACTGACATCAACGCTGCTTCGACCAAAGAGGCAATCAACTCTATCAAGACTTTTGCCACAGCCAAGATTAATGCCCTTGTCCTGATTCAAACCACCCGTCAAGGCATTCAGAATGAGGAAATCAATTCATGGATAGATGGCGCATTTAACGACATTAAGAATGGAGGAAATGATGCAACACCGGGAATTGATGAAATAAAGAACCAAATTCTCACCGTAATCAAATTCTTCAAAGAGGGTAAAGCCGAAGCCAAAAAAGAACTACTTGGCGATATGGGCGAACCTTGCACCGACTGCACAGCGGTGGAGGTAACGGATGGCACTACCACCGTCACACTCTATAAGCCGACAAATGTCAGTTATATCAAAAAGTAGAAAACATGAAAAAACTAATGATATTGTTTGCAGCCGTGTGTGGTTGTATGATGGCGCAAGCACAAATTGATGCGATCAGCATCACCCAAGGCGAAACGACCGACTGGTATCCGTTTGGCAAAAGTAGCCGGATAGATGTTACTATCTATGAGCAAAGCAACCCCGTGATAAATGGGAAGATCTACGACCTTTCCAAGGGCAATGTAGAAACTGCTTTCGGCAACGACCCGCTTCCTCCAATCAAAAAAGCCGCTAAAAATGAACTCGAAGATAAGAAAAAGGAAGCTAATAACAGCATGAACAAAAAAGCAGAGGGGTATGAACAGATCGAAGAAGTGAAACAGGCCAAAGAGCAGGGTAACGCAAAGGTAATGTCAGCCGCAGATGCAGCTAAAATCTATATTGATCATGCGACCAATGAGAGTACTATCCAAAAGGAAAAACATAACGGCCTTAACGCAATGGAAGAGGAAACTCAAAAAACTTTGGCAGGCATCCAAGCCGCAATCGCCGGCTATAAGGAAAGAATGAAGAACAATATTAATGATTTTGCCATGAATGCCAAGAATACGATAAACGCACTTGGCGTTTACTATACGGTCGAAGACCTGGCAATAAACGAGATTGATAAAGCCGTTGCTGCGGCTGAAGCAAATATCAATAATGCTACATCAGAAGATGATGTTAAGAAGGCTATAAATGATGCACAAAACCAAATTAATCAACAATTAGCATACGTTCAGGATTATTATAATAAACTGCAAGCCGCTAAACAAGCCGCTAATGATGATGTTGATAAAGCAGCCGCGGATGCTGAAGTCGCAATCAACCAAGCAGCAGAGGGTTATGGGAATATAGAAACGGTACAACACGATGTAGTCACATTCCAAACACAATTAAGGAGTGTAAAAGATAAAGCTCAACTCTCGATTAACGCAGAAACTAATTTGGATGGGGTTGGGCAGTTGAAAGAAAACACCATCCAACAAATAAAGGACATGCAAAAGAAAGCAGAGGAAGATATCCAAACCGATATCCAAGAGTTTATTGCATTGCAACAAAATGCTATTAGCGAGGTTGAGCTGAAAGCCGATACTGCCAAAGTGGAAATAAACGGATTAGGCGTTGATGAGGATACTAAGAAAGAAGGGAAAGAACAAATAGATATCATCGTATCTGCGGCTAAAACTACCATCAACGAAGCCACAAATAAAAACAAGATTTACGAGGCTAATGTACAAGCGATTAGCGAAATCTATAATGTGGTACAAAACCTCAAGGATATGTGGATTTCCGTCCGCGAGAATATGACCATTGGCAACTATGGTACGCTATGTTGGAAATACGACTTAACTGCCATCGACGGTGCCGAACTCTACGCTATCGCAGGTATAGAGAACAACCGCATCATTTTGGAGGAAGTGCTTGCCGAAGAGACTGAAGCCGGTGCCGGCTATGTTATCCGTGCTACGGCAAAATCTCTCCGTGTCAAGAATGGCGACCAATATACCGATACACCTTTAGATGCTGCCGAGTGCAACGGCTTGCAGGGTACGTTTGTAGATATAGTGGAATACACCGCAGGCGACCCCGAAAATAAATTGGAGGGCAACTATATCATTTATCAGAACGAGTGGCGCAAATGCGGCGTATATACGGGATTGCACGCTTACAGCGCATATCTAATAATGAACTACGTTCCCGGTACAGCACCTGCTCGGGCTCCGGGACGCAAGTATATCTCTATGCCTCTGCCGAAAGAGACGCCAACGGAGTTGGAGTCGGTTGACGGTTCACAATGCACAATACGCAATGGCAAGTTCCTCCGCAATGGTCAACTTATTATTGTGAAAGACAACAAAATGTATAACGCACAAGGTATGAAATTATGAAAAAGAAATATATAAAGCCCCAAATAAAGGAGTATCAAATTTGTGTTTGTCTATTGATGGTCGTTTCCGGTTCCGAGACACCACCGAGCATGTTCATCAATGATGACCCCCTCAGTGGTAGTGATTCCGAAGGAATTATTTACGGAGGATAACCATCTATTTGTTGTCAACCTCTATTGTATAGAAAAGCGGTTGCGCGCAACCGCAAAACTTGTTGACTTGTAGACTCTTAGAATCCCCATAGCATTCGTCTGGAAGACGATACAGCGAGCCCTGGCTCGCGGTGGGTAACCCCGTACACCGAACGCAGTGGTGTGCGGGGATCCGAAAATGACAAAAATCCTTACCTTAGCCCACAACCCGAAGGGGTGTGCCGTAGAAACTTGTTGACTTGTTGACTTGTAGACTCGTTGACTACTCATAAAAGGGACGAACACGGAAATCACGGAAAAAACGGAATAAAAGTATAAAAGAAAATGTTTTTAGAATAAATGTGCTTCGCACCATGACTGTATAATTCCTTATCATCCATTGTAAGTGAACTTCCATGTCTGATAGATAATTATTCAGTCTCTCTCCCTGAGAGTTTTTATTCTAAAAACTGAAAAATAGGGCTCAATGCCCAAAAATGCGCTAATGGCGCAAAAATATAATCCATCCGGATGGCAAGCCAATGGCTAATGGCTAATGGCTAAAAGCATTATAGAGCCTTCAACTCCCTTTAACTCCAAAACTACTTAACTCCCCTAATATATCTTGCATCAACATTCACCTTCACTTTTCACTTCAAGCAAGTATTGTTGAGGGGA
>JAKSJB010000034.1 GCA_024398475.1 Bacteroidaceae bacterium | reverse complement strand
AACTTTCAGCGGAGGAAAAGCGGAGCAATGACAGAATTACGACTTGCTGATATTACGATTAGCCATTGATGGAAAAGCATCACATACTACTTATGTACAATTTTACTTTTTGTGAAATCTGCCTTTCGTTACTGACTCATAACTGACTCATAACTGACCTGTTACTGACTTATTAGGGTGTTACGGCGAGAATGTAGGTATTTCAACATAAAACACTGTGTTTCAATTGTAAATGAAATGAATATGTTGTTGAGAGGGTGGGTCGGAAATGGACACTTTCTGTTTTGTGAATATAACTGATACTTTCAACCGGAGGAATGGCTGGCTGTCAATGATTATTATTTTTTTGTGATGTGTGTGTTGATTTATGAAAATAAGTTTGTATCTTTGCGCATGTGAAACTATGGCACCATTTGTCTTTGGCTTTCTGCTATTGACATTATGAATGGTGAAATTAACTATTGATGTTGTATGAAGCACATTGGGCTTGTCAGGAATGACCCTTGGTTGGAACCATTTGAGAATGCTATTGTTGGTAGGCATGAGCATGCCTTGTATAAACTTGATGAACTGACTGCTCACGGTAAGCAGACTCTGAGTGAGTTTGCTGATGGGTATCTGTATTTCGGTCTTCACAGAACCGAAAAGGGGTGGGTGTTCCGTGAATGGGCTCCTAATGCTACGGAGATTTATATGGTGGGTGATTTCAGCACTTGGAATGAATTGCCTCAGTATAAACTGAAACCAAGGAAAAACGGTGTGTGGGAAGTAAACCTGCCAATGGGTGCTGTCCGTCATGGCGACTACTACAAACTGCATGTACGCTGGAATGGTGGCGAAGGGGAAAGGATTCCTGCATGGGCAACCCGTGTGGTTCAGGATGAAAATACCAAGATATTCGCGGCTCAGGTATGGGCGCCGGAAAATGAATATAAATGGAAGAAACGTTCTTTCAAGCCAAAGACCAATCCTTTGCTGATTTATGAATGCCATATAGGTATGGCTCTCGAAGATGGCAGGGTGGGGACATACAGCGAGTTCAGGGATTCGGTTCTGCCCCGTATTATTGAGAATGGCTACAACTGCATTCAGATTATGGCTGTTGCAGAACATCCTTACTATGGTAGTTTTGGCTATCATGTGAGTAGTTTCTTTGCTCCTTCCAGTAGGTTCGGTACTCCTGAGGAACTGAAGGAACTGATCGATACTGCCCATCAGAACGGTATTGCTGTCATCATGGATATTGTTCATTCTCATGCCGTGAAGAATGAGATTGAGGGGCTCGGCAACTTTGCCGGTGATCCTTGTCAGTATTTCATGCAGGGGGGACGGAGGGAACATCCGGCATGGGACAGTCTTTGCTTTGACTACGGAAAGAACGAGGTCCTTCATTACCTGCTTTCCAACTGCAAATACTGGCTTGATGAATTCCATTTCGACGGATTCAGGTTCGACGGTGTTACAAGTATGATTTACTACAGTCATGGCTTGGGCGAGTCGTTCTGCGGTTACGGTGATTATTACAACGGTCATGAGGACGATGAGGCTATTGCTTATCTCACTCTTGCCAATGTGTTGATTCATGAAGTGAAACCAAATGCCATTACCATTGCGGAGGAAGTGAGCGGTATGCCTGGATTGGCTGCTCCTTTCAGACAGGGCGGCTATGGCTTTGATTATCGTATGGCAATGAATATTCCTGACTATTGGATTAAGACCATAAAGGAACTGAAGGATGAGGATTGGAAACCGTCTTCTATGTTCTGGGAGACGACAAACCGAAGAATTGATGAGAAGACTGTCTCGTATGCCGAGAGTCATGATCAGGCACTTGTGGGCGACAAGACAATAATATTCCGACTGATTGACGCTGACATGTATTGGCATTTCAGGAAAGGTGACGAGAATTTCATGGTCAACAGGGGTATTGCTCTTCATAAGATGATACGTCTGCTTACTGCTTCAACCATCAACGGTGGTTACCTGAATTTCATGGGCAACGAGTTCGGTCATCCTGAATGGATAGATTTCCCCCGTGAAGGAAATGGTTGGAGTCACAAGTATGCACGCCGGCAATGGAGCCTGGTAGACAATAAGGATCTATGCTATCATTATCTTAGAGACTTTGACCGCGATATGGTTCAACTCATTGGCGGTACAAAGAACTTCCAGAAGACGAAGATTCAGGAAATCTGGCACAATGACGAAGACCAGATACTGGCTTATATGCGTGGCGACTTATTGTTTGTCTTCAACTTCTCTCCTAACCGTTCATTCAATGACTATGGATTCCTTGTACCGGCTGGTTCCTATGAGGTGGTACTGAATACCGACAATCCTGCATACGGCGGTTTCAGCCTTACTGATGATGGTGTGGAACACTTCACCATGTCGGACCCTCTGTATGACTCATACGGAAAGGGTTGGATGAAACTTTATGTACCTGCCCGTTTGGCTATGGTGCTGCGACGTAAACAATAAGACAGTTTCCAACTGTGTGCATGACTGTCATCTGAGGGAATAAAACTGAAATTCCGTGAAACTTAAATATGAATCATAATAATCCGATACCTCAGTCAACATCAAGGGTAATAAGCATATTCTGTGGGGTATTGTTCTTTGTCTTTTGCTTTTCATATATTTTCTGTATGGAAGGTGATTTATTGGCACAGGCACAATATGTGTTTGCCAAGGGTGTTACAAGTTATAACGACTTTATTGGCGCATTGATTATTGCTGCTGTACTGAAATGTGTTCAGAGCGGAGTAGGCAAACTGACAAAACTGTCGGGCTGCTGGTATGCCTTGAGTTATTTCCCTTCTTTCCTGATTCTTGCCGTTATCACAAGCGTTAATCAGGATACAATCAATGATTTCACATTTTCGGGTTGGTATTGGGCTGTTCCGTTGCTGTTGGGACTGTTCGTGTTGCTGGTTGTTCTGATTCATCGTTTCCAGCCTTCCAGTATAATAGACGGAGATTATTCGATATTCAGGTATTTATGGCCCAATTTCCTTACTCTGATGGTAATGATATTGCTGTGCTGCGCATGTCATACCGCTGATGATTCATATCAGTATGAATTGCATGCCGAACGCTTGATACTGAAGGGTAAATTCAATGATGCGGCATTGGTGGGACGTAAGTCGTATGTGAAGAATAAACGTCTCAATTGTCTGAGGTATTATGCCTTGGTCAGACAGGGAAAATTGGCTGACCATCTGTTTGACTATCCAACGGATGAAGATTCTGAATTGCTGATAGACCTGACGGATACAAACTCTTTGCAGCATCAGTTTACAACACGTGATATCTGTGCGTATTTAGGTGCTATTCCAAATAAATTCGTAACCTCACCGACTCAGTATTTTGAATATATGCTTAAGGTTGATTCCTTGCCTGATGTCAAGGCTGTCACGGATTATTATCTATGCTCGCTGTTGATGGATAGGGACTTGAATACTTTCTACAGGAAACTTCCACATTATTATTCCTGCCAAAGCGATGAGGGCATAAAATCTCTGCCACGTATCTTCAAGGAGGCATTGATTATCAGCAAAAGGTACAATGGTAGGGAAAACATGTTTCCTGATGAACGTACCCGTAAGGAATATGAGGATTATCGGCAAATAAGTATGATGCAGGCAGATTCAACCAAACGTGCAAACTTGCTTCGCAGAAAATACGGTAATACGCTATGGTGGTATTTGGACCAACGTAATTGACCGTTACGCATTGTTGTCTCGATACCTGTCTGGAATATACGTACTTCCGAATTGGTGTTCAGCCCATTCTATGTATTGCCTGAATGCCTTTTCTGAATCTTCGTCTGGCACTTCAGAATCCAATACTGAAATGTCTGCCCATAGTTTGTTCATGGTTTCGTCATAGTGAATGATACCGATTCCGGTACATACATTTCCCTTGCTCCATTCCTTGTATCTGACGGTTTCCTTACGTGGAATCCTTCCTAATTCCTTTCCGTCGTCACGAATGACAATAAATACGTCTTCTTCTGGATTGTCGATACTGTCGTCATGACGTACGGCAAAAATCACAACCCCTTTGTCGTCACGGTTGCATTTGTATTTTATGTCATCCAGTTTACCGTTCCATGTGTTGAAGGATTGATTAAAGCAATATACGGGATATTTCTTGTTGAATTCTCTTTCCTGCTTTATTTTTTTTCCTAAAATGAGATAAAGAATCAGGGCAGCGAATATTGGAATGAGGAAATGCATGGTTTGAAGATTTTTATATTTTGATACTTTGCAAAAGTAATGATTATCGTTTGTATTTTCATAATTATATGCAAAAAACATTAAAAAAGTATGTAAATACTTTTATGGTTGAGATATTTTGACTATCTTAGCATACTTTTTAAAACCAATAAAATTATGAATTCTAATTGCTATTGCGTCATCTTGGCTGGTGGAATAGGTTCACGACTGTGGCCAAGCAGCAGAAATAAGCACCCTAAACAGTTTCTTGATATCTTGGGGGTAGGCAAGTCATTGTTGCAGTCAACATACGATCGATACAAAAAGTTTATCCCTCAGGAAAACATCATAATTGTTTCAAACGAAATATATAAGGATCTTGTTCACAAGCAACTTCCGGAGTTGCAGGAAACCAATCTTCTGTTGGAACCTATACGCAGGAATACCGTACCGAGTGTGACATGGGCTGCCTTTCATCTTTTTCTGAAGAATCCAGATGCATTGATGCTTGTAACGCCATCCGACCAGATGATTACTGACGAGGAAGCATTCCATCGTGATATTATGACTGGTTTTGAATATATTGCCAATCATAAACGTCTGTTGACCATGGGTATTGCTCCTACACACCCGGAAACGACTTACGGATATATCCAGATGTCTGATTCGCTGGATAATGATATCTATAAGGTTCAGAGTTTTACAGAAAAACCAAATTCAGAGTTTGCAAGGATTTTCTTTGAAAGTAAGGAGTTCCTTTGGAATACAGGTCTGTATATGTGGAGTGCCAAGACATTCCTTGATTCTGTCGGTAAAGCATATCCTGTACTGAGTACAAGACTTCATGAAAAGATTGCAAAAGACAAAGAAACCCTGTCTGTGGTAGATGATGCATTTTCTACATGTCCAAACGTTCCTTTGGAAACAGGAATTCTTGAAAAAGCAGAAAATGTAGATGTGCTTCTATGTCATTTCAGTTGGAAGGATATAGGTACATGGAATCAGTTGTATGATTTACTCAGTAAGACTGACGGAAGTAATGTTGCCGTAAATAACAATGCCATGTTCTATGACTGTGAGCATTGCATCGTAAAACTTCCAGACGGAAAGGTTGCCGTATTGCAGGGGCTTAATGACCTGGCAGTAATTGCAGATGACAATGTATTAATGATTTGCAAAAAGGAAGATCAACAGTCTATACGCAAATTCGTGAATGACATTCAACTGACATACGGTGATGATTTTGCCTGACTGAAATAAAAGGGTCTTATTACGAAATACCAAAGCCATTGGCCATTAGCCATTGGCTTTTTGCGTTCTACTAAACTACTGTCTCCTGACTGCTTTCCTACTGAAAGTGAAGCCCAGCGAAACTTAAATAAACAAGGAGTCCGTTTGCCTAGAAACGGACTCCTTGTAATATATAATTCGAAATACTTCTTAGTCTTCAATATAACCAACCTCTTTCCATTGGGTAAGGAGTTGACTGCAGTCCTTACGTGCAGTTTCATCATCTACGTCATATTCTGTCATGATTAGGTTTACCATGTCATCAAGGGAGAAATCCTTATCCTTGATGTTATCCCAAATGAATGCTGCTGATTCGTTGAGGCTGACAACCTTGGTGAAATTGATGTTATTCAATCCATGACTGATTACAATATTCTCGCGGCATATTTTGCGAAGTTCAAAGCCAGATTTGATTCTCATAAGTCATCTATGTTTATATTTGTATTATCTATTTTTTGAATAGTCTTTTTATTCTTTCAGGAAATTCACCACGCCAAAGCAAACGATAGAGTGCTAATAGATATTTCCTGATTGGAAGCATAGAAACCCAAAACTTACTGTATAGTTTCCAAAACTGTGAAGTCTGTAGGTTCCATGTCTTTCCCTTTCGTATGAATTGACACGTGATAGCCTTGATGTCAGACATCATACAATGTTCCGTACCATACGGATTTCCATCACCGCGCAATGTGACTTTATTGCCATCAATCCTGTCAATTCTGTGCAGCACATAATGTCCGGGTGATATTTCTGCAAGAACAACATCTCCTTTTGAATAAGTGTCCGAATGAGTGAGAACAGCCACGTCGCGGTCACTTTCAACAAATGGACGCATGGAATTACCTCTTGCCCGTATTGATACAGTATGTCCCTGGTTGACCAGTTCACATACGTGAAGAAGAAATTCTGCATTTTCCAACTGTAGTACCTGCATTTCTTATGATGGTTATTTGAAGGTATTTGTAGATATATGAAGACTTGTATTTATTTTTGTATCGTATTTCCTGTGAGGGTACTGTAGCTTAATTCCACTGCTGCTCGGTCGGGTAGGTTTTCAAGAAAATAAGTCGTAGTCGTTTCCATGATATTACCTATCGTGTCACATATTCCAGTATATACCCGCTTGTCCCATTTCATTACCGAACAGGAAGGCAGTAACGAAGCAAAAGTTTCAATTACTTCCATTGGACGGATTTTGTTGAATGGCGCTTGTTTAAGTTGTACGAATCCACCAATAGGTGCTTCTACATTTCTGTAACAAGGAGTCTTTCCGCTCCATGGACTTCCAAACACCATTGCTTTTCCGTCAACAAAACGAACGACAGGATTGTCATCGTTCATAAGGTCACAACCTTCAATCCAATCCAACCAATGCTGAGTATGAGTAGATTTGCCGGTACCGCTTACCCCTAAGAACAGATACCCAAATCCATCCTTGCGAATTACAGATGAATGCATCAGCAATGTGCCGTTCTGTGCATTGGAAAATGCAAACATCATCATGAGAGAGTTGTTAAGTCCGAACGATCTCATGAATTTGTCTCCGTTCAGTCTTACAACCCCTTTTGTAAAGTTTCTGTCTGTTTGCAGCAAGCAGCATTTTCTTCCGGAATAATCGCTTATGACAATCTGGTATCCACCATCTTTCAAAAGATATACACCATGATTGTTTCCTCCGCAATCATACTGTCCGATTTCCTCACCTTTGTATTCCGGTCTGAAATAATCATTGACTGTCAATGTAAAACAAAGAGAATCATCTGCAGACTCAATCCTGAATGGTTCCAATGACGGAGTCAGATGCTCTCCGTTCTTTTGTTTTTCGTCATCAGGTTCGTATTCATATACAATCTTGAATGGCAGTCTTGCTACTTTATATAGATAGGATTTGGTCATTGTCTTGTTTCTACATTAAGAATGATACTATTTCAGAATCGGGCCTTGGAATTTTAATGTGTAAAGGTTTTCTTTTCCTTCATGACTTTACCCCACGCTGTAGTATAGAAATCATCCGTAAATTGGAAATAATTGTATTTGTTCAATGGAAGGTACATTGACACCCCACCGAATTGAGACTCATCAACAGGAATATCAGCATCGATATACATAGAATACCATGAACTGAAACTATATGATGATAAAATGAGTTTGTTGAATTCAGTATTCCAATATCTGTATTCATCCTCAGTAAGCAGATGCAGCATGATACTTCTGATGTCGTACATGTCGGGCATAGAGACATCCCAGTAGCCAAAATAAAAGTAATTGAGTAATGAAGACAGATTCAGGGATTCAATGCTGTGATTGCGTATTACATCAGAAGTAGCATTGATGAACGAATCCAGTTGCTTTGTATCAATAGCAGAAATAAGTACACCGCACCTGTCAGAAATTGGTAGGTGAGCATAGTAATCATTGTATAGATTCATGACATAGTCTGCATTGAAGTCTTTGGCAAACAAGGATGGAGTTATTATATCGTAGGGAGCACCTTCCCCCGGAATTTCAGCAGGAGAACCGATAATGCATTTGGTGACATTGCGTAGTTCGTAGGCAACTTCAATAGACTGCATGAAACAGGCATCAAACATGATGAAGTCGATATTGCTGTATTTAGCCAGGACAGAAGCAATGTCGGCAATATTCATGCTGGTCATGATATTGCTGGTATTATGATTTGTATCTATACCAAAGGAATACTTGGGATTTCGGCTTTTAGCATAATTGGCAGAGTCATATATTGTCCAACTAGAACCGTGAGACCAGAAAATTATACCATAGGAACTGGCATGATAGTTCTTGGTGGTGTAGTCCATTATGCAGTCCAAGGTAGAAGGATCCGAGGAATCAAGGTATTTGTCAAATCTCTTAGCCGGAGTCAGAGCCTGTACCGTCTTCTCCTTGGTGTTCCTGTCAATCTCATATATTGCAGGATATGCATAGTTCTTATCGACATACACTACAAATTTACAGTCATCAGGTATTTGTTTTGCAGCATTCAACATCTCCTGCATATCAGACGCGGTAACTTCGGACAGAGTGTTTTCTGCCGCCATATATACGAGTACCACACGGTTGAAGCGCTCCTGCTTATCATTGTGGTGCTTCTCGCATGATACAATTGTTGCTGAACAAATCAGAATGATTGCCCAGCAACATATATTTCTTGATATTTTGGAAATGCTCATCAATAAACAAGTCTACGTTATACTAATTTTAAAGTCCGGAATCAAGATAAAGGTTGTAATCAGGAGCCTTGAATACGAATTGATCCTGAGTAATAATCTTCAGACTGTTTCCATCTTCAGAATTGTATCGTTTCAGAAGTTTGCTGTATTTCTTAGTCAGTTTCTTTCTGTCCTTGTCAAAGAAAACAGCCACGGTCTGCAGATTCTTTCCGTAATTGTCTGCCAGATATTGCTTGAACTGAATGCTGAAATCACTTCTGAAAGCCAGATAGTCATATTTCTTTGTAAGTTTTATGCTGTCAAGAGCAACAATATCAGTCATATAAACGGTAGTATCACCAAATTCAGAAGATACAGCATACATGTAAACAGTAGTAGAATACCATTCCGTTTTCTTTGTATTGACTTTCTCAACCTGCTTAGGTTGTTTGCCACGCTGCTTCTTTGTTGATTTTGCGGTCTGTACCAAATCGTTTGTGCTTACAACCTGAGCCTGAGAATACAGATTGAAAGAAAACAAAACCAACAAAAGAATTATAAGTCTTTTCATCATAGTCTGTAATGATACAAATCAGTAATATGATTATCCAAGATAAGATTTCAGCAATTTGCTTCGTGAACTCTGACGTAGGCGGCGAATAGCCTTTTCCTTGATTTGTCTTACACGTTCACGGGTAAGTCCGAAAGTATCACCGATTTCTTCCAAGGTCTTTTCGTGGTCACCGATTCCGAAGAACATTCTGATGATATCCTTTTCTCTAGGCGACAACGAATCAAGTGCACGGTCAATTTCCTTCTGAAGAGACTCGTTCACCAAAGTACGGTCAGCCATAGGGCTGTCATCATTGACAAGGACGTCGAGAAGAGAATTGTCCTCACCTTCGACAAAAGGAGCATCCACACTGATGTGACGACCCTGAACCTTCATGGTCTCACTGATTTTGTCAACAGGAAGACCAATAGTCTCAGCCAGTTCGTCAGCAGAAGGTCTACGTTCATTTTCCTGCTCAAACTTAGCGAGAGCCTTACTGATTTTGTTGAGCGAACCAACCTGGTTGAGCGGAAGTCTTACGATTCGTGCCTGTTCAGCAAGTGCCTGAAGAATACTCTGACGAATCCACCATACAGCATAGGAGATAAACTTAAAACCGCGTGTTTCATCAAACTTTTCTGCAGCCTTAATCAAACCGAGATTACCTTCGTTGATAAGGTCAGGCAGACTAAGTCCTTGATTTTGATATTGTTTAGCAACTGATACGACGAAACGCAGATTTGCGCGTGTAAGTTTTTCAAGTGCTCTACGGTCACCTTTACGGATACGTGCCGCAAGTTCCACTTCTTCTTCAACAGTAATCAGTTCTTCTCTACCGATTTCTTGCAGATATTTGTCCAAAGAAGCGCTTTCGCGGTTCGTAATACTTTTGGTAATTTTTAATTGTCTCATCCTAATAAATACAAATTGAGACGCAAAAATACAAAATTTTATTTAAAGAATCACTTTCTGAAGTCAATATTTTTTGTTTACTTTGCAAAAACTTTTGAAAATGATGATTTTTGTAAACTTATATTTGACAAAACGATGACTCAGAAAGAACGATACGTCCGTTTCGTGGAATACTTCCGTGAAGCCATGCCCGATGCCAAGACAGAATTGCACTATGACAATCCGTTTCAGTTACTTGTGGCAGTCATGCTGAGTGCACAATGTACGGATAAGAGGGTGAATATGGTGACGCCGAAACTGTTTGAAGCCTATCCTACAGTAAAAGAACTGGCATCAGCAAGCGAAAGTGAGTTGTTGCCCCTTATTGGCAGTATAAGTTATCCAAACAGCAAGGCCCGTCATTTGATATCCATGGCAGTTATGCTTCGCGATGAATTTGGCAGTAAGGTACCCGAATCACGTGACGAATTGATGAAATTACCCGGAGTAGGGCGCAAGACCGCAAATGTGATGCTCAGCGTAGTTATGGGACAATCAGCGATGGCAGTTGACACACATGTCTTTCGTGTAAGTCACAGAATAGGACTCGTGCCGAAATCAGCAACAACCACCTTGTCAGTAGAGCGCCATCTATGTAAAAACCTACAGGAAAAAATCATACCTTTGGCACACCATTGGCTGATACTTCACGGCCGATATGTATGCCGTGCAGTCAAGCCAATATGTAAAGATTGCGGAATAAAGGAAATTTGCGCAGAATACAATCGAAAACAATAAAGTCATAGACTGCAGACCAATAAAAAAAGCGTGGCTGATGATGTTCAGTCACGCTTTGTCATTATCCCAAATCTCTAATGAACGTTTTGTGATTATACGAATATTGAGGCCGTCAGTTATTCACCCCAAAGTTTTGCCCTGAGAGCCTTGATAGCATCACTTGAGATATATTCATCGTAAGTCATAAGTTTGTCGATGTTTCCATTTGGAGACAGTTCGATGATACGGTCAGCAACAGTATTGATGAACTCGTGGTCATGACTTGCAAACAACACATTACCCTTGAATCCACGCAGGTTATTGTTGAACGCCTGAATAGATTCCAGGTCAAGGTGGTTGGTAGGAGTGTCAAGAATAAGACAGTTGGCATTGTTCAACTGCATACGTGCAATCATGCAGCGCATCTTTTCACCACCACTGAGTACGTTTACCTTTTTCAGAACTTCTTCACCCGAGAAAAGCATACGGCCGAGATACCCCTTGAAGAACACGTCATTACCTTCACCGAATTGGCTGAGCCATTCCACGAGGTTCTTGTCGCTCTGGAAGAAATCCGAATTATCAAGAGGAAGATAAGCAGTCGTAATAGTAACGCCCCATTTGTAAGTACCAGCCTGCGCCTCACGGTTACCGTTGATGATTTCGAAGAGGGCAGTCATTGCACGTGGGTTATGACTGAGGAACACCACTTTCTGACCTTTTTCCACCGTAAACGAAAGATTGTCGAACAAGAGAGTGCCGTCGTCATCAACAGCCTTGAGACCTTCCACCTCAAGAATCTGGTTACCAGCCTCGCGTTCCATAGTAAAGATGATACCAGGATATTTACGGGTAGAAGGCTGAATCTCCTCGATATTGAGTTTCTCGAGCATCTTCTTGCGGCTTGTAGTCTGCTTGCTCTTGGCAGCATTTGCAGAAAATCGGCGTATGAACTCCTCCAGTTCACGCTTCTTTTCCTCAGCCTTAGCCTTTTGGTTCTGAGCCTGACGAAGAGCCAACTGTGAAGATTCATACCAGAAAGAATAGTTACCGGCAAACATGTTTATCTTACCGTAATCAATATCGACAGTATGAGTAGAAACAGCATCGAGGAAGTGACGGTCGTGGCTCACCACGAGAACCGTATGTTCAAAGTTGGCGAGATAGTCTTCAAGCCATTCAACAGTATCGAGGTCGAGGTCGTTGGTAGGCTCATCGAGCAGAAGATTGTCAGGGTTGCCATAAAGAGCCTGAGCCAGCATGACACGCACTTTCTGCTTACCTGAAAGTTCCGACATCTGTCTGTAGTGCAGGTCCTCCTTGATACCCAATCCACTCAATAGTTGAGCAGCATCACTTTCAGCGTTCCAACCATCCAGTTCAGCGAATTTCTCCTCCAGTTCAGCAGCCCTGACACCGTCTTCGTCAGTAAACTCCTCTTTAGCATAAAGAGCATCCTTTTCCTTCATGATAGCCCACAGTACTGAATGGCCCATCATGACAGTATCCATTACGTTGTAGTCATCGAACTTGTTGTGGTCCTGACTCAGTACCGACAAGCGTTCACCAGGTCCAAGAGTAATCTGACCGGTAGTTGCTTCCAGTTCTCCTGTGATTGCTTTCAGTAATGTAGATTTTCCGGCACCGTTAGCACCGATTACGCCATAGATGTTGCCGTTAGTAAACTTTAGGTTGACATCCTTGTAGAGTATTCTCTTTCCAAATTGAATGGATAGGTTTGAAACTGTAATCATTATTCTCTTACTTTGTTTGTTTTGATTTTACTTATTGAGGATATATTATTTGTAGTAGGCCTTAGGCCTGTGTCTCGGAGTCTCGAAGAACCGAAATCTCGATGAATCGAATTCTCGATGAATCGAATTCTCGAAGAATCGAAGTCCCGAAGAATCGAATTCTCGAATTCTCGAAGAATCGAAAATCTCTTTCCTAATTTTCTAAGTTAAAATATTTCTTTATATATTCCAGCAGGAATTCAGCCGTACCGTCTATACCGAGGAGGGAAGAATTCACGCATAGGTCGTATGCCCTTGAATCGCCCCAGTTGGTTTCGCAGTAGAAGTCGTGATATTCGCTTCTCTTCTTATCTTCAGTCTCGATGAGCACCCGTGCCTCTTCAGCCGAAAGAATTTCACGGTCCCTGACAAGTTTGATTCTGTCTTCCATGTTGGCACGGATGAATATGTTGAGATGACGAGGATGCTTACGCAGAATGTAATCGGCACACCTGCCAACGATAATGCAGTTCTCGTTCTTAGCCTTTTGCCAGATGATTTCCGACTGAATCTTGAACAGAGATTCATTGCTGATGCTGCTGTCATAGAATCCGCCAATGTTTGAGAACGTAGAAGCCACAGTCTTCAGCATGGCAGACATCATGCCGTGACTGGTACGTTCGTCCGCTTCACGAAACAGTTCCTGATTGAAACCGCTTTCCTGCGCAGCCATCTTTATCAGTCGTCTGTCATAGATAGGTATATTGAGTGCCTCAGCAATCCTGGAGCCAATTATCTTGCCCCCGCTGCCGAGTTCACGTCCGATAGTAATTACGTAAGGTTCCATATAGTAATGTTGTTATTTAGTACCGTATGAGTCGTTATCCACATCACGACAGGTCGATATCCGTCTGATTGAAGTTGCCCTTCTTGAAGAACAGCCACAACATGATACCTGCAGTAATGACACTTATTCCGTCAGCAATGGTAATACTTGCCCACACACCCTTAGTGCCGAAGTAATTCGGAAGAATGAGCAGCAGAGGCACGAGGAACAGCATCTGACGGCATACCGAAAGGAAAATACTCTTTTTAGCCATACCGATTGACTGGAAGAAGTTACCCGTGACAATCTGGAATCCCACAAGCGGAGTCATCAGCACAATGATTCTCATACCCTCCACGGCAAGATCAATGAGTTTAGGGTCATTGGTAAATATCCTGATAGGAATAGTAGGGAAGAATTCGCCCAGAACAAAACTGCAGCACATCACAATCGTAGCATACAGAATGGAATACTTCAGAACCTTCGTCACCCTGTCGTATTGCTGCGCCCCGTAGTTGTATCCCGTAATAGGCTGCATACCCTGGTTTATACCCATGACAATCATCACGAACATGAAAGTGATACCGTTTACAATACCGTAAGCACCTATAGCCAAGTCACCGCCGTGGTCGCGCAGGCCTCGGTTGATAAGAATGACCACCAGACACGCACAGAACTGCAGACAGAAAGGACTGATGCCGATAGCAAAGATATTCTTCACAATCCTTTTCTTCATCTCGTATATACCCTTATGAAGATGAATCATATCCTTCTTGTTGCACAGTTGGGCAACAATATAAACCGTAGTGACCGTCTGTGAAACCACAGTAGCAATGGCAGCACCTGCAATACCCATGTTCAGCACCATGATGCAGAACCAGTCAAGCACCACGTTGATACCCACACCCATGAGTGTAGATATCATAGCCTTGTTAGGATGCCCAGTAACCCTCTGCACGTTCACCAGGCCATGATAGAGATGGCAGATGATGTTGCCATACAGAATTATCAGCATGTATTCACGTGCATATTCTATAGTGTTTTCGCTGGCACCGAAGAAAAGAAGGATTGGGTCAATGAATATGATAGCAAGCAATGCAAACACAAAACCGATGACCACATTCAGCGAAACGATGTTGCCTAGAACACGTTCCGCAGTTTCATAGTCACGCTGACCGAGTTTTATGGAGAGTAGGGTAGAACCACCCGCACCAATCATAGCCCCGAACGCAGCAGAAAGGTTCATGATAGGGAAAGTGACAGCCAGACCGGCAATAGCCAGCGAACCGACACCCTGACCTAGAAAAGCACGGTCAACAATGTTGTACACCGAAGCAGCCAACATGGAGATGACGGCAGGAATGGCATACTTCATCAACAACTTACCTACAGGCTCAGTACCTAATTCTTTAGGGGATTTCTTTTCTGACATCTGTGTTTTTGTGAATTTGGCTGCAAAGTTACGGAAATTTCTTCAAATAAAAAAAAGATGGACGCACATTCGCATGTACCTCCACCCCAAAAAACAACAATTATAAAAAAGTTTCTACTTATTATGTATGAGTGATTTTATAAATAATAAATCTGAATCCCTTACTTGTTGGCACCACCTCGATTGTTCTGCCAAGGTCCCTGATGTTGCTGCGGACCTCTGAAACCATTGTTAGGTCCCTGCCATGCACCACGGTGCTGCGGAGTAGGAGAGAACTTTCTCAGGGCTTCCATGTTGAACTGATAGAGAGCATTGCGGACCTTGTAGATCTTCTCCCACGACAGTACCTTGTGGAATTGCTTGTAGTAGGCAAGTTCAATCTTGCTGTCCTCTATTGAAAGTTCCGAGTTCAGATTGATGATTCTTTCAAACTCGGCTTCAGTCTTGGCGTTGTTGCCCTTACGCATATTGGCAAAAATACGGTTTTGGACATCACGCTGCTTAGCCATCATCTCATGTAGCATAGGGAAGAACCGCTGACCTTCCTGCTGAGTGAGTCCAGCCTTTTCACGAATGAACTGTTCAAGGAATTGCTTGAAAGCCTCAGGTGAGAATTGCTGCTGGTGGTTTTGCTGACCTGCAGGCGCACCCGGAAACTGTCCGAAACCTTGCCATTGAGCCATTGCAAGAAGTGGCATCAATGAAAGCATTACTATTGTTATTGCCTTTCTCATTTCGTGTTGCCTTTATGGTAATCTTAGACCTGTTCCGTTTTAGTATCCTGAACCAGAGAGATAGTTGTACACATCGTTGTAGTCAACCATTGCGTAGTTCATCTCTGCAGTCTGGTATTGTTCATCGTAAGTGTATGTCTCAGTCTGATTCTGTTCGCTGAGAGCAGTATTCTCGGCAGGATTAGGCTTGCTGTCAATCAGGTTGATGCAGACAAGCGTTCCCGCAATACAAGCAGCGATACCGCTGACCCATACCTTCCAATGAGCGTTTTTCTTTGGTCTAATGCTTACGATGTTATCCTTTTCAGCAGCAGACACATTATCCATGACACGCTGTGTAAGGCTCTCGAAATAGCCCTCAGGCACCGTGTAAGGATTGCATTTGCCGAAGTTCGGCATCGTTGTCATTTTCTTGTTGTCCATCTCTGATGTGTAATTCATTTGTTTGTTAGACAATCTATTTATTAAAAGGTTTAATCATGAGAATTAAAAAAATCCTCAATTTTTTTTACCGCATGATGAAAAGACGCTTTAAGAGCACCTACCGATGTACCTGTAATCTGGGAAATATCCTCATATTTCATGTCATCGAAGTATTTCATCTGAAACACCGCCCTTTGTTTGTCCGGTAAGGTATCCATTGCATCCTGCAGCATTTTCTGTGTGTCGTCGCCGTCAAAGAATGGATCGCTCTCCAGTTGATTAGCCACGACAGAATCTTCTGCGTCCAGTGACAGGGTCTCTCTCTTGTGATTGAGAAACGTGATACTCTCGTTGTAGGCAATCTTGAAGAGCCAAGTAGAGAGTTTAGACTCACCCCTGAAAGAATCGATGTTTGTCCAGACCTTCACGAAAGTATTCTGGAGCACATCGTCAGCATCATCGTGATATACAACTAATCTACGGATTTGCCAATACAGTTGTTGTCCGTAGTGTTTCACAATATCCTCAAAGGCTTGGCTTCGTGTTTTAGGATCCTGCAGCCTTGCCACTATATCATCTTCGTTGTATGTACTCATTTATTGATTGGCATTGGTGTTACCTAAAATGTCACTCATTATATGTATGACGATGATAGTTCAAAATAGTTTAATCCATAAAAGGAAAAAATCACTATATATATGAATATGTGTCCTACTTTCAAATAGAAACTCCTTATATCATGGTCCGTGCAGACCAGGAAAAAGGAGCAGCAATTATCTTAGGATTTGTATGTCCGTCGTAATTATCTATTTAAGATAGACTTTCCTTACGACCTTTCCTATCTTCAGCATATAGCAACCTTTAGGGAGGCTGCTGAGTTCTACAGTCTTGTCGTCGCTGTCGATACGCTGTGTCTTTACTTTAACTCCTGCAATATTATAGACCTCTACAGTTGAATTCGCTGCGTTCTTGATATGTACGTTTGAATTGTTGACACTTATTGCAACAGACTGCACATCGTTCTCCATAGAAGACTTCTGTGCGTCCTGCTGGTTTTTCTGAGTCTCGGCCTTTTCCGACTGAGCCTTCAGTTCCTGAGCACACAGGGAAACCGGCGCACAGACCATCAGCAATGATGCTACCAATAATATAAGTATATTCTTATTCATACGCAGTCGTTCTACAATAACTGGTTGCAAATTTACGATTATTCTCCATACCCACCAAATCTTTTTCCGATTTTTTTTCATAAACAACAGAAAAAAACGTCAATGGTCATAATAAATCACGTATGTTTTCGTTCTTTCGAACTTTTTTCTTACCTTTGCAGCCGATTTTGAAACGCCATAGAGGCACGCATGCCGAAAGGGGAGCAGCCCACATGGCAGGTACGAATTAAAAAACAATTTTCATGGACGATTATCCGGCGAATACAGAAGAAACGTTAGGGTAGAGTCATAAGGCGAAGCATAAGTAACTTTTGACTCCCCGCATAAAGAGTTAAAAGTATGTCTTGTTTTTTTATCATTTCTAAAAAACAATACTTATGCGTACATATTGGAATTTTAATAAAGGTATAAAGCAAATAAACAGTTGGGAGCCCAACTGCTGGATTCAGGTTACATGTCCCGTAGAGGACGACGTAAAGTATCTCATAGAAGAACTCAATATCCCCGATTATTTCATAGAAGACATTTCGGATACCGACGAGCGTGCCCGTTATGACTACGACGAAGGCTGGCTGATGATCATCCTGCGCATTCCGCACCTCAAGACCGTCACGAGCCGCAGTCCATACACCACCGTTCCCCTTGGCATACTCATCAAGGAAAACAAGATCATCACCATCTGCAATCAGGAAACAAAGATGATGCTCGACTTCGTAAGCCATCAGATGAAGCGTGCAGAAGGATTCATCGATGCCACCGACCTCGTGTTCCGCCTCTTCCTTTCCGCCAGCGTGTGGTATCTGAAATACCTCAAGCAAGTAAACGGACTTATAGAAAAGGCAAAGCGCAATCTCGACCACAACATCGACAACAAGGACCTCACCAGTCTCTCCCGCCTGCAGGATTCGCTCACATATTTCGCAACAAGTATCCGAGGCAACGAAACCCTCCTCTCCAAACTGAAGTTCCGTCTGCCCGTCGATGACCTCGACGCCGAACTAATCGAAGACGTAAACATCGAGATGAACCAGGCACGCGAGATGACCCAGATCTACGCCAACATCCTCGACTCCACCATGGACACCTATGCCAACCTCATCAACAACAACATGAACCGCGTGATGCGTCTGCTCACGTCGCTCAACATGATAATCATGCTCCCGACCCTCGTAGCAAGTCTCTTCGGCATGAACCTCGTCAACGGCATGGAAAGCAGTTCATGGGGCTTTATCGTAGCAATAGCCATATCCGTACTCATAACCGTGATAGGCTGGTATTACTTCAAGAAACGTCAGTGGCTATGATATTCTATTTCAGCGGCGTAGGCAACAGCAGATGGGTAGCAGAACGAGTAGCAGAAGAACTGCACGACACACTCCGTTTTATCCCCGACGAAATCACAGGCAGCATGACCTATGAACTCCGTCCCTCCGAGCGCGTAGGATTCATATTCCCATGCTACGGCTGGGGCGTACCCACCTTCGTAGAAACCTTCATCAGCCACATGAAGATAGAAGGAACCATAGACTACCTCTATTTCATCACCACCTGCGGCGACGACACCGGCATGACAGCCGAAATATTCTGCAGGGACACCGAACTCAAAGGCTGGCAATGCAAGGCAGGCTGGGCAGTACAGATGCCCGAATCCTACGTCTGTCTTCCCGGATTCGATGTCGACCCCAAGGACAAGGAAGAGATGAAACTCATGCGGGCCCACGAACGCGTGAACCGCATCATCGACGACATCATCGACAGCCGCTGCGTGTTCGACACAATCCCCGGACCGCTCAAATGGGCAAAGAGCCACATCGTGCGTCCGTTCTTCAACAAATACCTCATAACATCACGCCATTTCCACACCACACCATCATGCACAGGCTGCGGAAAATGCGTGAAGACATGCCCCTATGCCAACATAACCCTCACCGCCCAATCCCGTCCACAATGGGGAACCGAGTGCGTACAATGCATGCGCTGCTACCACACATGTCCGTCACGCGCAATAGAGTGGGGAATCTTCACCAAAGGCAAAGGACAATATCTGCACCCGTGAAGTCTAAAGTCAACGAGTAGCCCCCTAACGGGGAGTCAACAAGTCAACGAGTCAACGAGTCAACAAGTCAACAAGTAGCCCCCTAACCCCCTCAAGGGGGCAAGTCAACAAGTCTACGAGTCAACAAGTCAACGAGTTTCTACGGCACACCCCTTCGGGTTGTGGGCTAAGGTATTCTTGTCTTTCTGCCCTACAGATACCCAACCCTTACGGATTGGGCTGTAGAGTTTCGGACTTTCAGCCCTTTTTGGAGTCCACGAGTCAACAAGTCAACAAGTCAACCATCCGGATGGCTTCAATGCCTTTAGGCATGGTAATTCGTGTGAATTCAAGTAAACTATAGGAAAAGAAGAAAAAAATTCACTAATTCACTAATTCGGGATAAAAAAGTCAACGAGTCTACGAGTCAACGAGCGACCACAGCGCATCAACCTTTTCCGTGTATTCCGTGCGTTCCGTGTTCGTCCCCTAAATCGGAGTCTACGAGTGACCACCGCGCAGCATTTTATTTTTCGCCATATTGGCGATTTTTGGGCATTGAGCCCTATTTTTCAAAAATGTTCAAGTGACAATCTATTGTCATGCTGATGTTGCAAGAGAAAATATCTGGAAGGCATCAGAGCCTTACAAGGATTTTCTGTTGTGACAGCAGTAGAGGTCGGAGACCCTGAACATTTATTTTCTTTAAAATTACATCCGTCTTTTGCCTTTGCGTTTTTTAAGCCGTAGGCATTTTTTTTTAACCGTTGGGGTTTTTAATGTCAGCATGCTGACTTTTTACGTTTTGAAATACCCACATAAGAGGACAAGCAAATTTTCAAAACATTTTCTTTTTAAATCTTATCCGAGTGGTGTCCTGTAATTCGAACGCCGAGTTTAATTCCTAATCAAAGGACGTGCACTTATTGTTTCACTAATTCACTAATTCGGGATAAATAAAACCCTAACGGGGAGTCTACGAGTCAACAAGTCCACAAGTCAACGAGTGACCATCCAGATGGATTTTATTTTTCGCCATATTGGCGATTTTTGGGCATTGAGCCCTATTTTTCAAAAATGTTCAAGTGACAATTTATTGTCATGCTGGTGTTACAAGAGAAAATATCTGGAAGGCATCAGAGCCTTACAAGGATTTTCTGTTGTGACAGCAGTAGAGGTCGGAGACCCTGAACATTTATTTTCTTTTAAATATTATATCCGTCTAAAGTAGTTTGCGTTTGCGTAGTCCGAAGGACGTTGCGTTTGCGTTTATTAATTTTGCGTTT
>JAKSJB010000033.1 GCA_024398475.1 Bacteroidaceae bacterium | reverse complement strand
GCCTTAGCCTTTGCCTCAAGTTCAGCCTTACGTTTTGCTTCTGCTTCCCTGCGTGCCTTCTCTGCAGCTTCAGCCTTTGCACGTTCGGCTGCTATGGAACGTTCATTCTCCTGCGTGATTTGTGATGTTGATGAAGACTGTGCAGGTTTGACTGTTTCCTTAGGTTCAGGAACATCTTCCACGGATGTTTCATCAACAGATTCCTCTTCAGCAGCATCGGTTTCCTCGGCTGCATCATCAGGAATACCACCGAGATCTTCTCCTGCAGCGTCTTCCACATTTCCGAGAAGTACGGGCACACCGTCCTCAAGTTCCCTGTCAGCAGAGATCTTAAGTGTAATGAACATCATCAGAATGAGTACTGCAAGGTGCAGGATGACGGTCACAACCGCTGATGTAAAACGGCGTTTCTTATCTGTCATTTTTCTGGTGGTCGGGTTGCAAGTACCATCTTCAGATGGTTCTCGTTAGCTACATTGAGTACTTCTACAATATTCTTATATGGTACTGATTCATCGGCATAAAGTGATACGAAGAGTTCCGTTGAATCATTCTTTGCGCGTTGCAGACGTGAAGGAAGTTCAGCAAGTGTGACCGGACGTTCCTTCTCATTACCAAGGGCAAGGTACATGTTGAGATCCTTGTCGATGACGACATGCGACACAGCCTTGATGGAGGATTGTTTCTTGCTCTGTGGGAGCAGAACCTTGATGGCGTTCGGTGCCACCATGGTACTCGTAATCATGAAGAATATGAGCAGAAGAAAGATGATGTCGGTCATTGACGACATCGAGAATGTTGGAGTTATCCTGGTTCTTCGTTTAATAGACATACGGTTGATGCTTTATGAGTTTTCCCTGCTTATATTTTATTCGTTCATAAGATCCATGAATGACAGCGACTCGCGCTCTATTTCATTGACTACACCGTCAATCTTTGCCACAAGGTAGTTATATGCAAATAGTGCCACGATACCTACGATAAGACCGCCTACAGTAGTAACCATAGCCTGGTATATACCGCCTGAAAGCATACTTATATCGAGATTGCCTCCGGCATTGGACATCTGCCAGAAAGAATCAACCATACCGATTACCGTACCGAGGAAACCTATCATCGGAGCACCGCTGGCGATTGTAGCAAGTACCGGCAGTCGTTTTTCAAGAGTTGCAACTTCAAGATTACCTGTATTTTCGATTGCAGCCTGAATCTCAGGAGCAGGACGGCCGATGCGACTGATACCACGCTCAATGATGCGTGCCGTAGTGGTGTTGGTGACGCGACAGAAATTGATTGCAGAACGGAGGTCGTTGTTCTTCACATAGTCGCGTATGCGATCCATGAAGAGCTTATCCACCTTACCGGCACTTCTGATTGCGATAAAACGGTCTGTGAAGATATAAACTGCGATTATGGACAGAACAGCAAGTACGATCATAATCCATCCTCCCTGTTTTGCCAATTCCAAAATACTTAGTTCCTGCATAATTGTAAAAAGAATTTAATAGTTATTAATATGCCACTGGCCATTAGCCCTTAGCCATTGGCTTTTCATGAATCGAAAAGATTTATTTTATTAGTTCTTAACGGCAGCACTTCAGATACTGCTGTACGGTTTCCTCAAGTCCCAGATAGAGAGCATCACAGATGAGGGCATGACCTATACTTACTTCGTCAACATACGGAATGCAGTCGATAAGATAGCGAAGGTTCACAAGACTGAGGTCGTGACCTGCATTAAGTCCCAAACCGCATTTATGTGCTACTTCCGCAGCCTTCACAAATGGAGCAATAGCAGCCTCACGGTCAGTTGGATATGCACTTGCATAAGGTTCGGTGTAGAGTTCCACACGATCGGCACCTATCTTGGCAGCCATCTCCACCATGCGGGCATCAGGATCAACGAATATGGAAGTACGGATACCACTCTTGCGGAATTCGCCTACCACATCTACAAGAAAATCATAGTTGGCAACCGTGTCCCAACCGTGATTGGACGTAATCTGGTCAGGGCTGTCAGGTACGAGCGTAACCTGAGTGGAATGAACCTCCTTGACCAAATCAATGAAACTACGCTGCGGATAGCCTTCAATATTGAATTCCGTGGTCAGACGTGGTTTGATGTCACGCACGTCCTGATACCTGATGTGACGTTCATCGGGACGTGGATGAACCGTTATTCCATCCGCTCCGAAACGTTCACAATCGAGTGCTACTTGCAGTACATCGGGGTTATTTCCACCTCTTGCATTGCGTATTGTTGCAATTTTATTGATGTTTACACTTAATTTAGCCATATATTTCGTATCTTTGTCCGCAAAAGTAAGGAAAATTTCTGAAGTAGCATATACACGTTAAGATTATTTAAACAAAAATAAGCAAAATAAGTATGGAAGTGCGGAATTTTAAGATTGCCCTATTTGGAAATGTATTTCAGGCAAAAAAGTCATTGGCTGTACAGAAATTGTTTGCAGTAGCCAATCAACTGGGATTTGATATTGCCATAGAACAGGGATTCTATACTTTTCTGCGTGAAGGTATGCAGATCGACATTCCCGACTGCGACATTATTACAGGAAATGACTTCACAGCCGACTTTGCAATCTGCATGGGCGGAGACGGAACATTCCTCGACGTTGCAAGTCGTGTAGGTTATAAGGAAATACCAATTCTCGGTATCAACACCGGTAGGCTCGGTTTCCTTGCCAACTTCTCGCCCAACGACATTGAATCCATACTTACAGACATATCCAACGGAAAATACAATATTGAACGCCACAGCGTGGTACGCATGACCTGCGATGAAATGCCACTTGAGGGATATCCGTTTGCATTGAACGAGATAGCCATTCTGAAACACGATATTTCTGCCATGATAAGTATTCATACCTCGATTGACGGAGAATATCTAACAACATATCAGGCGGACGGTCTGATTATCGGTACACCTACAGGCAGTACAGCCTACTCCCTGAGTGTGGGCGGTCCGATTATAGTACCTCAACTCGACACCATCTCATTGACTCCGGTTGCTCCGCATAGTCTTAACATGCGTCCTATCGTCATCAGCGACAAGTCAACCATAGACCTCTGCGTAGAAAGCCGAAGCGGAAATTTCCTTGTATCGTTCGACGGACGAAGTCAAGGTTATCCCGACCACATTCACCTGCACATCATCAAGGCACCTTACTGCGTGAAGGTAATCACCAGACAGGTCAACAGTTTCTACTCCACCCTACGCACCAAGATGATGTGGGGAGCAGACGCAAGAAAAAATTAGATAAGTCAACAAGTCTACAAGTCTACGAGTCTACAAGTCTACGAGTAGAAACAAACCTTGAACCGAGGCGCAAGCCTCAATTGAACCGGCGAAGCCAATTGAACCGGCTTTAGCCAATTGAACCGGCGAAGCCATTGAACCGAGGCGCAAGCCTCAATTGAACCAGGCGAAGCCATTGAACCGAGGCGCAAGCCTCAATTGAACCGGCGAAGCCAATTGAACCGAGGCGCAAGCCTCAATTGAACCGGCGAAGCCAATGCCAGAAGCATTAAATGAAATTCAATAAGACGAAATACAACACAAAGACCATTATCAGTTGGTTGTGGCGACACCATAAAGGTTGTCGCAGACAGGCAATATTAAATATGATAGTGGGGTTGATTCAGGTTACAGCCGGTTTGGTGGGTGTAGAATTCCTGCGCCGACTTACAGATATTGCTACCGGTAAGGCAGAAGGAACCCTTCTGGTGATGGCGCTGATATATGTAGGTCTTATAGTCATCGAATTCCTTTGCAACATATTCCACACATGGATTGCCGCCGTACTGGGAGTAAAGACCCAAAACAACATGCAGCAGGCATTCTTTTCACGACTGCTCAACGGAAAGTGGAACGGAATTGAACGATTCCACAGCGGCGACATACTGAACCGTCTGTTCGGTGACGTAAGCGACATCGTGAACCTCATGACGGAAGTACTGCCATTCATAGTCACGATAGTAGTACAATTCATTGCATCGTTCTGCTACCTGCTCGTGATGGATGCCAAACTGGCATACATCATAATACTCGTTACGCCTGTATTCCTTATTCTAAGCAGGCTGTACTTCCGCAGAATGCGACGTATAGTCAGAAAGGTAAAGGACAGCAACAGTTCACTACAGGCAATCATTCAGGAGAGCGTGCAGCACAAGATGGTCATCAAGATTATGGAGATGGCAGACAATATGGTGAACCAACTCGAAAAACGCCAGTCGCTGCTCAGATGGCAGATAAAGACACGTGCCAAGTTCTCCATACTCACACGCATCATAATCTTCATAGGATTCAGGGGAAGCGCACTCGTGGCACTCATATACTGCCTGTTCCAACTTAACAGCGGAATTATTACGGTAGGTGTACTTATGGCATTTACCCAACTCATAGGAAGGATTCAGCATCCATTGCTGGAACTCGGACGGCTCCTGCCTACCTTCGTCAACAGTTTCACATCATCGGAACGACTCATTGAACTCGAAGAACTGCCACTTGAAAATACAGACGACAAGAACCGTCCAAACCGTGAAACCGAACAAATACTGAATACATCACCGGCTATAGGTCTTCGCTTTACAGACGTAGATTATCAATACAAACCCGACACGAGGAAAGTATTCAGCGGATTCAGTCACGACTTCCGTCCCGGCAGTTTCACAGCCGTACTGGGTGAAACCGGTGCAGGAAAGACCACAATGCTGCGACTGATGCTTTCACTCATAGATCAGCAGAAAGGAACCATTGAACTATATTCAGGCAACGGAGAAAACGAAACAAAGACTGATGCCTGTTTCTTCACACGCAGATACTTCAGTTATGTACCACAGGGAAATACCCTCTTTTCCGGAAGTATCAGGGAAAACCTACGATTCGGCAATCCCGATGCCACATCCGAACAGATGTTCGATGCGCTCCACACGGCACAGGCAGACTTCGTAAAGGAACTGCCAAATGGTCTTGACACAAAATGCGGAGAAGGAGGAGGCGGACTTTCCGAAGGTCAGGCTCAGCGTATAGCAATAGCAAGAGCCATTCTGCGTCCATGCAAGATACTGCTGCTCGACGAAGCCACATCAGCCCTTGACATAGCAACGGAAAAGAAACTCCTGAAAAGCATCAAGGAAAAATATGCAGATACCACACTTATATTCATCACCCACCGACTCTCAACCGTGGAATTTGCAACCGAACAAATCACACTTGAACGAAACGAAGAATAGTATTAACACCCCATTATTTTGCAGACCTTCCACTATCAACATTATGGAAGTGTCCATTTCCGCCCCACTACTATTATTAAAACATCAGTTTATATACTATTGGCACACAGTATTTTACGCCAAAATACACATACCTTTGCTTCAACACCCATGTAAGTCGGTTATGAGTCAGTTATGAGTCAGTAACAAAAGCCATATTTCACAAGAAGCAAAATCACACATAAGAAGTATGCGATGTCCATCAGACGATATTGATGTCATTTCGTTTTTCTCTACAGGACAAAGGGCATTTCAGTTATGCCTTTTTGATGTCTGTTGCAGCCAAAATACGCAACCATGTCAGCCAATATGCAGCACACCACTCCCCAAACATTGCCTAAATGCCTCAAATCCGAATCGCTCACATGTGCACAAATACAGGAAAAAGTAGGTCGGAACAAGCAGTTTATACATGTTTCCGAGCCCTAAATAGGCATGAATTTGATTTAATCCATACATTTTCCGAGTGTCACCATCATAGATACAGATGGTTTGAAAAACCGTATATCATTGTAAATCTGCCTTTTAGGAAAGCAATTAGTTAATCAGGTGTTTCAGTTTCAGTTGTTACAGTTGTTTTTTAAGAGGTATCTATTTTCTCTTTCTCTATATATTCTATATATAATATACTTATTATTAATTAGTTATAAGTATAATAAAAGGGAATTTGAAATATAACTGTACCTTTGAAACAACTGTAACAACTGAAACTGAAACACTCGGTCGTGTTGATTACTTACTTTTCCCTATAAAGCAAGCCACCGTCCCGGAATCTCATACAGGATTATGTCCAATCTCAATACCCCGAAATCAGTATATACTTTTCTTCTTTCATTTCACTTTGTCGCGATACACAAATTGTTTCATCGCGTTAATGCAAACTCCTTATCAAAATAGCCAACGGATAAAGACAAGCCGCATCTATCCTACTTAACTACTGTCTCCTGACTACTTTCCTACTAAAAGTGGAGCTTGCGAAACTTGTATCAGTTATTTTTTTATTTGGAAATATGGTTAACGAATAACCGCTTTCCTATACTGATTACAAAAACTGATAACTGATAAACTGATAATTCTGGGACTCCGGCTTATTCAATGACCAAGTGATTCTTCATCTTCTGCTGCTATTTCATAATCCCGATAGTTGTTACCTAACAGATTAGTCATTCTTTTCCAGCCATCAGTACTACCCTGCTGAAAAGAATACGTCGCACTATCGTTATAATACCATGTGCCGTTAGCCTTAATCACAATGCCACCGACGTATCGGATAGTTCCGCGGTTCCAACCATTCAGAATTTTTAATCGCTTCTGCAAAGCCTCAGCCTTATTCTTCGTTTCTTTTGCAGATGCGGTCTGTCCACCTTTAGTATCAAATATACCAATCGTGCCGTCTTTCTTGCGTAACACCCAGTCAGGATAGAACAGAGCATCTTGCTTCGTCTCCTCGTTATAATAACGAATAGCCAACCAATCCTTACCGCTATCACCATTCTTGAACCACCAATCAATGCCATCACTCTGTTCAAGATACTTGGCAAATTCCTCTTCGGTAATCCTTCCGGTATAAACTTTGTGAAGATAGAATGGTGTAAGCAAACACTTTTGCTCAGGAAGGTCATCATAGTCCTCGGTGTAAGCATACATTTTTTTCAGAACGAATGGTTCGCTTTGTCTCTGTTCCTGTTCCTCCCTACGCGCCTTCAATTGCTCTTCCAGAAGAGGATGATAAGCCTTCAACGTATCTGTAACGAGACGTCTGAATATACTGTTTGCTTCATTATTGATGGTGTCATTCAGGAAAACTCTGTACCATCTGTCTTCTGACTCTGACGGCAATGCATAATACTTGAACCACAAACGTATTGCACTCTTTAGAGTTGGAATAGAACGCACGATGTTACCCACCTTGCAGTCATTGTCTGTCTGCGATTTCAGAATATTGACAAGCGTTAGTGTAAACCATTTCTGAACATCACTACGACTCCAATCCTGTGTTGTTTCGTGAGCATCCTTCAGTTTGATGCCAATCTTCTCAAAATCATTAAATTCAGTATTGCTGATGATATTGTGAACAAACTCTGCTGATACGTTCAATCCCTTATCTGTCAGTTTACTCTGTAGTACATCAAAGGCATCACCCTCTTCTATACAGAAGAACGTATTGAAAGTATCAAACAAGCATTGTTGGAACTCTCCCGACTTACCAAGGTCACCATAATCCACACGTGAAAGAAAATCTGTCAGAAGTTTAGGGTCTATCACATAATCCTCACCTTTCTTATTCTTTGCGATAAGTGTTTTGGGCTTGTTTCCAATACCTTCGTAGTCGGCTTGTTCAACAGCATCACGTGAGAAGTTGGTATAAATGTAGCCATTACGGAACACCTTCGACACCTCTTCGTTCATAATAGGTACACGAAGTATTCGTCCTATTGTCTGGGTGTGGAATATCTGCGACTTGATGTCACGGAACATTACCAGCACTTGAGCACGAGGACAATCCCATCCTGTACCAGCCGCTGTCTTGAACAGCAGGTACTCATACTCACTATCGTTTTGCTCCAACCCTACAGGTTTTGCCTTGCCTGTGAACCACGAAGCAATGCGATTTGCCTTTACACCTTGCGAGATAAGATATTCTTTCGTGATTTCTTCTTTGGTTGGCTTTCCTTCATTTCTCAGTTCTTCATCATCATTTGGCAACTGAATAATGACAAGAGGATTGATGTTTTCTCCAAACGATTCTATCTCCACCTTTAATTGTTCTCTGCGGTCAATAGCCAGTTTAAGGAGAACATGATCCATGTCCTCGCCTGCGTATTTCGTCAATTCTTCTTCCGTCTGACAGATAAGGTTTTCCTTTATCAACCCCTCTGCTACAACATCTGCATGATCTATCCTGACAACAGCTCCGTCGTTGAATGCCTCATTAACTGTCTCTGCCTTAGGAGTTGCCGAAACATTCAGTTTGATTTTAGGGTTCAATGGGTCAATCACATCACGCTTTGAAGCTGCTGTAAGGTTAAGATGCGACTCGTCAATTATGAGAATTATCTCAATGCCATTTCTATGAGTATTCTCCACAAAGTCCTCAAAATATACTCTGCTTTCATGACGCATACGTGCATCATCCGGTCTTCTGTATATTCTGTCTTCTGCTTTTTGGCTCACCAGTTTTTGCCAGTTAAGGAACAATACATCATGCTTCTGTAGTGCACCAAGGTTAAAGTCCTCAATAGTCAGCAAACGTCCATGCTTGCTCGTTGGGAAGTAAAGGTCAAACTTCTCCTTACTCTGCAAAGCAAGGTCCTCTGAGAAGGTAATCCATACGAATGCTACATCTCTGTCCCAATCAGGTTGCTCTGCAAGGTCACAAATCATCTTCTCCGTCATGTAGGTCTTGCCACTACCCGTAGGAGCCTTGAATACAATTGGTATCTGATGCTCTGGCTTACTCCAAAGTGTCTTTATGCTGTTTATCAGTTCTTCAACTGCCTCTATCTGAAATCTTATGCTCTCCATGTTGCTTATGAATTAAGGGATTTGTAAATATCGAGAATTGGCTGTGGAATGCCTTTTATGTGGGCATGAGGATCATCATCGAAGTATGACTCAAACGAACCCACATCGCCCCAACTGAAGATGTAAACGTTTTTCTGTCCGTTCAGTTCTTTTACATCATCCACGAACTCGTTGAAGAACTTAGGTCGTACATCCTCTTTGAAATAGACTGCTGTCCAAATATCCTTGTCCTTATCCTTGAATATTTGGAAATTGTCGGTCCTCTTCTGCTCGTAGAGAGTATTCTCAGCAAGAGCAAGCAGACAACCAGCCTTCTGGGCAAGAATTGTCTTGTCCTCATCTGTCGCTTGATTGCTGGCGTTTGAACCGACAAAGGATGTTCGGTAGTATTTGAGGGAGTTACCGAGAGGGGGAACTTGTTGTTTTTTTGAAATAATACCCTCTAACGTTAACACGGAATCTACTACTTGAACATTAAAAGAATTAAACAGTCCTTGTTTTTCTGCTTTTATCGATTCTATCTCCTCCAACATTCGCGGAACTTTTTTCAAAGATGCTGGAGTTAATGCTTCCTCAAAGAGTATAGTCGAGTTTTTTTTGTCCGTAATGTACCCAGTAATAACATTCTCGAATCTCTTCCTTGTTATCTGACAGATGTTTTCAAAACCCGCATTAAAGATTCCTTTGCAATTGTCTTTTGCAACTTTCTGTCCTTTCTTTATCACGTATGTCAGTTCTGGAGCTTGAACAGTAATAATCTGTCCACAGTAACCTCCATCAATGAAAGCATGTGCAGTCGAGCCGCTTCCCGCAAAGAAATCAAGAACTGTTAGATTCTTTTTATCACCCTTTGCGAGTTTTATAAGGAACTGAATAAATGCAATTGGCTTCTTGCCTCCATCAAATGGAACTCCACCTTCTGCACCTACAAGATTGAATTCTTTCTCAAAATCAAGGAAGTTTGGATATGGAATCTCCTTTGTATCTTCACGTTTTATAGGTGCACCTTGGAAATAAAAACCATTTGCCATATTTGCATTACTTCGAGACAAAAAATAACGCGCTTCTCTTCCATCGTCACCCATATTGGGTACTTTGTAAATTACGTTAAACTCGTTATTTCTTTCCTCCAAATAACTCATATGGAAACGGCCAGAACTATTGCCAGCTTTGATAGATCCTCGAATGTTGATTTTCTTAAGATGTGAAAAGTCCGCATCTAATTCAATGATTTCGTATTCTCCGGGTTTGAACACCTTAACATCACGCCCACCCATATTAATAACCTCAGGGTTATCAGTCAACTCCTTTACTTCATAGATGTACTCAGAAGGGTCAGAATTATCAACAACTCTTTTGCTGATGTTAAAACTGCTTGAGTTTCTATACATCAACAGCAATTCTGTGGTTTCATGAATCGGCTTGTCACCTTTTAAAATACGATTCTCATGACGAACTTTAATAGTAATAGTCGTAATATAGTTCGAGTATTCAAAAACGCTATCACACAAGAGCTTAAGGTTGGCATACTCCTCTTCATTTATGCTAATGTAGATTACACCATCATCTTTCATTAAAGAACGCGCCAATCTTAAACGCTTCTCCATAAAGGTTAGCCAGACACTATGTCTTAAGGGATGATTTTTAGGAACAGGGGCTCCATCAGGAAACTTATCAAGGAATCTTTTGTCCTTATACGTAAATCCATCACTACCCGTATTGTAAGGAGGATCAATATAAATAACGTCCACTTTTCCATGATGAGTATAGTTCAAACAAGTAAGTGCATGATAATTGTCACCTTCAATAAGGATGTGAGTTGGTTTGCCATCATCATTGGTGATAGCCAATTCTGGGACTTCCTCAAGTATTGGTATTTTGTTTTCGCTCTCTGCTTCGAAAGCCTCTGGAACATCAATCCATTGCAAACCGAAACGATTATCCTGTTTCAGTTGTGCGTTGAGATATGCTACTTTGCCCTCCAATTCTTTTATCTGACGATGGAGTTCGTCAATATTTTCCTTTGCCATTATTCATTAGTGATAGTATTTAATGTATTATTAGCAAAACACTATCACTAATGTATTGTTGATTCTTTTACGACATGACACGAAAAAGGTGTGAGCCATCTTACGGTCGTCTGAGGTGAAGCGTCGGAATGTTTCTGACCTCTCGCAAATATAAGAAATGCCCACACCCATTAGGGTGCAAGCATCTTCGTATCTTCATATTTGCGATTGGCTCATTCCGCGCATAATTACCATCTATACGCAAAAGCCAACCATCATTGCTGTGGTTTTTATCAGAGTTATAATAAGTTTCCGACGCTTACTTCTTTGACGACCACAATGATAGTCTGATGCTACTTAATTTTTAATATTTTATTTTGTTTCTCTCTTTCTGTTTCTTTATTTGCTAATATTTATATTAATTGTATCTTTATATCTTTATTATTCAGAATAAGTCGCTATGTGTACCTGTACTGAGCATCAGAAGCGTCAGTTCCGTGTCGTTCTGTTCCCAAATCATGAGCCAGTCAGCACCAATGTGACATTGACATTCGTCTTCCTCTGTCACGAGTCGGCAAATTTCAAGCAAACTTGATTTGCTCTCGCTGCTCCATCGGTTCCCATTCTCCTTCATGATTACCTGATAGTTTGTGAGGACGGCAAACTGGCGGCAATTGCTCACCATTTTGAAGTTTCCTATTATCTGCCACAATTTATCAATATCATACCCACGTTTCTTGCACACCTTAAGGTCATGAAGAAAGTTCTTCGATGTTCTCAATGCATATTCATAAGTTGTTGTAATATTCTTTCAATGCATCAAGGTTTTCAAATTCAACAACTCTCCCCGCCTTTACATCGGCACGTGCACGTTCATACGATTTCATTGCAGGACTCTTTTCTACGCTTACAACTCCACGTATCATGCTGATGGCACGCTTGATTTCTTTAAGCATTGCCATATCTTCAATATTTACGGTAATCTGACCGGGAACGGCTTTGGATGCCTGACAGCTGAAAGTTGGTTCTTCCACCTTCTGCATATCATTTTCCGATATGTTGTATTTCTTGTCCGCCATAGATGAAAACTAATGAGTTCTTATAGTTTATTTTTCGTTTCAATGGTTTTACAATGGCAAAATTAATAATTATTCTTCAAATAACATACGAATTTCAGGAATTTTATTTAACTTTGCCACGTGATTGTTGTAAATCATGGGATTGTTCCTTATGATAAATTACGGCACAGAAATAACCATAACGGGGATATAATATGGAGATGACACAGGAATACATAGTACTTTCACGTACAAATTCAGTAGCAAGGAATGGTTCACCATACATCACGCTGAAGGTGGCGAATCTTGAAGAATCGTTCCAGATAATGGTATGGGACGTTGCTGCTACTCTGCCGCCACATGTGGGACAAATCGTGAAATTTACCAATATTACTGACCAGCAGGGAAGGAAATCGGCTAGATTCAACGAACTGATATGTGGTGATATGCCTCTCGACTCACATCCTCTCTATAATGTACTTCCACGTCCCATCAAGCGTGAACAATGGAATGACAGCATCAGCAAGTTGCTGAGTTACTGTACCGACAATTCACTCACATCAATCATAAGCAAGTATGCTGAGATTCTGTTCGATCCCTACTCAAAGTACCCTGCTGCTACCAGCGTGCATCATGCATTCAAGGGTGGATTGCTGAATCACACATATCAGATGCTCCATCTGCTGGAAGGCATGTACCCGGTACTGCCCTACAAGGTAAAGATTGAGCGATGTATTCTGGCAATCCTCTTCCACGACTACGGTAAGGTATATGAATACACCAAGGAAGGCGAAGCAACGGAAGACTTTTACCTCTTGGGACATATCTACATCTCTGCCCACAAACTCCACAACGAGTTGGAGAATGCAGGTATTGATGCAAAGGAAATAAAGAGAATCATCCATTGTGTTCTTGCACATCATGGACAGAAGGATTTCGGAAGTCCGGTAGTCCCTTGTTCTCAGGAAGCCTTGATTGTAAACTTCATTGACAACATCTCTGCAAAGACTGCAAGTATAGATGAAAACGGAAATATGGAAAAAGTGTTCTCACTTGATACCCATATAGTCAAAGATTGAACCACACAGCGTCTTTAGCAACAGCTCGAGACATCCTGTGTTAGTTCAGGGTTCAATCTGTTAATTTTTTTTGACTGCTTCGATAAGCATACGATAGAGTTCGTTGCCTCGAAGCAGTTTTTCATTTCCAAGGACAAACAACTGTTTTCTTGCACGCGTGACGGCTACGTTCAGTTTGCGGTCAATCAGCGCCCCGTCCACAACGACTATATTGGAAAGGATTTCCAGTTCGTAAGGTCGGGTGATGGTTGTACCATATATTATTATGTCACGCTGTGAACCCTGATAGCGTTCCACGGTGTCAATCATGATGGAACTGACAAATGGTTTCAGTATGGGTATTGCAGATATTGAAGAACGTACGGATGCAATCTGACGGCGGAACGGAACTATAACACCCAACTGTGTGGAAAGGTTGAACTTAATGCCGTTTTTCTCGTGCAGTTCCACAATCTGGCGTATCAGGCCCGCTATCATCTGCGCTTCGTTCCTGTTGAGTTTTGGCTGACGTTCGGTTGCAGAAGGCAACGGTACATCAATAAAACCGAAACGAGTGGTAGCCACAAATGACTCTTCAGGCAGATAATCCCTGTAAGGCAACGGTTCTGTCTGATGTTCAATCGGTACCGGCTGCAGTTCACCTTCATAGAACATACGGCTTGCAAACTCACCGATACTTTGATGCATTCTGCCCTGACGTGACAGCATGGCTACCGTGGCATCCGTATGCTGAAGTTTCATGAGACGTTCAAATAGTGAATTGCGGCAGTTGTCCAATCCGATATCATGCAACAGAGGCGACTCTACCCTACTCTGTTCTTCACTCTGTACCACTACGGCAGGAAGTTGCTTGTGGTCACCAATCATTATGAACTTGCCGAGGTGTGTGAGCAGCCCGATTATCTGTGGCTCAAGTATCTGTGATGCTTCGTCTATGATTGCAACATCGAACCTGCGGAGTGAGAACAAAGCCTGATAGGTACACATGGAAGCCACCGTACTGACAACGACCTGAGTCCTGGTAAGCAGTTGACGGACTTCCTCGCGGTTGGGATTCTCCCCAATCATGTTGCACAGCAGATTCTGCCTGTATTCAGGAGCACACGACAGTTCCCTTCCCAGACGCACATAAGGACAGTCGAGTTGTTCGCATATTTCATCTACAGCACGATTGGTGTACGACAGCAGAAGAATTGACTGACCTTCGCAGAGGAACTCCTCGACCATCGAACGAAGCGCGACGGAAGTCTTACCGGTTCCTGGAGGACCGATAAGCAGGAAATAATCCCTTGCCTGCTTTGCCTTGAGAACAATCCCGTTGATCTGTTCATTCAGATAGTTGCCCTTGAGCCTTACCGACGTATCCACTTCCGGCATACGTTTTCCAAAAAGAAGGTCACGCTTCTCCTGCGGAGCCTTGATGAACTTCACGAGTGAAGCATACTGACTCCGAAGTGCCGATTCAGAGAAATCGTGTTCAACTGCATAGTTTGACGTAAGCGGAAATATGCGGTCGTTGCGCTGACGGAACCTAAGTCCCAATGTTATGGTATCGGATTCGAGAGCCATCACGCTACAGCGCACCACCTGTTGGGTTACGGCAGAATCAGTATCGGAATCACGACGGTAGAGAATCACGGAATCACCTATGCGGTAGTTTGGCATAGACACGTCGTTATTAGGAATGATAAACTTTATCGATACCACCGAACGCAATATTTCGTCGCGCTCCACTTCCAGAATCTGCAAACCCGAAAGCATGTCGCCATTGGATTGCTTGGTGTCGGCATCGGCATTCCACAGACTTGCCATTCCGCGTGTAGAGTCCATACGTCCGTCACCTACCTTCGAAAGAAACTGTTCGCGGGTGAGGAACTGCAGGAAGGCATGGAAATAGTCAGACGTCAGGTCATCCATCTGCTGCAGCATGTCAAGTGACTTTTCAATCTGTGGTTTCTGGAAATCCGTCCAGAGTCTTCCCGACGAAGCATTCACGTTCAGGTCTTCAGCAGTAAGTTTTTCAAGAAGCCCCCTTGCACTACCCTCCTTAAGCATCTGTTCAAGCAAAACAATCTTGTTGCGGATGATGAGCATGCGCATCACCATCTCGCGTGCAGTACGCTGTTCCTGCAGATAAGGATACTTGGAATACAGAAGAAAACCACCGACCGTGGATTGCCTGCGTCCCAGATTATGGTACATTATCTCCTTGTAGAGAATCATCTGCATAAGATGTTCGTCACGGGCATGCTGATGGTATTCATCCCATTTCCCCGACTTGAGTTCTATGATGTTCTTCATGTCGCCCTGAAGGAAGTCGAATCGTCCCTGCAGACCTAGATTGGGACAGAAGAAAGTCGGTTCAAGTATCACGTTACCTTCTTCACCAATAAAGTCACCGTCGGCATACAGACGCGACACAATGGTCCTGATGTTGTCAAACTGCCGCCGGCATTCATTGAAGAACTGACCGTCAATGTCGTCGCACGTGGTGAAAGCCAGCATGTTGTCGCGGAACACCTGCCTCATGGAGTCCTTGAATTCAGCCGAAGGATTATTGACCAAATCATCAAGAAACTGGTTGGCCACGTGTCCCAATAATATATAAGGAGTAGTTTCGTCCACGCTGAGTTTGTTCAGCAAGTATGTAAACACGCTGTCGCCATACTCCTTCACACACCCCGTGACGGCAGTAATATCAACAAGAAAATCAGGTTCAATTACAATCAGTTCGGGAATGATGTCCCCATTGTCTGCAACCGAACAGTTGGCAGCACTCAGGCGCATACCCACCTTAAGACGAGTAAAGGCATCGAGAGTCTGTTCGTTGCTGTTGCATATCAGTTTAGATGGTTCTTCACACGGAAAATCCCTGAGTCTTACCATTGCACAATCAGGCTTCAACGAATCAACCACACAATAAACGGCTTTCAATACATTATTCCTATATGCACCCTGGAAACCATTGCTTCCATCACTACCCTCCTTCTCCCCGACATCTACACCCTGTAGTTCAGCGGCAATATACTCAGGAACAACATCACCCATGAAATGAGCCAATGCTTCGGCAAATACCTTCAGGTCGCGCCGGAACACCTCTTCGTCAGCATCCACCAATCCCAGCATCACCCTTCTTGCACGCCATCTCACACGGTCAATACCATATAGAGGAAAGTCGGTAAGGCGGCACACAGCCTGCAACCTGGAAAAACAATCGGTATAGTCGGCAGTAAGTTCCTTAACCTTTTCTATACATATCCTGCACAGCAAGGAATAGACAAAGGAATACCTTTCCCTCAACGTCCTGTCAGAGAAACAATAGTCCTTTATATCAATCCAAGTCTGCAAACCGTCCATCCTGATTCAGTATTAATTCGACATATAGAGAAAACTCCTATATAGAGAAAAAAGGAAGACTTCCAATAATGAGAAGTCTTCCTTATGGGTGGGCAAGCTATCTACATCGCGCCGCTACAACCTGCTGCCTTTGCTGCGGTCAAGCCCTGGAGGATTAACAAGGAGCTGGCCGTATAGGACTTACCCATATACCTTTTTCACCATTCGTACTGCACCATTTTCCGACTTTCGTTCATGCGCAATACTTAGTGATTTTACTTTCACAATGCAAAGGTATGAATTATTTTTGACTTACACCATACTTCAAGGGTATTTTTTATATATAGGAGGTAAAAAGAGAGCGCCGGCAATTCATTTTTACCGACGCTCATACGTTAATTCAACTTTCGCCTAAGGTTAAAGGTCAAAGTATAAGGCTAATGACAGTTATAGTCAAAACTCTACTTAACTCCCTTTAACTCCTAAACTACTTTCCTACTGATTTTATTACATATCCTTATACTGCTTATACTTAGCAGCCTCAGCAGGCTTCTTCAGGGAAGTATAAGCCTGATAGAGGAAGTAACCCCAGAGACGAGGCTGATCCGGAGCAAGTTCTTCAGCCTTCTTGAAGTAACCGATTGCCTCGTTGATGTACTTAGTACATACATCAACCTTTGCACGGTTATCCATGGCAATCTTCCAAGTACAAGTACCGGCAGAAGACCAAGCCTCAGCATTTGTACCAGTAACTTCAGCAGCCTGCTTGAAGATTGTTACAGCATCAGCATACTTTTCCTGAGTGAAGTTGATTACACCCTTAGTATAGAGAGCATAGTCGTCATCAGGGAAGCGCTCGTTGAGAAGGTCACAGAGTTTCATTGCTTCGTCATACTTCTTATTGTTGACAAGTTGTTCAAGTTTTACTTTAGGGAAGAACTTCTGAGTTGGGTCCATAGCCATACCCTCGTCACAGATCTGCATCCACTTGTCCATCTGACCGCGGCTCTTGTAGATAGTCATGAGGTCAGAGCAAGCCATTACACCATAGTTGGCAGACTTCATACTCTTTTCGAGGACAGGAATGAGAGCAGTTGTATCTTCTGCAGTCTTGGCATTTGCCTTCATTGCAGTAGCCTGAATATAATAAGCGTCCAACTTTGCAGAATCGAGAGCAGCAGAACTTGCTTCAGCAAAGAGAGGGTCATCGAATGTTCCGAAGAACTGGTCGAGGAACTTCAGGCAACGGTTTGGATCAGAGTTTACGAGGTTGGAAGCAGCGATGATAAGGTTGCTGCGAGGACCACCTGCTACCTGCTGATAGAAGTTATGGTTCTTCTGACGTTCTTCATCCTTGAGAACGAACTTACCCTTTGCGTTAGGAGTGTTGTCCCATTTGTTAGCCTTTGAGTAGAGGTCCACAATCTGCATCTGGTTGTCGAAGAACTTGTCCATGTCCATCTGACCGTTGTTTGCAGCACGTTCGTTAAGCATCTTTGACATATAGAATGTCTGAACACGTGCAGCATTTGAATAAGTATCACCCAGAACACTTGTCACAGGGTCCTGCATACATCCCTGAAGAAGAGTCCATGCTTCCTCAAGTTTGTCATACTTAATGTTCCTGCTGTCCATGGAAGCCTCCTGAATGAGAGTCTTAGCCTTAGTGAGGGCTGACTTCTGTGCAAATGATGCTGTACCTACAGCCATCAATGCAACCAAAAATAAAGCTTTTTTCATACTAATGATAAATTTTGATTGGTTATGATTATTCTTCTGAATTATCTGTATTCTCTGTTTCCTCAGCATCATCGGCATCAACATTCATTTCAGGCTTTTGGAAAGCCATGTTTGTCTGTCCGTCAGCATCAGGAACTGCATCAAGTTCTTCATCTTCCACATCTTCATGTTCAACCTTACAAACACTTGATATGGCATCATTACGCTTCTTGAGGTTGATGAGACTCACGCCCTGAGTATTTCTACCCTGGATACGGATACTCTGGAGAGAGAGTCGGATTGCAACACCACTCCTGTTGATGATCATGAGGTCATCATCGTCCGTCACGCTCTGGATAGCAATAAGTTTACCGGTCTTTTCCGTAATGTTGAGAGTCTTGATACCCTTACCGTTACGGTTGGTAATACGGTAGTCGTTGATTGAACTGCGCTTACCGTAACCCTTTTCACTTACCACGAGTACTGTTGGGAGATTAGGATCGTTCTCAAATTCCTCATCAGTCATACCCTCAGGTCGGTGCATAGAAATCATACCTACGATTTCGTCCTCACCGTCGTTGTCAAGTTTCAGGGCACGCACACCGGCTGCACCACGACCCATCACGCGGACAGTACTTTCCACGAATCGGATAGCACGTCCGTTGCGGTTGGCAATAAGGATTTCGTCGGTACCGGTAGTAAGCAATACCTCCTTCACAGAGTCGCCTTCGTTGAGGTTGATTGCGATAAGTCCGTTTGAACGAGGACGTGAATAGTTCACGAAAGCAGTCTTCTTTATCAGACCGTTGCGTGTACAGAACACAAGGTTGTGACTGTTTACGAATTCCTCGTCATTTATGTTCTTTATGCAGATGAATGCAGTAGCCTTGTCATCAGAATCAATGTTGAGCAGGTTCTGTACTGCACGTCCCTTGAATGTCTTCGAACCCTCAGGAATATCATATACCTTCATCCAGTAGCAACGTCCCTTCTGAGTGAAGAACATCATGGTGTTGTGACCAGTAGCAGGATAGATATGTTCTATGAAATCCTGTTCGCGGGCACTACCACCCTTGCTGCCTACTCCGCCACGAGCCTGAGTACGGAATTCGCTCAGAGGAGTACGCTTGATGTAACCGAGGTGAGAAATAGTAACCACACATGCATCGTCGGCATAGAAGTCTTCAGGGTTGAAGTTCTGACTGCCGCGAGGGTCGATATATGTCTTGCGCTCATCACCATATTTCTCCTTGACCTCAATGAGTTCGTCCTTCATCACCTTCTTCAGGAGTTCAGGGTCATCAAGAATCTGCTGGAGGTAAGCAATGAGTTTCTGCAAGTCTTCGTATTCAGCATGAAGCTTATCCTGCATGAGACCGGTAAGTTGACTCAGACGCATATCCACAACATACTTAGCCTGAACATCGTCGAAACCGAAACGTTCCTTCAGACGGTCCTGTGCCTCCTGAGGATTCTTTGAAGTCTTGATAATCTGAACAACCTCATCGATGTTGTCGCTTGCCACAATCAATGCTTCGAGCAGATGGGCACGCTCCTCAGCCTTGCGCTTGTCGAACTTGGTACGGCGGATAGTTACATCCTGACGGTGTTCAACGAAATAGCGTATGCAGTCCTTCAGGGTAAGAGTCCTAGGACGCTTGTTTACGATAGCAATACAGTTGACAGAGAAACTCGACTGCAGTTCAGTCATCTTGTAGAGTTTATTGAGAACCACATTGCTGTTGGCATCTTTCTTCAGGTCAATCACAATACGCATACCCTCACGGTCGGATTCATCGTTGACGTTGCTGATACCGTCAATCTTACCTTCCTTCACGAGTTCTGCAATACGCTTGATGAGTTCAGCCTTGTTCACATTATAAGGAATCTCGTTTACAATAATCTTCTCGTGCTGACCGTCAGTCTCAAAGTCAGTCTTTGAACGGATAACCACACGTCCCTTACCGGTTTCATAAGCCTCCTTGATACCGTCGATACCGCAGATGATGCCGCCAGTAGGGAAATCAGGACCCTTCACATACTGCATCAATCCGTCGCAGTCAATGTCAGGATTGTCGATGTAGGCAACACATCCGTCAATAACTTCGCCGAGGTTGTGAGTAGGAACGTTGGTAGCCATACCCACAGCAATACCAGTAGCACCATTCACTAGGAAGTTAGGTATGCGTGTAGGCAGAACGGTTGGTTCCTGGAGCGAATCATCAAAGTTGTTCTGGAAGTCCACAGTCTCCTTGTAGAGGTCATCCATCATAGCCTCACCGAGTTTAGTGAGACGTGCTTCAGTATAACGCATGGCAGCAGCACCATCACCGTCCACCGAACCGAAGTTACCCTGACCGTCAACAAGAGTATATCTCATAGCCCAAGGCTGAGCCAGACGGACCAAAGCACCGTAAACAGAAGAGTCACCATGAGGGTGATACTTACCGAGAACCTCACCGACTATACGGGCACATTTCTTGGTTGCCTTATCCGAAGTGATGCCGAGTTCCATCATACCGTAGAGAATACGGCGGTGAACCGGCTTAAAACCGTCCCTGACATCAGGAAGGGCACGGGCTACGATAACAGACATGGAATAGTCGATATACGACGATTTCATGGTTTCGTTAATGTCAACTTTAATAATTCTGTCTTGATCCATATTTTAATTTCTATATTATAATTTGATTCTTAGATTCCAAAAAGCGTCGAAAGTCTAAAGTCGATGAACGGTTATCGGTTATCGAATACCGTCCGGATGGTTTTCCCCCTTGAGAGGGTTAGGGGGTTCCTCTTGTTGTCTCGTAGACTTGTTGACTTATCTTCGATAAACTATGCAAAGATAGAAAATATAATCGACAAAGCGAGCAATCGCGACCCATAAAAAAGGTTAAAATCCGAAAAAAGGCACGAAAAAGGCTCAATTTTCAATTTTACGCATCATATCGACATCCCCCCGACCAACATCGTCAAATCGAAAATTCAAGCATTTAGGCTACAAATTCAAGAGTCACCCCTATTCGTAGGGGTGTGCCGTAGAAACTCGTTGACTCGTTGACTTTTTTATCCCGAATTAGTGAATTAGTGAAACAATAAGTGCATGTCCTTGGATTGGGGAATTAAACTCGGCGTTCGAATTACAGGACACGTCCGGGTGGGTAAAACGCAAACGATAACGCAAACGCAAAACCAATAAGGGCTGAAAGTCCGACACTCTACAGCCCAATCCGTAAGGGTTGGGTATCTGTAGGGCAGAAAGACAAAATACCTTAGCCCACAACCCGAAGGGCTGTGCCGTAGAAACTCGTTGACTTGTTGACTCAAAAAGCCATTGGTGTTATGGCTTTTCAACCCCACTTGATTTTAACAATTTAATTTTTTAATAAATAAACAAACTCGGTCACGCAACCCTGCTGTCTTTTCCTGAAATTAGTTTACAGTTTTTGCTCTGGTTTATACTGAATTATT
>JAKSJB010000032.1 GCA_024398475.1 Bacteroidaceae bacterium | reverse complement strand
GGATGGCAAGCCAATGGCTAATGGCCAATTGCATTACAATGCCAATTCTACGACCTTATCGACTGCTGCCTTGAGTCCGTCAACGTTCTTTCCTCCGGCTGTTGCGAAGTGTGGCTGACCACCGCCGCCGCCCTGCATGAGTTTGGCTGCTTCACGTACAACTGCACCTGCGTTCTTGCCTGCGCTTACGAGGTCGTCGGAGAAACTTACGGTAAGGTTTGGCTTGCCTGCACTTACTCCACCGATTGCTACTACCAGTCCTTCCGTGAACTGGGCACGGAGTTGGAATGCCATATCCTTTGCTGCCTGGGCATCTACAGGTATTACTCCTGAGATAACCTTGATGCCGTTTATATCCTTGGCTGATGCAATGAGGTCGCGCTTGAAGTTGCCTGCCTGCTGAGCCTTGAATTCTTCTACCTGAGACTTGAGTGAGGCATTGTCCTCGATACATTTCTTGAGAGTAGCGAAGAGGTCGGGAGCATTGTTGAAGAGTGCCTTCATGTCGTTCATGAGGTCCTGACTTCTGTCGAGCATCTCTTCTACCTTCTTGCCCGTGATGGCTTCGATACGGCGTACACCGGCTGCAATACTGCTTTCGCTGATGATGCGTACCATACCCAACTGACCTGTTGCCTGTGCATGGCATCCACCACAGAACTCTACGGATGTGCCGAACTGTACGACACGTACCTTGTCACCGTACTTTTCGCCGAAGAGTGCGATTGCTCCGAGTTGCTTTGCTTCTTCAATCGGAAGGTCGCGGTGTTCCTGCAACGGAATATTCTGACGTATCTTTTCGTTTACTATATGTTCTACTTCACGGATCTGTTCAGGTGTTACTTTCTCAAAGTGGGAAAAGTCGAATCGTAGACTTTCATCGGTAACGAGTGAACCCTTCTGTTCAACGTGTGTACCGAGTACTTCACGAAGAGCCTCATCGAGAAGGTGGGTACATGTGTGGTTGGATTCTATGGCACGGCGGCGTTCTACATCTACGCATGCCATGAACTCAGCCTGTGGATTCTGAGGCAACTTGTCAACGATGTGGATGGCAATACCGTTTTCCTTCTTTGTATCTACCACGTTCAGGGTTTCTTCCTCGTTGACGAGTACACCTGTATCGCCTACTTCACCACCCATCTCTGCATAGAACGGAGTCTGGTCGAGCACTACCTCATATACCACTCCCTTCTTCTGCTTCACTTCACGGTACTTGATGATGTGGCATGTGTATTCCGTGTAGTCGTAGCCTACGAAACTGCTTTCGCTGTCGTTGAGTATTGTCCAGTCGCCCAACTCTACCTGTGCGGCATTGCGGGCACGTTCCTTCTGTTTCTGCATTTCGGCATTGAAACCGTCCTCATCGACAGTCATTCCGTTTTCACGGCAGATAAGTTCCGTGAGGTCGAGTGGGAATCCGTATGTATCGAAGAGTGTGAATGCCTTGTCGCCCGGTACTACAGTCGAACCCTGTGCGCTTACTGATGCCATGAGGTCGTTGAGCATCTTGATACCGTTGGCAAGTGTGCGGAGGAATGAGTCTTCCTCTTCCTTCATCACCTTCATTATCAGTTCCTTCTGTGCTGCAATTTCAGGGAATGCCTCTCCCATTTCTGCGATGAGTGTAGGAACGAGTCGGTACATGAATGCTTCCTTCTGTCCGAGGAATGTGTATCCGTAGCGTACGGCACGGCGTAGTATTCGGCGGATTACATATCCAGCCTTGGCGTTGCTTGGAAGTTGACCGTCGGCTATGGAGAAAGCAATGGCACGAAGGTGGTCGGCTACTACACGCATGGCGATGTCGGTCTTCTCGTCATCTCCGTAAGTCTTGCCTGCCATGTCACCGATTACCTTGATGATTGGCTGGAACACGTCGGTATCATAGTTGGAAGTCTTGCCCTGAAGTGTACGCACGAGACGCTCAAATCCCATACCTGTATCAATCACCTTTGCTGGGAGTGGTTCAAGACTCTGGTCGGCCTTACGGTTGAACTGCATGAACACAAGGTTCCATATTTCGATAACCTGCGGATGATCCTTGTTTACGAGTTCACGTCCCGGAATCTTTGCCTTTTCTTCTGCTGGACGGGAGTCAACATGGAGTTCGGAACATGGTCCGCATGGTCCTGTATCGCCCATTTCCCAGAAGTTGTCGTGCTTGTTTCCGTTGATGATGTGATCCTTTGGAAGGAACTGTTCCCAAATCTGTGCTGCTTCGTTGTCGCGTTCAAGTCCTTCTTCCTTTGAACCTTCGAATACGGTTGCATACAAATCGTCAGGATTTATCTTGAGTACATCTACGATATATTCCCATGCCCACGAGATTGCTTCTTTCTTGAAATAGTCACCGAATGACCAGTTTCCGAGCATCTCGAACATAGTGTGGTGGTAGGTGTCGTGACCTACTTCCTCCAGGTCGTTGTGCTTTCCGCTTACACGCAGACACTTCTGTGAGTCTGCCATACGGCGGCACTTTGGTTGTACGTTGCCGAGAATGATGTCCTTGAACTGATTCATTCCTGCATTTGTAAACATCAGCGTTGGATCGTCCTTTACGACCATTGGTGCTGATGGCACTATAAGGTGTTCCTTTGATTCGAAGAACTTCTTATAGGATTCACGGATTTCTTTTGCTGTCAACATTTTATAGTTATTTATTAATTAATTTCTGTCTTTTGTGCCGGGGTATGAAATTTTATTTCATCAGGTTTGCCACAATCGGAAATATTGCGAAAACCGACTGCAAAGTTACGTATTTTCTTGCTCTAAGCAAAGGAAATAACCGAGTTTATAGAAGGAGAACAGGAAAAGTGATGGTTTTTGACCTAACAGATTGTGTTTTAGCAATGGTTTGGTCATTTTGTAGAGTATGCGTACCAGCCATTCTGCATGATTCTGTCTGCACTTTTCTGCATATTGGTACATACGGGAATGGGTACCTACCTTGTCCTTTACCTTCACCAATGTACGGAGTGCAGTTTCGGTCTTGTCAAGAAACTGTATGTTGGTGTCGATTCCAGTATGCTGCAATGGATTGTCGATATGCAGGACTCTGATGTTTCTCCTTTCCATTTCTGCCCCGAACAGTACGTCTTCATATCCATACTCACGGCATTGTTCATCGAACATCACGGACAGGAAGGTATCACGGTGAATCATCATGTTGAAACACGACATTTCTGCGTATGGACGTTTGTTGCGTTCTGCTGCCTTACGTCTCAAATCCGCCTTCTTCTCGTACTTATAGCGTAAGGTGCGGTTCACGATGAAGTATGAGTGAGGCATTCCCAAATCTGCTGTTTCACATTTGGCAATCAATTCATTGGGTTTGAGATTCGGAGTTACTATTCCTCCAATCACAACGTCGGCACGGTCAATTTCCCTGAGGTATGACGATATGAAACTGTCGCTACATACCTGGGCATCGCTGTCTATGAACAGAAGGATTTCACCTTTTGACATCTTTGCCAGACGGTTGCGCAGAGTGGCCTGTCCTACTTTTTCGTCAGACGGAAGATAACGGCAGTTGCTGAGTTCGTTCATCTTCATATTGGCTATGATACTCAGTCGGTCACGGCTCATGTCGTCACCGACGATTATCTCATATTCAACTCCGCTTTGTTCACATTGATTATGAAGATCATTGACCAAACGGTAGCAGTTGCAGTTATATGTTGGAATAAGTATTGATAACATAGGTGCAAAGGTAGTAAATAATTGATAATTGTTAATTGCTAATTGATAATTATTTCGTATTTTTGCACCCATGATGACTCTCGACATACTTATTTGTACAATCGGCGAAGGTATCAGAAATGTACCGGATATGTTACTTGCCCCGCGCAATGACGTGAGGTATGTGGTGTCGTGGCAGGTGGACAATCCTTCGGTTGAACAGTTTTCATTCCTGACTGAAGCATTTTCTGCCCGCAGGGATGTCGAGGTTTATACTCTTGAAGGAAAGGGGCTGAGCCGAAACCGCAACAACGCATTGGAACATGCAGGGAGCGACATTTGTATGATTGCTGATGATGACTGCAAATATACTGACTCTCAGATTGATACCATTATCAAGACTTACGAAAGGTCTATGGGAGCAGACCTCATTTGTTTCGAAGCAATTGCTTCCGACGGTACTCCTTTAAAGAAATATCCGAATGAATCAATGGAATACTCAGATGCTGTTCGCTCCGGATATTATCCAAGTTCGGTTGAAATTACATTCAGGCGAAGTGCTGTTGTCGGAAGGATTGAATTCAACGAACTGTTCGGATTGGGAAGTGCACACCTGAACTGCGGAGAGGAATCGGTATTTCTGCATGATGCCATCAGGAAAGGACTCGTAGCGGTATTCGTTCCGGAGGTAATCTGTACAACTTCTACAGACACTACCGGTATAAGGTTTCTGTCGGACATCAAGGCTCAACGTTCAAAAGGTGCGGTATTCCGTTATGTATATGGTAGATTCGGTGGGGTGTGGCATTGTCTGAAGGAGGTATGCCATCATACGGTTTTCAATCATTCCAATCCCATCTTTCTCTTAAAGAACATGCTTTATGGATATAACTATTGTAATTCCAATATACAATCGTGAAAAATATATCGGCTCTACTCTCGAAAGTATTGCAAAGAGCAGCGTCATGCCCAAAAGTATAATACTTGTGGACAACAACTGTACTGACGGAAGTATGGACATCTGCAATAGATTCAAGGCAGAACATGAAACGGATGATTTAAGCATTGTCGTCACCGAGGAGAAGAAGTCCGGAGCCAATGCGGCACGAAACAAGGGACTGCAACTTTGTAAGACAGAATGGGTTTACTTCTTCGACAGCGATGATACATTTGACAGTTCCTTCATTCAATCAATGGACAGAATCAATAAGGAGTGCGACTGTATATGTTTTCCAACGGTAATGAATGTTGACGGCAAACAAAGAGTACGCAAATTCAGGAATTCACCAGATGTTCCGTTTCAGATTCTTACTGGAATGCTTAGTACTCAATCCATGCTGTTCCGTACTGATTTCCTGAAAAAGATAGGTGGATGGAATGAAAGTATCCAAGTATGGCAGGATTGGGAATTGGGGACGAGGTTGCTTCTCTCCTACCCTATTATTCATTGGGTACCAAAACCGTTCCACAACATTCTTGTTCATGGTGACAGTATCACCGGAAACAAACTGTCGGACAGGTATTCGGAAAGGATTCATACGATGAAAACTGTCTGCGCTCAACTCAAAGGCAACAAGCAGCGTAAGGCATTGATTTTACGTTCGTATATTCTATTGGGTATGTTCAGAAGGGAAGAAAATCATGATGCCGTAAATGCCTGTACGGCTTATATAAAAAAGAACTTTGCCAACAAGTACGGAACTATTGGCAAAGTCATTTCCAATTATGTTGCAATGGGTGGGCACGGGGCCTGGCGCATTGCTTATTTACTGGGATAAAGTTTCGCAAGTTCAATTTCAGTAGTCAGTAGTTTTGTAGTTAAAGGGAGATACTTTCAGTAGTTTTGGAGTTAAAGGGAGTTAAAGGCTTTTGGAATCAACGAGACTACGAGATGCCATTAGCCATTAGCCATTAGCCATTGGCTTGCCACCTGGATGGATTTTATTTTTCGCCATATTGGCGATTTTTGGGCATTGAGCCCTATTTTTCAAAAATGTTCAAGTGACAATTTATTGTCATGCTGGTGTTACAAGAGAAAATATCTGGAAGGCATCAGAGCCTTACAAGGATTTTCTATTGTGACAGCAGTAGAGGTCGGAGACCTTGAACATTTATTTTCTTCAAAATTTTATCTGTCTTTTGCGTTAGCCATTAGCCATTGGCTCCTATCCGGACGGTCACTCGTTGACTCGTTGACTTGTTGACTCGTTGACTTGTTGACTTGTTGACTTGTTGACTCAAAAAAAAGCCAATGGCTAATGGCCAATGGCTTTTTAAAAGTGATGCCAAGCGAACTTGGTTTATTGCTTTACAAAGAGGAAACCGGTCTTCATGCCGCTGAAGGTCTTTGAAAGTTCGGAAATTGTGCTGAGTGTAGAATTTCCTGACTTTGAAGCAAGTCCCTGTGCTACATTGAGAATCTTTGTGGAATCAAATGTGATTGACATCTGGGAACCGCTGACTGTAGCATAGGCAGTACCGAACGAAAGACCAAGTTGCTGACCTGTAATCTGCAATGTATGTGTTGATGGATTGTAGGTATAGTTTGCAGGTTGTGCATTCTTACCAATCTGGATGATGCATGTATTGTCACTATTGAACTGCATTGCTACTGCTCCTGGCTTGATACCGATTTTCTCATAATATGGAGCAATCTTGTTCTTCAACTGATTGCTTGCAACCATACCGCCTGCCTGAGCAAGAAGGTTCTGACTTTCAAATTCTACTGATGGTCCGCTGTAAACCCAAGTACCTACGATTGAGCCTGAATTGGATGTAACTCCGTTTGCAAGCATACCGATGACGCCTGAAAGAAGATCGCCCTGTTGTGCGTTTCCGCCGACCAAGCCACTTAATGCTGCTCCGAGAAGGTCTGCTCCTACATTTGAACCGTTTGCATTCTGTCCGTTAAAACCTGTGCCGTTGTACATTCCAGCGTTACCGCAACCTGATAGTGCCATACCACATACCAATGTGGCTACAGCCATGAAATTAAATCTTTTCATAAGTTTCATTTCTGTTAAATAAGTGTAATTAACATTAATTTGATGCAAAGTTAAGAAAAACTTAGTATATATCATTCAAAACAATAAACTTTTTTGTAACTTTGCCACTTGAATAAATTAACTGATGGTATATTGATGGGACAGATTAAGTTTATATCGTTTGGAAGCGGAAGTAGCGGCAACTGTTATTACCTGGGAAACGGACATGATGCAATTCTCATAGATGCAGGTATCGGAATACGACGCATCAAACGTTATCTGAAAGAATACGGAATAAAGAACGACGAGATAAGAGGAGTCATCATTACTCACGACCATGCCGACCACGTAAAAGCCGTGGGGTATGTAAGTCAGGAGATGAATCTTCCTGTGTATTCTACAGGACCGATACATTTAGGAATGAACAACAACGTCCACACTATGAAGAAAGTGGATGCATGCAACCAAATCAACATTGTTCAAGGTGAACCTTTCCAAATTGCGGATTTCAGGATTACTGCTTTCCCTATACCCCATGACTCTACTGAAAACATGGGATATTACATTGAATTGGGAGAAAAATCATTCTGCATAATGACCGACGTGGGTATGCCTACTGAAACCGTACAGGAATATATCAGGAAATCCAACTATCTCGTAATTGAAGCGAACTATGACGTGGAAATGCTTCGGACAGGCAAATATCCTCAGATTCTGAAAGACCGTATTGCAAGCGGAACGGGACACATGAGCAATCATCAGACGGCAGAAGCCCTGGCTCAGAATTTCCATGAAGGGATTTCAAATGTGTGGCTGTGCCACTTGAGTGAGGAAAACAACCATCCGGAACTTGCACGCAAGACTATTGAATTCCACCTTCGTTCATTCGGTATAATTGCAGGAAAGGATTTTCAGTTGGACGTACTCAGAAGACTGCTGCCTACCGGTCCGTTCTTCCTTGAAGCATAAACGGAATCCGATTCAGGTATAATACATAAGTAAAAATACAGAACTATCAAGATATTGATATAACCTAAACTAATAATTACAAACGACATTAAGACATGGGATACTTAGTAGAAGATAAACGTAAGGTGACTACTCACCGACTGATTCAGATGAAGCAGGAAGGTAAGAAGATTGCAATGCTCACTTCCTATGATTACACAACAGCGCAGATTGTTGACAGCGCCGGTATGGACATCATTCTTGTAGGTGACTCAGCATCTAACGTAATGGCAGGTAATGTCACTACCCTACCTATCACTCTCGACCAGATGATATATCACGCAAAAGCAGTTGTACGTGCTACTCAACGCGCTCTTGTCGTATGTGACATGCCTTTCGGTACCTATCAGGTAAACCCAACTGAAGGTGTGACCAATGCCATCCGCATCATGAAGGAAAGCCATTGCGACGCCTTGAAACTTGAAGGTGGTGTTGAAATAATCGATACCGTAAAAAAGATTCTTGCTGCTGGTATTCCTGTAATGGGACATCTCGGATTGACTCCGCAGAGTATCAACAAGTTCGGTACATATACAGTACGAGCAAGAGAAGAAGCCGAAGCAGAGAAACTTGTAAGTGATGCTCATGCTCTCGAAGAAGCAGGCTGTTTTGCAATAGTTCTTGAGAAGATTCCTGCAGCACTTGCAGAACGCGTTACAAAAGAACTCAAGATACCAATCATAGGTATAGGCGCAGGTCAATGTGATGGTCAGGTTCTGGTAATAGCCGACATGCTCGGAATGACAAAGGATTTCTCACCAAAGTTCCTACGTCGCTATGCTGACCTCAACAGCATAATGACTGAAGCAATCGGCAACTACATCACGGATGTTAAGTCCTGTGATTTCCCAAACGCTGAAGAACAATACTGATTATAGTTGTATCACCAAAAATAAAAAACTCTCGATTTACCGTCGAGAGTTTTTTTGTACATATATTTTATATGTTTACTGATATTATACGAAGTAAATACGTCAGATTAGATTACATTATTGGAGTAATTACAAATGTAAAGTTGCGACTCTGACATGGCAACTGATATTCCTGACGTGGCCATGCCCCCCATGAGTTCACACATCCAAGTCCCATTTCTCTCTGAGCAATATGAACGCTGCTGAAAGGACGTTCTACCAAATCACCAGAGTGCCATTGTGCCTTTTCAGGAGCAGGATCAAGATCATCTGTTGTATATTTCAGGGTCTGGCATTCCATTGGTTCATTTGACTGGAACATAAGTCCCTGACCTAACTGATTGAGAACTTTCCAATAACGCACCTGAGTCTTGTTTCCTGATTCCTGTGGGCGGATATATGCATAATATTGCTCTGAAACAGTCTGGTTATACAGACCGATGTTTGCGAAGTTGTTTCTGTCGATATAGTTCTCCTGAGGTCCTTTTCCATAGAACTGAATCATGTTGAACTGTTCCGGCATCTGCATTTCCATACCGTATCGCATCATCTGTGGAAGATTCTTTGCTTCATCTGGCACTTTAAGGTCTTCATTTACAACAACCTGACCATTTGGAGTAATTGTATATGTCATTGTGAGACACAAAGTCTGCGGCTGAATCTGTGAATTATCAGGTTGCTGACCGCGACGACCTCTTGGTGGATTTGGAGTCATAGTGAATTCGTACTTAGATGTAACCACATAATTCTTACCTTCCTGTTTCTTTTCGAATGAAGTAAGACGCATCTGTGGGTTCTTCCATCCTCTCAGAGAACGCTGCATACCTGCACCGAAGTCATTATCAGTAGGAGCACGCCAAAAATCAGGGCGCAGTTCATAACCTTCCTGCATCATAGGAACACCGTTTACATCAAGATGAGCCAATCTTCCGTTGTGCTTGGTAAATGTTACCTGAGTATTTCCTGCTGTGAACATCAGATATACTTCATGTTCCTCAAGTTCCACCTTATTGTCAGACACCGCATTCTTCACGTTGTCTGTATTTATATAATTATAAGGTGTAAGGATGAACTGTTCGTGTGCTATCTCATCACCATCGTTGAGCAATGCATATCCGTTAAGTACTGCATTATGTCCAACTGAAAGTTTATAACTGAGATTGCATACTATTTCCTTTCCTGCATAATTCTTGTTACCTAATGCCTTTGCAATGGCTGGAATATTAATATTTTTCTTTCCCAATGGCTTGATTCCGAGTTTTGTAACATCTACAACACCTTCATCAACTGTAATACCTTCAACCTGAATCGTGTACCAAAGCACTACACCCTGAAGAGGCATGAAGAAGTTTTCGTTGTAGATTTCTATCTTACCGGATTTCTTATCAAGCAGTTTGCTCCAAATATTCTGATAGTAATACTGTACTTCGTATGCATGAGGATTTGGATTACGGTCAGGATTAATCACACCATTACAGTTGAAGTTGTTGTCACTTGCAGGATAGCGGCCATAGTCGCCACCGTAAGCATATATCGGTTTGCCCGTAACCTTACTTGTGCTGTGAAGAGCCTGATCAATGAAGTCCCAGATATATCCACCCTGGTATGCAGGATACTTACGGATTATATCCCAATACTCCTTGAAACCACCTATAGAGTTACCCATGGCATGTGCATACTCACATTGGATAAGCGGACGGACATTATCATTAAGGGCATACGCCTCACAGCCTTCGTAACCATAGTACATAGGACAGAAGATATCAGTCTTTCCGTTCTGACCAGCCTGTTCATACTGACAAGGACGTGATGGGTCATATTGCTTTACCCAATCGTAGGCATCTTCAAAATTCTTGCCATATCCGGCTTCATTACCCAATGACCATACGATGATGGCAGGATGGTTCTTGTAAGTCTTCATGTGATTGTACTGACGTTCCATGTGGGCATCATGATAATCTTCACGCTTTGCAAGAGTACCTTCACCGTAACCCATACCATGAGATTCGAGGTTGGATTCACTTGTCATGTAGATACCATACTGGTCGCAGAGGTCATACCAACGTGGATCATCAGGATAGTGACAGGTACGGACAGCATTCATGTTGAGTTTCTTCAGCATTGTAATATCCTGAACCATACGTTCATAACTAACCACATAGCCATGGTCTGGGTCCATTTCATGACGGTCAACACCCTTGATAAGTACAGGTCTGCCGTTTACTAGCAATTGCTTGTTCTTGATTTCAACCTTACGGAAACCAACCTTCTGAGGAATGACCTCAACAAGATTGTCACCCTCGTATGCAGAAACATACAGACGATAGAGGTATGGATATTCAGCACTCCACTTCTGACAGTCTGGCAATGTAAGTTGCACCTGAGCATTAGTACCGAATACATCAGCAGCAGTTTCCTTCACCACGTTACCAAACATATCCTTAAGTTGATAAGCCAAACGAGTGATTTTGCTTCCGGTTGTGAAAGAAGTCTTTACAGTAAGCATACCATCCTTATAATCAGGAGTAAGGTCAGGAGTAATAAATACATCCTTTACATGACTGTCAGGACGGGCATACATGTAGCATTCACGTGCTATACCGCACAGACGCCAGAAATCCTGGTCTTCAAGATAACTACCGTCACACCAGCGCATAATCTGCATGGCGATAAGGTTTTTCTCTCCAGGCTTAAGATATTTTGATATTTCAAATTCGGCAGCAGTCTTGGAATCCTCAGAATAACCGACATAGTGTCCGTTGACATAAACTGTAAGGTTGCTTGTTGCAGAACCGATATGGATATATACCTTCTCACCTTTCCAGTCAGCAGGGATGTCAAACCAACGGCGATATGAACCCACATGGTTGTTTAATGGCTGAACGAAAGGAGGATTGGTTTTCCAGTCATTGCGCCAGGCGTATGAGGTGTTGACATATATAGGATCACCGAAACCGAACATTTCCCAGATACCAGGAACTGCCATCTTGTCCCATCCCTTGTCATCATAATCCAATTCATAGAATCCGGCAGGACGCTGGTCTGCATTGGCAACCCACTTGAAATTCCAGTTGCCTTCTATACTCATGAATCGGGCAGACTTTGCCTTATCGAAAGATTCAGCCAACATTTGGCTTTCATAGGCAAAGAAAGTAGAACGGCACTCTTCACGGTTGTCGTTATTCTTGCGTGGATCATTCCAAAATTCCACAGGTTGAGCCTGCATCATCAATGACAAAGATGCAATCCCAAATGCTATAGTCAGTCTTTTAATCATATAATTGTTGATAATAAGACAGTTAAATACCGTCTTATAAGTTTCTTTTTGGTTAAATTGAATTATCGGTTACAAAGATAATAAGAATTATTGAAACACACAAAAAAAATGATGAAAAATAAAACGGAAAATTTTTATTCTTCATCATAATCATCTTCGTCTTCATCATCGAAGTCGAAATCAAAATCGCCGAAAAATGCCGGCTGTACAAAATCATCGAGATCACGCCTGTCTTTCTTGGTAGGCCGACCTGTACCGCGTGCCCTGTTTACAAAACCGCTGATTCGGTTCATCTCCAGCAGTTCGTACTGATCTGGCGTAGTCACATTCTCCAATACTTCAGGTACTAGTTTAGCCCCTACCCTGTTCTGTATTGCCTGAAGGACTCGGAACGAATAGGTAACAGGTGGTTTCCTCACCTGAATCACGTCACCTTCCTTAATCATCTTCGAAGGTTTCAGTTTCACTCCGTCAATCATCACACGTCCGTTCTTGCATGCATCGATAGCAATTGAACGTGTCTTGAATATACGTGCTGCCCAGAGCCATTTATCTATTCGTGCTTCCATGACTATGCGTTGTTGTAATGGTTCATTGCGAACTGGATGCCCGACAGACAGAATGCCTTGATAGCCTCACACGCCAAGTCAACACGCTGCGTGAGCAGTTCTGCATCAGATTCATCAAACTGTCCCAACACAAAGTCACATTGGCCGCCACGCGGAAAATCGTTGCCTACACCGAATCGGAGTCGTGCAAACTGCGGAGAACATAGTACCGAAGCAATATGCTTCAATCCATTGTGTCCGCCGTCACTACCCTGTGGTTTCATACGAAGTTTGCCTACGGGTAATGCAATATCATCACAGATGACAAGCATATTGGCAGGATCAACATTCTCCTGATTGAGCCAATATCTTACGGCATTACCACTAAGGTTCATGAATGTAGATGGTTTCAGCAAGACCACCTCTGCATTTTTTACACGTCCCTTGCCGACAAAGCCATAACGCTTGTCTTCAAAAGAAATGTTGGATGCCTTGGCAAAAGCATCCAACACTCTGAATCCTATGTTGTGGCGGGTTCCATCGTATTCAGTACCGATGTTTCCCAGACCAACAATCAAATACTTCATTACTTAATTATTCTGCTGCTTCTGCTGCTGAACGAGCGGCACGGGTCATACGTACGCTACATACAACAACTTCCTTAGAAGTAACGATTTCAAGATTTTCGAAGTTAAGTTCAGCAACCTTGATAGACTTACCGAGACCGAGTTCTGTAACGTCGATGTCAAGAGTATCAGGGAAGTTTGTATAAGCAGACTTAACCTTGAGTTTACGAACGCTTGTAGCGAGTTTACCACCGGCCTTAACACCGGCTGCAAGTCCATTAAGTTTAATAGGAATTTCCATTACGATTGGCTTCTCTGCAGTAATCTGATAGAAATCAACGTGCATTGGACGGTCTGAAACGAAGTCACACTGGAGATCCTTGAGGATTGCCTTAACTTCCTTACCATCGAGGTTGAGGTTTACGATATAAACGTTAGGAGTGTAGAGAAGTTTTGCAAGTTCCTTCTGAGAAACTACGAAAGACTGTGCAGTTGGCTTACCTTCTGCATCCTTTTCAACACCATAGATTACACAAGGAACCATACCTTGCTTACGAAGTTCACGGCTTGCTTTCTTTCCGAGGTCTGTGCGAGCCTGACCGTTAAGAGAAATTTCTTTCATTTTCTTTTTGTTTTTTGTGTTACTATAAATTAAGTTTTGTGCTTAATTCGCCATCACACATGACTGTTTTTTGTGGAGACAGCCGTCCTGATGTGCTAAAAGCGACTGCAAAGGTACGACTTTATTTTCATTCCACAAAATTTTATTGTAACTTTGCACCCCAGAAAACACTAATTGTATGTTACAACACGAAGAAATACGAGGTTTGCTTACACAGATAAACGAGCATTCCCACGAAATAATACCACAGGAAGAGTTCGACAGGGTTGTTTCCCTTGTTGAAAAACTTCTGCCATCAGCAGACGAAAGCAAGTCTGATTCCGAAGACAGAGAACCAACCTCTACCATACTCTCCCGATTCGGACTGAATCCATATATATTCAATCTCCAGACAGCCCTCATAACCATTACGGAAATGAGTGCATCACGTCCAGCCATACTTAGCCTTATCCTGCTTCAGTTTGTCAGCGACAGACAACTAACAGTTGAAGAAGCAGGAAATCTCTTCGGCGACGATGTGGCTAGAATCATACATGGACTTATAAGGATTCAGGAATTCTATACACATAATTCATCCATTGAGACGGAAAACTACCGCGACCTTCTTCTTTCCATAGCCGAAGATATGCGCGTAATATTTATAATGATTGCCGAACGCGTAAACCTTCTCCGGCAGATTAAGGACATAGGATCCGAAGAAGACAGGAAAAAAGTAGCACGTGAAGCCTCATTCATGTACACTCCAATTGCACACAAACTCGGTCTGTACCTGATGAAATCCGAAATGGAAGACCTCTCGCTCAAATATCTTGAGCACGACGCCTTTTATATGATAAAGGACAAACTCAGCGCCACAAAACGGGCACGTGACCTATATATAGAACAGTTCATCGCCCCAATTGAAAAGAAACTGAAGGAAGCCGGACTCCGTTTCCACATGAAGGGACGTACGAAGAGCATACATTCCATCTGGCAGAAGATGCTCAAGCAGAAATGTCAGTTCGAAGGCATATACGACCTCTTTGCCATACGCATCATACTCGACTCAGCCGAAGACCGCGAGAAGCAGGATTGCTGGCAGGCATATTCAATAGTAACGGATATGTATATGCCAAATCCAAAACGTCTGCGTGACTGGTTGAGCGTACCTAAAAGCAATGGCTACGAAAGTCTGCACACAACCGTCATGGGACCTGAAGGCAAATGGGTAGAAATACAGATCCGTACTGAACGTATGGACGATATTGCAGAGCACGGACTTGCTGCACATTGGCGCTATAAGGGAGTCAAGTCAAGCAATATGAAACTGGAAGACTGGCTGGCAGATATCCGTATGGCATTGGAAGCACAACTTCCTGCAGAAGACCAGATGACAGACCAGTTCAAGGTAGATCTCTACAGCGACGAAGTATTTGTATTCACACCAAAGGGAGATCTCCATAAACTTCCGAAAGGTTCCACCGTACTCGATTTTGCCTTTGCCATTCACACCAACGTAGGTTCCCATTGTTCCGGCGGTAAGATAAACGGCAAGAACGTACCTATGCGCACAAAACTGCAGACGGGCGATCAGGTGGAGATTCTGACCAATCCAAATCAGCAGCCAAAGCAAGACTGGCTCAACTACGCCATTACATCAAAGGCAAAGACCAAGATACGTCAATCCATACACGAACAGGAACTCAAGTCAGTAAGCATTGCCAAGGAAACCATCGAACGTAAGTTCCACAACAGGAAGATAGAATATGTGGAACCTGTGATGATGAAAACCATAAAGCGTTTCGGCTACAAGTACGTAAACGAGTTCTACAAGGCAATCGGAGAAGAAAAGGTTGATGCCAACGAAGTCATAGAGACATACATCGACGAGCAGAAACGTGCCAACAACGAACTTGCAGCAACCGAAGCCCAGAGTGCATCAACATTCAAGTTCGAACAGACAGCAGAAACCACGTCACACACAAACAAGGACGTACTTCTCATAGGTTCAGGAGTGAAAGGAGTAGAATACAACCTTGCAAAATGCTGCAACCCTATATATGGCGACGACATCACAGGATTCGTGACACTCAGCCGAGGCATCACCATCCACCGTTCCGACTGTCCCAACTGCCGTCACATGAAGGACAACCTGAGTTACCGAGTGATACCCGTAAACTGGGCAGACCAGGCAGGAGGACAGTTTACGGCATCGCTGCGAATAATAGGCAACGACGACGTAGGAATCGTAAACAACATTACAAGTGTGATACTCAAGGAAAAGAACGTAGTACTTCGCGGAATCGACATTCATTCAAGTGAAGACGGACTTTTCAGCAGCAACCTAACCGTCATGGTCGAAAGTAATGCCCAACTCAAGCAATTAGTCAACAAGCTGAAGATGATAAAAGGAGTAAAAAGCGTAAGCCGATGAAGACAACTCTCATACAGGTGGGAAAGACCACCAGTTCCGACTTTCAGAAAATAATAGATGAATACGTGAAACGTCTCAGTCACTACACGTCATTCGCCACCCTCACCATTCCAGAACTGAAGAACACGAAGGCACTGACTCCAGAGCAACAGAAACAGATGGAAGGTGAACAGATTCTGAAAAACATGCAGGACTGCGACTATGTGGTGCTGCTTGATGAACATGGCAAGGAATACCGCAGTATAGAACTCGCCGCATGGATAGAAAAGAAGCAACTTGCCGGTACACGCAACCTGATATTTGTAATAGGAGGTCCTTTTGGATTTTCTCCATCCGTCTACAACCGTGCCAACGAGAAACTGTCACTTTCAAAACTCACCTTCTCCCACCAGATGATACGAATACTGTTCACCGAACAACTCTACCGGGCATTCACAATCATCAATGGAGAGAAATACCACCACGAATAGACAATCGGATTCAGACAATATCAACAAATTATTAACCAAATAAAATTATGAAACGCATCAACCTAATTGCATTATCACTAATCACATCATTGTCAGCAAGCGCAATCACACCAATGTGGCTTCGTGACGTGATGATTTCACCCGACGGAAGCAAAATTGCATTCTGCTACAAAGGTGACATTTGGACTGTTAATTCCAAGGGAGGAACAGCCAATCGTCTTACGACTAAAGACAGTTATGAAGCCAATCCAATATGGAGTCCGGACGGCAGGAAGATAGCATTTGCAAGTGACCGCAACGGAGGATTCGACATATATGTGATGCCTTCAGAAGGAGGAAATCCTACACGACTGACATTCAATTCCGCCAAGGAAATACCATCATCGTTCACCCCTGACGGAAAGAAGGTGCTTTTCAGCGCCTCCATTCAGGATCCTGCCTCCAGCGCCATGTTCCCGACATCATCCATGACGGAAGTATACGCCGTACCAGTAGAAGGAGGCAAGTCAGTACAGATTCTTGCGACACCTGCAGAAATGATAAGCTACAGTCCCAATGGTGACTTCTTTCTCTATCAGGACCAGAAAGGATTTGAGGACGAATGGCGCAAGCACCACACATCATCCATTACAAGAGATATATGGCGTTACGATACAAAAAGCAACAGACATACAAATATCACGTCACGTGCAGGAGAAGACCGCAACCCAATCCTGGGAAGTGACGGAAAAACCATGTATTACCTCTCCGAAGCCGAAGGAAAGAGCATGAATGTATGGAAAGGCAACTGTAACCCATCGGACAAGAACAGCGGAGCAGTACAGATTACTGATTTCACAACACACCCAGTACGCTTTCTCTCCCGTGGAGGCAATCTGCTCTGCTTCACATGGAACGGCGAGATATACACAATGGCAGCAAGCAACGGAAAACCAAGTAAGGTAGCCATAGACCTCACACTCGATGAGGAAAACAAGCCACGCCTGACACAATTCACATCGGGAGCCACAAGTGCGTCGGTAAGTCCCGACGGAAAGCAAGTAGCATTCATCGTACGCGGCGAAGTATATGTTACCTCTGTTGAATACAATACCACGAAGCAGATTACACATACGGCAGCAGCCGAACGTCATGTATCATTCGGAAAGGACAACCGTTCATTAGTATATGCAAGTGAACGAAACGGACTTTCACAACTGTACATTGCACGCATCACAAGAAAGGAAGACCCTAATTTTCCCAATGCCACACTCATCACCGAAGAGCCATTGATTCCGGAAAACGGAACAGAACGCTCGTACCCTACGTTCTCGCCCGACGGCAATCAAGTGGCATACATAGAAAACAGAACACGTCTCATGGTAGTTGACCTCAAGACGAAGAACATACACCAGGTGACAGACGGAAGTCAATGGTTCAGTCAATCCGGAGGATTCGACTATGCATGGAGTCCCGACGGCAAGTGGTTTACTCTTGAATTTACAGCCAACGGACATGAACCATATAACGACATAGGTATAGTAAGTGCCAAAGGCGGAGACATAGCCAACATCACATCAAGCGGATACATGTCGCATACACCTCGATGGGTACTCAACGGAAATGCGGTACTCTTCGAGAGCGAAATGCTAGGAATGAGGTCACATGCCTCATGGGGGTCACAGGACGACGTATTTCTGTGCTTTGTCAATCAAGATGCGTACGACAAATACCGTCTATCAAAGGAAGACTATGAACTCCGCAAGGAAATAGAAAAGAAGAACGAGAAAAAGGACGAACCTAAAAAGTCTGAAAGCAAGAATACAAAGAAGAAAGGAAAGACAGACAGTACCGCCAAGACAGACTCCACAGCAGGCAAGAAGCCAAAAGACATCGACATAGACCTCAGCGGACTCCACGACAGGATAGTACGTCTAACCCCTAACAGCAGCAATCTCGGCGATGCCATCGTAAGCAACGACGGAGAATCACTCTACTACCTTTCTGCCTTTGAAGGCGACCTCGATCTCTGGAAGATGGATATACGCAAGCACGAGACGAAACTCATATCCAAGGGAACAGGAAACTGTACATTCGAGACCGACGGAGAAGGAAAGACCCTCTTCCTCATCGGCAGCAAGAACATGAACAAGTTGGAAGGCGACAAACTCACGCCAATCACATACTCAGCCGAAATGCGACTTGACAGCAAGGCAGAACGTGAATATATGTACGACTATGTATGCCGTGAAGAAGAACTGCGCTTCTATACTGCCGACATGAACGGAGTAGACTGGAAAGGACTTACTGAAAACTACCGCCGATTCCTTCCTCACATCAGCAACAACTATGATTTTGCAGAACTGCTAAGCGAACTACTCGGCGAACTCAATGTGTCACACACAGGCGGCAGATACTACGCCAACGGTTCAAGCGAACCAACAGCAGACCTAGGACTCCTGTTCGACGTCACCTACACAGGCAACGGTCTGAAAGTAGCAGAAGTAGTAAAGAACGGTCCGTTCGACCATGCCAACATAAAGATAAAGGAAGGAGACATAATAACACACATCAACGGAGAAGAGATAACTTCGGAAAGTGACCTGAGTACACTACTCATGGGAAAAGCCGGAAAGAAGACACTTGTAGGCATCAAGGGAGCAGATGCAGTAGTCGTCCTGCCTGTAAAGTCATCAGTCATGAGCGACCTTCTCTACGACAGATGGGTGCGTAGGCGTGCAGCCGATGTAGAGAAATGGTCTGGCGGAAAACTGGGATACGTACACATACGCGAAATGAACGACGAGAACTTCCGTCCAATCTATTCCGACATATTGGGAAAATACAACAAGTGTGAAGGAATCGTGATTGACACACGTTTCAACGGAGGAGGAAGAATGCACGAAGACATAGAAATATTGTTTAGTGGACAGAAATACCTCACACAGGTAATACGCGGAAGAGAAAGTTGTGACATGCCAAGCCGTCGCTGGAACAAGCCAAGCATCATGGTACAATGTGAAGCAAACTACAGTAATGCCCACGGTACTCCATGGGTTTACAGCCATCAGCACATAGGAAAACTGGTAGGAGCACCAGTACCGGGAACCATGACAAGCGTCAACTGGGTAACCATGCAGGACCCTACCCTTGTGTTCGGAATACCAGTCATTGGTTACCGTACAGCCGAAGGGAACTATCTCGAAGGCACTCAACTCGAACCAGACATCCTTGTACTCAATTCACCTGAAACTATCGTCAAAGGGGAAGACACACAGTTACGTGCAGCAGTAGAAGAACTGATGAAAGAGATAAAGAGTAAATAAGTTTCATTCCATACAGCGAATTCCATAAAAGCAATCCGAATCATAGTTTAAAGTATCCTTCAACTTTCGCAAGTCAGAAACTTGCGAAAGTTGAAGGATATAACTGTACAACTACGTAGTTATCGTTGAATAATCAGTTATTAATTATTTTGCAAAGTTAGTAATAATAAATGGAATAGGGAATTGTTATTGCGAAAAAAGATATAGAAAAATCAACCGAAAATAATTATTGAGAAGACAAAACGACATAAGTCCTATGAGAATATCAAATTGTTCTTCTGTATATTTTAGAATAGTTTTGCCACACGCAAATTTATTTGTAACTTTGCAGCAGAAATCAAAAAAAACAAACAATAAGAAATAGAATCATGGCTACAATTAAACCATTCAAGGGGGTACGTCCTCCTAAGGCTTTGGTGGAGAAGGTGGAAAGCCGTCCTTACGATGTCCTCGACAGCGAGGAGGCTCGTGCCGAAGCCTGTGACAACGAGATGTCGCTCTACCACATCATCAAACCTGAAATCAATTTCCCTGAGGGTACAAGCGAATATGACCCACGTGTGTATGAGAGTGCTGCTGAGCATTTCCAGATGTTCCAGGACAAGGGGTGGCTCGTGCAGGACGAGAAGGAGCAGTATTATCTCTATGCTCAGACCATGAACGGCAAGACTCAGTATGGTCTTGTGGTGGGTGCTTACGTGAACGACTACCTCACGGGGGTAATCAAGAAGCATGAACTTACGCGTGCCGACAAGGAGGAGGACCGCATGAAGCATGTGCGTGTGAACGATGCCAACATCGAGCCTGTGTTCTTTGCTTATCCTGACAGTTCGGTTCTCAACGACATCATCGGCAAGTATGCCAAGACTGAACCTGAATATGACTTCATCGCTCCTATCGATGGTTTCGGACATAAGTTCTGGATCATCAGCGATGACTGCGACATAAAGACCATTACTGCTGAGTTCGGCAAGATGCCTGCTCTCTACATTGCTGACGGTCACCACCGTAGTGCCGCTGCTGCCTTGGTCGGTGCTGAAAAGGCTAAGAACAATCCTAACCACCGCGGCGACGAGGAGTACAATTACTTCATGGCTGTATGCTTCCCTGCAAGCCAACTTACTATCCTCGACTACAACCGTGTGGTACGCGACCTCAACGGTATGTCTGCCGACGAGTTCCTCAAGGCTCTGACTAAGAACTTTGACGTGGAGAAGATGGGTAAGGAGGAATACCGTGCCAAGGAACTGCATGAGTTCTCGCTCTATCTGGAGGGTGAATGGTACAGTCTGAAGGCTAAGGATGGTACTTACGACAATACTGACCCTATCGGGGTTCTCGACGTGGACATTTCTTCACGTCTTATCCTCGACGAACTTCTCGGCATCAAGGATCTGCGCAAGTCGAACCGTATCGACTTCGTGGGTGGTCTCCGCGGTCTGGGTGAACTGAAGCGCCGTGTGGACAGCGGTGAGATGAAGATGGCTCTTGCTCTCTATCCTGTGACTATGAAGCAGATCATGGATATTGCTGACTCGGGCAACATCATGCCGCCTAAGGCTACTTGGTTTGAACCTAAACTCCGCAGCGGTCTTATCATCCACAAACTTGGTTAAATGCCTACGGCTTAAAAATGCCATTAGCTATTGGCCATTAGCCATTGGCTAGCCATCCGGATGTAATTTTGAAGAAAATAAATGTTCAGGGTCTCCGACCTCTACTGCTGTCACAACAGAAAATCCTTGTAAGGCTCTGATGCCTTCCAGATATTTTCTCTTGCAACATCAGCATGACAATAGATTGTCACTTGAACATTATAGGAAAATAGGGCTCAATGCCCAAAAATCGCCAATATGGCGAAAAATAAAATAAAAGGCGATGCCTACGCAAACGATAACGCAAACGCAAAACCAAAGAGGGCTGAAAGTCCGAAACTCTACAGCCCAATCCGTAAGGGTTGGGTATCTGTAGGGCAGAAAGACAAGAATACCTTAGCCCACAACCCGAAGGGGTGTGCCGTAGAAACTCGTTGACTTGTTGACTCGTAGACTTGTTGACTCCCCGATAGGGGCTACTCGTTGACTCGTAGACTTGTTGACTTGTTGACTCCCCGTTAGGGGCTACTCGTTGACTTGTTGACTCGTAGACTTGTTGACTCCCCGTTAGGGGGCTACTTGTTGACTCGTGGACTCGTTGACTTGTTGACTCCCCGTTAGGGGCTACTCGTTGACTCGTTGACTCGTTGACTTGTTGACTCCCCGTTAGGGGCTACTCGTTGACGCAAGCGCAAAAAGCTAATGGCTAATGGCTAATGGCTAATGGCACCCATAGGGGCTAACTCG
>JAKSJB010000031.1 GCA_024398475.1 Bacteroidaceae bacterium | reverse complement strand
GTCGTTTCTCTATCCCCGCACGCCACTACGTTAGGCGTACGGGGTTACCCACCGCGAGCTAAGGCTCGCTGTATCGTCTTCCAGACGAATGCTATGGTTATGGAGTCTGCGAGTAGCCCCTAACGGGGAGTCAACGAGTCTACAAGTTTTGCGTTTGCGTTATCGTTAGCGTTTTTTAAGCCGAAGGCATTTTTTTTAACCGTTGGGGTTTTTAACGTCAGCATGCTGACTTTTTACGTTTTGAAATACCCACATAAGAGGACATGCAGTTTTTCAAAACATTTTCTTTTTAAATATCCGACTAAAGTCCACGAGTGACCACAGCGCAGCATTTTATTTTTCGCCATATTGGCGATTTTTGGGCATTGAACCCCATTTTTCTAAAATGTTCAAGTGACAATCTATTGTCATGCTGATGTTGCAAGAGAAAATATCTGGAAGGCGTTAGAGCCTTACAAGGATTTTCTATTGTGACAGCAGTAGAGTCGGAGACCTTGAACATTTATTTTCTTCAAAAATATATTCGGGTGGTGTCCTGTAATTCGAACGCCGAGTTTAATTCCCCAATCCAAGTACATGCATAATCATTTCACTAATTCACTAATTCGTGGATAAATAAAACCCTAACGGGTGGTCTACAAGTCTACGAGTCAACAAGTCAACGAGTTTCTACGGCACACCCCTTCGGGTTGTGGGCTAAGGTATTCTTGTCTTTCTGCCCTACAGATACCCAACCCTTACGGATTGGGCTGTAGAGTGTCGGACTTTCAGCCCTCTTTTTTTATGTCAACGAGTCAACAACTCTGAGTTCTCCGGCGAAATCCTGTGGGGTGGGTACTCAGGGGCCTTGTAGGGGAAGGTAAAAAATAGTAAAAACGACACGACCGAGTGTTTCAGTTGTTCCAGTTCCAGTTGTTCCAATTAAAATCAAAGGTATGAAACATCCCTTTAATAACTATATAACTAATTAATATATATATAGTTATATATAATATAGAAGAAAAATGGAACCTCAAAAAAACAACTGGAACAACTGGAACTGGAACGCTCGGCTTTTTATTTATTCATCTAAAAAGCAGATTTACAATGAAGTACGATATTTCAAAACCTACTGCGCCTGCGATGCCGACACTCGGCAAAGGCACAGAATGTATCAAAATCCTGCTCTCTCAGGTATCAAAAGACATGTATGAACCCATTGTTCCGATGATTTTCTCCGTTCTCGGAACACATGAAGCGCTTCTGAATTTCAGTACCCAGACCACATTTGGAAGGAACTTTGTGGCATAATGGCCAATGAGTAGCCCCCTAACCCCCTCAAGGGGGCAAGTCAACAAGTCTACGAGTCTACAAGCAAAGCCTTCCGGATGGTCACTCGTTGACTTGTTGACTCTAAAATAACTCGTAGAATCAGAAGATGATGGTGAGGGAGGCTTGATGGATACCATTCTTGAATTCGCCCTTGTAGGTTTCCTTTATGCCACTTACTGACTGCATCTCGGCATAGTCGCCGAGCACGACATTGTAATTATATGCTAACTGTATGTGTTTCAGTAGTCTGACTCCTCCGCCTACATTCCAACTAAGTTCGGATTTCTTGAGTGTAAATTCAGACGAATCCATATATTTGAAGACATTCTTGCTGCCTATGTTGTATGAGAACTGGGGTCCGGTAGCAACAAAGAATCCCAACTGACTGCCAAGTCCGAAGACGCATTTCAGATTCAGCGGAGCATCGAGATACCTAAGCGATTCGCCCTGCGAATCATCTATGCCATCGACGCAGAGTGTACGCTTGTCGTACAGCAACGACAGATCAAGTCCCAACCCAAGTACGGGGAGCATCACCTCTACGGATGGTCCCACGAAGAAATCTGAACCGTTGTTATTGTCAGTCATACGGGCTTTCATGTCGCTCAGCGACAGTTTGGTCATATTCATACCAGCCTTTACGCCGAACTTCATCTGGGCACGGGCAGGAACCGACAGGGTCAATACAACGACAGAAAGGGCTATGATTACGGATTTTCTCACTAAACTGAATTGCATCTACAAAGGTTATTTTGTTGGGTTTCACTAAATTTACGCGGGCAAAGATAAGCAAATCCTATCAAACTACAATAAAAAGTACTCAAAAAAGTGATTCGGCTCATGCTTTTCTGTACGGCTCCTATGGTTTGGGACAATTCATGCTATAAAATGCACGAGTGTAAACGGACAGTTTGCAACGGCATTTTACCCCACCGATACGTATGCTGAAAATCAATGATTTATAGCAAAAATTACACCTACTGAAAAAAAGTTTAAAAAAAGTGTGGGGAAATGTGGGGGAAATATCAAAAATATTTCTTAAATTTGCAAGCGAAAACTAAAACCCAGAATAATCGGACATCAAATGCGTTTTACCGGAGACTATACAGCAAAGACAGACGCCAAGGGAAGGGTATTCCTGCCTGCCCCTTTGAGGAAGGTGCTGGAGGCAGCCGAGTGTACGGAACTCGTGCTGAGGAAAGACCTTTTCCAACCGTGCCTCGTGCTCTACCCCCGTATCCTGTGGGACGACATGCTCGATGAACTGGGAGAGAGACTCAACCGCTGGAACGGACAGCATCAACAGGTCATACGCCAGTTCGTGGCTGATGCAGAGCCGATGGAACTGGACAGCAACGGGCGACTGCTGATAAACAGGGGAAAGTTGGAATTTGCCCACATAACGACCGACGTGAGGTTCCTGGCGGTAGACGACCACATAGAAATATGGGACCGACTGACTCTGCAGCAGCATCTTGAACAGTCGGAACAGATACTCGGCAACAACGTTCAGCAATTGATGGGAGGAGAATAACGATGAGTGAACAATACCACATACCCGTACTGCTGAAGGACAGCGTCAACGCAATGGATATCCACGCAGACGGAGTGTACGTGGATGTCACTTTCGGTGGTGGTGGACACAGCAGGGAAATACTGAGCCGGATAAGGGAACTGAACGAAAGGGAAGGCAAGGGTGCAAGGCTCTACAGTTTCGACCAGGATGCCGATGCCATTGCAAATGCCGCAGGACTGGAACAGGAGTTCAATTCGGACTCGCTGAAGCCTTTCACTTTCGTAAGGAGCAATTTCAGGTACATCCGAAACTTCATGCTCTTTCACGGCGAGGAAGACGGAGTGGATGCCATACTGGCTGACCTCGGTGTATCGTCACACCACTTCGACGACGAATCACGCGGATTCTCGTTCCGCTTCCCCGAAGCACCACTCGATATGAGAATGAACCGTCAGGCGCGACTTACTGCAGCCGACGTCCTCAATACTTACAGCGAACAGCAACTTGCCAATGTGTTCTACCTCTACGGAGAACTGAGGCAAAGCCGTCAGATCGCATCCTCAATACTTAAACACAGGACGGAAAGACCTATTCAGACAATCGGAGAACTGATTGACTTACTGCAACCGTTTTTTCCACGCGACCGCGAGAAAAAGGAAATGGCAAAGGCATTCCAGGCGCTGCGCATCGAGGTAAACCACGAGATGCAGGCACTCGAGCAGATGTTGGCTTCGGCTACGAAACTACTGAAGCCCGGAGGAAGGCTTGTTGTCATCACTTACCATTCCCTGGAGGACAGGCTCGTGAAAAACATCATGAAGACCGGAAACACCGAAGGGAGGGAAGTGAAGGACTTCTTCGGACAGGTGGACACTCCCTACCGCATCGTGACACGCAAGCCTATTCTGCCGACTGAGGAGGAACAGATGAGAAACCCACGGTCAAGAAGTGCAAAACTGAGGGTTGCTGAAAAACTTTAGTGAGAATAAGAGTTAATAAACCATACACCGCATAGATTCTGCCGAATCGGGCAGAGAAGGAAAAACCAAATGAACGAAGAACAGGAGCAGGAACTGGAACAGGCCGAGATTCAGTATCAGAACGACAAGGCTGAAGCCATCAAGGCTATCAAGAAATTCGCCAACGACGACAGCGGAGAAACTCCGAGCGAAGTGGGTGAGATTTCCTGGAAGACTATTCTCGGGGGTGACATCCTGCAGAGCAGGTTCGTGCTCAAGCAGGTGGTGTTCTTCATGTTCGTAGTGGTACTGATGCTCTTCTACACCGGCAACAGATATGCCAGTCAGAAGGAGGCGCTGCTCATCGACAGTCTGAAGATTCAGTTGGAGGAAGAGCGCAACAAGGTGCTTACCATTGAGGGCGACTTGCTGAACCTCAGCCGACAGTCCAAGATTGAGGCTACGCTCCACCACAACGGTGATTCTCTCATAAGTGATCCGGCTTATCCGCCTTTCGCGCTGAAGGACGATGGGGAAAAGGACGGGGAATAACAGGATGTCTGATCAATTCTTCAAAAAAACAATTCAACAACTGACAAAAAGTGAAATTCGATAAAAAATACATCTCGGGAAAGTTTCCTATAGTTGTGGCAATAGTATTCCTGATTGCCGCAGGTATTGTATTCTTTATGGTAAAGACCATGGTTGTTGACAAGCGGATGTGGGAGAACCGCCGCCACAAGGCTTTCGAGAACGACAGTCTCGTGGTTAAGCCAATGCGAGGAAACATTCTCTCCGATGACGGACAGTTGATGGCAAGCAGTCTGCCTGACTACAAGGTGTTCATTGACTTCATGTCGGGACTTTCGGGCAATGCCATAAAGACCGGCACTTTCTCAAAGCAGGACTCATTGGTGTTCCTGACCAAGGATTCCCTCTTTACGGGCAAGGGTGATTCCTGCGCCCACTTGATGGACTCCATCTGCAAGGGACTGGAACGAATATCGCCCAAGATGAGTGCCAGGCAGTACCGGGAGTATATTGCCAAGGGATGGAACGAGCACAAGCGCTACTTTGAGATTTGCAGGGGTTCTGTACTGAACTATATTCAGTATCACGACTTACTGAAACTCCCGTTCTTCAAGGACTACAAGAAACATAAGTTCTACGTAGGTCTGAACGTGGAGGAACGAAACAACAGAAAGAAACCGTTCGGTTCGCTTGCCCGCCGTACTCTCGGCGAGATGTTCGGTGCCAAGGACTCTGCACGTTCGGGGATGGAACTTGCATACGACTCTATCCTGCGCGGAGAACCGGGATTGCAGCACCGAAGGAAAGTCCTCAACAAGTATATCGACATAATTGACAAGGAACCGGTAAACGGCAGCGACATTGTGTCCACCATCGACATTACGATGCAGGACATCTGCGAGAACACGCTGAGGGAGAAACTCATGGAACTCAATGCTGAGATGGGTGTCGTGGTGCTGATGGAGGTAAAGACGGGTGACGTGAAAGCCATAGTGAACCTCATGAGATATGATGACGGTCAGTACTACGAGGCACGTAACTTCGCACTTGCCGCATTGATGGAACCGGGTTCCACGTTCAAGACAGCCTCGCTAATGGTGGCTCTCGACGACGGCATGATTTCGCTGAACGACCATGTGAACGGTAACGGTGGCGTACTCAGGATGTACGGTTCGCTGATGAAGGACCACAACTGGAACCGAGGCGGATACGGGGATATGGACGTCTCCCACACGCTGATGAATTCTTCGAACATCGGCGTGAGCCGACTTATTGACGGAAAATATCACAACTGTCCTGAGAAGTTCGTGGAAGGTCTGCACAGAATCGGTATCGGTGCCGACCTTGAACTGCCGTTCAACGGATATGCCGTTCCGCGGATAAGAATGCCTAAGAAGGACCGCAGCAACTGGTCGGCTACGGCTCTGGCATGGATGTCTATCGGATATGAGACCCAGATTCCTCCTATATCTACTTGTGCATTCTACAATGCTATTGCAAATGACGGAAAACTTGTCAAGCCGCGCTTTGCCAAAGCCATACAGAGAAAGGGTAAGGTGACTGAAGAATTCCCTGTAGAGGTGATTCGTGAGCAGATATGCAAGCCTGAAGTACTGAAGCAGATGCGCGAAATGCTGCGAAGGGTTGTAAGCGAAGGTGTAGGAAAGCCTGTGCGCAGCAAGTACTTCACCATTGCGGGCAAGACGGGTACGGCACAGGTCGGAGGAAAAGGCGGATACAGCGGCGGCGGACACCTTGTGAGTTTCTGCGGCTTCTATCCGTTTGAGGATCCTCAATATACCTGCATTGTTGCTATACGCCACAACAGGGCCGGCGCTTCAGGTAGCGGACAGGCAGGTCCTGTATTCAAGAAGATTGCCGAGAGCGTATATGCCAAGCACGTAACTACAGACCTTTCAAAAGGTGCAGACTCTTTATCAGAGTTCATTCCTACCGTAAAGGACGGAGACATCTGTGCTGCACGTAAGGTTCTGGGCGATCTGAGAATCCCGATGAAGGGAGGTGCCTTCATGGGTAAGGAATACGGATTCATAGGCATTCAGGATTCTTCTGTTTCCTTCGAAATCAAGGCTACCAAGAAGAAGACTGTACCTAACCTTCACGGAATGGGAGCACGCGATGCGGTGTTCATGATTGAAAGCCGTGGCATGAAGGCACGCGTAAAGGGCAGCGGTAAGGTGGTGAGCCAATCCGTGGAACCTGGAAGCAAGACTGAGAAGGGAAAAATCATTACCATTGAACTGGAATAAAATACCTGAGACATCATGAAACTCAGTAAACTATTAGACGGAATTAAGGTAATTGCTGTCAAGGGAGACATTGACTGCGACATTGAAGGTGTAAACATAGACTCACGGCGCATCGGGCGGAATCATCTGTTCATTGCCGTGAAGGGTACACAGGTGGACGGACATACTTACATCGGTAAGGCTATCGAAAAGGGTGCTTCTGCAATCCTCTGCGAAGTGATTCCGGAAGATGCTGACAGTTACGGAAACGTTGCTTTCGTACAGACTGACAGCACGGAACTGAACGTGGGACAGATTGCAACTGCTTTCTATGGCAACCCTACCCAAAAACTTCATCTCATCGGTGTGACGGGTACGAATGGAAAGACCACCATCGCTACTACCCTCTACAACCTTTTCCGCCAGATGGGACATCATACCGGTCTGCTCTCAACGGTAGTGAACTGCATCGACGGTGAAGCCATTCCTACTGAACATACCACTCCTGATCCTATCACGCTCAATGCCTTGCTTGCAAGGATGGCTGAAGCAGGATGTGAATACGTATTCATGGAGGTAAGTTCACATTCTATCGTACAGAACCGCATCGGAGGACTGCACTTTGCCGGTGGTCTCTTTACAAATATCACACGTGACCATCTAGACTACCACAAGACCTTCGAGAACTATCTCAAGGCAAAGAAACAATTCTTTGACCAACTGCCTAAGGATGCCTTTGCCATCACAAACATCGATGACAGAAACGGTATGGTGATGCTGCAGAACACAAAGGCTGAGATTAAGACGTACTCAATAATGAAACCTGCCGACTTCAAGGCTAAAATCATTGAATGCCACTTTGAAGGCATGTATCTCGACATCAACGGTGAAGAGGTGGGTGTGCAGTTCATCGGAAAATTCAACGTATCGAACCTTCTCGCAGTCTATGGTACTGCCATAATGCTCGGCAAGGCTCCTCATGACGTCCTGGTGGCTCTGAGCATGATGAAACCGGTAAGTGGAAGATTCGAGTCCATGAGGGCACCTAAAGGCTACACCGCCATCGTGGATTATGCCCACACACCGGATGCGTTGGAGAATGTGCTGAAAGCCATTCACGGTGTACTTGACGGAAAGGGACAGGTTATTACCGTATGCGGAGCCGGTGGAAACAGGGACAGGGGCAAGCGCCCTATCATGGCTCAGGAAGCAGCAAGACAAAGTGACCGTGTAATCATTACAAGCGACAATCCACGTTTCGAGGAACCTGAAGACATCATCAGGGATATGATGGCTGGACTCGACGAACAGCAGCGTACCAAGACGCTGACCATAACCGACCGAAGAGAAGCAATCCGCACAGCATGTATGCTGGCGCAGAAAGGCGACGTGATTCTCGTGGCAGGCAAGGGACATGAAAACTATCAGGACATAAAGGGTGTGAAACATCATTTTGATGACAAGGAGGTTTTGGCTGAAGCATTCAAGAACAACTAAAATATTCGGGTACACATTATTATATATAATCAATAACAAAAAACAGGTTCAATCATGTTGTACTATTTCTCAAAATATCTGGATGAACTGAACATTCCGGGAGCCGGTATGTTTACCTACATTTCGTTCCGTTCACTCTTGGCACTCATGCTTTCGCTGATTATCATGATGTTCGTGGGCAAAGGGTTTATTACATACATGAAGCGCAAGCGCCACATTGAAAAGGCACGCGACAAGGAAATCGACCCTTACGGAGTGGCAAAGAAGGATACTCCATCTATGGGTGGTATAGTTATTGTTCTTGCCGTGGTAATCCCTGCGCTGTTACTGGGACGGTTGGACAACATTTATATGAACCTGCTGATAATCACGATTCTATGGTTCGGTTTCCTCGGGTTCCTTGACGACTTCATCAAGTTGAGAGGCAACAAGGACGGGCTGAAACCCCGTTACAAGATATTGGGACAACTGCTGCTTGGAACTGTAGTAGGTGTGGCGCTGTGGCTCAGTCCACAGGCTGTGGTACGCGAAAACGTGGAGATTGGCAAGGGTGAATCAACCGTTGTCTACCACAAGAGTGAAGCCCGCAAATCTACAGTAACTACGGTACCGTTCGTAAAGAGCAACAACCTCGACTATTATGAAGCATTCAGTTGGATAAAGGACGGAAAGACTCAGAGGGCATGTGGCTGGATACTTTTCATACTCGTCACGACATTCGTGATTACTGCTGTTTCAAACGGAGCCAACCTCAACGACGGAATGGACGGAATGTGTGCCGGAAATTCAGCCATCATTGGTGTGGCGTTGGGAATACTGGCATACGTGTCCAGTAACATACATTATGCATCTTACCTCAACGTGATGTATCTGCCGGGAACAGAGGAAGTGGTGGTATTCCTCTGCGGATTCATCGGTGCACTCATCGGATTCCTATGGTACAACACTTTTCCTGCAAAGGTGTTCATGGGTGATACCGGAAGCCTTTCCATCGGTGGTGTCATTGCGGTGACTGCTGTCATAATCCACAAGGAACTGCTGGTACCTATCCTCTGCGGAATTTTCCTCGTGGAAAGTCTGTCGGTAATGATTCAGGTATGGTATGCCAAGAAAGGAAACAGGAAGGGTGTGAAGCAGCGTATCTTCAAGCGCGCCCCTATCCATGACCATTTCCGTGTTCTCCAGAGTCAATTGCTGCCTGATGCCAAATATGTAATCAAGAAACCTACGACTGTACTGCATGAGAACATGATTACGATACGTTTCTGGATTGTAACGATTCTTCTGGCTGCTGCCACAATCATCACGCTCAAGATCAGATAACGGAAAAGTCCTCATAAATCAAGAATAATTGTCAGGGTTAATAAAACAGAAAGAATAGTTACCGAGTTAATAAATGAAACAGAATTCAATGAAAAGAATAGTTATATTGGGTGCCGCTGAAAGTGGTGCCGGTGCTGCCGTTTTAGCAAAACTAAAGGGATTCGATGTCTTCGTATCAGATATGTCAGAAATCAAGGCGAACTACAAGAAGCAACTTGACGAATATGATATTCCATGGGAGGAGTGTCATCACACCCTTGACCTTATCCTGAATGCAGACGAAGTAATCAAGAGTCCGGGAATTCCCGATAAAGCCCCCGTTATACAGAAACTGAAAGCCCAGAACACTCCTATCATCTCGGAAATTGAGTTTGCCGGGAGATACACCGATGCAAAGATGATCTGTATCACAGGTTCGAACGGAAAGACTACAACGACTTCGCTCATATACCACATACTGAAAAATGCCGGCTACAATGTTGGTCTGGCAGGAAACATCGGAAGCAGTCTGGCTCTGCAGGTGGCTACTAAGCAGTTCGACTATTACGTTATCGAACTGAGCAGTTTCCAATTGGACAACATGTACGAGTTCAAGGCAGATATTGCAATACTTATGAACATCACTCCTGACCATCTTGACCGCTATGACTTCAAGATGCAGAACTATGTGGATGCAAAAATGCGTATCACACAAAACCAAACTGAGGACGATGCTTTCGTATTCTGGAATGACGATCCTATCGTTCGTGAAGAACTGAAGAAATACAACCTTAAGGCACGACTGTTCCCATTCTCTGAATTCAAGGGCAACGCAGCCATTGCTTATGCAGAAAAGGGGCAGTACGTGATTGAGTGTCCTACGCCTTTCAATATGGAACAGGATGCGTTGGCACTACGCGGAAAGCACAATCTCTACAATTCACTTGCCGCTGGTATTACGGCTCATCTTGCCGGTATCAGCGACGAAGCACTCCGCAAGGGACTGAGTTCCTTTGCAGGTGTGGAACACCGACTTGAAAAGGCAGGAACGGTACGCGGAGTTGAATTCATCAACGATTCAAAGGCTACAAACGTTAATGCGTGCTGGTATGCCCTGGAGAGCATGACACGTCCGACTGTACTGATTCTCGGCGGCAAGGACAAAGGCAACGACTATACCGAAATCTATGATCTTGTCCGCGAGAAATGCATCGGTTTGGTATTCCTCGGTGTTGACAACAGAAAACTTCACGAGAACTTCGACTCATTCGGTCTGCCTATCGCTGACGTTCAGAGCATGAAGGATTGCGTGGACGAGTGCTACAAGATGGCAAAGCCAGGCTGTACAGTACTGCTAAGCCCTTGCTGCGCCAGTTTCGACCTATTCAAGAACATGGAGGACAGAGGCGAACAATTCAAGAACTGCGTTAAAAACCTTTAGACAATAAACCACTTTACAATCTTTTACGACCAATAATAAATATGCTGAAAACCATTAGCAATAACCTATTCAAAGGAGACAAGGGAGTATGGATGATATTCTTCTTCCTCTGCATGATTTCTCTCGTGGAAATATACAGCGCCTCCAGTTCGCTTACTTACCAGGGTGGCAATCATTGGGACCCTATGATCAGACAGGCTGGATTCCTAACCGTAGGATTGATTCTCATTCTTGTCATCACACGGATTCCGTGCAAATACTTCAAATTAGTACCTTTCCTACTCTACCCTACAGCCATACTTCTATTGCTGTATGTATTGATTTTCGGAGGAAGTATCAACGGAGGAAGCCGATGGATTGATCTTGGCATGTTCTCTTTCCAGCCTTCGGAAATAGCCAAAGGTGCTCTTATCATGTCGCTTGCCGCAGTTCTTTCGATGACTCAGAACAAGGAAGAAGTCACGACACGCAAGGGTACAAAACAGATTGTAACTGCCACCCGTGGCGGTCATTCCTTGCCTTTCAGGATTTGTGCTATCCTCACTATTGTGATGTGCTCTCTTATCGTGACTGAAAACTTCTCAACAGCTGCAATACTTTTCTCGGTGGCTGTAATCATGATGTTCATCGGCAACATACCTATCGACCTCATGGTGAAGAGCCTGTTGCTCATCGGACTCGTTGTAGCAGCCAGTGTGGCTTTGCTGCTGACTACTCCGGACAGCGTTCTCGGCAATATAGGTGGACGCCCTCTGACCTGGAAGCACCGAATAGAGAGTAAACTCCATATCGGTGAAGAGGAAAATGTATCTACGGCATACAATATTGAAGACAATTGGCAGGAAGACAATGCAAACATTGCCATTGCCAACTCAAATATCATAGGACGCGGACCGGGAAACTCTATCCAACGTGACTTCCTGTCACATGCTGAATCCGACTTCATCTACTCTATCATCATCGAAGAAACAGGACTGTTGGGTGGTCTGTTCGTGATTTTCCTCTATATTGTACTGCTTATCAGAGCAAGTAGGATTGCCCAGAAATGTGATAGGTTCTTCCCTGCCTTCCTTGTTATGGGAATAACCATCATCATGGTGCTGCAAGCCATGATAAACATGGGAGTTGCGGTAGGGTTGTTCCCTGTTACCGGACAACCTTTACCTCTAATCAGCAAGGGAGGAACTTCAATACTCATTACCTGTTGCTATTTCGGCATCATACTGAGCATCAGCCGATATGCCGAGAAAATCAATGAGACGAAGAATGCTCCTGCCGAAGCCATCAGCAGCAACGAGACTGATGAATATTATAGTTCAACCGGACTCGAATAATCTATTGAGATTAAATCCTTTATCATAAATTTCTGACTGAAAAGAACTTAGTATTCCATTACAACGGAGAAAAACAATCATTTGTTTGCGTATATATAAATTTTATCGTACATTTGCAGTGATATGAAAAAAACTAAAATAATCGTAAGTGGAGGTGGCACAGGTGGTCACATCTTTCCCGCAATATCAATTGCCAACGCAATCAAGGAAATACGTCCCGACTCAGAAATTCTCTTCGTCGGAGCCGAAGGGCGCATGGAAATGACCAGAGTACCGGAAGCCGGATACGAAATAAAGGGTCTGCCTATTGCTGGATTCAACCGCAAGAATCCTTTTGCCAATATCAAGGTATTGTTCAAGATTCTGAAAAGTCAGCAAATGGCAAAGAAGATTATCAAGGACTTTAAGCCTCAGGCTGTGGTTGGAGTTGGAGGATATGCCAGCGGACCTACGTTGAAGATGGCGGCAAAGATGGGTATCCCTACATTGATTCAGGAACAGAACTCATACGCAGGTGTCACAAACAAACTTCTTGCCAAGTCAGCAAAGAAGATTTGCGTTGCTTACGAAGGTATGGAACGTTTCTTCCCAAAGGACAAGATTCTGATGACAGGAAATCCAGTACGCCAATCCCTGCTTTCCGACAATGTTCACCATCATGAGGCAATTGCAAAGTTCGGACTCGATCCCCAGCGACCTGTTATCCTTATTATCGGAGGAAGTTTAGGTGCACGTACCATCAATGAAAGCATACTCTCACACCTTGATGCAATCAGGAACAACGATGCACAGATAATCTGGCAGACAGGAAAATTCTACAGCGAGCATATTAACAAGTGTCTGGCTGACGCTCCTGAAGTTCCAAACCTCATAGTTTTGGACTTCATCAAGAATATGGATGAGGCATACGCTGCCGCAGATTTGGTTGTATCGAGAGCAGGCGCAAGCAGTATCAGCGAATTATGCCTACTTGGTAAGCCTTGTATTCTGGTTCCTTCACCAAATGTGGCTGAAGACCACCAGACAAAGAACGCGCTGGCACTCTCTACCAAGGATGCAGCCTTGTTTGTAAAAGACATTGAGGCGCAGGATAAATTGCTTGACCTAGCCATTGAGACTGTGAACAATGAATGTAAACTTTCATCGCTGAGTCACAATATAAAGAAACTGGCCCTGCCCGACTCTGCAAATATCATTGCACAGGAAGTTCTCAAACTGGCTGATGCGGTACAGTAACATTATGACGTATGGAATGGCTGGATGAGTTTTCATTTCAACCACCATCAAGACAACTGATTCAAATTATGAATAATCTCAAATCAATATATTTCATCGGAGCAGGAGGCATTGGAATGAGTGCCATCCTACGTTATTTCTTACAGAAAGGCTACAATGTCGGTGGTTACGACAAGACACCATCGGACTTAACAGAACAACTCATCAAGGAAGGTGCATTGATTCATTACGAAGACAGCGTTGATACAATTCCACAATGCTTCAAGGAAAAAGAATCTACACTTATCGTCTATACACCGGCAATTCCTTCAGACCATTCTGAATTATGCTACTTCCGTTCAAATGGTTTCGAAATACAGAAAAGAGCACAGGTGTTAGGATTACTCACAAACCAGCACAAGGGATTGTGCGTGGCAGGTACTCACGGGAAAACAACTACTTCAACTATGGCAGCGCATCTGCTGCACCAATCACACATTGACTGTAACGCCTTCCTTGGCGGTATTTCAAAAAACTACGGAACAAACTACATTCTATCGGACAAGAGTGACTTCGTGGTAATTGAAGCCGATGAATTTGACCGCTCATTCCATCATCTTCGTCCTTTCATGAGTGTAATCACGGCTACCGATCCTGATCACCTGGACATCTACGGTACCAAGGAAGCGTATCTGGAATCCTTCAGCCACTACACTACACTCATCCAACCCGGTGGCGCACTCATCATTCACAAAGGTCTGGAGATGAAGGCAAATGTACAGGAAGGAGTAAAAGTATATGAATACTCACGCAACGAAGGTGATTTCCATGCTGAAAACATAAGAATCGGAGGTGGAGAAATAACCTTTGACTTCGTTACTCCGAATTCCACCATATGCGACATTCAATTGGGAGTACCGGTCAGCATAAATATCGACAATGGTATTGCCGCAATGGCATTGGCATGGCTGAACGGTGTGACTGAAGATGAAATCAGAGAGGGTATGAAGACATTCGGAGGTGTGGACCGTAGATTTGATTTCAAGGTAAAGAACGACCGTGTGGTCTATCTCAGCGACTATGCACACCATCCAAACGAAATCGAACAAAGTGTAAAGAGCATTCGTGATATCTATCAGGACAAGAAGATTGCGGCTATCTTCCAGCCTCATCTCTACACTCGTACACGGGATTTCTACCATGAATTTGCAAAGAGCCTGTCCTTGCTCGACGAAGTAATACTTTGTGAAATTTACCCAGCACGCGAATTGCCGATTGAAGGAGTCACAAGCAAGTTGATTTACGATGAACTACGCCCTGGTATCAGTAAGAAACTTATTAACAAGACTGACGTCATGGATTATGTAAAGTCCGGTGACTTTGACGTGCTGATAACACTTGGAGCAGGAGATATCGAAAACTATGTGCCACAGATTACGGCTGAACTTCTGAAGAGATAAACAAACGACATGAAATCATTAAAAAGCATACAAATAAGCCTTGTCTCAATAATTGCCATAATTATTGCTGCCTACATCGTGTATGCCATGACTGTAATGTCAGATGGAAAAAATGAGAAGTGCGAATCTCTGATAGTAACCATTGACAACCCAAACAATACCTCCTTCCTCACGGTTGACGATATAGAGGAACGTCTTCATCAGTGCGGCATTTACCCACAGGGGCTGTCAATGAAGAAGATTGATGTACGTAAGATAACAGAATCCCTGAAGGACAATCCCTTTATCGCAACTGCACAGTGCTACAAGACCGGTAACGGAAAAGTAGTACTGAAAGTCCATCAGAGAACTCCGGTCCTTTATGTACTACCCGACAGACAGACTGGATATTATGTCGATGCAGAAGGAACAATCATTCAAAACGACAACTATCCCGTCAACCTACTTGTGGCTACAGGCAGTATTGACAGGCGATTTGCTACAACCGCACTCAATTCCATTGGTGAATACATCAGCAAGGATGATTTTCTGAACAATCAGATTGAACAGATTGTTGTGCGTGTAGGACATGACAACCACTATCTCATTGACCTCGTGCCAAGGGTAGGTCAGCAGGAAATTCATCTGGGCAGCATCAACAATTATGCCAGCAAACTGAAAAGGCTTAAGACTTTCTACAATAAGGCAATAACGTCAATTGGATGGAATAAATACACTACAATAAACCTGGAATATGACAATCAGGTGATTTGCAGGAAAAACAAAAAAGCATCAACAGAGTCAATTTAAAACTATATAGATATGAACGATATCAAGGATTCAGTTATCGTGGCAATTGAACTCGGATCATCGCGGATAGCGGGTATTGCCGGTAAAATGAAAGATGGGACAATGCAGATTGTTGCATACGCTGAAGACAGGACTACGGACTGTATTAAGCGCGGCATAGTCTACAACATCGAAAAGACTACCCAGGGCATACGTAATGTCGTCACAAAACTTGAGACATTGCTGAACAAGAACATCAATTGCGCCTACATAGGTCTTGGAGGACAATCAGTACGTTCGATCAACACTATCGTAAAGCGAAACATGTTGACTCCTACGTACATCAATCAAAGTCATATTGACTCCATAACAGATGAAAGCCATGAGATTTCACTCGAAGATTGTGAACTCATAGCCTACTTCACCCAAGACTTCGTAGTTGACACCAATGCTGCCGTTACAGACCCTGTGGGTATTATGGGAACAAACATCGAAGGAAAATTCCTCAATGTTGTTGCCAACCGCAGACTGAAGCAGAATATCAACACCACATTCGAGAATCTGGGAATTGACATTGCCGATTACGGACTGACATCATTTGCCCTGGCAAACAATATCCTCACAGATACCGAGAAAAGATCAGGCTGCGCAATGATTGACTTTGGAGCAGGAACTACTACCATAGTTGTTATCAAGAGCAACATAGTACGCCAAATCGTAACCATTCCACTCGGAACCAACAATATAATTCAGGACCTTTGTTCTGAACAGATTCAGCAAAGCGAAGCAGAGGAACTTCTTGCAAAATACGCAAATGCAATTATTGAGGATGCTGATTACGACAGCGAAAATACCGAAATCTATCATACCCTGGACGGTTTGGACATAGAAGTTCCAATGATTCGCCATATCATATATGCGCGTTTCAACGAAATAATCCAGAACGTCAAGATACAGTTGGAAAAAACGGACTACGCAGACCAACTTATCGGAGGTTTGGTTGTAACCGGCGGTGGTGCAAATATAAAGAATATTGACAAGTCATGCACACGAGTACTCGGAATCGACAAGGTGCGTATAGCCAAGACCGTTATTGCACCAATGATTAAGAACAGTACACTCACAAATCTTCAGATGGACTGTCCACAGAACACTACAATACTCTCACTCCTGCTGTCCGGAACTGAAAACTGTGTCAGCGACGGATATTCAGGACCAGACATATTCCACGATAAGGAACGCGAGAAACAGATTCAGGCAAAGAATGAAGCCGCTGCGGAACAGCAGAAAGAAGAGGATGAACTTCTTGAATCCCTGGAAGCAACAAAATCCAAACTGCGCGAAATTATCGTAAAGATGCAGCATTGCAAGAAAAGCATAGAAGAAGACACTTCGGTCAAGCGCAATTGGGTTACAGCAAAGAATCTGATTGCAGAAGCAGAAGATGTGCCAGGTGACGATTTTAGCGAACATGTTTCCATACTTTCCGCAAAGGACAAATACAAGCAAGCCGTAAGGGAAGCAGAGGAACTTGTTGCCCAATGCGATGCAGTCAAACTCCAATTGGAGGAAACTGAAAGAGATGCAGAAAAGCAGAATAGTACCTTGAAGAAGATTTCCAATTTCTTCAACGATTTATTGAACAACGAATAGAATAGCATTATGTTTGACAATAATAACGATATCGAATTCAAGTTTCCTCAGGGAAACTCAAGCATCATAAAGGTAGTTGGCGTTGGAGGTGGTGGCTGTAATGCCGTAAACAACATGTTCAACAAGGGTATTCACGATGTGGCTTTTCTTGTATGCAACACCGACAACAAAGCCTTGATTGACTCAAGTGTTCCAAACAAACTGCAGTTGGGCAAGGACGGACTCGGAGCAGGAAATGATCCTGATGCCGGAAAGAAAGCAGCCGAAGAATCACGTGCCGAAATTATGGAAGCGCTGAAGGACGGTACAAAGATGGTATTCATCACCGCCGGAATGGGTGGAGGTACAGGAACAGGCGCCGCACCGGTAATAGCCCGTATTGCCAAGGAAATGGATATTCTCACAGTCGGAATCGTTACAATTCCGTTCCGTTGGGAAGGAATCAAGAAGATAGACAAGGCACTCGACGGAGTTGAGGAAATGAGCAAGAACGTAGATGCATTGCTGGTTATCAACAATGAGCGCCTACGCGAAATCTATCCTGAACTGTCAGTACTCAATGCCTTCGCCAAGGCAGACGACACCCTATGCAATGCAGCACGGAGTATTGCGGAAATCATCACAATGCACGGAATCATCAACCTCGACTTCAAGGATGTACGTACCGTACTCACAAATGGTGGAGTCGCAATTATGAGTACAGGATACGGAAGTGGAGACTATCGAATAACGAAGGCATTGGACGATGCCCTGCATTCACCTTTGCTCAACAACAACGATGTCTACAATTCAAAGAAACTCCTGCTTCACATTTCATTCTGCGGCAACGACGATCAGGATACTCCAGGGCTCATGATGGACGAAATGACCGAAATCAATGACTTCATGGACAAGATGAAGACAAGTGATATCGTTGAGACAAAATGGGGACTCAGCGTAGACCAATCTCTCGGAGAGAAAGTCAAGGTCACCATCCTTGCCACAGGATTTGGTGTTCAGAACATCAATTCTACAGAAATGGACGACAGGATGAAGAAACTCACAGAAGAGGAACGTCGCCGTGAAGCCGAACGTACAGCAAAGGAAATAGAGAACGAATTAAGGCGAATCAACATATATGGAACCGAAGGCAATGGAACCCTGAAACATCGTCCTACATACACATACCGCTTCAAGGACGAGGACCTTGACAACGACGATGTAATCAGTATGGTAGAATCATCTCCTACCTACAAGCGCCGCCGTGAAGACATTAAGTTGTTCGACGGACATTCCAATGCAGAGGAAAACTGATAATAAACCCGGACAGGCAATGAAGAAACTACTATTGCTGGTTGCAGTAATTGCAACATTTGTTTCATGCAGTAAGAAAGAAGCCAGCGTCAGGGAAGAACTCGACTCCTCTGAATTTGTATTACTATCCGATGCCGTTCCCGATGCAATTCTTGAAATACGCTATTACAGCACATACAACTTCATTGGAGAACGTATTCCGGGATATGAAGAACCAATAGCCATACTTACCCGTCAGGCTGCCGACTCCCTGAAGGCTGTAAGCGATGAACTGAAGGAAAAAGGTTACAGACTCAAGATATTTGATGCCTACCGTCCCCAATGTGCAGTAGATTTCTTCATGAAATGGGCTAAGGATACAAGTGACATCAGGATGAAAGAGTATTTCTATCCTGAATTGGAGAAATCAGTATTGGTACCGCAGGAATATGTAGCAGAAAAATCCGGTCACACACGCGGTTCTACAGTCGACCTCACCCTCTTCGACATGAATCTTGAGAAAGAAGTCGATATGGGATGTACCTACGATTACTTCGGTATTGCATCACACCCAGACGTGCAGCCGGGACAGGAAATCGGAACTTACCGACCAATCAACGAAACGCAATTCAACAACCGTATGATTCTCCGTGAGGCAATGCTCCGTCATGGTTTCAAGCCATACGACTGTGAATGGTGGCATTTCACCCTCGTCAACGAACCATTCCCAGACACATATTTCGAGTTCCCAATCAGCAAGTCTTCGCTGAAATAGGTACAATCAATAACAACACTATACAAATCATTGAGGGGGTCCATATCATTGCGATATGAGCCCCCTCATCATTTCTGAACCTTGAACTATTCTACCGAATTAAAGTCTTTCTTCCGTTTATAATATATATACCACTTCTGAGTTGACCGGTGGCAAGTCGGGAAGCACCATCCTTCATTTCCCTACCCTGAATGTCGAACACACCGTTTGCCATAGGTCTGGAAGATTCAGAATGTACCGCAAAAATATCCGTTACTGGGTTCACGCCGTCATTACTGAGGAACACCTCGGAAATATACATGGCATTTGTACCATCCGACCAGAATCCTGCAATATAAATGTGAGAAGGATCTATCTTCCTTCCTTCGCTGTTCACCATATTCTGGAGATCAATCACAACCTCCTTCTTTTTCTTCATGTCAGCAATATAAGGAGTTGACCAATAGTTGTTCTCATCGAAGATACGGAAAGAAGGCTGACAGTTTGCCTGGAATCTCAATCTCACCACTATATACTTATATGCAGAAATATCAAGAGCCCCTGGATAAGTCCATCCACCGAAACCATACTGACTGGTGGTAAGTTGTCCGTAGGTAGAGATACACTTAAATGTGCCATTACCATAAATCGAAGGATTGAAGCCATCTACAGTAAGAGGAAATGTAGACACATTGATAGTGAAAGTCACCGATTTACTGTTACCCATGAAATCAGTATAAGTAGCAGTCACGTCAGTAACGCCGTCAGCAAAGCCCCTTATTGAACCGCCTATCACCGTTGCCACCTTTGAATCACTTATCTCATACTTACAGTTTGAAGCCACGTTGGTGGTCATACCCGACATAGCCTTGCAGATGATTTCCAATGATTGACTGCCGCCGGGAGTAACCGTATAAGCGTCCTTCGGCATTGAAAGTTCAGCCATTGTAAGGTCTTCCTCCGTGAAGGTCTTGAGCACACCCTTGCCGAAGTAGTAACTTTCATCATATACAGGTTCGGTAGAGAACCAGTCAATATCTACATAACCGCCGTTAATCTGTGTTGCATAGTTGAATATATAGAAACGCTGACCAACAAATACGGACAGGATGAAACGCATATCCATCTCCACGCCGAACTTTGTATAGGTCTTGTTGTCGAGACTGTAATAATACTTAGCCTTGTTGGTACCAAAATTCACCACAGCACGCAGATAAATACTGTCCGAAGTAATTTCCTCCTCTCCGAGAATACTCTGGTCAGTACCGCCATCCGTAATGTATTTACGTTCGCTGAATAGGTAGCGCTTTCCGTCCACCTGCTTTACGGCAATACATGAATAAGGGTCCTGGAATACGGAAATACCAGCCACGTCGCCATCCTGCATGTGACTTATGTCCATCTTCACCGTTCCGTAACTATCCCACACCTTATTGCTTGCAGTACCCTCCGGAGTATAACCATGAATTCTCTGAGTGAGGGAATTGCGTGCCTGAAGCAATCCGTTTGTTGTGATACCCGTAGTATGGAGGCGAAGATGTCCGAGATTCTCCATCAGACTCCATGCGCCGTTGTCAGGATTATGGTTCCATTCCCATTGCATACCCAGTTTAGGGTCAGTAAAGGTATCGTTGGTTGGGAGGTACGTACGGGCATAAGTCTGTCCTACATTTGGTTTTGCATAGGCAACACCATTCTTACTTACGTCAATACCGTTTTTGCCGACAACAGGCCAGCCATCTACCCACTTCACAGGTTCAAGATAAGGGACACGGCCGATTGAACCCGCGTCCTTGAAGAGGACAGTCCACCATTCTCCTGTCTGCGTCTGAACGAGAGCACCCTGATGAATACCCTGGTTCTCGAATACCATGTACGGACATTCCTCATAAGGTCCCATAGGATTGATGCTTCGGAAAATCTGCTGACCGCGGTAATAGCCGCCTGTAGTCAGATATAGATAATAGAAATCTCCTATATGATACATGTGACTGCCTTCCATGGAATTGTAATACTCCTTGGTGTCGTGATTCAGAACCTTTACGCTTGAAATCTTCTTCAGAGTTCTGCCGTCAAGTTTGTTCACCCAGATGTCACCGATTCCGCAAGCCACATACACATATCCGTCACCATTCTCACCGTCGTCAAACAACCAACCGCTGTCGTAATAGTGTTCATTCCATTCCTTTGCATCCCACTCACCCTCAGGGTCAGTAGCCGTAAGCAACAGGTTCTTACCCTCATCCTCGCCATTCTTTCCGTACGCAATGAAGTAGAGATAGAACTTACCCCCGCTGTAGTTCAGCGAAGCAGCCCATTGTCCCTGAGCATAGTGGTTCAATCCCTTTTGAAGATTGTAGTTGTCGTTGTCAGCAATCTGTTTCAGGGGATTTGCACAGTACTCCCAGTTCACGAGGTCCTTCGACTTAAGGATAGTAGCACCAGGGAAATGGAACATCGTGGTACTTACCATATAGTACGTATCGTTCACGCGTATCACGTCAGGATCAGGGAAGTCGGCATTGAGGATAGGATTCTTGAACTTGCCGTTACCCTGATCAGCAGTCCACCTACGCGTATAAGCCATGTAAGGACGGTGCTCATCATCCTCGGCATATTCCTTATACCATTGCCAGCACGCACCGCTTGAAGCCTCCCATGCATCAGCATATCCATCCTTTTTCATTGCATCAAGGAATGCAGGCTGAAGAGTCTTCGTCTTGCTCTTCCACACAGTATAACTGTCCTTGTTGTTAGGTACCCACTTATCCACGTCAATGAGACATCCAGTACCGGAAAGCGTCATGCTGATATTACCGAAATGGTCAAGCATAGCCTTGTAGGCACTACCCCACTTGCTGGTACTACCTGTAGCCCAGGTTCCATAATTGCCCTCTACCCAGGTTCCCGATTCATTGTAATGGCCCTGCGACTTGCTTGTAGGACTCCAGTCAACCTCCGTAATGACAATAGGATTAGTATCAACTACAGGTACCGAACCGCGGAAACTGTTGATACAGTTCTGCTTGTTGTAACTGCTCTCACTCGTGCCATACCATCCCACATAGTCGTGAACGGCATAACCTATGTTGTAGCCCGTAATAGGATTGGTCTTATACCCCTTGTATTCCTGCTGCCATACACCGCCCGGAACCCAGATAATACCCGTAAAGCCATTCTCACGGATTTTCTCCACTACAGGCTGGAAGAAATCATGCATAGTCTGGCCGGAATTCTTGTTCTGACCGTTGGCATCAAGAATGTCGACAGGTTCATTGCCAAGTTCTATCATTATCTTACCGGAGTATTTCCTGATAGAGTCATTCTGAGTCACGACGTCCCACACCGTCTTGATGTAGTCATTGTAGTAGTCACCCACCTTGACCTTCGAAGGGAACACCCCAGGCGGTCTCATTATGACATACATACCTCGGTTGAGAGCCTCCTTGGCAATCTTGAAATAAAGGGAAGACATATAAGTCTTCAGCCGAGTCTTGTCAAAGTTCTTGGTATCGGCTTCACCGCCCACCTCAGTACCGTTGGGATCGTAAGTCTTACCATTCTTGGACGTGAAACCCTTAGCCGTCACATTGCTGTTGTTGGTCCAGCAAGGATCAAGATGCAGACGGAAAAGATTGCAGTACGTACCCAGTTCAGGATTTGCAAGTCCGTCAAACAGTTTCTTGAAATAATCAATACATGAAGTGGTGTAGGAAGAGCCGCTTTTCTGCAAGTCAATCTCCCAGAAATTGTTCTTGCCTCCCCATCTGTTACTGTTGAAATAGGGACTCGGTGTGTCCATCACACCGTGAAGCACCACCTTGTTGCCGTTCTCATCCACCAACCACTTGCCCTCCACATGCAGGTCGGGGATGTTGCCGAAAGTCTTCTGAGCACGGCAGTCATTGGCAGAAGCAAGAAAGAGCATCGCGAGCATCATTCCAGCCACCTCAGCCATGCGAAAAAGTTTACAGAAATTCATTTAATTGCCTTTTTAATTGTTGTTATTACTATAATTAAATTGATTAGTCACACATCCGACATGCAGCACAAAATCACATACTGCACCCGAATACGCTGCAAATATACGAATAAATCCCCAAATATACAGGCATTACTCACATTTTATCCTATTCTTACATAAAAAACATTCATATTATTGTCCACAGAACTTCAACTCCGAATATTGCTAAATACATTTTTGCGTTTACTTTGTCTTATCTAAGGTCTAGAGTTTAAGGTCTAACGTTTTTGTGTTTGCGTTTG
>JAKSJB010000030.1 GCA_024398475.1 Bacteroidaceae bacterium | reverse complement strand
ATAATTCAGTATAAACCAGAGCAAAAACTGTAAACTAATTTCAGGAAAAGATAAAAGATGTTATTTTATTAAAAAATTAATTTGTTAAATTGTTAAAATCAAGTGGACTTTTATCCAAAAGGCGTTGCCTACGAAACGGTGAAGTTTTTCACTTACGAAACGATGCGTCGCATCTACGAAACGGCTGAAAGCCTACGAAAATAAGCCAGTCGAACGGTCACTTGTTGACTCGTAGACTTGTAGACTCGTAGACTCAAAAAAAGCCAAAGGCTAAATTGCCAATGGCTTTTTTGCGTTATTTTAATTAAGTCTGAAATTCACTGGTATCGTGTATTTTACCCGTACTTCTTCGCCTCTTTGTTTGCCTGGTTTCCATTTTGGCATGGTGGAGATGATACGCTTGACTTCCTCGTCGCATTGCTGTATTCCTTTGTTGTACTTCTGGATGTATGCCTCTTTCGATACATCACCTGCTTCTGTCTGATTCCTGAAGGCATTGACTATTGTTTCGTCAGTAATAATGTTTACTTCAGTTATAGGATTGGCAACTGACTTTATTATTTTTATGTCACCTATACTTCCGTCTTCCTGAACAACAAATGATGCAAGAACCCTTCCTGAAATTTCACATTCCCGTGCATCTTTCGGGTATTTCATGTTTGTTGCAAGGAACTGCATCAATGCTGGTGCTCCTCCGGGGAATTCCGGCATATTTTCTACTGCCGTGAATACTTCATCTTCATCCGTTGCTTCTTTCTGTACTTTTACTTCCGGTTCCTTATTGTCCTTTGTCTTGATTTCAATTACTCCATTCTTTCCTTTTTCTCCCCAAATGGCAATGGCTGCTTCATCCTTCAGTACTGTTATGGAAGCGATATCGTCCTGCTTGATTCCGTATTTGCTGAGCAGCACGACTTCTATGTTTGTGACTTCTTCGAGGGTGATGTTTTCGGCAATGATTTTTCCGTTGACTACTATGAGTGGTTCCACGTCTCCTTTGTCCTTGAATATGAGTACGGGTCCGTCGTTCTTGTCTTCCAAGGCGTTGCTTTCGATGTCTGCCTGTGCTTCCTTGTCCTTCAACTCTGCCGATTCGGTCGGCATCTCTCCTGTTCGGAATGGATTTTTTCCGCCTGGGACTTGTCTGGTTGAAACAAATTCCTTAACTTTGCCGACGGTAAGGTTACTTACTTCGGCTGTCGCTTTCTCGATGTCTGTACTTGCAAAGGCTCCGAGTGCGATTGCTGACATTGGGAGTATGTACAGGTATTTTGCACTACTCCACTTGCTTGAATGATTTTTTTTCATCATGGTGATACGGTTTTTAAGTAAACTATGATTGAAGCCGTTGGCAAAAGCGTAGGAACTGGCGCCAATGGCTTTTTTTATTAGCAGCATCTGATATTTCTGCGCTGTGACTCCGTGGCTCAGTACTGCTTCGTCGGCTTCGTATTCGTGTACTTCGTACAGGGAGTTGCCGAGCATCCAGATACAGGGGTTGAACCATTGGAAGATTTCTGCTATGGTGATGAATAGGGTGTCCCATGAATGTCCGTACCGAATGTGGGCATTTTCGTGGATGAGTATTTCCTTATTGTTGTCGTAGTCGTCTTCTGAGATGATGATGTTCTTCATCCAACTGAACGGGGTGCTTCCTGCCGGTTTGCAATGTATGGTGATGCCGTCGTGTGTTTCTTTCCACAACGATCCTTTGGACATTCCTCGGAGCATGTTGATGAAGTCGATGGCTTTTACTGCTAATGTGGTGATTACTCCTATCAGGTATATTGCTACGAGCAGCATTGTCCAACTGAATACGTCCTGATTGGGCGTTGTGGCAGTGGTGGCTGCGGTGTCGGCTTCAAGTGTAGGTATCGGCATTCCTACTTCTATTATTGCTTCTCCATGCTGTCTGAAGACGTCGAATGCTCTGTTGTCCCATAGGGAAATATCCATGCTTGGCAGGATTAGTGAGATGAGGGTGATGATTAACAGTCCCCATCGGTTTACGGCAAAGAGGGTTTCCTTACGGAGCAGTAGTGTGTAGGGTAGGTAGAGCAACGTAAGGCAGATTGCTGACTTGATGGCATATACGGTTAGTGAGCCCATGATGTTGAATTGAAAATGATTGGGTTAGTATTCTTTTGGGGAGTCAGTAGTTTTGGAGTTAAAGGGAGTTAAGCTTTTTAATGCCGTTAGCCATTAGCCGTTAGCTTTTCAACGATAACTTTTCCCTTTTCACTTAAAAAGGCTTTTAGCTTTTTTATTGTCTCCTGACTACTTTTCTACTAATTCTATGATTTCCTTGATTTCCTGTTCGCTGAGTTTTTCTTCCTTTACGAAGAAACTCAGGAAGGAGGATGCTGAGCCTCCGAAGAAACTGTCCTTCATCTCTTTCATCATCCTGCTGGTGTATTCGGCACGGGAAATCATCGGAAAGTAGAGATGTTGCTTTCCCTGTCCTTTCTTGAAATCGACGAAACCTTTAGTAGAGAGTATCTTCATGAACGTGGAGATGGTGGTGTAGGCTGGTTTGGGCTCGTCGTAACTTGCTACGACTTCATGTACATCGCATGCCTTACCTTTGCCCCATAATACGTTCATTACCTGCATTTCTGCTTTCGTGAGTGTCTGATAGTTTGTTTTCATTATCTTTGATGTAGTTTTAATATCGGGAGCAAAGATAAACTAAATAATTAGATAACGAAGACTTTAGTTATTGATTTTTTCGCAATTATGCTGATATTTAACTTTTATTAATAGTTATACAATAGTCAACAAGTCTACGGGTCAACAAGTCAACGAGTCAACAAGTTTTGCGTTTATGTTTGGGGTTGCGTTTCCCCCCTTTGGAGGGAAGGGAAAAGTGGTTCAGGCTTCCTTGTCCCACTTGATGAGGCGTACAAGGTTGCATCCGATGGCGTTGCCTATGACGATGCTGATGTATAGTCCTATTATATTAATAAGGTGTTCTGACCAGAATGTGAGTGGGGCGGCAAGGTAATAGAAGGCGTCTGCTATGCAGTGGGGGAATCCACATACGATGAAGATGGGTACTCCGAACAGGAGGGGCAGCCATCTCTTTTCGTATTTGGCGAAGCATACTGCCGTGGTCATGATGAATCCGCATCCTATGGCGAGTATTCCGCTGCGCAGTATTCCGTTTTCCAGTCTTGACTCAAGTATTCCCTGTGCCACGCTTTGTAGGTCCTTGGCTGACGTGTAGGTGAGCAACGCAACGAGTAGGGTTCCGATGATGTTGCCGAGCAATACGAGCGGTATTTCATTTATTGCCAGTCCACGGCTGCTTCCGCAGAAACCAACAGTACCGGTGTATAGCTTGAAACCATAGTTTACGACTGCCAAAAGTCCGAATGTGAAGAGTATGATTCCTACGATGTCCTTGCTCATGAGATATCCGAAACCTGCTATGCCGATGCATATTCCTGCAAGGATTGAACTCTTTAGGGTACTGATGATGTTGATTGCCATAATGTGTTGAATTAAGTTATCTTTGCAAAGTTATGATTTTTTTTTCATATCTCTGCAACTTTTTCTAACTTTGCTGCGTCTATATGTGTGAAAGTTGACTTAAAGCGGATTGATTGTGATGTCTGCTGCAGGATATGACTTGAATAATTAATTATAATAATCATTTAAAAAGAAAGAAAAAGAAAATGAAACAGTTGGTTGTAATTCTTTCCCTTATCATGGGAATCGGTATGCAGACTTATGCTGCAAAGGTGAACAATTCGGCTGCTGGTGCAAAGGCTGAAAATGCGGAACAGCAGTTGGTTAGTGATTCTGCTAATGTTGACAGTAATGCTGTCAGGTTGGCTGAACTGAAACTCAGGGAACTTGAAATGACTCAGCAGCATGAGCGCCAGATGAAGGAAATGGAACCTAAGTTCTGGGATGAGGATATCCTGATTCCGATCTTTGTGAGTGCTATCATGCCGATGGGTATTGTGTTTATCGTATTCTTCTTCATAAGGAAGGGTAGTGCTGACCGTAACAAGTTGCTTGCGTTGATGGTTGAGAAGGGTCAGGACGTGAGTGCTTACATTGAGGCTGAGAAGAAGAAGACTGACAAGGCAAGCGGAAAGGAAACTACATTTATTTGGGGACTTGTTCTCGCGCTGGTGGGATTGGGCTTTACGATTTTCATTCTGTCTAAGGGTGGGGAATCTTCTGATGGTCTGGGTTTCAGTCTCCCTGTTCTTGGTGTGGGTGTCGCTCTCATGGTCGGTGCGTTGATTGCCCGTAAGTGGAGAAAGGCTGATGAGAAGGAAATGAATAAACTGAATGTTCTGGACAAAGCCGAAGTGGAATGAATATTATTTCGCTTGATGATTTAACTCTCATTGCACAGGTCATTACTGATGGTAGTGGCCGTGCTTTTGAGCGTCTGGTCAGGAAATACCAATCGCCTGTACGTCGTTTCTTCCTCAGTCAGACTGGTGGCGATGCGATGCTTAGTGACGATTTGGCACAGGAGACATTCATCAAGGTGTATAGCAGTATCAGTTCTTTCCGACAATTGTCCAGTTTCAAGACTTGGCTGTTCCGTATTGCCTATAATGTGTGGCTTGACTATCTGAGGAAACGAAGGGAGTCTTCCCTCTCTCCCTTGATGGAGGAGAATGCTTTACCGGAATGGAGTAACGGTCAGGAAAGTCCTGACAGTATGCTGAGTCTTGACATCAATACGGCTATGGGGATTCTGTCGGACAGGGAGCGTACCTGTGTGTCTCTGAATGTGATTGAGGACTTGCCCGTTGAGACTATTGTGAAGATTACGGAATTGCCTACCGGTACCGTTAAGTCACATATCTTCCGGGGTAAGCAGAAATTGGCTGATTATCTAAAAAAACAAGGTTATCATGGATAAGAATAATTTATTTCGTATTGTTTCTCCGTCTGTAGGGGAAGATCTTAATCTCTCGGAGGCTGATGAGGCTTTGGTACGCAGTTTCCTAAAGCAACAGACTGCTCATGAAATTGCTGACGGCGGATTTACGCGTAAGGTCATGCGTCATCTTCCTGCTTCCTTGGAATATGTTGCTTTGTACCTCCAGGTTGCTGCTTCGTCTGCTGCCGTGTATATGATGCTGCATTATATTGATTGGAGTTCACTCGTGAGTTTTGACTTTATACGTTAGAAAAGCCATTACAAAGCCTTTAACTCCCTTTAACTCCTGATCTCCTAAACTCCTAAAGGAGTGTTTCATTTATGTTGTCTATGTAGTCGAGCAGTTCGTCGTGTCCCTGACGGGTAGTGGAACTGGTGATGAAGTAGGGCGGCAGTTCTTCCCATTGCTCCTGCAACTTATCCATGTATGCCTTTACATTAAGCATGGCCTTGCTTCTTGAGAGTTTGTCCGCCTTGGTGAAGATAATGGAGAACGGAATTCCGTTTTCTCCGAGAAATTCAAAGAAATCCAGGTCTTTCTTCTGGGGCTCCAGTCTTATGTCTATCAGTACGAACAGGCAGGTCAACTGGCTGCGGTCGAGTACGTAGTGTGAAATTAGGCTCCATAACTTATCCATCTCGCGTTTGCCACGAAGTGCAAAACCGTATCCCGGTAGGTCAACGATGAAGAATCCTTGACCTTTTTTTGTACCGTTGGGTGCAATTATTGCATTTACGGCATCGGGGGTGGTATTTGACGGCAACTGGGCATTTATGATGAAATGGTTGATGAGCATGGTCTTTCCAGGGGTGGAGGATGTCATTGCGAGTCCTTTTCTTCCGGTTAGCATATTTATCAGACTGGACTTGCCGACGTTGGATCTTCCGATAAATGCGTATTCGGGAATTGTGGAACCGGGACACATGTCTGCCCTTGGACTGCTCTTGAAGAATTGTGCTGAATTAACTTTCATGTGTGCAAAGATAGTATATTAATTCTACTTTTGCAAGTTTCTGACTTGCGAAAGTTTTAGGAGTTAAGTTGTTTTGGAGCTAAAGGGAGTTAAGTAGTGGTTACCTTATGATATAAATATGGCTCACGAATACATAAAAAAAAGAGTTCCGAAGAACTCTTTTTGCGGTGTGTACGAGACTCGAACTCGTGACCCCCTGCGTGACAGGCAGATATTCTAACCAACTGAACTAACACACCGTTTTCTGTATGTTTCGCATCCCTTCGCTAACCCCGTTGTTGGTGTCATTTCCGTTTTGCGAGTGCAAAGGTACGACAATTTTTGATACTACCAAAACATTTGCAAACTTTTTTTCGATTTTTTTTGAAATCTATTCGTTTTGGTGCGATTTTAGGGGCTTTTGGGGATTGAAGCGCCCCAAAAATGGGGCTTTACTATTAATTTGCTGCTTCAAATTCCTTGAGGAAACGAACGTCGTTTTCGCTGAACATACGCAGGTCTTTTACCTGATATTTCAGATTTGCGATTCTTTCTACACCCATTCCGAATGCGTATCCCTTGTATTTCTTGGAATCTATGCCGTTCAGTTCGAGTACGGCTGGGTCTACCATTCCGCATCCGAGGATTTCTACCCAACCGGTATGCTTGCAGAATGCACATCCTTCTCCTCCGCAGATGTTGCATGAAATATCCATTTCGGCTGATGGTTCGGTGAATGGGAAGTATGATGGACGGAGACGGATCTGAGTGCCTTCGCCGAACATTTCGCGTGCAAAGAGAAGGAGTACTTGCTTGAGGTCGGTGAAACTTACGTTCTCATCAACGTAGAGACCTTCTACCTGATGGAAGAAACAATGGGCGCGTGCTGAGATTGCTTCGTTGCGGTAAACACGTCCCGGACAGATAATGCGGATTGGCGGCTGGGTATGTTCCATCACGCGGCTCTGAACTGATGACGTGTGGGTACGGAGTATTACGTCGGGATGACTTTCGATGAAGAATGTGTCCTGCATGTCGCGTGCTGGGTGGTCTTCTGCAAAGTTCATCGCTCCGAACACGTGCCAGTCGTCTTCTACTTCAGGACCTTCGGCAAGACTGAATCCCAAACGTGAGAAGATGTCCACGATTTCATTCTTTACGATTGTGAGCGGGTGACGTGTACCGAGTTTGATAGGATAGGCTGTACGTGTGATGTCCAGGTCGGTGGTATCTGAGTCACTTGACTCGAATTCAGCCTTGAGGGCATTGATCTTGTCAAACGCACGTGTCTTGAGTTCGTTTATCTTGATACCTACTTCTTTCTTCTGGTCGGCAGGTACGTTTCGGAAGTCAGCCATAAGGGCTGTGATGCTTCCTTTCTTACTTAGGTATTTGATGCGAAGCGCCTCTATGTCTTCGGCGCTGTGTGCTTCGAGGTTTTCTACCTCTGCAAGCATTGCTTGAATCTTTTCTAACATTGATGTGGCTAAATTTTTTGCAAAGGTAAGAAATATTTGCTATTTGACAATATACTGGTTACAATTTTCGTAAATAGTGGTTGACAATTCACAATTATTCCTTAACTTTGCGCTTCGAAATAGTAATACAATTTACGGTGTCGGTCAAACGTACCGAAGGCTTAGTTTTTTATTCGTGACTGCAAGGCATTTATTTTTGGTTTTTGGTACTGCCATGTTGCTTGTATCCTGCGGAATGGGCAAGGGCGGTGATGAAGATGTCGAGGACGTTGATTCCCTTGATGTGGATACTGTTGAACATGAGCAACTGGACTTGTTGGAACCTATGGTAATTCCAAAGACTGCTGATGAACTTTTCAATGACTTTTTCTATAGTTTCCTTGAAAGCGAGGATTTCAGAAAGGAACGTGTGAAGATTGATTTCGAAAACGAAAATCTGTTGGTCAGGGATGCCTATGTGGTCATTTATGAACGTGAGGCTGATCTGGAACTTCTGAATGATACTACTGTTGATAATGTGTCAATGGAATGGATTGATTGGGAATCGGGTGATATGGAGAAATATACGTTCAACCGAACTGATGACGGTAAGTGGTATATGACTGCGTCGGGGGCTGTGGGGCTGGAGGATACTCCAAACGGCAGTTTCCTCGGTTTTTTCAGCCGTTTCAATACGGATAGGGAATTCCAGCACGAGTCGCTTCGGCTGCCTCTTACTTTTATCTTCACTCCTCAGGAGGAGGATGAGGGTGCCGAGACTTCCCTCAACGAAGAGGAATGGGATGAACTTTATGAACAGTTGCCGGACTTGTCTTCGTCGATAGTTAATATCGATTACGGACAGGCTGCCATAAGTCAGAACCGCAAGACTGTCCTGCTCGAAGGTCTCGGCAACGGTATGCAGATGAAGTTCGTGTTTGACAATGTCGGGGGGGAGTGGAAGTTAATTAAGATTGTAAGTTAATGGTAGGAATTCACAATACATTCGGAATAGAAGCAAGGGCTTCACGCTATGTTGATTACCATAGTGAGGAGGAACTGATTGGTTTGGTTCCTTCGCTGCAGGGTACTCCTTATATTCATATTGGCGGTGGCAGCAATCTTCTGTTTACCAAGGATTATGACGGTACGGTACTTCACAGTTGCATTTCGGGTATAAGTGTCGATGGCAACTGTATCCGTGTCGGTGCCGGTATGATTTGGGACGAGTTTGTGGAATGGACTGTAGAAAACGGATGGTGTGGCTTGGAAAACCTTTCACTCATTCCGGGCGAGGTGGGGGCAAGTGCCGTTCAGAATATCGGTGCCTATGGGGTTGAGGCAAAGGATTTCATTCAGAAGGTTGAATGTGTTGACCTCAGAACCGGTGAACGCCGTGTATTCACGAACTCTGAATGCTGTTATTCCTATCGTCAGAGTATTTTCAAGAACGAACTGAAGGGATGCTATGCCGTGACCTACGTCACGTACTTATTAAATAAGGAATATACACCACGGCTGGAATATGGCAACATTCGCAGTAATCTGCCCGAGGGTGTTGAGATAACTCCGCGTGTTGTACGTGATGCAATCATTTCAATACGCAATCAGAAACTTCCTGATCCAAAGGTGCAGGGAAATGCCGGCTCTTTCTTCATGAATCCGGTTGTCAGCCGCGAAAAGTTTCTTGAAATCCAGAAGGATTATCCTCAGATGCCGTTCTATGAAGTTGACGGCGGGGTGAAGATTCCTGCTGGATGGCTTATTGAACAATGTGGCTGGAAGGGTAAGTCTTTGGGTAGGGCTGCCGTACACAGTCGTCAGGCTCTTGTCCTGGTCAATCTCGGTGGGGCTGACGGAAAGGATATTCTTGCTCTTTCCGATGCTGTGCGCAAAAGTGTGAGTGTACGGTTCGATATTGACATAAAACCTGAAGTAAACATACTGTAGATATGAAACTGACATTGCTCGGAACAGGAACGAGTGGGGGAGTGCCGCAGATTGGATGTACTTGCAGGACTTGTACGTCCGATGATCCGCGTGACTGCCGTACACGCTGTTCTGCAATGCTGGAAACTGACGATACTTGTATTCTCATAGATTGCGGTCCTGATTTCCGTCAGCAGATGCTTAAGCGTCCTTTCCGCAGGATTGACGGTATTTTCATTACGCATGAGCACTACGATCATGTGGGGGGTATTGATGACATTCGTCCGGGAATTCTCTTTGGTGATGTTACTATTTATGCTGAACAGTTGGTGGCTCAGCATCTGATGGAGCGTATCCCGTATTGTTTCACTCCAAAGGAAAAACGTTACCCGGGTGTTCCTGCAATTTCTTTGGAACATATTGAACCTCACGTCCCTGTACGTGTCGGTTCGATAGAAGTACTTCCCATCAGGGTGATGCATGGAAAACTGCCGATAGTGGGTTTCCGTATAGGTGGGTTGACCTATATCACAGATATGAAGTCTTTTCCTGAATCGGAATGGAAATATCTGGAAGGAACGGATTTGCTGATAGTGAATGCGCTTCACCACAAACCTCATCCAAGTCATCAGTCGGTCGATGATGCTGTCAGGTTTGCTCAGAAAGTAGGTGCCAGGGAAACTTATTTCATTCACATGAGTCATTTCGTCCTGCCTCATGCCGAAGAGGATGCATTATTGCCTCAACATATTCATTTAGCATACGACGGAATGGAATTATCTGTCGATTAACGATGTTTTCAGCAATAAATTGCTCAAAGAATATTGGAATGTTCCATTTTATTGCTAACTTTGCCCTCATAAAATAGGTAAAATCATATAACCAATAAACAATCAGTATTAATAACTAATTTTATCATCATGAAAACATTTATGAAATCAGCACTTTGTGCTATGGCTCTTGTAATGGTTTCTGCTCCTTCTTTCGCTCAGGAAAAAGGTTTCAAGGATGCCTACAAGAAGTATTTCAAGATTGGTGTTGCTGTAAATATGCGCAACATTACTACTCCTGAACAGGTTGCCCTTATCAAGAAGGATTACAACAGTATCACAGCAGAAAACGACATGAAGCCACAGTCTATTCAGCCCCAGGAAGGTCAGTTCAACTGGACAAATGCTGATAAGATAGCAGATTTCTGCCGTGAAAACAAGATTCCGCTTCGTGGTCATACTCTTGCTTGGCACAGTCAGGTAGGCCAGTGGATGTTCTACGACAAGGACGGTAAACTCGTTGACAAGGAGACTCTCTATGATCGCATGCGTACTCACATCAATGCTGTTATCGGTCGTTACAAGGACATCGTATATTGCTGGGACGTAGTAAACGAGGTGTTTACAGACGACGAAAAGGCTGAAAACCCATTCCGTCAGTCTCTTTGGTACAGAATTGCAGGTGAAGACTTTATCGACAGCGCATTCGTATTTGCACACCGTGCAGACCCTAATGCTCTCCTCTTCATCAACGACTACAATGCTGCTACTCCTCACAAGCGCGATAAGATTTACAACAAGGTAAAGAAGATGATTGAAGCAGGTATTCCTGTTGACGGTATCGGTATGCAGGGACACTACAACATCTACGGACCAAGCGAAAAGGATATCGATGATGCCATCACAAAGTATGAAAGCATCGTAAAGCACATTCAGTTTACTGAACTTGACGTACGTGTAAACGAACAGATGGGTGGTCAACTCCAGTTCCGTCGTGACGGTGCTACTATCACTCCTGAAGTTGAGGCACGCTTCAACAAGCAGTACGACATGCTCTTCCGTCTTTTCCGTAAGCACAAGAAGTCAATCGACTGTGTAACATTCTGGAACCTCAGCGACCGTGACTCTTGGTTGGGCGCACGCAACTGGCCTCTCCCTTACGATGAAAACTACAAGCCAAAGGAAGTTTACAACATCATCAAGGACTTCAAGAACCGCAAGGATTCCAAGGCTACAGAGATGAAGGTCGTTGACTTTGACAAGTATCTCAAGGGACTTTAATCATTGGATAGTCAAAATACAAAAATCCCCATTGCTGACAGGTCGGCGATGGGGATTTTCTGTATGTCGGTTATCTCATTCATCTTATTGGTCCGTATATGAAATCGAACATCTGTCGGTAGGCTTCGGCTTTTTTGTCGAAGGAGAGGGGAAAGGCTCTTGAGGATGACGGAAGTCGGTAGAGTATGACTTCGTGTCCAAGGAGTTCGGAAGGTTGGGTAAGTGTGATGTATGTGTTTACTTTTGGAATAGTGTCTGTACCGTAATATCGGCAGATTGTCTGTGTTGCCTTTTCTCCTGTGGTGACAATCGCTTTGCATTCTGGTATCTGCTTCAGTATGGTGTTTATATCTGTAGGTTCAACTACTTCAAGAAAGGCATCCGATGCATTGTCTTTCAATCGCCTTACTGCTTTTGCTGTATCATAGAATGCTATCCCCTTACTGCCAAGAAATTCCTTTATCTGTTCCAACTTGAAGCATTTCCTGCTGTTGTCGGCAAAGTAATTCCTGTCGGTGAACCATACTTCTCCTTCTAGCCTCCAATGGTCGTTTATCCAATTTGGGTAAAAGAACTCCATACACCAACGATGCTTGGGAGGCGGAAAACTGCCAAGAAACAAAACCTTTGCGTTCTTTGGCAGAAAAGGTTCAAGTGGGTGATGTTCTATGGGAATTGACTGAATCATGGGGATTTATTCAAACTGATAGCAACCGGCATCGGGATGTTCTGCGTTCCTGACTTTTCCGTTCATGTCCGTCCTGCAGTCTTCGGGGATTAGCGAACCGACTCCCAGCTGACGTGCTGCGGATAGTGTGTCGAGACGGAAGTCATAGATGAAGTTGTCGGTATCGAGCAAACGGAAATTTCCTTCGCGTGGTTTAGGCTTATTGCTGTTGTCTATTGTACCAGAATTGTTTTCGGTACTGATTGTGTCGAGTCTGCATTCCTCGAAGTCTTCCATGTCATCTTCGGTCAGAATCGTGTTGATTAGGCAACCTGCGAAATGGTAGTTGAACGGTGTGTCGCTGTCCTGCATAGGTACTCCGAACAGTTCATCATTGCTGTATCCTGTGATTATGGAATTGACAAAACTGAGATTGATCAGCGGATGTTCGGTATTTTCGATATGGTTGGTGAAATACAGGGCGTTTCCGTATGTTGCACTCCATGGATAGAATTGGGCAATTGTGCAATGACTGAATTCTACGTCACCTCCGGTTACAGTCACGCAGTTTCCTTGTGCATTGGTTATCTGGCAACCATGGATGGTGGACTTGATGTCTGTTAGATTGAGCGCATCTCCTGCCACGTTGTGGATTATGGAGTTGAGCATGTAAAGTACTTCACGTCTGTTTCCCTTGCTGCCGATGTTTCTTATTCCGTAACTGCCTCCGTGAATGTCACATTGTATGAATCTGTTGCCTTCGCTTTCCTGATAAATGGTGATACCTCCCCATTGTGCATCGGTTCGGTCGTATGGCAGGTATGGAAACAGTTTGTCTGTACGGTCGCAGCGCATAGTCACGGGATTGCCAACTTCACCTTCTGCAATCACTTTTCCATGTATGTTGAGACTTGCTCCGGAATGGAAATACAATACGGTTCCCGCTTTTAGGGTAAGTGTGGCTCCTGAATCTACGGTGAGACTGTCATAGATTACGTATGGACGTTTTGCTTCGAAACTTGTGTCTGTTTCAACGTGTCTGTCCTTAAGTATTATTATGTCCTGTCCATAAGCTTGAAGGATTACCTGCTGAGTCTTTCCGTTAGGTAAGGTAAAGATAAGGGAGTCCGATAATAGGATAGGACTGTCTGAATCATGAGGATTGACTGTAACTTCCACGAAGCAGAAGAGACTGTCACCATGATAAATCTCCACATCCGAGAACTGCGTATTTGCCCTTCCGTCTAGGTTGACTCTGAAGCCGCTGCTTCCGCCACTCCCAAGACGTATTGACGGGATACGAACCCCCTGTTTACCTTTATTGTATATCTTAAACCGTTTGGTAGCCGAACCAATAGAAGTAAATATGGTGTCGAAGTGTATGGTGTCGTCGGAAAACTCCAAGGCAACGGAAGCGTCATTTGAAAATTCTTCTTCATCGCTGCATGAAGCGGCAACGGACAACACCATTAATGAAATACAGAAAGACAAGTATTTTATTATGCGCATTTTATTCTTCTTTATTAAAATAACGCATACGTAGGTTTTTTATTGTGCTGTTAGAAATCTTTCGTCCATTACAGCCAAACGTTCATGTATCCAGTCTTTCAGCATCTTTATTTCCTCGTCGTAACTGCTTACGAAATATGCTGCGAACATGGAGGCGTCCATTGTAAAGTTCTGCATATCACCGAATCCCGGCATCTGTGGCATATTGCTGAAGTCAGGCATAGGCATGTTTCCGAACCCCGGCATCTGTGGCATGTTGCTGAAGTCTGGCATAGGTATGTTTCCGAACCCCGGCATCTGTGGCATGTTGCTGAAGTCTGGCATAGGTATGTTTCCGAATCCCGGCATCTGTGGCATATTGCTGAAGTCAGGCATAGGCATGTCGCCGAATCCTGGCATCATTGGAAATCCACCCATCATAATATTGTTCTCATTTTTGCCGGATTGTGAATGCAGAAGTTCGGGATATTTCTCAAAATGACGTTTCTGTGCTTCTGCCAATTGTTTGGCGTAACCATCGATTATACTGTCGAGATGTATTTCGCTGAGGATATTGGAACGCAGTTCCTTGTATCTTTTGCTTACAGATTTAACAAATTCGGGGTCTTCCATCAGTCGTTTCCAGAAGAATGGAGTAGGGGATGTATTGCATCCTTCGTACGCCCAACCATATATGTCGTTGGCTCCGCAGAAATTACAGTTTCCATACGCAAGGTTGTAATCCCACACGGGACCGGCACTAATCTTGCCTCCTGTACCGTCTTCGTTCTGTTTCTTCTTTATGAAGTATGCGCTGCGCTTGTAGGCATCGGCATTAAGCGACAGTTCGGTGTGAATGATGTAATCCACGAAAGATGACACGTTGATATATTTGGAATAATCTTTCTTCCCGTCAGTAAAATCATCCGACAGAATGCATTGTTCCATACTGTCGATGTAATTGGAAATGTAGTTGAACTGTTCTTCTGTCAGTTTCCCTTTTTTAGGAGTGAGGCATGTCCATACTACCTTTTGGTTGAACATGCCGTTACCGATACCTGCAACCTTTGATTCAAATGTAGCATCATCTCCGTCATAGGTGTCAATCCTTAACAGGTATCCGCCGGTCAGTTCCCTTCCGGAGTTGTCTTCCGGTTTTATCTTTGCAATATCAACCCTGTTCTTGTCCTGCTTGATTTTTTCGGTGAGTATATAGATGCCTTTATAATCATCGTTGAATATTACTTCCACCATCTTCCGCCGTGGAGCCCAGTAACCCATCTCTTCCCATAATTGGAAAGCAAGAGGGTCGCGTATCATGGAAACATCCATGTAGGGTGCCAGCAATACCCAGTCATGTTCTTCGGGCATACCCAGTAATGATACGTTCAATGACTTTCCGGAACCGTCACAAGTCTCAATCGTATATTTCTTTTGATTGAAACTGAGTGAACTGTTTCCTCTGAGTTTGATACCTATATGTCCTTCATAATTAATCGACTTGCTGCTAATGGTGTTCATTCCTTTTCTGCTGTCAATTATTTTCATTTTTGCATCAACTTTCTTCTGAGCATTAAGAGGGTTGTCTGTACTGATGACAATTCTGGGTAATGAAGTTTCCAGTTCTGAAGGTGAAATACCCGTAGATTTATTCTGCCCGCATACCGCTAATGGTAACAGGATAAAAATCAATGAATAGATGATGTTTGTTTTCATGGTTGCTAAGATTGTATAATGGTTAGTGTCGTAATAAAAGAAACGGTGGAAATGCCGTTTATGTTTTGACATTTCCACCGTTAAAAGGTTTATTCTAAAAAAATATTTACATCTTGTTCATTGCCTGCTGGAGATCGGCGATAATATCTTCAACATTCTCGATTCCAACACTTAATCGGATAAGGTCAGGACGTACACCTGCTTCCATTAATTGTTCATCGCTGAGTTGACGGTGAGTATGACTTGCTGGGTGAAGAACGCAAGTCTTGGCATCTGCCACGTGAGTGACGATATTGATGAAGTCGAGGTTGTCCATGAACTTGATTGCATCTTCGCGTGTTCCCTTAAGACCGAATGCAATCACGCCGCATCCACCGTTAGGCAGATATTTCTGTGCGAGTGGGTAGTACTTGTTGTCCTTAAGTCCGGAGTAGTTGACCCATGCCACTTTCTCGTTCTTCTGCAACCATTCTGCTACAGTCTGTGCGTTCTGACAATGGCGTGGCATACGGAGATGCAGGGTCTCAAGACCGAGGTTGAGCAGGAATGCATTCTGAGGAGAAGGAATACTGCCAAGGTCGCGCATGAGTTGTGATACCGACTTAGTGATATATGCCTGCTTTCCGAAAGCCTTAGTGTAGATAAGTCCGTGGTAACTATCGTCTGGAGTTGTAAGTCCTGGGAACTTATCCTTGTATGCATCCCAGTCAAAGTTTCCGCTGTCAACAATTACACCACCCACCTGAGTAGCATGACCGTCCATGTATTTTGTGGTAGAGTGGGTTACGATGTCGCATCCCCATTCAAAAGGACGGCAGTTGATAGGTGTAGCAAACGTATTGTCAACGATAAGCGGTACACCGTGCTTGTGAGCCATCTTGGCGAAGCGCTCAATGTCGAATACGTTACCGCCAGGGTTGCTTATAGTTTCACCGAAGAAACATTTTGTGTTTGGACGGAAACATGCCTCAATCTTTTCGTCATCCCATTCCTGATCAACGAAAGTACACTCGATGCCGAGTTTCTTCATTGTGACTCCGAAAAGGTTGTAAGTACCACCATAGATGCTGTTTGTAGTGATGAAATGGTCTCCGGCCTCACATATATTGAAAACTGCATAGAAGTTTGCAGCCTGTCCGCTACTGGTAAGTACGGCACCTACACCGCCTTCAAGATCATTGATCTTTGAAGCAACGGCATCATTTGTGGGGTTTGCAAGACGGGTATAAAAATAGCCGGCATCTTCAAGGTCGAAGAGGCGGGCCATTTGTTCGCTTGTATCGTATTTGAATGTTGTACTCTGATAGATTGGCAATTGGCGTGGCTCTCCCTTCTTAGGTTGCCATCCGCCTTGCACGCAGATTGTGTCTATGTTCTTTTTCATATCGTTATAAGTTATGTGTAAAAGTCTTCTTTTCCTCAACTCCTTGCATCCTCGTCGTCCTGACTTTTTACCTTACTAACGAAGCATACTCGATTGTAGGGTCAATGCGAGGTATTTCCTTGAGGAACTCATTTGAAAGTTCCGGAACAAAGAGTATCATTGGAACATGAGATGCAGATTGGTTATCTGTTTCTGTTTCCGAATCGTTGATAATTTCAATAGTGACATTGGCAACGCCTGCCTTCACCATGTCGAGTTCCATTGCAGCGGCCTTTGACAAGTCTATAATCCTGCCTTTGGCATATGGACCACGGTCAGTAACCTCAACGATGGTTGACTTTCCGTTTCTGTTGTTGGTCACTTTCAGTTTGGTGCCGAATGGTAGACTCTTGTGTGCGCATGTATATTTATACATATTGTAGGCTTCGCCATTAGCACATTTGCGACCATGAAATCCTGAACCATAATATGATGCCTTGCCTGTGTAAGTCTGTGCCGACAGGTTTGTTGCAATACAACAAAGTAGTAAGATGATTATGAGTTCAGCCACAGCACGGGCTGTGAATAGTTTTTTAGCACATAAATTTCTTTTCATATTAAACTTAAATGTTCGAGAATCGTCTGTCTGCATCAAGCAGATATTCTGACGTCTTGAATAGAGGATTCCTTAAACCTCCCTTTAACAATTTCATTCACTTTATCACGCACCAAACCACTCACTTGCAGAGGTGCTGCTTTTGTTTTCGGGTGCAAAGGTACGCTTTTTTTTCGAAACTACCAAATAATTGCTTGAATATCATGCTGAATAGCGACCTGACGTACGTTTCCGATACGTTGAAAATGGGTGTAGAATGCAATTGGTTTGAAAAATCTGACGTAGAAAAATGAACAAAAAATGCAAAAAATCATTCAAAAGTTTGGCTAATTGATAAAAAAGTCCTACCTTTGCACTCGCTTTTGAAAACAAAGGCATACATAACATCGCGGAGTGGTAGCAGTTGGTAGCTCGCCAGGCTCATAACCTGGAGGTCATTGGTTCGAATCCAATCTCCGCAACACCAACCCTTGGAGACGCTATGATGGCAGTTATGTCTGATTAGCGCTCTTTTTATTTACAGCACAAAATAAGGAAAACCTATGAATAACCAAAAGAATATTGCAATCTTCGTATCGGGTAATGGAACAAACTGCGAGAACATCATCCGATATTTTCAGAAAAAGGAATCAGCAAAGGTGGCATTGGTGATTAGCAACCGTGAAGATGCCTATGCATTGGTGCGTGCCCAGAATCTCAATGTTGATACAGAAATAATCAAGAAAGCCCAACTTGCCGATTCTGAATACGTATTGCCTATTCTTCAGAAATATAAGATAGACTTTATTGTTCTGGCAGGCTATCTTCTGATGATTCCTGATTGGCTCATAGATCGTTATCCACAAAGCATCATCAATCTTCATCCGTCTCTTATTCCAAAGTATGCGGGAAAAGGCATGCACGGACGTCTTGTACATGAAGCAGTAAAGGCTGCGGGAGAGAAAGAGACCGGTATTTCCATCCATTATGTCAATAATGTGTGTGACGGTGGTGAAGTCATCAAGCAATTCCGTACGTCTATTTTGGAGGAAGATACCGTAGAAGATATAGAAGAAAAGATTCACGTCCTTGAACAGACCTATTTCCCTCAGGTAATAGAATCATTATTATAGTCGTTTTTGTAGCGGCAATTGATAGATAATTATTGTTACTGTCGGTTATTGTCGTTATTGTCGTTCTTAACGTCATTAACGTTATTAACGTCATTAACGATACTAACGTTATGGCTTTCTCAATAACTTCAATTACTTTTGTTTAGAAATCCACATTTACGCCGAATTCCACAGTAAACGGACGTATGAACGTGCCTGCCATAAGGTAGTTCTTATATCCAGATGCGTCTTCCACCAAGTCGGCAGAACCGATACTTCCACTTGCACCCGTTTGGTTCAGCCAGTTGATGACGTTGAGGCTAAGTCTGCATTTCGGTGTCAGTTTGTAGTCAACACCGGCAAACGTTTCCCACCTACCGTTGTAGTACAATGAATTCGTCTTGTTGATGTACTGCTTACTTATGTAGCGGGCTGTGAGCCATATTCTCCATTGCTTGAATGAATATGAAGGATCCAGGGAAATCTCTGTCTTGTGAAGGTTTGTCACGTTGTTGCCGCTGAAGTCATACTTTTCAGTCACTCCGTCGCTGAACGTAGGAGTGAATCCATAGTTCTTGTATTGTGGATTGCGTATAGTCAGTTGTACGTGCATGGAAAATCCCTTGAACGGAGTCAGCATGGCATCAGTTGTCCAACCCAGCGACTCAATATCGTAATTGATTGGTTGCATCTTTGATTCAATATAACCGATAGGGTAGCCTTCTGTTTCCTTTTGCAGAGCATGTTGGAAAGTCGTTCTGCTGTTTATGTCAGATTGGTTGATAAACACCAGTTGCGATACAATGTTTAACCATGAGTTCACGTATGAAAGTCCGGCTTTGGCAAACTTGGTGTCAGTAGGAGTCGTAGGTGGGTCAAAGAAGCCACCGTAACTGAATGTGTTGCGGTTTACCCTCGTTACAATACCCTGGGCCTTGAAAGAAAGTCCTCCCACAATCCTGTAAGTTAAGTCAAGACCGGCAGCACCATTGAGGAAGTTCTCGTTGAAGGACGTAATCTTTCCTTTCGTAAGGTTGAATCCCGGATAGCGAGTGTTGCCTGTGTATCCGTTCTTGTTGTTTGCCGAATGTCCGTGCAGGTTTTGATATTCCACTCTCACGAAACCCGCCAGCGATGTTCCGCGCCTGATGTCCCACTCGTCCTTTATGTATGCTGCAACCTTATTTTCCTTACCCTTGTAGTATTCTCCCGAAGTATTGAAATTGTAGAACATGTCCCCCTTGAACAGCAGAATGTCAGGATTAGCCTTCACCTCGTGTGAGAAATTTACGGACGAAACCGTCACGTTCTGGTAGTCATAGGCATAATCCAAACCAAATCTGAGACTGTGGTTGTTTATCCTATGTTGTATTTCAGCATTGTTCAGCCATGATGAACCGATGAGGTCATAGCAAAGCAGGCTCCTTCGCTGAAGGTCACCTATGAAAGCCGTACCGTCAGAATAGGTGTAGTTCGTGGAACCGGCTTCTACATGCTCGATACCTCCAAGTGTGCTGGAACCACGTTCCGAAGTACCTGTCTTAAAGCGGCTTCTCACGTTGAGGTGGGTATTGCTGCTGAGGTCATAATCAAGTGTGAAGGTGGCATGATGCGTGATGTCGCGGTTTCCGTCATCAATCTTGGCACTTTTCATCTTGCCCGTCTTGAAATCCATGAACGAATAGGACGACAGTTCCGGCCAGTAGGAATCCTTTCCGAGTTCGAAATCCATGAACTGATCAACACTTCCGTCACCCACGAAGATGAAAGGTCCGTAACTTTCCTGCATAGTCATGTAGTTCACGTGCTGGTAAACCAACGTCATACGTCCTCGTCCGTCATTGAAATCCTTGGAAAGCACACCCTTGTAAAACTGATGACGGTCCTTGAAGTTTGGACTTACCGTGTGGTTGCTTCCGGGGTCAAAGTTCTGGTAAGTGCTCAGGGAATATCCCCATCCGTTTCTGATGGGACCGGATATGTTGAAGTCAAACTTCTGCTGACCATGACTGCCGATACTGTAAGCGGCAGTACCTCTGAACCGTTCGCTTCCGCCACGGTTGAAACTGTTTACGTAGTTGTTGATTTCCCCATAGCGCATAGCAGTCTCCATAGGTTCCAACGTACCTGTACTCTCTGCACTTGCTCCCCCGTGCCATGACTTGTAGGGGAAGAACTGATAGATGTAGTACGATACAGGCAGTCCGTCCTCAAAGATAGGAACCGCCGAACTGTTGTTGGTGGGGAGTCCCAGAGAAATCTCACGTGGTTTACCGTCAGAAGCGGCATTCATGAAAATAGCGCTATTTAGGTTTTCTGTAGCCACGCTGTCCTTTTCCTGCTCCTGTGCCGACAGATTGAGAAAAGGAAGTAAGCCCGCAAAGATAAAAATACTACTTTTGTTCTTCATCGTTCAATCAGTTGTTAGGGTAGTGATAGTCGTTATTTTTTGCAAAGATAAACAATTTTCTGCAAATAGGCGCGATTTGTCAATTAAAATATAGATTATATACAATGCCATCATTTAGGTATTGAACCCAAACGATGGCACTTGCTGATTCTGCAAAATACAGAAAATCTATCTAATATTTACAAACTTCTTCACACCATTGATGATGTAGAAACCGGATTTGCCTATTGAATCAACCTTCCTACCGTCGAGAGTGTGAATCTGCAGGTTTCCGTCTGAAGTGATGATACCGTTCATTCCGGCAGCAATACGTGCATTCTCCAAGTCGGTCTTCAGTTGCCTGATAATTGCATCAACAGCAGCCATGTTGTCGGAAAGCGACTTACTCTGGTCATATTCAAGTCCTTCAATCTCTTCCTTTGCACGTGTGATGATGGCAAGTATCTCCTGTGAATCATCAGGTTTAGCCAAAGCATCAGCATCACTCTTCCTTGAATTCCTGTAAGTATTAAACGCCAGCTTGTTTGCCCAGAGTTCTTCTGCTTCACGTTGTGCCTTCACATCTGATTCAAGTTTGGTTATGATTGCATCAACAGCCTTTTTGTTATCGTCCAATGACAAACTTTCATCGTAAGTCAAAGCATCAATAGCAGACTTTGCATTCGTTATCAGATTCTGTACAGCAGGAGAATCACCATCCTTAGCCAAATCATCAGCATCAGATTTCTTCGCAGATTTGTATGCTTCGAATGCTGCTTTATCAGCAATCAATTGTTCTTCTTTTACACGTTGAGCCTTGATGTCTGATTCCAGTTTGTTAAATACAGCATCAACCAAATCCTTGTTATCTTCTAATGATATGCTTTCATTATAAGTCAAAGCGTCAATAGCAGATTTTGCATTTGAAACCAAATCAAGTATTACTTGCGAATCACCACTCTTAGCCAAATCATCAGCATCAGATTCCTTTGCCGACTTGTATGCCTCGAATGCTGCCTTATCAGCAGCCAATCGATCTGCTTCACGTTGAGCCTTAATCTTCGATTCTAGTTCACTTATGATAGCATCCACTTTTGCCTTGTTGTCATCCAACGTAATTGTTGTATCATAATTCAAAGACTTAATAGTAGTTTTTGCCTTTGAAACCATATCATGTATTGTTTGTGAATCACCATCCTTAACCAAATTATCAGCATTCATCTCTTGAATCATCTTGTAAGCCTCAAAGGTAGCCTTATTCGCAGATTGCTGTTCTGCATCACGGATTATCTGAATATTCGACCTCAATTCCTCTATGATAGCATCAACTGCTTTCTTGTTGTCAGCAAGAGATGTTGATTCATCGTATTTCAACGCATCAATAGCGGATTTTGCGGTATTGATAACAATAGTTATAGACGGCGAATCACCATCCTTAATTAAATTATCAGCATCAGCCTTTCTTGTTGTCTTATATATCTCAAATGCAGCCTTATCAGCAGCCAGTTGTTCTTCTTTTATACGTTGGGCCTTGATGTCTGATTCCAGTTTGTTGAATACTACATCAACATCCTTTTTATTATCCTCCAAAGAGTATTTTTCATCATAAGTTAAAGCATCAATAGCAGTTTTTGCCTTAGAAACCATTTCTAGTATTACTTGCGAGTCACCACTCTTTGCCAAATCATCAGCATCAGCCTTTCTTGTTGTCTTATATATCTCAAATGCAGCCTTATCAGCAGCCAATCGATCTGCTTCACGTTGAGCCTTGATATCTGATTCAAGTTTGAATATGATTGCATCAATCAAAGCCTTGTTATCTTCCAAGGATTGAGTTTCATCGTATGTCAAACCATCAATAGCAGACTTTGCGTTCGTTATCAAATTCTGTACAGCAGGTGAATCACCATCCTTAGCCAACTTGTCAGCATCAGCAATTCTAGTGTTCTTGTATGCCTCAAATGCAATCTTGTCAGCAGCCAACTGTTCAGCAATTCTTTGTGCCTTCACATCTGATTCCAATTTATTGAATACTGCATCAACAGCCTTTTTGTTATTGTCCAATGAGTATTTTTCATCATAAGTCAAACCATCAATTGCAACCTTTGCATTAGTAATCAGAGTTGAAACAACCTGCGAATCACCATTCTTAGCCAACTTGTCAGCATCAGCCTTTCTTGTTGCCTTATATTCATCAAAAACCTTCTTGTTAGCAAGATATTCTTCATCTTCATATTCCTGTATGTTTTGGAATTCCTTCCACGTTGGTGTTCCCTTATACAGATTTGATCTACCTTTTGGTACATAAAGGATACAGTTTGTCTTATTAACACTATCGAATACGTTGGTTGGTATAGAAAGAGAACTTGACCAGCAGACTTTTATTGAAGTCAAACCTGAACAGTCATAGAATGCATAATTTCCAATACTTGTAACGGAATTTGGAATGGTAATTGAAGTCAAGCCGGAACAGCCACAGAATGCAGAACTTCCAATACTTGTAACTGAATTTGGAATTACCGTATTCTTACATCCTGCAATGAGTGTGTTGGTTGCTGTTTCTATTATGGCATTGCAGTTATCTCTGCTGTCATAATTAGAATTACTGCTTTCTACAGTGATGGAAGTCAAGCCGGAACAGTCAGAGAATGCACTACTTTCAATACTTGTAACTGAATTTGGAATGGTGATGGAAGTCAAACCGGAACAGTTTTCAAATGCCAAAATTCCAATACTTGTAACCGAATTTGGAATGGTGATGGAAGTCAAACCGGAACAGCCACCGAATGCATAATCTCCAATACTTGTAACTGAATTACCAAGGGTGACGGAAGTCAAACCGGAACAGTGGAAGAATGCAGAATTTCCAATACTCGTAACAGAATTTAGAATGGTAATGGAAGTCAAGCCGGAACAAAATCCGAATGCCTCAACTCCAATACTTGTAACGGAATTTGGAAAGGTGATGGAAGTCAAACCGGAACAGTATTCAAATGCCAAATTTCCAATACTTGTAACTGAATTTGGAATGGTGATGGAAGTCAAGCCGGAACAGCCATAGAATGCATGATTTCCAATACTTGTAACGGAATTTGGAATTACCGTATTCTTACATCCTGCAATGAGTGTGTTGGTTGCTGTTTCTATTATGGCATTGCAGTTATCTCTGCTGTCATAATTAGAATTACTGCTTTCTACAGTGATGGAAGTCAAGCCGGAACAGTCAATGAATGCATAATCTCCAATACTTGTAACGGAATTAGGGATGGTGATGGAAGTCAAACCGGAACAGTACTGGAATGCCCCATCTCCAATACTTGTAACGGAATTAGGGATGTCTATTGAAGTCAAGCCGGAACAGTTTTTGAATGCACTCTCTCCAATACTTGTAACGGAATTATCAAATTTAATAACACCCTTT
>JAKSJB010000003.1 GCA_024398475.1 Bacteroidaceae bacterium | reverse complement strand
CAAAACAGCTTAAAAAAACGTCTCGGGTCAGATGTCGATTTTGAACACCCTACCTCAAGGGGGGACGCAAACGCAAACGCCAAAAATGTTTTCTTTTGTTTTTCTAGCCTACGGCACTCCTTTGCGGAGATAAACCTCCGGTCGTCGCAATCAAAGATACTCAATCTTCGATTTCTTTTGTTTTTTCTCAATCGACTGTGCGCAGCACACAAAGTAGTCATCCGTAATGGCTTTTTCGCGCAAGCGCAGTTTGAAAAACAAAAGAAAACACAGTCTCGTTGACTTGTTGACTTGTAGACTCCAAAAAAGCTAATGGCTAATGGCTAATGGCTTTTTAAGTCCACGAGTCAAAAGGTCAAAAAGTCAATTTGTCAAAAAGTCATTTTGTCATTTTTAAGTGTGTTTCTGCTGCAAAGGGGGGGCTGGAATTATCAATTCCGTGTGTTAGGGTGTGTTCCGTGTTCGGAAATAATAATAAAAAAAATCGGTGTCCGTCGTGAGATGAGCACCGATTTTGCTGTTGTATGGGTTGGTTAGTTGTTCCCTAGCTTTTGGTTTATTACTTCGTCGAGGATGGCGGACATTTCGAGTCCGTCGGCGCGTGCCTGCTGAGGAATGAAACTGGTGGCGGTCATGCCTGGGGTGGCATTGATTTCGAGCAGGTTGATGATGTCCTGCTGACTGCCGTCTTCTGCCTGCTTATGGCTGATGATGTAGTCGACTCGCATGATGCCTTCTCCGCCGAGGATGGTGTATATGGCCTTGGTGAGTGCCTTGACGCGGGCGGTGGTGTCGTCGGTGAGTCGTGCGGGGGTTATTTCGGTTACCTGACCGTTGTATTTTGCGTCGTAGTCGAAGAATTCGTTTTCGCTTGCTACTTCGGTGATTGGGAGTACGTGGACTTCTCCGTCGGCCTTGCGGAATACTCCGTTGGCTATTTCTGTTCCTACTATCTCTGATTCAATCATCACGTCGGGGCTTTCCATGCGTGCTGACTCGATGGCTGGGAGGATGTCGGCTGTGGTCTTGCAGCGGGTGACTCCGAAACTGCTGCCTGATCCGTTTGGCTTGATGAAGCATGGGAGTCCTACCTTGCTGATGACTTCTTCGGCTGTGATTGCCTGACTCTTCCTGAGCAGGATGGATTCGGCTATCTTCACGCCGAATCCCTTGAGGTATTGGTTGAGCGTGAACTTGTCGAACGTGAGTGCTGCTACGAGCAGGTTGCATGATGAGTATGGTATCTGGAGCAGGTCGAAGTAGCCTTGCAGGATTCCGTTCTCGCCTGGTGTTCCGTGTATGGTGATGTAGACGAAGTCGGGCTTGATGGTTTTCTGCATGCTGTAGATGGAACTGCGCATTGCTTCGAACGTGAAGTCGTGTCGGTTTACGGGTGACAGGGATCCGTCTTCAAGTCGTGCGTTCCATTCCAGTCCTCTTACTTCGATTGTATAGACTTCGTATTTGCTGCGGTCGAGCCATGAACTGATGCCTTCGGCGCTGCGCATGGATACGTCGTGTTCGGAGGAATCTCCTCCTGCTACGATTGCGATGATTTTCTTTTTCATATATTTTTATTTATTGATTTTTTTCGGGGATTCGAGTGTTTGCGTTTGCGTTTTCACCCTTGGGGGCTATTCTCTTTTTCTCCATTTGCTGAGCAGGGCTTGCATGTCGGGGGGGAGTTCTGATGTGAACATCATTTCCTTGCCGGTGCGTGGGTGGATGAATCCGAGTGTGCGTGCATGGAGTGCCTGGCGCGGACAGACTTCGAAGCAGTTGTGTATGAACTGCCGGTAGCTTGCCGTGGTGGTGCCTTTGAGGATTTGGTCGCCTCCGTACCGTCCGTCGTTGAAGAGGGTGTGGCCGATGTGCTTCATGTGTGCTCTTATCTGGTGGGTGCGTCCTGTTTCGAGGATGCATTTTACGAGGGTGGTGTAGCCGTAGCGTTCAAGGGGATAGTAGTGGGTGACGGCGTGCTTGCCTATTTCGCTGTCGGGCGGGAATACTGCCATCTGCATCCTGTCCTTGGGGTTGCGGGCTATGTTGCCTTCTATGCGTCCTTCTTCTTCCGGGAGGTGGCCCCACACGAGTGCGTTGTATTCGCGCTTGGTGGTCTTGTTGAAGAACTGGCGTCCCAGGTGGGTCTTGGCGTCTGCTGTCTTGGCTATGACGAGCAGTCCGCTGGTGTCCTTGTCGATTCGGTGTACCAGTCCTATTTCGGGGTTGTTGATGTCGTATTGGGGGTAGTCCTTCAGATGCCATGCGAGTGCGTTGAGGAGTGTGCCGTGCCAGTTGCCGTGGCCTGGGTGTACGACAAGTCCTGCCTGCTTGTTGACTACTATCACGTCGTCGTCTTCGTAGACGATGTCGATTTTTATGTCTTCGGGGAGTATGGCGTTGTCGTAGTGAGGGCGGTCGAGCATGATTCGGATGACGTCGAAGGGCTTGACCTTATAACTGCGCTTCACGGGGCGGTCGTTGCACAGGATGAATCCTGCATCGGCTGCCCGCTGTATGCGGTTGCGGCTTATGTTGGACAGGTGGTCGATGATGAAGAGGTCGACGCGCATGGGCTTCTGTCCGCGGTCTGCCGTTATGCGGTAGTGTTCGTAGAGTTGGTCCGACTCGTCGTCTTCGAGCAGGTCGTCGTCTTCTTCTGTATCGTCGGGCAGTCGGTTTGGCACAAATGTCTCTATCACTTCCATCTGTCGTCAAAAAAAATGTATGCTTCTGTTTGAATAAAAAAAGTGTGTGGGGGAATTTTACAGCTGAACGTCGAAATTGCTTTCGTGTTCTTCGAGGTCGTTCTCTGAATAGGGGTCGCGGACGGTTTCGTCGTCGAACACGATGGTGTCTTCGTCTTCTTCTCCGGCTCCTACGTAGAGGGTGAGTGCGCGTTCCTTCGATATCATGTCGCCTGCGTGTACTTCACGCCGTCCCTGCTTTATCATGAGCACCATGTCCTTGTCCTGTCCGATGATGTATTTGGGTTCGGTCATCTTGAATCCGATGGATCGCAGTTTTATTTCTGCTTCGCGCAGCGTACTGTTGTGGGCTAGGTCGGGCAGTTTTGCCAATGGTTCGCCGAAGAGGTTTATGGTCATGTATATGAGGCGTCCCGGCTTCACCATGTTGCCTGGTTTTGGGTTCTGGTCGAGAACGGATCCGGGTTTTGCTGACTTCTTGTATGTGGAGTCGGAGATGACTGCCACGAGTCCGTTTTCGCTGAGGATTCGCTCGGCTTCATAGGCGCTCTTGCCTTCAATTGCAGGTACGGCTACTTTTTCTCCGTGGTTGGTGTAGGCGTCCAATGAATTGAATACCAGGGTTGGTACGCAGATTAAGACTGCTATTGCGAGAAGGACGTTCAGCCAGAAGGTGAATCCGGTCTTGCCTGTAAAATATTTCTTTAGTCCCATAATTTGTTCCTTGTAACAATCAATATCTATAAAAATTATGCAAAGATAATTGTTTTAGATGAAACGATAAACTAAAAAAGCATAAATTAGTGCCAAACGATGTTAAATAATGTGGTTTTATGATGTTTTACTTAATTATTCTTTATAATTTTGCACCGTGAAAGGAATGAAACTCTACATATTGTCGTGTTTTTGCCTGATAGCACTGTTCTTCAGTAATTCTGTGGGTGTCAGGGCTCAGACCATCGTTGCTGACTTGGCTACTGACCGTGCCATGACTGGACGGCCTATTTTCAGTCATGGCGTGGGGTATGCGGGTACGGTGATGCTGGACGGGGAGGAGATTCCTTGGTTCGTTCTTTCGGATGTGCTGATTTTCAGCGAACTGCGCTTCAAGAGTAAGGCTCAGGCTAAGAAGTACTACAAGATTGCCAACAACATCAAGAAGGTCTATCCGATTGCTGTGGAGATTCAGCATACGATTGACAGTTGTGTGCGTCATCTTGAGGCTCTTCCCAACAAGAAGGCGAAGGATGCTTATCTGAAATCTATGGAGAAGAACTTGATGAAACAGTATAAGCCGCGCCTGAAGAAACTTACTTTCTCGCAGGGTAAGTTGCTTATCAAACTTATTGACCGTCAGTGTGATATGACTAGCTATAAACTTATCAAGACTTATATGGGCGGTTTCAAGGCGGGTCTGTGGAATACGTTTGCCAGCATATTCGGTGCGAGTCTCAAGAAGGAATATGATCCGGAGGTGGACGACAGGCTGACGGAGCGGTGTATTCTGCTTATTGAATCGGGTCAGATGTAGATTTACTCACTTTTTTTTGTTTTTCTCATAGATTATTGTAAATCTTTGGTAGTCTGTTGTGATTTTTTTGTATCTTTGCAGAGGAAAAGCAAAGGCTGAAAGCCTTAACGCAAAACGGGTAGCCCCCCTCGGTCCCCCCAGAAGGGGGAAGGGGCAACGCAAAATGAGGATTCGAGGCTAATGGCTAATGGCTAATGGCTAATGGCTTTTTTAAGTCAACAAGTCAACGAGTCAACAAGTCAACGAGTGACCATCCGGACGGGGGAGCCAATGGCTAATGGCTAATGGCTTTTTTAAGTCAACAAGTCAACGAGTCAACAAGTCAACGAGTGACCATCCGGACGGGGGAGCCAACGGCTAACGGCTAATGGCTAATGGCATTACTCTACTGAGATAACGCAAACTAAAATACAGGAGAATAAAGTTATGAAAAGATTCTTGATTATTGCTGCAGGACTGCTTTTGTTGGCAGTTGGTCAGGTTAACGCACAGACTTTGGACCAAAAGAAAATCTGTGCTCTCAAGTGGACTCTTCAGCAGACTTTCTACAACAAGTCGGAAGGTCAGCAGTTGGCACGTGTGGATGTCACTGGTTTCAAGTCGTTCAGCGAGTTCCAGTCGAACGAACTGGTGGTGAAACTCATGAAGCGTATTACCGACAAGGTGGACCAGCGCCGCGTGGACAACATCATCAATGCCAAGACTGATGAGGAACTTGCTTCAAGTGTGCCTTCCGGCGGTATGAAGGAATACAAGGCTGACGTGGAGAAGATGAAGTCGGTGACTCCTGCCGAGGAGGAGGCTCCTGCCGAGGAGGAAAACGTGGCTGAGGAGGATTCGGACAGTACTGCCGGGGAGGAGGCTGCCGTGACTCCGGTTGAGGAGGATTCCGTGGGTGAGGAAATGACGGAGAATCCTGAGGATGAATGGATTGATGAGGAGGAAGGCAGCACGTCTGGTATGGGATTCTGGGGTGTGGTGCTCACTTCCGTGGCTATTTATATTGTTCTTACGGTCTGTCTGCTTCTCTTCAGGCATTCACGCCGCAGTTCTTCGGACAGCAACGAGCCTTCGGTAAGTCTTGACCAGTATCGTTCGGAGCGTCTGCGTCTGATTGAAAGAATCAAGTCTGTTGAAATTGAACTTGAGAACATGAAGAATGCTCAGAGTGAGAAGAACAGCGGTAACAACAACAATAACAACGGCAATAACAACAACAACAACGGCAACGTCAGGAACGTGCAGCAGTCGGGTTTCGAAAACAGGGTGCAGCCTACTGTTCCTAAGTCTGAGAACGTGACTGTGGAGAAGAAGCCTGAAATCAAGGTGGAACCGGTTGTCGTTCCTGCTCCCGTAAAGGAGGAGCCTAAGGCTACTCAGCAGGAATTGTTTGCAAACAAGGAACTTCCTTCTGCTGAGGTGAAGCCTATCATTCAGCCTACGGAGACTCCTACTTCAATCAAACCTCGCTATACGCAGTCTATCATGTTCTTCCCTGTGCCTGTTGACGGTACGTTTGTCAACGGTACTGAAGAGATTCAGCCGGGCAAGTCGCTCTATATGCTGCGTACTACTGACGGTACGAATGCTACGTTCACTATCCTCAATACGCCTGAGGCTATCCAGACTGCACTCATCTCTCTTTCTGAAACTGTGAAGCCTGTGTGCAAGATTCTGAATACGGTTTCAAATCCTTTGGAAATCGTGACTGAGGGTCCGGGTACGGCGGTACGTGAGGGTGATACGTGGAAGATGGTGACTAAATCGGTAGTAAGACTTATCTAAATACTGATAAAAAAAGCCAGCGGGGCATCGTGCTCTGCTGGCTTGGATATTTACCTGGTACCTCCACTGAGAATCGAACTCAGATCTAATCTTTAGGAGAGATTTGTTCTATCCATTGAACTATGAAGGCCTGATTGTGGGTGCAAAGGTAAGAATAATTCACGAAAACGGAAACATTAAGGAATAATAATTACAAATATATTGCAGTAAATGTGGATTTTTCCGTATTCATATTTGCTGGTAACTGAAGTTAGCTATGACATTTACAGAATTATGTAACCCAATATTTGTGAAGGTTATCAACGACTATCACCTTCTCGACGATGTTGATCAGGACATTCAGAATCCGTATGAACGCGGTACTATCGAATATGACCTGTATGTGAAGAATTGGATTGATACGGTTCAGTGGCACCTTGAGGATATCATCCGTGACCCTCATATCAATCCTATTGAGGCTCTGGAACTGAAACGCCGTATCGACAAGAGCAATCAGGACCGTACTGACCTCGTGGAGCGCATTGATTCGTATTTCTATGAGTACTACCACGACGTCCGTCCGCTTGCTGATGCTACGATTAATACTGAGAGTCCTGCATGGGCTATTGACCGACTGAGTATTCTTGCGCTGAAAATCTATCACATGCAGGAGCAGGTGGACAGGACGGATGCGACTGACGGGCACCGCGCTCTGTGCCGTTCAAAACTTGATGTGCTGCTTGAGCAGAGGAAGGACCTCTCGCTTGCCATTGACCAACTTCTTGATGACATTCAGGCTGGACGCAAGTATATGAAGGTTTACCGTCAGATGAAGATGTATAATGACCCTAGTACCAATCCTGTACTTTACGGTCAGAAAAAATAGGATGCAGGTTACGATACGGGTTTTAGCAGTTTACAGACGATGCACATATTAGTCGCTAGATTTTCAGCAATGGGTGATGTGGCAATGACGGTCCCCGTGATTCATTCACTTGCCGCTCATTATCCTGATGTCCGAATCACGGTACTTACGCGCAGGCATTTCACTCCTCTTTTCCAGTGGATGCCTTCCAACGTGCAGTGTGTGGGAATCAATCTCAACGACTTCAAGGGTGTATTCGGTCTTGAACGGCTCTACCGCAGTCTTGACCCGGGGCAGTTTGATGCTTTTGCCGATATCCATGACGTGCTGCGTACCAAATATCTCAGGATGCGCTTCCGTATTGACGGTAAGAAGGTGGTGGCAATTGACAAGGGACGTGCTGAAAAGAAGGCTCTCATCGGTAACGGTATGACGGTGCCTGCACTTAAACCTATGACTGAGCGCTATAGGGAAGTGTTCAGGGGGCTGGGGCTTGACTTTCCGCTTACTTTCACTGACATGAAACCGTTCCTTAAGGTTTCTGACGATAATAGTGGGGCGGACTCCCGATTGATTGGAATCGCTCCGTTTGCTGCCCATGAGGGTAAGATTTATCCGCTTGACAGGATGAGGCAGGTGGCGGACATGCTTGCTGACAGGGGGTACCGCGTGTATCTTTTCGGTGCAGGTGAAAAGGAATCGGAGATTCTGGAATCATGGCAGCGTGAGGGTGTGGAATCCGTGGCCGGCAAACTTGGCGGACTGACTGGTGAACTCTTGCTCATGAGCCGTCTCAGTCTTATGATTTCCATGGATTCAAGCAATATGCACATGGCTGCAATCATGGGTACGCCTACTCTCTCGGTGTGGGGTGCTACTCATCCGAAAGCGGGGTTCCTTGCATGGCGTCAATCCCTGGACTCTGCGGTTCAGCTTGACATTCCTTGCCGCCCTTGTTCCGTGTATGGCAACAAGCCTTGCCAATTCGGTGATTTCCGCTGTCTGAATGGTATTACTCCTGAAATGATTGTGGCCAATACTGAAAGATTATTGTCGTAAGCGATGCTGTATTACATCACATACTCCGCACTGTATCTTGTATCACTCCTTCCTCTGCGGGTGCTTTATTTCTTTTCCGACGTTTTCTGCCCTTTTGTACGTCTGTTCTATCGTAGGGATGTGGTACGTACAAATCTGCGTGAGGCTTTTCCCGAACTTTCTGATGTTGAACTGTCACGCATTGAGCGTAGGTTCTACAGCCAGTTGTGTGACTATGTGGTGGAGACCGTAAAACTGTTCTCCATCTCCAGGGAGGAACTGATGAGGCGTATGTCGTTCAGCGGACTTGATGCCATCAATATGGGGTTTGACGACCTTGGCAAGGATACGTTCTTTTCCTATCTCGGTCATTATGGCAATTGGGAGTGGATTGCATCGTTGCAGTACTGGATGCCTAATGCTAAATGCTGCCAGATATATCATCCGCTCTACAACAGGACCTTCAACCGCATTTTCCTGAAATTACGCCAGCAGTACGGCGGTGAGTGTATTCCTATGAAGTCTACGCTCAGGCAGTTGCTGAGACTTCGCAGCGAAGGCAGGCACATCGTGTGTGGGTTTATCAGCGACCAGCAGCCGAAGTGGAATGCTATCCATCATTTCACTCCGTTCCTGAATCATGATACTGCTGTCTATATCGGTACTGAACAACTCGGAAAACGAATGGACGCTATGGTGTTCTATGCTCATGTGACCCGTCCGAAACGTGGCTGTTATAATTGCGAATTTCAGTTGCTTACCTATACTCCGCGGGAGTGTGGCGACTATGAACTCACGGATAGATTCATGCAACTTCTTGAACAGGATATTAAGGCTGACCCTTCGCTGTGGCTGTGGACTCACAAACGCTGGAGCCGTACTCGCGAGGAATGGGAAAGACGTAACAACGCAAAAACTAACTCGGAGTCTCTCTGACTCGTTGACTTTTTGACTTAGGAATGTTTTTAACTTTTTGTAAAATAGGTGCATTTACCCTTGGTGGCGGTTATGCCATGCTTCCAATAATGGAGCGCGAGGTTGTTGACAGACACCACTGGCTGACGCATGAGGAGTTTCTTGACGTACTCGCCGTGGCGCAGAGTATGCCGGGGCTCTTTGCCATCAACATGGCAAGTCACATTGGTATCAGGCACAGTGGGGTGAAAAGCGGCATCATTTGTTCTCTCGGTGTTGCATTTCCGAGTATTGTTGCCATACTGCTCATTGCTATGTTCTTTCAGGTATTCAAGGACAATATCTATGTTGAGAAAATCTTTCTGGGCATACGTCCTGCCGTGGTGGCTCTCATTGCTTCGCCTTGTTTTTCAATGGCTCGTGCTGCTCATCTGACTCTGTCGAATATTTGGATTCCGATTGTATGCTGTCTGCTTATCACTTGTTTTGACGTCTCGCCGGTATGGATAATCCTTGCTGCAATAATTGCTGGGTTCCTTTGGGGAAGGCGCCGTTCTGCTAAAAAGAAAAATAACTTCGATAAAGATTAGGATAATATGATATTTCTTCGGTTATTTCTGGTATTTTCAAAGATAGGTATATTCAATTTCGGTGGTGGATATGCCATGCTTTCCCTTATCCACAACGAGGTGGTGGAGAAGAACCATTGGCTCACTTCTACTGAGTTTACGGATATTGTGGCTATCAGTCAGTCTACTCCGGGACCAATCGGTATAAATTGTGCTACTTATACTGGGTATACTGCGGTTCTCAACGATGGTTATCCTCAATGGGTGGCGGTACTCGGTGCAGTTTTTGCCACTCTGTGTGTGTTATGGCTGCCTTTCCTGCTTATGGTGGCTGTGAGCAAGGTGATGCTGAGATATGCCAAGTCAGATAGGGTGACATCGGTATTTTCGGTACTCCGTCCTGCAATCATCGGACTTATTGCTGCTGCTGCAATACTTCTCATGTCTGCTGACAATTTCGGCAATCCTTCTACTGAGACTTTTAAGTTTGTCACCAGCATCATACTATTCTTCTTTGCTTTTTTTGGTTGCCGTCTTTTCAAGATACATCCAATACTCATTATTCTGCTTTGCGGAATAGCTGGTTTACTGATTTACTAATACCGATACTTTCATGCAGTCAAATTTCCGCATTTTTTCCGGAAGGTACTTCCTGTATCTGATATTTACAGTGGTTCTGCTGTCTGTGGCTGTGTCGTGCCGCCAGCATGGAATATCAGGTGTGGTATTGGTGGAAGGTGGGTATATTCAGGGTACTGTAGGTAAGGATATGACTGTTTTCAAGGGTATTCCTTTCGCTGCACCGCCAATAGGGGAACTGCGTTGGAAGGCACCGCAGCCTGTGGGGAAGTGGGACGGAATACTGATGACTACGGAATTTGCCAAGGCACCCGTACAGGCTACTGACGACATGGGCAGCATAAGTGAAGACTGTCTATACCTTAATATATGGACTCCTGCCAAGTCGGATGATGAGGGACTGCCTGTTATGGTGTGGATTTACGGCGGCGGTTTTTCTCAGGGTGCCACGTCGTATTCCTATTCTGATGGTGAGGCCTTGGCACGCAGGGGGGTGATTGTGGTGAGTATTGCATATAGGGTGGGTTATTTGGGATTTCTTGCCCATCCTGCACTTAGTGGGGAAAATGAAGAGGGTGTTTCGGGTAATTATGGTCTGCTGGATCAGATTGCTGCCTTGCAGTGGATTCAGAGAAACATAAATGCTTTCGGCGGCAATCCTGACAACGTAACGCTCTTTGGACAGTCTGCAGGTGGTATTTCTATCAGTATGCTCTGTGCTTCTCCACTTGCCAAGGGGCTTTTCAGAAGAGCTATTTCTGAAAGTGGGGGTTCGTTTAGTGCCGGACGTGAAGATTCTTATCCCGGGGAAAACATGAGAACATTGGCTATGGCTGAGAAGGCCGGAGAAAGGTATGCTGAGACTTTGGGTGCGAGGACGTCTGATGAACTCCGTAACTTGGATTATTCCGTATTCGCACGTCCTTATAATGCTACAGGTGGGGCTTGGCCCAATATTGATGGTTATGTTATTCCTGATGATCAGTACCGACTCTATGAATCCGGTAATTTCAATGACGTGGATATCCTCATAGGTTACAATTCCGATGAGGGGGCTAGTTTTGCTGAAAAGGAGTCTGACGGGTACATACGAAGTGTTCATGAGAGATTTGGTGAATATGCTGATGAACTGCTTAATGCATATCCATTATTGGGTGGTGACACCGTAAACAAGAGTGCCAGGGATTTATTGAGAGATGCTTCGTTTGGCTGGCACACTTGGACGTGGGCATGTCTTCAGACTGAAAAGGGTAAATCCAACGTTTTCATGTATTATTTTGATCAGCATCCTGCTGCACAGGACAGGACGATGGAGTCGGAAATCGGTTCTCCGCATGGCTATGAAGTGGGTTATGTATTTCAGCATGCTGACAATTGTCTTCAGGGTGATGATGTACTGAACAGGCAGATAGGTGCGTATTGGACTAACTTTGCCAAGACTGGTAACCCAAATGGGTGCAATCTTCCTGAATGGCCGCAATTCACTTCTGCGGGGCATCAGGTTATGTATCTTACCGGAAAAGGTTGCCATGCCGGTCCGGTTCCTGATGAAGAATCACTGAAGGTGCTTGATAGGTATTTTGCGTGGAGGCGTAATAGGTAGGAAGAAAATCAGTGGGCTTCAAGCCAGTTTGTGCCCCATCCACAATCTGCAATCAGGGGTACGCTGAGCTGAATGGCATTCTGCATTTCTTCTATTACGAGTTTGCTGAGACGTTCCTTTTCGTCAGGAAAAACGCTGAAGTTGAGTTCATCGTGTACCTGCAGTATCATCTTTGAACGTAACTTCTCGTCCTGCATACGCCGGTCAATATGTACCATTGCAATCTTTATTATGTCGGCTGCTGTTCCTTGTATGGGGGCGTTGATGGCATTACGTTCTGCATAGCCTCTGACTACTGAGTTGTTACTGTTGATATCGGGCAGGTAGCAGCGTCTTCCGAAGAGTGTTTCGGTATATCCCTTTGTGCGTGCTGTCTCTATGGATTTATCCATATATTCCTTTACTTTCGAATATGTCAGGAAATATTCATCAATCAGTTCCTTGGCTTCGCTGCGGCTTACCTGCATGCGTTCTGCAAGTCCGAATGTTGTGATACCATATATGATTCCAAAGTTGGCTGTCTTTGCTTTGCGGCGTTCGTCAGGTGTGATTTCTTCTATTGATTTCCTGAATACCTTGGCTGCTGTGGCTGCATGAATGTCATAGCCGGAACGGAATGCTTCAAGCATGTTGGGGTCTTGGCTGAGATGTGCCATGATTCGCAGTTCTATCTGTGAATAGTCGGCTGAGAAGAACTCACATCCGTCGTCTGGAATGAATGCCTTGCGTACTTCTTTTCCGTTGGAATCGCGTATAGGAATGTTCTGAAGGTTTGGATTGGAGGATGAGAGTCTGCCTGTAGCGGTAACTGCTTGGTTGAAGGATGTGTGGATATGACCGGTGACTGGGTTGATAAGTGATGGCAGGGCATCGATATAGGTAGAAAGAAGTTTTTTGTAACCGCGGTAGTCAAGTATGAGTTCGACGATTTCGTGTTTGCCTTTGAGACTTTGCAGTACTTCTTCTGATGTTACGTACTGACCGGTCTTGGTACGCTTTGCCTTCTCTACTATCTTTAGGCGGTCAAACAGAATTTCCCCCACTTGACGTGGTGAACTGATATTGAAAGGTGAACCGGCTAAATCATAAATCTTATTTTCAATCTTAGCCATTTCATCGGAAAATACCTGTGATGTTCTTTTAAGGGATTCGGTGTCGAGTCTGACTCCGTTCATCTCCATACGTGCAAGGACGGGGAGCAGAGGCATCTCTATTTCCTGAAATACTCGATAAACACCTTCGCGCTTCATCTCATCTTCAAGTTGCTGCCTTCTTTCATCGGAATAGTTGCCGTCGTCGTATATGCGTCGGTCGGGGCGCAATACATAGTAGGCAATCATTATATCGAAGAGTTTTTCCGGTACTTCCTTTATTTCTCCGCTTACAATATGTTTCTTTATGTCAAAACCTATTAGTGTGCCGTCTGATGCAATGCGTGGCTTGCTGTCAGTAACTGTTGATGTCTGGAAACTTGTATCGTCGAAAATCGAAGATGTATGGGGTGTTGTGGTTTCAACGGGTTTTGGAGACGGAGCAAAGAGGTCAAGTTGCAGATCATTGGTTGCAGATAACTGTGGCTTTGTCCTGTCTGACTTAATTGTGCTGTCTGCAGATGTCTGGTTCAACTTGCTTTTAAGTCCACGAAACTCCAATTCATCGAAAATTTCAGCCAAGCGTGTGTTGTCTTTCGGTTTAATGTTGAGTCGGTCCAAGTCGAGTTGTATCGGTACATCGGTCTTGATGGTGACAAGCATCTTGGAGAAACGTATGCCTTCTATATTGTTTTCTACCTTTGTCTTCAAGGCTCCCTTGAGTTCATTGCTGCGCTCAAGAAGTTGGTCAATACTGCCGAATTCACCGATAATTTTTACTGCTGTCTTTTCTCCAACCCCTGGACATCCTGGTACGTTGTCGGCTGCATCTCCCATCAGTCCTAGTAGGTCTATTACCTGAAGCGGTGAACTTATTCCGTATTTTGAACAGATTTCCTGCGGACCCATTATTTCGAATCCTCCTCCGTGGTTCGGACGCAGCATCTTTACACTGTCGGTTACGAGTTGCCCATAATCCTTGTCCGGAGTAAGCATATAGGTTATGATACCACCAAGTTGTGCTGCCTGGGTGGCGAGCGTGCCGATTACATCATCGGCTTCGTAACCTGGAATTTCAAGTATTGGGATATTGTATGCTTCGAGTATTTGCTTGATGATGGGAACTGCTGTACGGATGTCTTCCGGAGTGGCTTCACGCTGTGCCTTGTATTCCGGATATATTTCATGTCGGAATGTGCCGCCTTTGGGGTCGAACGCAACTCCTATGTAGTCGGGTTCTTCTTTCTTCAATACTTCCTCCAGGGTGTTGATAAAACCGAAGATGGCAGAAGTGTTCATGCCCTTGCTGTTAATGCGTGGGGTGCGTATCAGTGCATAATAGGCCCGATAAATCAGTGCGTAGGCATCAAGTAGGATAAGTTTCTTCATAATGTATTGCAGTCAGGACTTACTCCTGTTTTTTTTCGCGTACAACACTGATGGCTTCAACGACGTTGACAACGTAGTCTCCGAGTTTTTCGCATTCACCTATCATATCCATGTAATATACTCCCATCTGGTAGTCATATTCGTGGTTGTTTACATCGATAATGTTTTGGTTCTTGAGTTGACTGCGGTAGTTGTTTATCTCGTTTTCAATGTTGAACGACTTGGTGACATCAACATGTTGGTACTCGTTTTTGGCAATGACTATATTCATTTGCTTCAATGCGTCATCAGCAAGGTTCATCATTGAATAGATATGTTCGTACTGACGTTCCGTGAAGTCAATCTGTGAATGTGTACACTTACGGTTGATTGTACGTGCAAGATTGTAGCAACTGTCACAGATACTTTCAATTTCGGTAACTTCACGCAGCATTCGTTGTATTTCGCTCTTGGTTTCGAAACTGAGTCGTCCTTCGCTTACCTTGTTGAGATAGTCTGCTATCTCGATTTCCATGTTGTCACTGATATTCTCATATTTTTCGATACGGGAATATAGTTTGTTGAAGTCGTCCATTTTTACGGTGTGGAGCAAATCCTGTACCATGCGGAACATGCGTTGTGAACGTTCTGCATATAGACATATTTCTTTCTTTGCTTCGAGTACGGAGAGTTCTGCTGTTGATAAGAGACCTCCACCGATATACTTGAGGCGTGTGCCACCTTCTTCTTCGGTATCGGTCCTGGACTTGATAATCCAGCAAACAACCTTTTCCAATGGCTTGATGAACCATATCAGGATGAGTGTGTTTATTACGTTGAAAGATGTGTGGAATGCTGCCAATACTGCGTTGAGAATGGAGTGGTCCTCCAGTGAAGTACCGGGAACGTAACCTACCAGTCCACATACAAAATCAACAAATGTATTGAACATGCACAATACCCAGATAACTCCGAACACGTTGAATATCAGGTGTGCCATAGCAGCACGACGTGCTTGAGTGGAAGCCGATAATGCCACTATATTTGAGGTTATTGTGGTTCCGATATTTTCACCCATTACAAGTGCAATACCCATATATATATCGAGAACTCCTGTGGAACACAGAGTCATTGTAATTGCCATGATAGCGGCAGAACTTTGTACGGAACAGGTAAGTATGCCTCCTATGAGCAGGAAGAGTAGGTATGAGCCGTATCCCCATCCACTGATGGAAGCAAAGAACTCGCTGATTGACTGGTTTTGATCAAGATGCATGTTGGCTGCATTTTCTTTCAGGGTTGTAAGACCAAGGAGCATGAGGCACAGACCTATCAGGAATTCACCTGCGTTGCGGTTCTTGTTGGAATATATGAGAGCCATTGATAGTGCAATGGCTGCATATACTATGTATTTTATGTCAAAATTGCCTCCCAATACCATAATCCATGCTGTTGCAGTTGTACCAATGTTGGCACCCATGATTACGCTTATGGCTTGTGCCAAAGTAAGAAGACCTGCACTTACGAAACTGACAGTCATCACGGTTGTGGCAGTTGATGACTGGATTGATGTTGTAATGAATGCTCCGGTAAGTACTCCGGTAAAGCGGTTTGTAGTCATTGTGCCAAGGACACTGCGAAGTTTGCTACCTGCCATTTTCTGGAGTCCTTCACTCATCACTTTCATTCCGTACATGAGCAATGCAACTGAACCAATCAGCACAAGGAAAGGGAGATAATTCTGCATCTTAATAATAGTTTTTTGATTATATCCTTAATGTTTTCTATACATATATGTATTAGTAATCGGAAAAATTCGTACCTTTACACGCAGAGATAATTATTCGCACATAAAGAAAATTACAAATCGTGTGCAAATATAAGAAATATTCGGAAGAGATATGAAACAAGACAGGATAATTTTACAGATTAGTGATAAAATAACAAATGAAGTAAACTTTATTGAACTTAAGGACCTTAAAGATTTGAATAAAGCAATATCTGACGGCTGGACAAAGAATATTGTCAATATATCGGAATTGGCTATGGATTTGAGAATCGGAAAAATAGCAGAGACCATCAGTTCTGCTTTTTGTCCTCCGAAATTTATCCTCATTTCCGGTCCTTCTTCAAGTGGCAAGACTACTTTCAGCAAACGTCTGTCCCTGCATTTGATGGCAAGGGGAATGAAACCTTTTCCTATTTCTATAGATGATTATTTCGTAGATAGGGTAAGGACTCCGATTGATGAGAATGGTGAATATGACTATGAATCCGTCCATGCAGTGGATATAGATCTCTTCAACGAACATTTGGATTTGCTGACAAAGGGTGAGGAAATAGAACTACCGCGTTATGACTTCCCTACTGGTACCAGTCAGAAGAGTGGACATAAGTTGCGTATGACTGATGGTATGGTGGTTCTGCTTGAAGGTATCCATGCTCTAAATCCATTGCTTACGTCGCAGATAGATGATTCATATAAATACAAGATATACGTTTCTTCATTGGCTCCTATCATGCTTGATTCCGACACTATGGCTTCACGTACGGACAGCAGGCTTATACGCCGGATAATCCGTGACAACAAATACCGTGGTGCAAGTGCCCAGGCTACAATTGCACGATGGCCTAGTGTACGTCGGGGTGAAGAAAAATGGGTCTTCCCTTTTCAGAAATATGCCGACGTAGAATTCAACAGCGTGCAGATGTATGAACTGGCCTTACTAAAAGACTGTGCTCTTCCGTTGCTGAAGAAAATAAAGGAGGATATGCCTGAATATGAGACTGCACAAAGGCTAAAGAACCTGTTGAGACAGTTCCGCTCTCTTGCTGATCCTTCGGTAATTCCTACTGTGTCACTGCTGCGCGAGTTCCTTGGTGGCAGTGGGTTCAAGTATTAGAATCTTGATTTGTAGGGGTGATATGATTAATCGGACAATATATTGGTAACAATCAGTTGAAAATGTATTACTTCATTGGAATAAAGTCTTCGAACAAGGCAAAGAACGATATTGACGAATTGATGCTCCGTAAGGGGTTCAGGGATGCATCTGTAAGGTTTAGTCAGGAAGGCATGATAAATCGTTACATGCACAAGTTATTCAGTATGGCTAAACTGTTTTTCACACTGAAAAAGGGCGATGTATTGTTGATTCAGTATCCGTTCAAGAAATTTTATGTCTGCCAATGTGCAATATCGCATATGAAGGGGGCACGGACAGTAACACTTATTCATGATTTAGGTACTTTCCGCCGGCATAAACTTACTGCATCACAAGAGATTGCAAAACTCTCACATACTGATTATATTATTGTACATAATCCATGTATGATGAAATGGCTCAAGGATAACGGATGTGAAATACCTATGGGTAGCCTTGACATATTTGACTATCTCTCTGACTCACAGCCACATGATTATGAGATTGAATGGCCATACAATCATATTATCTATGCTGGAGGTTTTGGTCAGCGAAAAAATGCGTTTATTTATAGTTTGGATTCACTTATTGCCGGTTGCAAGGTTGACTTGTATGGTAAAGGTAAACTGGAAATTTCGTCCGAATGGCATAATATAAATTTCTACGGGCCAAAGCAAAGCGATAAGTTTATTGCTGAGATTGAGGGCCATTGGGGTTTGGTTTGGGACGGCGACAGTACCGAGGAATGTTCTGGAAATTGGGGAGAATATCTTAGAATAAACAACCCTCACAAAGCTTCGTTCTATCTGCGTGCAGGTCTTCCTGTAATTGTGTGGAGTGAATCGGCAATGGCTTCTTTTGTAAAGGAACAGGAAATAGGTATTTGTATTTCCGCTTTGAGTCAGTTGCCAGAAGTGTTGAGTGGAATATCCAAGGAAGAGTACATGAGACTGCGTTCAAATGCATTGCAGATGAAGGATAAGTTGCAAAAGGGATATTACTTCAACAAATCGTTTGATGAAGCACTGAAAGTCATAGCAGAAAAGTGAAGAGTGAAAAGAAATGCCAATGACTGATTACCTAGACCAACGGTCATTGCAGTCAAACTACTGCTTATCTCCTGCTTAACTTCTGCTTATCTCCTTTAACTCCAAGACTACTGACTACTGAAAAACCAGCGAAAGTTGAATAATTTTATCCTTTAAGTACCTTCTTATATATTGCTCTATAACTTTTTTCAGTATTAAATTTTAATGGCCCATGTATGCTTGGTGCCTGACGGGGAGTCATATAATCCTTACCGAAGAATCTTACCAATACCTTGTGCCATTCGTGTGGGGCAGGTATTTTTATATATTCAAAGTCAAGATATTCAGCCTCACCAAAGTCTGATCCATCCAGGAAACTAATGTTGTAGCCAAGTGATACCTCACTCCATAGCCTGTTGTCATCTGTGCTGACGCTGCGGAGAATTCCTTCGTAATTACGATATATAAATTCGTCAGATAGGCATTTTGTGTGTTTGCGACAGAATGAATATATGAAATCAGGCAAATGCTTGAAAAATCTTTGAGTCAGTTTCAAACGGTTCTTAGCGGCCTTGATTCTCCTGAAATGTTTACTGAAAGCACGTGGATTGTCAGGAAAAGCATCAAGGGGAAATATGTCTATGAAAATTCCACGGCAGTAACGTGCTGTACCGAAATCAGTACCTTCGGCAGTTTCTACATTACGTACTTGGGCATGACGGCGACCATAGCGTGGGTCGGTGTAAAGTGTCTGAAAGAAATGTGGATAACTGAATTCTGTTGGTGCTATCTCTACCAATCTGTCGTAATCCTCGCGCGGCATCATCATGTCGATATCGTCGTCCCATGGAATGAATCCTTTGTGGCGGACTGCCCCGAGAAGTGTGCCTCCATCTGCATAAATACGCAAGTTGTGGCGCTTGCATATCTGCAGCAATTCCATTACCATATCGAGTTCAACTGCCCATACACGTTTCATATCTTCGGATATTGGGTATCCGTTTCTTTCTTCGGCGTGCAGGAATTCGGCAGGAGGGTAGTTCTTCAGAATCATATATGCGTGGTAGAATTACTCTTATTTATATAGGTAACGCTTGATGTTGCGCTTAGGAGTCTTCACGAATTCCTCATTTTGTGCTTCCAATGCTGAGAGTTGGCAGAATTTTGGCAGTTCTGTGTTGATTGTACGGCGCAGGTCGCTGAGTTTTTCAGAGAATTGTTCGCGTGTAATTCCATTGTTATCGAGTGTCTGGTCAGTTACATATACTAATGCTACCAGTTTTTGTCCACGCTGAACAACGACTGTCTCATCAATTATTGTAGTTGAAGTGATCTTGTCCTCTATTTCTTCTGGGTAGATATTCTGTCCGTTTGCACCTAAAAGCATGTTTTTCTTGCGTCCACGTATAAACACGTTTCCGTCCTTGTCTATCGTACCGAGGTCACCTGTATGGAGCCATCCTTCCTCATCAATGGTATCGTTGGTTGCTGTCTCATTCTTATAGTATCCAAGCATTACATTCATTCCTCGGCATACTATTTCTCCTGGAGTGTTTTGAGGGTCATCGCTCAAAATCTTGACTTCCATTCGGTGAACTGGTTTTCCACATGATGTAGGAATGAAATCCTTCCAGAAAGAATAACAGATGAGAGGTGCAGTTTCAGTCATTCCATATCCGATGGTGTATGGGAACTTGATATCATGAAGTAACTGATCCACTTCCTTGCTTACTCCGGCTCCTCCAAGTACAACTTGAGCCAGACTGCCTCCAAAGGCATCGAACAATTGTTCGCGTACTTTTGAATATATTACCTTTTTCATTCCTGGAATCTTCATCATCAGCCGTACTTTTGGATGTCTCAGAGATGGCATCACCTTTCCTTGTATGATTTTTTCAATAACAAGCGGAACAGAGATGATAAGTAATGGCTTTACTTCCTTGAATGCCTTGAGAACGATTGCCGGACTTGGTACCTTAGTGAGGAAAGTAATATGGCAGCCTAATGTATATGGGAAGAAAAAGTCGAATGCAAAACCAAACATGTGGGCCAACGGAAGCATTGACAGGAATTTGTTGTCGGGCGTTACTGGGAACATTTCACGTGCATATACGGTGTTCGACCAAATGGCGCGGTAAGGAATCATTACCCCTTTTGGATTTCCTGTCGAACCGGAAGTATAACTCAGTAATGCCAAATCATCAGGATTGATATCTTCAAATACAACATCCTCAGGTTTTACACCTTCCGGATACTTCTCGTCAAACAAACAATCCAGGCGTGAATATATCTCGTTGAGTTTTGTTGAAGATTCCATTTGGAAAGGCCTGAATGTCTTAACGTCAATCATCATGCCTTTATCGAGTTTCGCGGAATTCCTGAATACGTTTCTGTTGGTAAAGAGCAATACGGAGTCAGAGTGACCGACAATTGCATCAATCTGTTCAGTACTGAAGTCGGCGAGCATCGGTACCACAACTGCTCCATATGTGAATGCACCAAGAAATGAAATGACCCAATTGGACGAGTTCTTGTCGCAGATGGCAATTTTGTCACCGCGCTTTACTCCATATTCATGAAGAAGAATATGTATTTTTGCGATTATCTCAAAAACTTCCTTGTGATTATAATGGATATCTGTACCATAATCACTGAAAGCGGGTTCGTTCCATTCCTGCTTTGTGATATCTTGAAGAAAACTCATTAATGTTTTCTCTTTATCATTTTTATTATTTATGATGTTCATTGTTCCGATTTCTGAATTTCAGATGCAAAGATAGTCTTTTTTTTAATTCGAGCACATATAAAAATATGCTTTCGCGCAGAATGTTTTTCAAATCCGCACACCATAAATACCAAGTGAGCAGAAATTCAAAAAATATATGCACATTCATATATAGAAGTGTGCGACTGATAATTGCACAATAAATAAATGGAGTGTGTCAATTGTTTATTTTGAATTATTTCGTAACTTTGCACCCGGATTCGTGGTATCTAAACATATTTTTACCGTTTGGGTATCAGCGCACTTGAAACTGAATATAAATCAGAATAAAAATATAGAAATGAAGAATTTCGTAGAAGAACTCGAGTGGCGTGGCATGATTCACACCATGATGCCAGGCACAAAGGAATTGCTCGAGAAAGAACAGGTGACTGCATATTTGGGAATAGACCCAACTGCTGATTCTCTCCACATCGGTCACCTTTGCGGTGTTATGATGCTTAGACATTTCCAGCGTTGTGGCCACAAGCCATTAGCGCTGATTGGTGGTGCTACAGGTATGATTGGCGATCCTTCAGGAAAGAGTCAGGAACGTAACTTGCTGGACGAGGCAACTCTCCGCCATAACGTAGAGTGCATCAAGGCTCAACTTTCCAAGTTCCTTGACTTTGACAGTGATGCTCCTAACCGTGCAGAACTCGTGAACAATTATGACTGGATGAAGGATTTCACCTTCCTGGATTTTGCACGTGATATTGGCAAGCACATAACCGTAAACTACATGATGGCAAAGGAGTCGGTTCAGAAACGACTTAACGGTGAAGCACGTGACGGCTTAAGTTTCACGGAATTTACGTATCAGTTGCTTCAAGGTTATGACTTCCTGTACCTCAACGAACACAAGAACTGCAAACTCCAACTTGGTGGAGCCGACCAATGGGGAAATATCACGACCGGCAGCGAATTGATTCGCCGTACAAACGGAAACGAATGTTTTGCTCTGACTTGTCCACTTGTGACAAAAGCCGATGGTACAAAGTTCGGAAAGACAGAAAAGGGAAATATATGGCTTAACCGCGACTATACTTCTCCTTATGTATTCTATCAGTTCTGGATGAATACAAGTGACGAGGATGCAAAACGCTACATCAAGATTTTCACATCACTTGAAAAGGACGAAATTGACCGTCTTATTGCTGAACAGGATGCTGATCCCGGACAGCGCCCTCTGCAGAAGCGTCTAGCACGTGAACTGACCATTATGGTTCATTCTGAAGAAGACTACAATATGGCAGTTGAAGCGTCACAGATACTTTTCGGCAAAGCAACAAAGGAGGCATTGCTCAAACTTGACGAACAGACACTTCTTGATGTGTTCGACGGTGTACCTCATTATGAACTTTCACGTGACTTGATCAATGAAGGAGTCAAGATGGTTGATCTCACCACAGAACATGCTCCTATCTTCCCTTCAAAGGGTGAGATGCGTAAACTCACACAAGGTGGGGGAGTAAGCGTGAACAAGGAAAAACTTGCTGCTTTTGATCAGACTGTGACAGTTGCAGACCTTATTGATGACAAGTATCTGCTGGTACAGAAAGGAAAGAAAAATTATTTCCTCATTACGTTCAATTGATTTCTTCAGTTGGAAAAAACATGAAAATGATACAGATATTGACGGTTGGCATTTTTTTGCCAACCGTCTTTTTTGTGTAAAGCCAAGTTTGCTTTTTGCATGGTTCCTGAATGTGTAAATACCCTTTGGTAGTTACATTTATAGGTATTGTAGGCGAAAAGTGGTAATAGTATTTGCTACATTCATAAAAATACATTATTTTTGCAAATTGAAAAATATTTAGGAGCGAATAATAACTATAAAAACAATTCAATAACAAACAAATCAAATCATTATGTGGTTATTTAAATCATCAATCGGAAGAAAGGTAATTATGTCTGTGACAGGTATTGCCCTTGTACTCTTCCTAACGTTTCATGGTTGCATGAACGTAGTTGCTCTTTTAAGTGCAGACGCATACAATCAGATTTGTGCATTGCTTGGTTCCAACTGGTATGCAATCGCCGCTACTTGCGGACTTGCAGCCCTTGTAGCAATTCACATCGTGTATGCATTTATTCTTACATTCCAAAACCGTAAGGCTCGTGGTAACAACAAGTACTATGTTACTGAAAAGCCAGGTAAGGTTGAATGGGCAAGTCAGAACATGTTGGTACTTGGTATCATTGTTGTTCTTGGTCTTTTGCTCCACCTTTTCAATTTCTGGTACAACATGATGTTTGCAGAAATTGCAGAGGTTCAGAACGCAATCTCTGCTACAGACGGTTTCAATTGGATTAAGATGACATTCTCCAACCCAGTATTCGTGGCTATCTATGTTATTTGGTTGGTAGCAATCTGGTTCCATCTCACTCATGGATTCTGGTCAGCAATCCAGACTCTTGGTTGGAGTGGTCACATCTGGTTCAAGCGTTGGAAACTCATCGGCAGCATCTGGGCTACAATCGTTATGGCATTGTTCCTCATCGTTGCTCTTGCTTTCGCAATCTGCCCTGACTGTCTCGGTGGTGCCAGCGGAAAGGTTGTTCCATTCGCAATGTAATAAGTGATTCAATAAACAGAAATAGTAAATTGTCAAATAGTAAATTACACTATGTCAACAATAAATTCAAGAATTCCAGAAGGACCAGTTGCAGAGAAATGGAGCAACTATAAGGCTCATCAGCGTTTGGTCAATCCAAAGAATAAGCTGAAACTCGATGTCATCGTTGTAGGAACAGGTCTTGCAGGTGCAAGTGCAGCAGCAAGTCTCGGTGAAATGGGTTTCAACGTCCTGAACTTCTGTATTCAGGATTCTCCACGTCGTGCTCACTCAATTGCAGCACAGGGTGGTATTAATGCAGCAAAGAACTATCAGAATGATGGTGACTCTGTTTACCGTCTTTTCTATGATACAGTAAAGGGTGGTGACTATCGTGCACGTGAAGCAAACGTTTACCGTCTTGCCGAAGTCAGCAACTCAATCATCGACCAATGTGTTGCTCAAGGTGTTCCTTTCGCACGTGAATACGGCGGTACACTTGCAAACCGTTCTTTCGGTGGAGCACAGGTAAGCCGTACTTTCTATGCAAAGGGTCAGACAGGTCAGCAACTTCTCCTCGGTGCTTACAGCGCACTTTCTGCACAGGTTCAGGCAGGTAAGGTAAAACTTTACACCCGCTACGAAATGCTTGATGTCGTAATCATTGACGGTAAGGCTCGTGGTATTATTGCAAAGAACCTTGTAACAGGTAAACTTGAACGTTTTACTGCAAACGCAGTAGTAATCGCAACCGGTGGTTACGGAAACACATACTTCCTTTCAACAAATGCAATGGGATGTAACTGTTCTGCTGCAATGTCTTGCTATCGTAAGGGAGCATATTTTGCTAACCCATCTTACGTTCAGATTCACCCAACATGTATTCCAGTACATGGTGACAAGCAGTCAAAACTTACTTTGATGTCAGAGTCACTTCGTAACGATGGCCGTATCTGGGTACCAAAGAAACTTGAGGATGCCAAGGCACTTCAGGCAGGTACAAAACAAGGATGGGATATTCCGGAAGAAGACCGTGACTACTATCTTGAACGTCGTTATCCTGCATTCGGAAACCTCGTTCCACGTGACGTTGCCAGCCGTGCAGCCAAGGAACGTTGCGATAAGGGCTTCGGTGTAAACAACACAGGTCTTGCTGTGTTCCTTGATTTCTCAGAATCAATCCAGCGTCTCGGTATTGACGTTGTACGTCAGCGTTATGGCAACCTCTTCGACATGTATGAAGAAATCACAGACGTAAACCCAGGTGAGAAGGTCAAGACTGTTGGTGGTCTTGATTACTACAAGCCAATGATGATATTCCCTGCTATCCACTACACAATGGGTGGTATCTGGGTAGATTACGAACTACAGACTTCAATTCCTGGATTGTTCGCAATCGGTGAATGTAATTTCTCAGATCACGGCGCTAACCGTCTTGGAGCATCTGCACTTATGCAGGGTCTTGCAGATGGTTACTTCGTACTTCCTTATACAATTCAGAACTATCTTGCCGATCAGTCAATTTGGCCTCGTCTCTCAGTTGACATGCCAGAATTTGACGAAGCAGAAAAGGCTGTTGAGGCTCGTATCCAGAAACTCCTCAATATTAAGGGTAAGCGTTCTGTTGATTCTATCCACAAGGAACTCGGTCACATCTGTTGGGAATATATCGGTATGGGACGTACAGCAGAAGGTTTGAAGGAAGGTATTAAGAAGATAGAAGAACTCCGCAAGGAATTTGATACCAACCTCTTCATTCCAGGTGAACGTGACGGACTTAACATTGAACTCGACAAGGCTGTTCATCTTGATGACTTCCTTACTATGGGTAAACTCATTGCTTACGATGCACTCAGCCGTAACGAAAGCTGTGGAGGTCACTTCCGTGAGGAATATCAGACAGAAGAAGGTGAGGCTAAGCGCGACGACGAGAACTTCTTCTATGTAGGTTGCTGGGAGTATCAGGGTTCTGACGAAAAGGAACCAAGCCTCATCAAGGAACCTCTCGAATATGAAGCAATCAAGGTACAAACACGTAACTATAAGAATTAATCATTATGGCTAAGAATTTATCATTCACAATAAAATATTGGAAGCAGAATGGTCCTAAGGATAAGGGTCATTTTGAAAGTCGTCAGATGAAGGATATTCCAGACGATACATCTTTCCTTGAGATGCTTGATATTCTCAACGAACAACTCATCGAGGAAGGAAAGGAACCATTCGTATTCGACCATGACTGCCGCGAAGGTATCTGCGGTATGTGCTCACTCTATATCAATGGTACTCCTCATGGTAAGACCGAACGTGGCGCAACTACCTGCCAACTCTATATGCGTCGTTTCAAGGATGGTGACACAATCACTATTGAACCTTGGCGTAGCGCTGGTTTCCCTGTAATCAAGGACTGTATGGTTGACCGTACAGCATTCGACAAGATTATTCAGGCAGGAGGTTACACAACAGTTCGTACAGGTGCTCCTCAGGATGCAAACTCAATCCTTATCCCAAAGCAGGATGCAGATGAAGCAATGGATTGCGCAAGTTGTATTGGTTGTGGTGCCTGCGTAGCAGCATGTAAGAACGGATCTGCCATGCTCTTTGTTTCAAGTAAGGTCAGCCAGTTGGCACTTCTTCCACAGGGACGTCCAGAAGCAGCAAAGCGTGCTAAGGCAATGGTTGCAAAGATGGATGAACTCGGATTCGGAAACTGTACAAACACCCGTGCTTGTGAAGCCGTTTGTCCTAAGTGCGAAACTATTGCAAACATTGCTCGACTCAACCGCGAATTCATTAAGGCAAAACTTGCTGATTAAGCAATAGCCTTAATTAATATTTACAAGTTTCACAGGGCATCACTTTTTAGTAGAAAAGTAGTCAGGAAACAGTAAAAAGGCTGATAGACTTTAATGTGAAAAGGTGAGATTGAGTATCTTTGATTGCGAAGACAGAAGATTTATCTTCACAAAGGAGTGCCGTAGGCTTAAAGGTTTATCGCTCCAGAGGAGTGTCGCAGGCTTAGTGAAAAGTAGTCGCTGAAAAGCCAATGGCTAATGGCTAACGGCTAATGGCATTAAAATACTTAACTCCCTTAACTCCAAATCTACTGACCTACTGAAATAACTGAGCAAGTTGGAACTTGCGAAAGTTGAATCATTATTTATATGACTCATTGATGGTATTATGCTGTCAATGAGTCTTTTTTATTATAAGGTGTTACCTCGCTTAATTGTTAAAAGTAGTTAAAACGTGAAAATAATCTAGTACTATGTATTGCAAGGTACTAATATTTTGCATACCTTTGCACCCGAAAAACTGTAAAACCCGTATAATATGAACGTCGATAATGCAAAATCGCAAATGCGAAAAGGAATGCTTGAGTATTGCATAATGTTGCTGCTCAGCAGAAAATCTGCTTATGCTTCTGACATTATCCAACAGTTGAAAGAAGCAAATCTACTTGTTGTGGAAGGTACATTGTATCCACTTCTTACCCGTCTGAAGAATGACGGAGTACTCTCGTACGAATGGCAGGAAAGTACCCAGGGACCGCCTCGTAAATATTATGTTCTTACAGATGAAGGTCGTGAATTGCTGAGTCAGTTGGATTCAGCATGGGAAGAACTTGAAAACACAGTTCATCACCTCAAGTAGAATACCGATTGCGGTTATATACCATAAAATCGGGAACTTGTTGAAATGACCGCAGAAAAATTCAATAAACATAGAAAAGCAGATAAGAGAAAAATCAGTTAGTATCAACAGATTAAAAAGATTGTAACAAATGAAACAGAATATCACAATAAACTTAAATGGTCAGTTGTATCACATTGACCAGGATGCGTATGATTTGCTGAATACATATTTAGTATCATTACGTGAATGTTTCAATCGTCAGGAAGGCGGTAATGAAATAGTTGCTGATATAGAAGCACGTATATCCGAACTGTTCAATGAACTTAATGCAGCAGGAGTAGAAGCCATTACGATAGAGAATGTGCAGCAGATAATGCAGCAGATTGGAAATCCTGAGGATTTTGCTTCAGATGGAGAAGAACAGTCCGTCAATGCAAAGAATGAAGATAAGGAAAACAAGAACTCACAGCAGTCAGCATCATATTCAGGCAGTCAGTCAAGGAATGCCAAGCGATATTTCCTGAACAAGAACGATCAAGTGTTGTTTGGCGTTCTATCAGGAGCCTCACAGTATTTCGGTGGTTCAGCAACACTTTGGCGATTGGGCTTTGTGGCACTTGTGTTCATATGGTTTCTGACGAGTTTTGTATTTTGTAAGCTATTCCATATATATACCGGCAATGCCTTTGATAATAACATCTTCGGAGTTTTCCATTTTGCCATTCCGTTTTTTCCGCTGAATTTCCTTTTGAACTTCATAATACATTTCCTTCCTGTTGTTGCATATCTCGTAACAGCACTCGTAGCCCCTGCAGTCAAGACTCCGGCAGATATGCTCAAGATGAAGGGTAAGGACGTAAATCCAAAGAACCTTGCCGATGAAATCAGTCAGCAGGCAGACACATATACTCAGAAGTCCGAAGAAAACGTTTCCAAGGCAACATCATCTTCAGGCAATTATACGTATGAATACAAGAAGTCAGCCAATCGTTCAAACAGTGGTGACAGTTTCATGGATACACTTGGAACCATCCTCAACGTCATTGTCCACATCATAGGTTTCTTCTTTGCAATGGCTTTCGTGATGATGATGATAGTCCTGATAATATTTGCATGTCTGTTCATGGTAGGTTCCCATGACTACGTAGATGCAGATTTTGTTACCCTCATGCAAAATCAAGCCCCTCAGGCATGGATATTGTTTGCACTTCTGATGATAATAGGTTTCATTCCAGTATATTGTTACGTTCATTCGGCATTATGCCTGTTCAGGAAGATAAAGCCAATGTCCGTCCAGCAGCGCATCATTTGGGTAATAGTATTCTTCATATCCTTGATAGTTGCAATAATCTTCAGTACTCTGCTTATAGGCGAATATGGTGAGATAAAGGAAGAACGCGGTAAGCGAGAATATGCAGAATGGGAGGAGAGCCACACACATGACGGAGTAGTCATTGATGATGAGGACTGGGCGTATTTTGAGCAGGAAGGCTGGAAACTGATTAGGAACGAGAACTGCAGCGACCGTATAACCGATACAGGAGAGTACTATACTGGTGATAACTTTGAAAGATACCTCAATGCTTACAGTACTATTCAGAATCTTATCTATCAGGCAGAAAAGACCGACTCACTCCTGACTCCTGGAACATATTGCCTTACAGCAGCAGCACGTTGTTGCAGAGGCAGTTACGGAGTGTATGTCTATCTTACCACAGAAAACGGAGATTCCATATCCAAACATCTTGCAGCAGTTCCTGATTACGGAAATACCGGTCAGCAGATAATTGAACAGTTCAAGAAGATGCCTGAAGAAGAACGTCCCGACTCGTCATTCATCAATAGTGTGACAGATGCCAACTATGGCAATGGCTACGGATGGAGTTTCGTCAAGATAGAAAATATCCAGATTCATGAAGGCGATATTGTACGTTACGGCATCAGTTCAGACAAGAAGTTCACAGGTCATAAGGCACATGTGGAATGGTTGTCTGCTACAGATTTCAAACTGGAAAAGGTAGATTGACGTAATATCATATTCAAGAGTTTCGCTGGACTCAACTTTTAGTAGAAAAGTAGTCAGGAGAAACGCAAACGCAACGCCCTGTGGGCTACGCAAACGCAAAAGGCTAACGGCTCGAAAACTCGAAAAACTCGTTGACTTGTTGACTCGTTGACTCCAAAAAGCCTTTAACTCCAAAACTACTTAACTACTGAAATTACATTTACTTTTTTTGCGTGAAATAATAAGCATCCCTTAGTATCCGGAACGAGGGAACGGATGGACTATGCCCTGACTGCAGAAGGTTTCAGAAGGATTTCAATCTCTCAAGAGAATGGATTCCAGCCATACCCATGCCCAAAAAGCACGCACATATATAAACAGAAAAGAATGAAAAGAACTAATTACAAGTATTGCATATTGTTCGGCTTGCAGATGTTGGTGCAGGCAGGTATAGTACCTATGATGGCACAGGTACCGAACAATGAAATAAAGGGAAAGATTGTTGACGGCAAAGGTAGCGCTGTCGAATTCGTCAACATAGTATTGCTTTCTGTTCCGGATTCGGCATTCCAGCAAGGAACGACAAGCGACATGAACGGAGCGTTCAGCATGACTACAACCGCCACGGAAGGAGTGCTTAAAGTCTCAAGTGTAGGCTACACTACTAAATACGTCGGGCTTCATGACTTCAAGGGTGAGATACAACTCAATGAAGAACTCCGGATGTTGGGCGAGGTTACGGTCAAGGGACAGCATCCAAAGACCAAGTTGACAGGCAATTCCATGGTAACGGAAATCGAAGGAACAGTCCTGGGACAGTCGGGCTCCGCAAGTGAAATGCTCAGCAAGGTACCAGGAATGGCACAGCGGGGCGATGACCTGGAAGTATTGGGAAGAGGCAAGCCCCTGTTCTATATCAACGGACGCAAGGTACAGGATCTTGATGAACTGAAACGACTTCGGAGTGAGGAAATCAAGGAAGTGGAAGTGATAACCAATCCCGGAGCACAGTATGACGCAACAATAACGTCAGTCGTGCGCATAAAGACCATACGCCAGCAAGGAGTAGGATTAGGTTACGACATCATTGCTTCCAACAATCAGGACCTCCGGTACGGATATGCCAATCCCGGTACAACACTAAATCTGCGCTATCGCTACAAGTCTTTCGACGTATTCGGTATGGCTCAATACTGGGAATACAGCAGCGTCAACGACAGCAAACCCATCCAGTGGAGTTATCTGAAAAAGGATGGCAAACTCGCTACCATAGAACAGGAAAACTATCTCCGAAATGACTGGAAAGGACGGGGAATGAACTATAATTTGGGATTCAACTGGCAGATAAACGACAACCATTCCATAGGTATGCGCGTAGAACGCCATGACCGTCTGAAGACGGGAACCGAAGCATGGATTGGAACAGACATGCTCATGTATAACCAGGACAGAGAAAACCCTTTGGCAGAAGAACATTCCCAATCCCATCAGTACATGAATGACTCCCAACCATACAATTGGGAAGGGAATGCCTATTACAACGGAAAAGCAGGTAAACTCGGGATAGACCTCAACGTAGATTTTGTAAGCAATAAGACAAATACAAATGATGACATCGAGGAAATAGCAGATAAAACCATCTCTACGATGAATTCCGTCACCAACATCGAAAACCGCATGATAGCCGACAAACTCATACTGAGTTATCCCGTATGGAAAGGAATCTTACAGGCAGGAACAGAGATGAGTTTCGTCACCCGAAAGACCGGGTATCAAATCCAGGGAGTATCGTTGCCTGCAACCAAGGCAGATGTCAGCGAGGACAACATAGCAGCATTTCTTGAATATGCCTGCCAGATTCCCACAATCGGAAACATTAGTGCGGGATTGCGTTACGAACACATAGACTTCGACTATAAGGATTTGCTGAATGCCGATGGTTCAATGTCGCGCAGCGCGGATGATATCTTTCCGTCCATCTCATGGTCGCGCCAGTTCGGCAGTTGGCAGGCATCACTCAGTTACGGTGTAAAGACTGAACGTCCAAATTATGACATGATGGATGAATCCATGATTTACATTAATTCCTACACTCTCGTACAAGGTGATTCGAAACTGAAGAACTCCTATGCTTCGGAAGTAAGCGCCAACGTCCGCTGGAAATGGCTCAATCTCTACATTGCTTATGAACGTCGGAAAAATACGCTGACTCAATGGTCATATCTTTACAACGACAACGGCATGATATTGCAGAAGAACATAAATCTGGATATTCCGCTGCGCAACTTTGCAGCATTCCTTACAGCAACACCTACATGGGGAGTATATTCACCCAACTGGACGGCAGGAATACAGAAGTTCTTTGTCACCAACACCCTTGTCGATCCACGTGAAGAATCAGGAACGCGCGACGTACATTACCGCAAACCGATATTCTTCTTCGACCTCAACAATGCCTTCCGTCTGAAACACTCATGGCAACTGGAATGCAACATGAATATCATGACCCGTGGCGATGTGATGAACTTCCGAATGACATCAACTTCGGCAAACCTCAGCCTTGTAGTACAGAAAAGTTGGCTGAAGAACGATGCACTCACACTCCGTGCCACACTCGGAGACGTGTTCCAATGCTCAACGCAGGACATAGAAATGGATTGCGGCTATTACCTTATCAAGCAGCATTCGCAGTTTAGCCGCCATTGTCTGGGAATAACCCTCCGCTACAGTTTCAATGCCTCACCGAGCAAGTATAAAGGCACAGGAGCCGGAAAAGATACCGTAAACCGTATGGAGAACAAAAATTGATAAATTGGTAAATAAAAATGTTTGAGCCACCTATTTTGGTAATTATTAATGTTTGATTGAACGTGGAAATGCCATCTCTCCGGATGTGAATCCCGAGGATGGCATTGTTTTGTAGCGATGTTGCGTACGAAATACATACTTAAACCCAAATCGTTCATTAGCGTTATGACCGAATGACTGAATGCCATGAGGTTTGCAACGACTCGGCGTTTATGCCGACAAAGGAGTTTTTGAACAGATGTATTGCTGGTTTGAGGGCACGTTCCATTGTAACCGGGAAGCGATAGTACAGATGACAAAAAGAAGGCTTGTCAGCACTTGACAGCCTAATGACCGATTTGGGTTCAAACCATTTTAGGTTTTTCAGAATCTCAAACAACCGAACGTATTTATTGTAAATAACCGAATATAATAATCACAAACAACCGAACAAATTCTCGTCAAACAACCGAACAAATTCTCGTCAAATAACCGAAAATTTCTCAAAAAATATGGTGGAGTGAAATAAAAACAGTACTTTTGCACTCAAAATAGAATGTTATGGCAAAGTACAAACAACGAATAGCAGATAGAATTCTTGAACGAAAGGTTCAGAGTAAGGGAGCCGCATTGATAGAAGGTCCCAAATGGTGTGGCAAGACAACAACCGCCAAACAACTTGCCAAGAGTGTTCTTGACTTAGGTGATTATGCGGTATTGAAACAGAGTTTAGAACTAATTGAGATAAGTCCCAAAACTCTCTTGGAAGGTGATACTCCAAGGTTGATTGATGAATGGCAGGCTCTTCCTCCTATATGGGATTCGATACGTAGTGAAGTAGATAGACGTGGTGAACCTTCACAGTTTATTCTTACAGGATCGTCAGTTCTTCCTGAAGCAGATGAGACTGTTCATAGTGGCACAGGTAGGTTCGCTACAATCAAAATGCGTCCAATGAGTTTGTATGAGTCCGGGGAGTCAAATGGAACCGTAAGCTTGAAGGACTTATTTGATGGTAAGACTATTGATGTCCAGCAAAACGACTTGAACATAGAAGATATTGCTTATCTTACCTGTCGTGGAGGATGGCCATGGGCTACAATTATATCGAAGAAAGTTGCACTCGACCAGGCTTTTGATTATGTAGATTCCGTCATTCAAAAGGACATACAGCGTGTTGACAAAGTGAAACGTAGTGCAGAACGTGCAAAATTACTTCTGCGTTCTTATGCTAGAAACATATCTCAGCAGGTTTCATATAGCACCATTCGAAAAGATATGCTTTCCAACGATGCCAACACATTGGATGAAGATACTGTAGCTGATTATATCAAAGCTCTGAAGAAACTTTTCGTAATAGAAGATCTTGCTGCATGGAATCCAAACATACGAAGCAAGGCTGCCATCAGAACCGGCGATACTCGTCATTTCGTTGACCCAAGTATTGGCACGGCGATATTAGGTTTAGGTCCAAAAGACTTGATTAACGACTTGAGGTCCTTTGGATTCTTCTTTGAAGATATGGTCGTGCGTGATTTGCGTGTCTATGCAGAAGCGCTGGATGGTGAACTGTATCATTATAGAGATAGTAGCGGACTTGAATGTGATACTGTTCTTCATAGGCGTAACGGCAGTTATGCCCTCATGGAAGTTAAGCTTGGAGGTGAACAGAATATTGAAGACGGAGCTAAGAACATGTTATCTTTAGCGGAGAATATAGATACCGACAAAATGCCTGCCCCATCCTTTATGGCTGTTATCGTTGGCGTAGGTCAGTATGCTTTCCGACGTAAAGACGGTGTCTATGTAATCCCTATTGGTTGTTTGAAGGATTAACACCATTATATATAACATTTTACATCCAAAAGCTATGGTAACGAAACATACATCCAATCAGCTATAACAGCTGATGCAGTTAGTGACACGCGGAAATCTTGTCTCATTCTTACTTGACTATGTGTAAGTTGCTAACTGGAATGTGGCGATGTTGCGTACGAACAAATTTCAAGCAAAAACTATACATCTATACATCAACACCCTTAAAACCCTTTATTGACCGCACTTTCAGACGATGTATAGTGTTTATCACATTACATCAACTATACATCACTATACATTAACTATACATCATGTCGAAACCCTTACTGATAGGCAGTTTCAGGCATTTGAATGTATAGATGTATAGTTATTCCGGATTCTTTTAAGGTTATACCATTCTTGTCACTAACCTGTAAGTCCATTACTGATTGGTAGCAAACTCGATGCAAATTCGAACCAAAGTCGATAAAATAGCGGAGTCAGTTCGAATTTGCTTCGAGTTTGGTACGACTTTGGTACGGAGGAACAACAAGGGAAAAACTGAGTTAGTTCCTGGATAGAACATACTGCAAAGAGAGATACAGTATTATCAATAGAGACGGTGTAGGGCGTAAAAGTAAGAAGAATGGTTGAATGGATAAACTTATATGTAGAAGTTACAAATTTTGAAGATACCCAAGTGTATATTTACAAAATATCTATTTCAAAAGTAAAATTTTCTGTATTTTTTTCAACTGTAGGTGTTCATTGATTTTTAGTGTGGGGTAAAATGCCGCGGACAGTAGGGGTTGGCTGTGTGCAACTGTAGGGGTGAATGTGAATAATATCTATCTCAAATCTTAATCTCAATTGCAAAAATGTATCCACCCACTTTATGTGCAATTTTACTTCCTATGAAAAGTGGGTTTCGTTACTGACTCATAACTGACTCATAACTGACCTGTTACGGACTTTCAAGGGGAGTATAACGGAATCATGCGCGTTTTCAATGTAAAATGTTATGTTTCAGTTAGATACAGGACAAATGTCATGATAGAGAGGCGGGAAGAAATCGGACACTTCAAAAAAATTCCTCCAAAAGGTGTGAGTTTCTCAGATTTTATTTGTAATTTTGCCATGTCAATACAGATTTTTGCTTGATTTCTAATTGCAACACTAAGTTAAGTGAAAAATCTGACATGGCAAAATCCTGGGCAACTTTTTGTTGCTCAGGAACTTATAAATAAAGTTAAATTAAAGTGTTGCGGAATTTAGGGAAAATAAAAAAGCGAGCAGACAAATGTGGTTTCGTTACGCATTCGATGAGTGATTTAATCTCTATTGATAGTGAAGATTCCGAAAGTGAGATTTTCAATGATTTTTGGTTGAGAATGTGGTAATTATTTAGTGATTATAATATGTGGAAAAGTATAAACAACTTTGAGGAACGTAAAAAGTTCAACTGGGAAAAATATGAACAATCATCTGAGTTCCTGCAGATGAAGCGAAGTGCAGATAATGGTGATATTGAAAGTCAGAGAAGCTTGGGCTTCTATTATGATGATAAAGCTTATCGTTCTGATGAAACAGACAAATCTGATGAAGATATGTCTGTAAAGTATTTTACTCTGGCAGCAAACAATCATGACGCAGAAGCCTGTTTTCGCTTAGCAGAGTTGTATGGTCATGGTCTAGTAGTGGAATTTAATGGAGGGTTATCTCTTAGTTATTATATACGTGCTGCTGTTTTAGGTCATGCTGGGGCGATGTGTCAGTTGGGAACCATATACCAGTTGGGGTGGTTAGGATTAGAATACAGCGATGACATTTATTATGTAGAACAAAATTGGGAAGAATCTATAAGACTATACAACGAATCTGCCAAAAGAGGTTATGCTAATGCCTATTCGTGCTTTGCTGAAATGTATTTGGAAGGAAAATTAGTTCCCCAAGACTTGAACAAAGCCCTGCTTCACGAAAAGAAAGCTATAAAACTATTTCAACATTTGCCAAAAACCGATGATTGACACGATGAATGGGAATATTCCGAATGGCGTCTCCTTGGTGATATTTACAAGGCTATGGGTAACATAAATGAAGCTCGCCAGTCGTACCTCAAGGGTAAAGACAAAGACTCGGATTGCAAAGAAAGATTAGAAGAACTTAAAAATAAAAGATAAAAATATATGAACGAAACATTTGAAGACATCCTCACTTCTACATTGGAGGTGCTGGAACAGAATCCTGATATGGACATCAATAAGCTGGTAGATGTTCAGACAGAAAAGTATAAATCATCAGAAGAAGCAAAGGCAACTATTGATGATACCTTTGCTTGTCTTGATAAGTTTACAGAGTTAGGTCACTCTCTTGCAGATGCTCGTAAAGAGGGGTTGACTCGTGATCAGTGGCTCGTACAAGAAATAGAACGTATGACTGAAGGATGTACTCAGGATGAGAAAGATGCTGTTGCTACAGCTATTGTTGAATCAATGGAACAGCATGTGGAGAGTGAAGTTGAAGAAGCTAACCTTGAAAACGAATAAGCTATGGACATCATAAAGTTTGCAAAAGAGAATTACGGAGATTTCGTAAAGAGAGCTAACCCTGCAATGAATAAGATGACAGCTCTGCAGACACTGCTCAGTGGTAAAGAGCTATCAAATGAAGAAGTCCCTCTGATAAAGGAATTTAAGGTGGTTAAGGATTTCCTTGAACTTCCTATGGGGGATAAGAAGGAAGTCGTTTTGAAAAAGGCTTTTGCTACGGCAGTTACAATAGCGAAGGACAAGGGCGTTCTGCCTTTCGAGGTTAACTCTTCAGAACAAATAGCATCACTCGTTGATGATGGCCTTACACGAATGAAGGTCGCTTACCAGACTGCGACTGGTAAAATGGATGCCTATCAGGCTGTAGATGCTTTAGTTGATAGAGTCGCAACTAGAGTTGTTGGTATCGCTGATAGAGTAATTGAAAAGGGGGTACCTTTTGTTGTAGATAAGTTATGTATAGCAATGAGTAAGCATCCTTATACCGCAGCTCTTGTTCCATTCGTAAAAGCTAGCGAGAAATATATTGCCCCTGTTGCCAAAGCTGCTGTACGTGCCGGTGTTGCTGTTGTCGCAAAGGCTGCAAAACCTATATTGAAGAAGGCTGTTGATACCGTAAAGGCTGTTGGTAAGAAGATATTGTCTTGGCTTAACGCATAAATATATGAAACTAATCCCCAAAGCACGTCCAGTGCGCATACGCATATCGTCTGGTGGTATTGAGCATTCATCCTTGACATCTTTGAAAGAGCACTTCTCTCTTGAAGATGTCATGGGATTGATTGCTAATGGTAGCCTTGCTCGTTGGCTTAGGCAATGTGGCGAATCTGAATTGGCTGGTGTGATAGAATGCGCTTCTGAAAACGATAAAATGGAGGTTCTGAGAGCATTCTTCCCTGAACTTGGTAAAATCAAATCAGAAATAGAGTTGGTCAAATATCTCTACCGTAGTGGTCAAGAAGAAACTGCTGCATGTTTGTTTAACAGCGATTTAATTAATGACATTAATGCCATCAAGCAAGCCTGGATGTATAATATTGATGGTATAAATTACTTGCCTCTTTTTAATGAGCACTGGGAAGAAGATGGCGAGTTGGCTTTCTTGTTTGCACGAGCATGTGCTAAAGGTTACTTTGAAATAAAAGACCACAGCTCAGTTGAGATGGTATTGGATAAAGCTATTGAGTTAGGCTCAAGGCAAGCCATGGAGTTTCAGGAATCGGATGTTTGGCAGGAATATATACAGTCCAACGACAGATTCAAGAATGTAGATAAGAAAAAAATGATGTATATAATAAATCATATTCTTGCGGAAGACGAATGGATTGGCCACACAGGTACTAATTTAAGAAAAAGGGTTGAAGAAGTCCTTGGGGGTAAGATGCCGAAGATAAAAACTGATCAAGAAAAGGCTATTGTTAAATTTGTAGAAGAATGCTATTATATCGTTTGTAGAAATAGTTACGGTTCTCATATGGATCAAATATACAAAACATTCAAACTCTATAAAAACAGTGTTGCAAAAGATTCTATTTTGATGCCAGAGATATTGCTAATAAACAATATCATAGGTGGATCATGGCATGATCTAAGAGAATATGTTGATGTGAGTCCACTTGCAGATTTATATGTAAATTCACATATTATTCAAAAACTATCATTGAGAGACACATTAAAATTTATCCTAGAACACCTTTTTGACGACAAGATAGAAGTATGAGCGCAAGAGTACAATTAGATTTTCAGAAGATGATAGACGTGAATACGCCTATCATCTATATACATGCCTATGACTTCGTTCGTGTTGATGACGTCATCAACAAGGTTGTTGGAAGTAGCAGGATTATAGAATGGAATCCTATTACGGGACGTACAAACTTTTCTACGAAAGAGCCACAGGGTGAAGAACTACTGCCTTTGGATGCATTTTTGAGAGATATTTATCTTGATGAGTTCTTCACTAATGACCGCTACATCGTTCTACGTGATATTCAAGATATCATCGATACAACAGAGATAAAGACCGTATTGCAGTTGATGGCTCTCCGCAGGCTTTACGATCCAACATACAACACCACAGTTATTATTGTGTCAAGTGTTCAGAAAGTCCCTACTGAACTGAAGCAGTTCGTTTCATTTCTTGATATGGGCTACCCTGATGAGGACGAGATAAATAGTCTGATTGACGAGCATGTTGAGGTAAACGGATATGATAGTTTCAACGATGATGACCGCCAGAAACTGATGCCATCACTGAAAGGTTTGACCGCATTTGAAATTGACCGTATGCTTGATATGGCGATGTCAAGCAATGGTACATTGAGTGCAGAAGACCGTGAGATGATCAATCGCCATAAGAAGCAGATGGTAAAGAACTCTGGTGTTCTTGAACTCATTGATACTCCGGAGAGTCTTGATAGCATTGGCGGATTGGATACTTTGAAGAACTATCTGAAGATTAAGGCAAAAGTCCTGCAACATCTGCCAGAAGCACAAAATGCCCACGTTACTGTTCCAAAGGGCGTATTCATCATCGGTATGCCAGGCTGTGGTAAATCTCTCTGTGCAAAAGCATCAGCAGCCCTGTTTGACACTCCATTATTAAAGATGGATATGGGCAGCATGATGGGTAAGTATGTTGGCGAGAGTGAGGCAAACCTTCGCCATGCCATAAAGATTGCTGAGGCTGCTGCACCTTGTGTGCTTTGGATTGATGAGATAGAAAAGGCATTTTCTGGTGTAGGAGGCAATAATGATATTATGACACGTATGTTCGGTTATTTCCTTTCTTGGATGCAGGATAAGACCAGCAGCGTGTATGTCATTGCCACAGCCAACAATGCAGACAACCTGCCACCAGAGTTGAAACGTAAAGGTCGTTTTGATGAAATCTTCTGTGTTAACCTTCCTAACGAAAAAGAACGTGAAGCTATATTCAAGGTCCATCTGGGTAAACGCGGACACAAGGACTTGAAGATAGACAATGTGCTACTAAAAGCTACAGATGGATTCAATGGAGCAGACATAGAGTCTGTAGTAAACGAAGCTGTTGAGGACGTTTTCGTCAAGAATCTTGATGGAAAGAATGATACGTTGACTTCATCTGTTTTACTCGATAAAGCGAAGAATACTATCAGTATCTCAAAGTCATGCAAGAAGCAGATTGACAACATGAAGAAAGCATTCGCAGAAAGCAATTTCAAGGATGCGTCGAAAGTGTAAAAATATTAACTCGGAGTTTTATGAAACAAATATTCTCTCTCTTAAATGGATACCAGTGGTTCCCAAATCGCATAGTTAATAGAGGTATGCTAAACAACAATACTAAGTATTGGTACGTGAGTGTAACATACAATTGTCATTGGGATATTAAGGTTCATTATTTTAAGTATGATGGAAGTCAATATATTGATGGTATGATTTTGTTTGATAACGAAACTGACGCAAATCAGTGTTGTTCTTTTCTTAGAAGTGTGTCAAATCTACTAATGATACATTAACCAGATTGAAACCTATCGTGTAGTGCTATTAAGTACCTAAAAAGATGTAAGAAAATGACAGAAAAAGATAAATTGTTTAAGGAAATATCAGATGCTTTTATACCTGTTCTGAATAAAAGCAACAGATACAATTCTGATACTATTACGGATGTCAGAAGAGAAGAGATGTGCAGATTTTTCAAGAAAAATATACCCGAAAGAATTATTTATATGCATCGCTATAGTGATTCTACTGTTTATTATTTCATGATTACCGAGAAGGGCATATACTATAAGCTTGATACGAATCTATTATGGTTCATTAAAATCGATGTGGCAAGTTGTGATTATTTTTTTTCTTGGGAGGAAATTGACAGAATCGAATATTCATTGGGGAATAAAGACTTCTTTATATACTTTGATAAGGGCTATGATAAATATTTCACTATAGGAGGATATAGAGCTCTTCATTCTTTTGATGGTAATTATTGCACTAAAATAGCAGACATGCTTACAAAGTTTGCATGTTTACATAAAAATACTGACGATTTATTTAATGATGTTCTAAGACTAGAGGAAAATAAAAAGTATAGCGAGGCGTTAGAGTTGGCAAATCAGTTGGTAAGAGACAATCAAGATAATGAAGAAAATCTTGTTCCCTTGAGATGGCTAAGAGGAAGAGAGAAAATGCAAAATATAGCAGTAGATAAAGATAATTCAGAAAAGTTATGCAATTCTGCAATAGCGGATTTTGAGTGGTCTCTTGCAAAGTTTAAGAAAGGCAATGGATGCGATGAATTAGAAGATACTTTGCATTATTGGCTATCATGTGCATACTATCAGAATGGGAATGCTCAAATGACAAGAAAACATGCACTTGCTGCCGTGGTTGTTGATAGTTTCTCCGAAGATATAAAAGATATGCTACAAGTAGTTGAGAGCGAAACATCTTACTACGATAATTATTTAGATGATTACGAGTATGTGAATCGTAAATATATTATGCCATTAAAGTCAATAGAAGGATGCTATAGTGACAAGATAGAAGTATTCCTTCCTCAGAAAATGCCGAAGGGTATCATGTTTCCTTCTGGTATAGCGAAAGAGAATCAGATATACATCGGCCATCCATATAATAAGGCAGTATATGTTCCATTGCAGGACATGGAAGATACATTCTTTGTGGATAAAATTCATGAATTGTGCTATCTGTTACAGTGTCTTGGTGCTGAGGAAATTAGAATAACATCTGTAGTTGGAAAGAGTTTGTCTGAACTAAATAATTCTACAACAAATATGTCGGGAAATGCAGATGTAAAAGCGTTCTCCGGGCAGTTTGTTGCATCTTCGAACTCGGATATTAAAAAAGAAACAACTTCTAACAATGAACGTACTATAAAATATACGTTAGACCCATTACGTTCTCCATTTGTTCCAGACGGACTTGTATGGTATCCTATGGTACCAGAATGGCAGCGACTTGTGAAGAGCCGTATGGATACAAATGTTCTTGAATATAGCGAAACGGTTTCTACATCCCAAGTTCGTTTTACCTCAGATTCAGAAAAGGAAGAGTTAAAAGCCTCTGCTCGTTATCTTTGGGCAAAGGCAAATACATCTATAGATACAAACGTAGATAAACAATTCAAGGAGACGATAGAAACGCAATGGAAAGTAGAGGTAAAATTCCGTTCACTTAAGGATTTTGATACAGAAAATGTGAGTGACAAATTGAACGCAGAAGAAAAAGAATATCTTGACGAACTAAAGGAATGTTTGGCTGAAAATGCTCAAATATCACCTACGGAAAGACGTTTGCTTGATAAGTTTCGTGACAGACTTGGCATCTCAAAGGAACGCGCAGAAGAATTGGAACAGATTGTTATGAAACCTGTTCTGACAGATGAAGAGAAAGAGTATATAGAAATCTTCAAAGAACTGAGCAGTGAAGGTGAGATCACAGAACGTAAGCGCAGAATGCTTAATCGGGAACGCGAATCTTTGGGTATAACAGAAGAACGTGCATTGGAGTTGGAACAAATGTAGGAAACCATTATTTAAAAACAGAAAAACCATACCGTTATGGCAACAACATCAGCAATAAAACCTGAGATGAATCAAATGATTGTTACGTTTGACGATGTAAGCGTAATGCAGCAGGTGAAGAAAACACTTGCGCTTGTGAAAGGCGTAAGATCAATTACCATGCCACGCAAGAAGCGCGTATGTGGTCTCGACCTTGCGCTGAAAGACGTAGAGGAAGGCCGTGTTCATCGTGCTGAAAGTGTGGAGGATATGTTCAAGCAGATCTTGGGGGACGATTATGTACAGCGTTGAATATACCGGGACCTTCCGAAAGAACGTTAAGCTTTGCGCCAAGCGAGGTCTGAACATCCAATTGCTGCAAGATGCCATCATTCTTCTGGCACGTGACGGAATGTTACCACCAGAATACCGCCCACATCTTCTCAGCGGCAAATATGCGGGCATCTGGGAGTGTCATATCAAAGGCGACTGGCTCATGACATGGCGACAGTATGATGACCGTCTTGAACTCCTAATGCTAAACACAGGTACGCATTCCGACTTATTCTAATCCCATCTAAACTATCCTATTTATTGCTGCGCTTTGCATGTGTCTTTTACATAAACATGACCTGCATCTTTTCCGCTACCGAACTTACGACCTGTAAATATTATGTTTTCATGTGCTGAACCATATACTTATGGTTTGTATCTATCATGGTTGACTCCTGAGTTGTCGGTGGCTTAGGAGGGTTCCAGTTATTTTTTAGTTGAATTCTTTGTGTATTGTGGCTTATTTACTAACTTTGCAGAAAATATGGAACAAAGGGAACTGGACATATTGTATATGCAGCGCTGCATTCTGCTTGCGCGGAACGGTAGGCTTACTGCTCCGCCTAATCCTATGGTGGGTGCCGTGATTGTGAGTGATGACGGCAGAATCATCGGTGAGGGCTATCATGTGCGCGCTGGGGAAGGACATGCTGAGGTCAATGCGTTTGCCTCGGTAAGACCTGAAGACGAGCCTTTGCTTCCTACTTCTACAATGTATGTAAGTCTTGAGCCTTGCAGCCATTATGGTAAGACTCCGCCTTGTGCCGACTTGATTGTGAGTAAGGGTGTGAAGCGTGTGGTTGTCGGTACGGTAGATCCTTTTGCCAAGGTTCAGGGCAGAGGTATTCAGAAATTGCTTGATGCAGGTATCGAAGTGGAAGTGGGTGTATGTGAGAAAGAATGTCAGGAACTCAACAAGGTTTTCTTCACGTTCCACAGTAAGCAACGTCCGTTTATTACGTTGAAATGGGCTCAGACGGTGGATGGCAGTATCGGAATCAAACCTTCCGAAGATGGTGAAAGCCGATTGATTATCTCGAATGAACTTACTCAGATGCTGTGCCACAAGAGGCGTGCTGAACATCAGGCAATACTTGTAGGCAACAACACTTGGAAACTCGATAAGCCAAGTCTTACTGTCCGTCATTGGACGGGACGCGATCCCCGACGTGTGGTTCTGACGGGTAGTGATTCCGTGTCGGGTGTACTTGAACGGCTGTTCAACGACGGGGTTCAGTCGTTGTTGGTGGAAGGTGGCAGACAGACTCTTCAGTCGTTCATCGACGAGGGTATGTGGGATGAGGCTTTTGTGGAGATTGCTGATGCAGAGGTTCCGAAGTATGCCGAGGTTGTGAAGGCTCCTATCATCAGTCAGTATGCTGAGATGAGGACCGTGGAGTTCGGCGGACATGACTTTATTGAATATAGGAATAGGTGAATGGTATGATGCAGGAAAATAAAGGTAACCTGAAACTGAGATTGACGGTGATGATCTATCTGGTTTTTGCCGTGTGGGGGTCATACCTGTGTTCGTTGGGCGTATATCTGGCAAACATAGGAATGGGAACGAGTATCGGTGCGTTCTTTGCCGTTCAGGGTGTTGTATCCTTGTTTATGCCCGCATTGGTGGGTATTGTTGCCGATAGATGGATTCCGGCTCAGAAATGCCTGGGTATCTGTCAGTTGCTTGCCGCTCTATTCATGGCATTGGCGGGATACATAGGATATAGATACGGCAACGAGGTGAAGTTCACGCAGTTGTTTCCGGTATATGCAATGAGTGTGGCATTCTTCATGCCTACAATCGCACTTTCCAATTCCGTGTCCTACAATGCCCTGACAAAGTCGGGGTTGGACATTGTGGGAGTGTTTCCGAGCATACGTGTATTCGGTACTGTGGGATTCGTCATTTCCATGTGGATTGTGGACCTCACAGGTTTCAAGGACTCATACATGCAACTTTTTGTAAGTGCTGCCTGGAGTGTAGTACTCGGACTTTATGCATTTACGTTACCAAATTGTCCGGTAGTACGTACGAGGAAGTCGGGTTCATTCATAGAGATGTTCGGTCTTCAGGCATTCATGCTGTTCCGTGAGAGAAAGATGGCCATGTTCTTTATCTTCTCGTTCCTTTTGGGAATGTGCCTGCAGGTGACGAACGGCTTTGCCAGTCCTTTCCTTGCAAGTTTCGGTTTTGACGACACCCTTGCCGACTCGTTTGCTGTAAAGCATAACGTGATACTTACTTCTCTCTCTCAGGTATCTGAAACTTTCTGCATCCTTCTCATACCTTTCTTCCTGAAACGGTACGGAATCAAGACCGTGTTGCTTATTTCCATGTTGGCTTGGGTGCTGCGTTTCGGCTTGTTCGGCATGGGAAACCCACAGATGCCGGGATTGCTTCTGCTGATACTTTCAATGATTGTCTACGGTATAGCCTTTGACTTCTTCAACATTTCGGGATCGCTGTTCGTTGAAAGGGAGACAGACGCAAGCATACGTTCGAGCGCACAGGGTGTGTTCATGTTGATGACAAACGGACTTGGAGCCACAATCGGTTCTTTCTGTGCCCAGTCAGTCGTTAACAGTTTCACTCATTCGGCAAGTAAAATAGTGATGGGAGAGGAGAAGTTCTTTACCATCGGCGAATGGTCAACATGCTGGTACATCTTCGCAGGTTTTGCATTGGTGGTGGCAGTTATGTTTGCAATATGCTTCAGGTATAAGAGAAAATAAACGTTTATCGGTATGGACAGGATTGCTACGATAGGATTTTTCGATGGTGTGCACCGTGGCCACCGTTTCCTTCTCAGTCAGGTTACTGATTTGGCTGAGGCAAGGAAGGGAGTGTCCGTTGCTGTCACGTTCAGCAATTCTCCCCGTTCCGTGGTTGATAAGTCATTCAAGCCATCGTTCCTCACTACTGCCGAAGAGAAAAGACAACTGTTGCTTGATTATGGAATCAACGAAGTATGCATGAAGAAGTTCACTCAGGAAACAATGTGTCTCACGGCACAGGAATTCATGCAGAAAGTGTTGCATGACGAATTGGAAATAACGACTCTTGTCATCGGTTATGACCACCGTTTCGGGCACAATCGTTCCGATGGATTCGATGATTATGTACGCTATGGCAGTCAGATGGGTATAGAAGTTATCAAGGCTGAAGCATACGAGGAAAACCATGTTCCGGTCAGTTCCTCTATTATCCGGCAGGCAATAGCCGAAGGCAGCATACGTTCGGCAAATAACCTGTTGGGCCGACCATATTCAATAGAAGGATTGGTGATAGATGGTTTCCATGTAGGCCGTACAATTGGTTATCCTACAGCTAACCTCGACCTTCCTGCCGAAAAACTCGTACCGGCTGATGGAGTATATGCTGTACTTACGGAAATTGACGGCAGACAATATACCGGTATGCTCAATATTGGCTGCAGGCCTACTTTCGACAATGGAAGACGAAGTATTGAGGTACATTTCCTCGATTTCAACGAAGATATTTACAGCGAACGCATCAATCTCCGTTTCATCGAAAGAATACGCAGCGAGAAGCGGTTTGCCAGCGTTGAAGAACTGACGGCACAGATTAGGAATGATGAGAATACAATACGTTCAATAATAACCAATAATCAACATACATGAGATTTCTGCACCGACACGGATTCGGCATTCAGTCACCCTGGGCATACAGTTTGGTAACCGGCGTCCTGTTCTGCAAAAGCAGTTATTATGCTTTTGATGAACTTAAACGTAAATTTCCCAAGAACCAGAAGCATAACAAGCAACTCTTCCGATTGGTGAATGCCCTTAAACCAACTGAGGCAATCATCATTACGGATGAGAAGAACATACAAGTGGCAGAGGCTGCCAAGGCATATATAAGTGCTGCCAACAATACGGTTCCCGTCACTACGGTAAATACCGTTGATGAATCTTCCATAATAGATACCTTGAATCAAATATTCCCAATTCAACGGAAAATTTCCATGCTCTACTTCTGTACATCGAATGTGCCTAAGTCAGTACTGCAATGGTTGGGCGACGGTCATACTGACGATAAGTCGGTGCTGATAACAGATAAGTCAAAACTGAGAAAGTCCGGTTTCTGGAAACAGGTATTGGTGGAACCTTCTGCAACTGCAACATTCGATTTGGGCAGCCGTGGAATAGTGTTTTTTGATCCAAAGAGAATAAAACAGAACTATAAACTTTAGCCCAAACCATGATTGCCCTTTTCATTGGTTGGGCATGAAACGAACAGACAATACATAATTTCAATTAATATGGTTTATACACGTACAGGTGATTCAGGAACAACAAGCCTTGTAGGCGGAGTCAGGACAGAAAAGGATAATGTACGGCTTGAAGCCTACGGTACTGTAGATGAACTTAACAGTCATCTGGGCTTACTCTCGGCAATGACTGATGATGAGTCTATACGCGCAGAGTTGCAATGGATACAGAATTCCTTGTTTGCCGTAGGTTCATTCCTTGCAACAGATCTGTCAACTACACAAGTGAACGAAGCAAGTGTGGTGACGGAGGAAATGATTACGCACATTGAGAAAAACATCGATGAAATCGAGACTTCTCTTCCTCGGCTCAAGGCTTTTGTGCTGCCTGGAGGATGTGTTGCTGCTGCTCAATGCAATGTGTGCAGAACGGTTTGCCGAAGAGCCGAACGAAGAATAGTTACGATGGTGAAGTTCATCGATGCAGATGAGGCACAATATGCCACATTGTTGAAATATATAAACAGATTGTCCGATTTCCTATTCGTTTTAGGACGAAAACTAAATAATATTGCAAATATTGATGAAATATTTTGGAATAATGTTTGTCAATAAAATTTTTTATATTATTTTTGCGGCTCATTAGAGGGAATTGTTATCAATCAAAACAATCTGCTACTCGAATCCGGTTCGAATACCTGACAGATTAACCTAAAACGAAAATATTTCTTCGTATAAAGACAAACAATCGACACAATTACTTAATATACTAAAAAGAAAGGAGACAAAACAATGTATTGGACACTTGAATTGGCAGTTAAATTGGAGGATGCTCCATGGCCTGCAACTAAAGAAGAGTTGTTGGATTATGCCACACGTTCCGGAGCCCCACTTGAGGTTATAGAGAACCTTCAGGAAATAGAGGACGAAGGCGATATATATGAAAGCATAGAAGAAATCTGGCCTGACTATCCTTCAAAGGAGGACTTCCTTTGGGACGAAGAGGAGTATTGATATATAATTTTTACCATAATATACTGAAAGCCAATAAGATAACACACAATTATATGTTTGTCTTATTGGCTTTTAATAGTCTCAGATGGTGTCGTTTGTTTGTATGAAATCCGAAAAAATATCATAAAATTGTAGTTTGTTTGTCTAAAATATACTAACTTTACTCTCCTAAACCATATGAATTAATGTAAGAAATCCTCATTAATATAAAAAGATAAAAAGTATTGTAAAAGTGGCTAAATGAGAAAGAATTTTACGTACTATTTCGGCAGCTTCGTATATGACAACGGTTATCTGAAGTACTACTTCGCAGATGGCTATACCGAAGGTGGTGGTGAAAACACTGTCCACTACTACATCAAGGACCATCAGGGCAACAACCGGGTTGTAGCAAAGTATGACGGTACTATTGAGCAGACAACCCACTATTACCCATACGGAGGTACTCTTACCCACAGCACAAATCAGGGAGTGCAGAAGTACAAGTACAACGGCAAGGAGTTTGACCGAACTCACGGACTTGACTGGTATGACTACTGTGCCCGTCAGTATGACCCTGCTTCGGGAAGGTTCACGAGCATGGATCCGTTGTGTGAGAAGTACTACAACATCAGTCCGTACAGTTATTGTGCGGGAAATCCTGTGAATTACATTGATCCGACAGGAGAATATATTGCATGGTTTGATGAAAATATGAATGAGTGGACATATAATTGCACACAAGGAGGTTTTGTCAATAAGGCGGGTGAACTTTATAATGGAGACAATGAATACATCAAAAAAATCACCAGTTTGCTAACTACACTAAGAAGTGGATATAATGGAAATGCATTAGTGGAAGATTTGGCAAATCGGGAAGAAGGAGTCATGTTGTGTCATGGAGAAGCAAAGAAATCTGCTGAAAGTGCATTTTCTACACCGTTAGATGCAAATATCGCATCTAGGGTAGGTATTAATTTTGGAGAAGAAGTTGATGGATACCAAACAGACTTTACAACACTTGGGCATGAATTTGCTCATTCTCAAGATCGACTTAATGGTACAATGGATGAAACAGTATGGTTTAAAGGCGGAGACAATACAGCATCAAATTCAGAAAAATATGCTATGCACATTGAAAATTTGATTCGAGCAGAACATAATATTCCAATTAGGAAATATTATATTGACAATGGTGAAGTACAGCAAGGTGCTTGTTGCACATGGAATTCCCATTCAATTTCCAGTTTATACTTTACGGATAAATTTACCCATCTACCTGGATATACAATAATCCCGAATAATCAACAAGGCTATGTTTACAAGAAATATTAAATATATAATTACGATACTTTTTTCTATCTGTTATATCATACCTATAAAGTCGCAAACACTTAAGGGCTCCAATATTTTTGAAATCATCGACAAGGTTCCGAAAAAAAGAGGAATGATTATACACAATTCACAAAAAATCATGAAGGAACAAAGAATTGTGGCATTGTCTGACTGTCCATTTTGGACTGTTCCTGACTGTGACACACTGTATATTATACATTATTCGGATTTTTTATTGTCACAAATGAGAATAGAGCAAATAATAACGTCTAAATATATGTATGAATTACAATATAATCATAAAAAACTCGAAGAATTAAGCGTCTATTCCTATCCAGATTATTTAGACGAATTTTGGGATGTCGTATTGAACTGGAATACAAATATTTTAACAAAGTGGTACGATACAACTGGACATGATATGTTTCGAATAGAAGCTATGAGACTAATTCGTGTCAAAGACAATAAGTATAAATATTCGATATATGATTTCTATGACAATTCAAATCGTGATGATAGTATGAATTTTTGGAAATCAATATATGTACAGAAATATAAATAACTCTCTAATCTAACAAACCGAATTCTATATGTTAAAAATGAAAATAACATCCCTGACCACCAGGGCAACAACCGTGTTATGGCAAACAATACTAACAATACTGAATCTGCAAAATTAATGTGGGGAAAGTGTTGATTGACTCATAAATAATCACTATCTTTGCACAAACCAATCAAATCCTGATATGACTCAGACAACCCACTATTACCCATACGGAGGAACCCTTACCCACAGCACCAATCAGGGAGTGCAGAAGTTCAAGTACAACGGAAAGGAATTTGACCGAACTCACGGACTTGACAGGTATGACTACTCTGCCCGTCAGTATGACCCTGCTTCGGGAAGGTTCACGAGTATGGATCCACTTTGTGAGAAGTACTACAACATCAGTCCGTACAGTTATTGTGCGGGGAATCCGATTAGGTATGTGGATCCGGATGGGAAAGAACCGACTCCTTCAGAGGCATTGAGAATGGCAATGCATGTTTATGGAAACAACTTGATAGAACTTATTGGAGGTTGGGACGTATCACATGCTCTTAGTGGTAAGGAATTACAAATGCTCACTTCGAATAATGGTTTAAGTTCTCAACTATATGAAAGAACTATTAATGGAGTTACGGAATATGTATATGCCACAGCCGGTAGTGAAAATACAAAAGACTGGATTCAGAATATAGCTCAACCACTTGGACTTTCAAATGAATATCATGAATCTGCACGTGTAGCAACAATGCTTTCTGAAAAGTTTAGTCAAAATGAATTAACTTTTGTGGGTCATTCTCAGGGGGGCAGTGAAGCAGCACTAAATTCTTTGCTAACCTCAAGTAATGATAAGCCAGGACGGAAAGCGATTACATTTAATGCTTCAGGTCTAAGTGCTGCGACTAAAATAAGAGAAGGAGGATTGTCTCTACCATTTAAATCTGAAAATAAGATAGACGCATACATTTTTGCATTAGACCCGTTAAATTCAATACAAAATAATAATTCAACAGGTATTGGTTCGCTGATGCCTGATGTTAATGGGAATAGGCATTATATCATTCCGAAAACATTTACTAAGGAAAATTTTAACCCAATATACAATCACGGAGTACAAAATCTATTAAATTATTTTTAGCCTTATGAGATATGTATCTATAATCTTACTATTGGTAATATTATTATGCAATATATCATGTACATCAAACACTATTTCTGATTATTCCCTTGATGCAGAAATTCAATTATTGCCATGGGAAATTGCGGACTATCGTCAATTTCAAAAGACTCCAGCCTGGGATTTAGCAAAAGCTACTTTCGATGGTGATACAAGTATAATGGATGAGATACTGAGTCGAGACCCATCAATAATTGATTGCAAATCTAGCAATGGCATGACTCTGCTGATGACGACTATCACAAATCAAAACAGGGCTCCATTCTTATGCCAATTATTTTTGGATAATATATATAATTTCGCTCCAAATGAAAGCCAGCAGATTTCATTTCGTCATCTTCTGAAACATGGAGCATCGGTAAACCTCATAAATAAATTTGGGGAAACAGCCTTGATGATAGCATGTGACTACGACAATATTGATTATGTCCGTGATTTAATAGATTCTGGCGCTGATATAAATTATGTTCAATGTCCAGATTCTTCGAATAATAAAGATAGAGACAATCAGACTGCATTGTTAATAGCTTGTAAAAATAATAGGTCTGATATGGTTAAACTGCTTATCGAACATGGAGCAGATATTAATTTTGTTAATTGCCATTTAGAATCGGCATTAAATTTTTACGTCAGAGACAGAGATTACGACATGATATATTATCTACTAAATAGAGGTGTAGATTATTCTGTTCCAACTGTAAAGGTATGTGATTTGAATCTCCAATATATGGGAAAGAAGAAATGGCAGGAATATGAACATGACACTACAACTATTTCACTTGCAGAGGCACTCCGTTATGATTATTATCCATTGGAGTCAAAGGAATACCAGAAGAAAATGAAGATCGTTCAATTCCTAAAAAAAAGAGGTGTCGATTATCGTAAAATTCCTATTCCTAAGGGAATACTAACAGAAATCAAAAATGACTATCCGCATAATTGGGAAGAATACATTCGAAATTATTGATGTAATGAATGTGTATAATATGTGTAAAATAATTAGACAAAGACCAGCGTCAGGAATTACATTAGATAGACCTCCATTGATAGGGAGGACTGCGGTTGCAGGTCTATCCGTCGGTATAGGCAATTCAAGGACACTGACAGGCAAGGAACCCCAGTCAACCACAACCATTCACTATTTCGGCAACTTCGTATATGACAACGGTTATCTGAAGTACTACTTCGCAGATGGCTATACCGAAGGTAACGGTGCCAGTTACGTCCACTACTACATCAAGGACCATCAGGGTAACAACCGGGTTGTAGCAAAATACGACGGTGCTCTTCTTGGGGAGATTGATTAATTCTCTATGATTGTCGGCCAATCATCATCCCATCTGAATTGTCGTAGGAAGAGTTTGCTTGCTCCATTTTTCTGTTTGTCATATCCGTGAGCAATTATGTACCACTTTCCGTTAAATTCATACACACCGCAATGACCAACACCGCTGTATCTCTCGCTTTCCCCGACGATAATGGTGCCGCCGGTTTTGAGCATAGGCTTTCCTTGCATGTCAAGATATGGTCCTGTCACTTTCCTGCTGCGTCCAACAGCAGTCTTATAGTTGCTGTTTAAGCCTTTGCAGCAGTAGTCAAAACTCACGAAAAGGTAATAATAGCCATTACGATAAATGATGAATGGCGCTTCAATGGCATTGCTGTTTGCCATTATCTGTCTATGCTCCACAGATTCCGGATTGCGCCTACGGGCAATTGTCTTGGGCTTGCCGTCTGGTGTTTTCAGATCCTTTTTGAGTTTTACGAGTTGAACGCCATCCCAGAAAGAACCGAAGGTGAGCCAGGGTGTACCTTTTTCATCAATGATGAGATTTGGGTCAATGGCATTGAAGTCATCAATGCTGGGACGTGACTGGATTACCAGTCCTTCGTCTTCCCATTTGTAGTCAGGAGATGATGGATCAAGAGTCTTGTTTGTGGCAAGTCCTATCACAGAGATATTCTGACCGAATGTAGAGCAACTGTAGTAAAGATACCATTTGTTACCTACTTTATGAATGTCTGGAGCCCATGTGTGTCCATTATATGCCGGAACAAGTTCATGCGCCCATGTAGGTATGGGATTCAGAGGTGCCTTTTCCCGTTTCCAAGTGATCAAGTCCGGAGATGACATCATGCCAATGCCAAAACCTGTAGTGAACATATAATACTTGCCGTTCTCATATGCTAGAACTGGGTCATGTACGTCCGGTAGTGTATTTCCATCACTTTCAGGAACACGTTGCCCAATAATTTCTGGAGTGTCAAATGTCTTTGTAGCAGAACCAACAATACTTTCTGTCGCCTGTGAAATAGACAGAGATATAACTAAAGTCAGCAGAGTAACAGTCTTTTTCATATAAGTTAGTTTAGTTTCGCCTGGTTCCACATATATAGCCATTGACCATTAGTTTTACCATATGGTATGTTATAGTTATGAATATCAATAATTATTTCTTCTTTTTAATGTATTGTATGCATTCACGGAGGATTTTTGCTCTCAGCAACCATAATATTCCTACGTAGATTATGGCTGCCAAAAGGATGCGTGCCAGCAATAGAATAATATCGGATTTAATGGCTAGTGTAAGATAATAAGTCGCTGCCATAGTTGCAGCAGAGAATAATAGGAATGGCATGATGTCGATTATGGCATGGAAGTAACTTAGACGTATTTCACGCCATACGAAGAAATGCCATACTATGACCCACAGTACATTGATTGCAGAATAGATTACTGTTATTAGGTGGATTCCTGTGATACCGAACAAAGATGGGTCATAGTGCTGGATAAGCAGAAGGCTCAGCAGGATTATTGCTGATTGGCTTAGTACATTCCACATGTAAATACCGGATTTGCCTCGGCTTATTATGAAACTGTAGTAAAGGGTTGAGATTGGCAGGAATGCCCCACCTATACATAATGTCTGGAGCAATGGTACGGCATCGTTCCATTTCTCACTTACTGTACAGCGAATGAATTCCGGTGCTACCATGCAGAATCCAAACATCAAGGGAAAACTTACGAAGGACGTAAATCTCAGCATCTTTCTGAATGCTTGAGTGAGTTTTCCTGTATCAGACCCCACTTGTACGAACATTGGCTGTGCCACACTCTGAATCATACCTGAAATGGTCTGGTTTCCCATGGTATTCCATTTGTTGGCATTGGTGTAGTTGCCAATCATTACTTTGGTGATAGATCTGAAATTACCCATGATTGCTTCAACTGCAAAACGGTTGAGGTTGGACGAGATGTATGTAACGAGTAGTTTGCAACTGAATCCAAACATCTCAATAATTGGCTTGAAACTGAATGTAAAACTTGGACGCCAACGTGAGAATATCCAACTGAGAATGGATACCATTCCTATATAGATAATTGTCTGAGTGGCAATACCCCAATATTTCATGCCGCATATAGCCATTATGACTCCGATGATGTTGGATGTAAGCAATGCCGCAACTGACATGATTGCCTGTTCCTTGACCTTCAGTTCCTTCATGAGTTTTGCACGTGGTACTATGGAAAAACTGCCAAACACAAAACTTATAAAAGCATATCTGGAAAGACTTATCAGACGGTCATCATGGTTATAGTCTGCAATAAACGGCGCAAGGAACCAAAGAAGTGTGTACATGCAAAGTCCGACTGTTATGTTGAACCAGAATACTGAACTGAAATCACGCTGTGTAGGATCTTTCCTGTTAATGAGTGCAGATATGAAACCGCTTTCCTGCAGATTCTGTGCAATAGCCGAGTAAATGGCAATGACTCCGACCAAACCATAGTCTTCTACATCCAGGATGCGTGCAAGGATCATACCGAACACAGCATTCAGCACCTGCATCAGTCCACTGTTCATGGCTCCCCAAAACAGACCGCGTACAGTCCGTTCTTTCAATGAGGAATTGTTGGATGCAGAATTATTGTATGATTCAGATGCCATGAGTTATATGTCGTTCAAGCAGTGGTTAATGACTATTGTATGTTATATGCTAACGATTGTTCACGTTGATTGATGTTCCGTTGAAAAGGATGCGGTAACGGTAAAGTCCGTGTAGTTCCTTATCTCCCAAATCCGATGGAGTTTCAACAATCCATCCCCAGTTGTTCAGGTCATATACGATGCCGCAGTTCTTGCATTTTGCAGTACCGTTGTCCATTACGGTCAGTCGCTTTGGTGAGGCTGATGAGCAGTTAGGACATGCAAGGTCATAAGCCACAGGGTCGAACGTGTTGTTCATGCTCGGTGTGGAACTGACACCTACAATCAATCCACCTAAACCATATTCAAATTCACTTGAGCCTATTTGGGAAAGAGAATAATCATGTCCTCCGAGTACATTCTCAATGCGAACCTTGTTTCCTAAAGAACGTATGGATACAAACTGTCCAGGATTACCCATTGCGTTGTAAAGTTCCGTGGAGTTTATAACATCGAAGTAGAACCGTACTGGATATTTCGTTGAGTAGGTAGTTGATAAATCCTTATCGCATGCCATGAACATGCAGATAATCAATGACAGACACAACAGTTTTCGCATTAGAAATAGAGTTCTGGGTTGTTTATGATTTGATTTATTGAATTTGTTTCTTCAGCACTGAATTCAAGGTTTTTCAGTGTGTCGAGATTGCCAGTGAGTTGAGCAAGGGAAGAAGTTCCGATGATACATGAACTGACTCTGTTGTCGTTCAGCACCCAAGCCAGAGCCATCTGTGCCAGTGACTGGTTCCTGCTTTTGGCAATTTCGTTCAGTTTTCCTGCGGCTTCCACTCTTTTTGCAGTTACCTGTTCTCTTTTCAGGAAACCACTTTCGCGTGCAGCACGACTTCCTTCCGGTATTCCATTAAGATACTTGTCGGTGAGCAAACCCTGTGCAAGTGGAGAAAAACAGATTATGCCACTTCCGTTGTCGGCTGCAATCTGGAAGTTCTCTTGTTGGGCTTTGGGATCGAAAAGGGAACATCTGTACTGACTCAGCAGACAGGGAACGTGGGCTTCCCTGAGAATGTCGTATGCCTGCTGCTGCTTGTCAGCCGGATACTTTGAAATACCAACATATAGAGCCTTCCCCTGACGTACAAGGTCTATGAGAGCCTGCATGGTTTCCTCTACAGGAGTTTCACCGTCATAGACATGAGAATAGAAAATATCGAAATAATCAAGACCGGTACGTTTCAGACTTTGGTCGCACGAAGCGATAATGTTCTTGCGTGAAGAACCTGTCCCGTAAACTCCTTGCCACATGTCGTGGCCAGCCTTACTCGAAATAAACATCTCGTCGCGGTGACTGCTGAGATGCTGTTTGAGAATTCTTCCGAAATTTACTTCGGCACTACCGGGTGAAGGACCATAGTTGTTGGCAAGATCGAAATGGCAGATACCCGAATCGAATGCTTTCAGCATCATTTCCGTTGCTACGTCAAACGGATCAACGTCGCCGAAGTTGTGCCATAATCCCAGTGAGAGTACAGGCAGTTTAATGCCACTATGTCCACATTTCCGATAGTACATGGGATGGTATTATTTGGTAAGTCTGTCGATGGCTTCGTCCATCTTGCTGAATGCAAATTCATCGATTACCTTATCCATCAATGCTTCGATACGGTCGTTACAGAGATTTCCCGTACTTCCTTCGTGAGTGTGGTGGATATTCTTGTTCGGAGTGAATTTGCCATCTTCAATAGCCAATCCCACCTGCTTGTAGGCATCACGGAAAGGAGTTCCGCTTGATGCAAGGCGGTTGACCTCTTCAACGGAGAACATGAGGTCATATATTGGATTGTCGAGAATATGTTCGTTTACACGAATCTTGTTGATTATATATGCTGCCATGCGCAGACAGTCCTTCAAGTCATCGAATGCAGGGAGGAACACCTCCTTGATAATCTGAAGGTCACGGAAATAACCGCTGGGCAGGTTGTTCATAATCAGCATCACAGTCTGTGGCAATGCCTGAATCTTGTTGCATTTTGCACGAGTGAGTTCAAACACGTCAGGATTCTTCTTGTGAGGCATGATACTTGACCCTGTAGTACATTCGTCAGGCAGTTTCACGAAACCGAAGTTCTGACTGTTGAACATACAGGCATCGAATGCCAGTTTAGCCAATGTTCCAGCCACACTTGCCATGGAGAATGCCACGTTGCGTTCAGTCTTTCCACGTCCCATTTGTGCATACACCACGTTGTAATCCATGGAGTCAAATCCAAGGAGGTCTGTAGTCATCTGACGGTTGAGAGGGAAAGAAGATCCATAACCGGCAGCAGAACCCAGTGGATTGCGGTTGGTAATGCGCCAGGCAGCAAGCAGATATTGCATGTCGTCTACCAGACTTTCAGCATATGCTCCAAACCAAAGTCCGAAACTGGAAGGCATGGCTACCTGAAGGTGAGTATATCCAGGCATCAGCACATTCTTGTATTCGTTGCTCTTTGCAATGAGTTCATCGAAAAGATCCTTGGTCAGAACTGTCAGTTCGCGGAGTTGGTCACGGATAAACAACTTAAGGTCAACCAGCACCTGGTCATTGCGTGAACGTCCTGAGTGAATCTTCTTGCCCAAGTCGCCGAGTTGGCGCGTGAGCATCAGTTCCACCTGGGAGTGAACATCCTCCACACCTTCTTCGATTACGAACTCACCACGTTCTGCAGTCCTGTAAATCTCTTTCAGGGCATCCAGCAGTACGGGTAGTTCCTCCTTGCCGATCAATCCGATTGATTCGAGCATTGTGACGTGAGCCATTGAACCCATCACATCGTACTTGGCGAGATAGAGATCCATCTCACGGTCACGGCCGACAGTAAATTTTTCTATTTCATCGGTCATCTGAACATTCTTTGTCCAAAGTTTATCCATGTCTTTAGAAGTGTTTTGTGGGGTGCACACCCATTAATACGGAATCATTGACAGCATGTCAGCAAGTTTGTCCACACCTTCCCTCAGAGGTTTTTCCACCATAGCCTTTATGAATGGGTTAAGGTCAGCCTTGATGGTCAGGCGCATCTTGCTTGTCTCATCAGTCACCGGCAGCATCTGTACCCAAAGGTTGAAATGAATAGGTGAAGATGTAGATTCAAACTTAACACATTTTGATGGTTCACGTTCAATAATCTTAATCGCCATCTTGCCCACAGGAGGCACGTTGAGGCTTACGGTGTCGGCATCGAATTCCAATGATTCCAGATGCTTCTCCACCTCTTTCAGTTTCTCTTCAGGAATCTGAGCCTTGATGCGTTCACGTGCTGCAGGATCGTTCATGCGTTCCTTTATGGAAGCCAGATTATTGAGGTCACTCAATTTGGCATACACCCTTTCCTGAGGCGCAGCCACTTGTTTTATTTGACTTTCAAAACTACTGCTCATACCGACTTATTTGTTCCAGTTAGCAGGATCACGACGCCAGTCGTTGAGAGTAGGAATTTGGTCTTCTGAAATGTAGCCAATCTGCTTTGCCACTTCAAGTACAGCCTCGTAGTTTGTAAGAGTGACGAGACGTACGCCGGCATCGCTGAAAGCCTTTTCAGCAATAGGGAAACCATAAGTGTATGATGCAACCATACCAATGACTTCCATGCCAGCCTTGCGGAGTGCTTCAACTGCTTTAAGGCTACTGCCTCCGGTAGAGATAAGGTCTTCCACTACGATAACCTTGGCACCTGGAGCAAGTTCACCTTCGATAAGGTTCTCCAATCCGTGGTCCTTTGGCTTTGAACGGACGTATGCAAACGGAAGTCCGAGTGCATCAGCAACGAGTGCGCCCTGAGCAATGGCACCTGTAGCCACACCTGCCACAGCCTCAGCCTCTGGAAATTCTTCCATGATGAGACGGGTGAGTTCAGTCTTAACGTAAGAACGGAGTGCAGGGAACGACAATGTCTTGCGGTTGTCGCAATAGAAAGGTGATTTCCAACCTGAAGCCCATGTGAATGGATCCTGAGGCTGAAGTTTGATAGCTTTCACTTCGAGCAGCTTTGCTGCAAACTGAGTTTGTAATCTGTCCATATCTGTATAAATATTTAGTTTTCCTTGTTTTGCGTGCAAAGTTACGGAATAATCTTCAATAATCAATCCCTTCACTCCCATTATCTTCGTTATGAGAAGAAACATTTACATACATTATATGTTCCTGATAATAAACTATCAGTAATGGGATTGTTTTTGTAGGAGTAGAAAACAAATAATACTCACGGAATCATACTCTTTAAACTTTTTTCCGTACATTTGCCGATGAAGACAAAATAAAAGCCATGGAAAAGTCAATAAAACTAACCTGGAGAGAACGTGTCGGCTATTGTTCGGGTGAGATAGCCCAGAACCTGATTTACCAGACAGTAAGTATCTGGCTTCTGTTTTATTATACCAATGTCTATGGGTTGAAGTCCGAAGTGGCAGCCTTGATGTTTCTCATAGTACGTATCATAGATGTGCTGTGGAATCCATTTGTGGGAACCCTTGTAGATAGGTCATACCCCCGATGGGGAAAATACCGTTCCTGGCTCATTATCGGAGGCATACCATTGGCAGGCGCAGCAGTACTGTGTTTCTGGAATGGCTTCAACTCATCCCTCCTCTATGCCTACATCACATATATTGCCCTCAGCATGTGCTTCACGCTTACCAGTGTACCATACGGGGCACTTGGAGATTCACTCACGCGTGACGTTAACGAACTGACAATTCTCACCAGTGTCCGTATGCTGTTTGCCAATTTCGCCGGACTTCTGATTAAGACTCTGCCCCTCATCATTGCTCTCTTTGCACCAAAGGTGTGGGATGCTGAAGCAGGTGAGATAAAGACTGTCTACAACACACCTGAATCCTCTTCTGCGTGGCTCATCACCATGGGAATCTTTGCTCTTGCCGGACTTCTTCTGCTGTTCTTCAGTTTCTCACAGACGAAAGAGAAGATTGTGATGAATGCCAGTCAGTCAGCAGGAATTAAATTGATAGACCTCTGGCACGAGATAACCGGCAACCGTCCACTGCGCGTGCTTTCAATGTTTTTTATCATCACCTTTGCCACCATGAGCATAAGCAACGCCTCAGATTCATACTTCCTCACATACGTCGTTAAGGCCGACACATTCAGTACATCAGTCTTTATGTGGCTTGGCACCATTCCAGCCTTCATCTTCCTTCCGCTTGTACCCTCAATAAAAAGGAAGACAGGAAAGAAATGGCTGTTCTTCATATTCATCGGAATTTCCATTGTGGGAATGTTGATAATGTATCTGACCGAAACGGTTGAGGCGCTGAAAGGCATGTTTGTACTGCTCTGTATCTCACAGTTCATCAAGAGTGCAGGCATTCTTGTAGCCACAGGATATATGTGGGCATTGGTACCGGAAGTAGTAACATTCGGAGAATACCTTACAGGACGACGTGTCGCAGCCATTGTCACGGCACTTATATGTATCTTCATGAAAGCAGGAATGGCTCTCGGAGGAGTAGTTCCTGGATTGGTACTGTACTTCGTAGGTTTTGATGCCGAAAAAACACTACAGACACCGTCTGCCGACCTAGGTATAATCTCTCTTGTGACAGTTATTCCTTCTGTTCTCATGCTGGTTGCAGCCTTCGTTATCAGCCGATACGAACTCACAGACCAACGTATGAACGAAATAAATACAATTGTAGAATCACGCGCCGTCAATAACGACCCTGAATAATGGTTGGACACTACATCGACAAAGCCCAACTCATAGACTTGTTGACTTGTTGTCTCGTAGACTCATAGACTCGTTGACTCGTTGACTTGTTGACTCGTTGACTCGTAGACTTAAATAATATGGAACTATCATCAAATCCCGACAAAATCACACGTGATTACTTCGACTCGCTTCTGTTGGAGACACGTTATTTGGATTCAGTCATTCCTTCCACCGAAATGGAACTATTCGGTAAACGCTTTTCATCGCCTATAATGACTGCAGCACTCTCTCATCTTGGTAATACTGCCCCCGACGGCATGACCGTCTATGCAAAGGCTGCAGCCATGTGCAATGCAGTACATTGGGCAGGTATGGGCGATGACAGAGAGTTAGAAAGTATAGTAGCCACAGGTGCAAAGACAATTAAAATCATAAAACCACACGCCGACAACCGTGAAGTGCAGCGAAAGATAGAACATGCAGTTAAGATTGGATGTTTTGCCGTAGGTATGGATATTGACCATGCCTTCAATTCCGAAGGAGGTTACGACAATGTCTTCGGACTTCCCATGAAGGCAAAGACCACGGAAGAGATAGCCGAATTTGTTGCTATGGCAGGTATTCCTTTTATCGTGAAAGGAGTATTGAGCCCGTTCGATGCTGAAAAATGCATGCGTGCTGGTTGTGCAGGTATAGTCGTATCCCACCATCATGGCATGATGCCCTATTCCGTAGCACCACTTATGGTACTGCCTGAAATAATCAATGCAGTAGGCAATCAGATTCCTGTGTTTGTAGATTGTGGAATAATAAGCGGAATGGATGCCTACAAATGTCTGGCCTTGGGAGCAAAGGCAGTATCTGTCGGACGTCATCTCATGCCGTTGCTCAAGGACGGATCAGAGGCAGTGGCATCACGTATGAAAGCCATGAATGCAGAACTGGCAGGAGTTATGGCAAGGACCGGTGTGGCAAATCTCAACACGATGGATTCAACCGTCATTCATAGGAGGACTTTCTGATGTATTTGGGCATATCATCATCACTCGAACACGGTTCTCCCCGTGAATGGGCAGACAGGCATGTTGCTCTAGGATTGAAATCAGTAGTCTTTCCTATTGATTATCTTGCAGGAGAAGACACAATTGAAGCATACCGCACAGAAGCAGCAAGGGCAGGTCTCATGATAGCAGAAGTAGGAGTATGGCGCAATACCTTGGCTGCCGACCCTGCTGAACGTACCAAATGGATAGAATATGCAATCAGACAGTTGAGAATGGCAGACAGGATTGGAGCCCGCTGTTGCGTGAATGTAGTCGGAACACCTTACGGTCCCCGTTGGGATGGAGGCTATCGTGAAAACTTCAGTAAGGAATTATGGATAATGGCAGTAGAAATGATTCGTCAGATAATAGATGCCGTAAAACCACGGCACACCAAGTTTGCCATTGAATCAATGCCGTGGATGATTCCGAGCAGTCCCGATGAATATCTCAGGTTGATAGAAGATGTTGACCGCGAAGAGTTCGGAGTCCATCTCGATGCAGTAAATATGATTACTTCCCCCGAACGATATTTCTTCAACGACCGTTTCCTTGAAGAATGCTTCGCGAAACTGAAGGGACGGATCTGCAGTTGTCATCTGAAAGACATCCGTCTGAAGGAAGAATACACCTTCCAATTGCAGGAATGTGCTCCGGGCGAAGGTTCACTCGACCTTCCGCTCTATATAAGTCTTGCCACCGCAGAAGACCCACAGATGCCGATGATAATAGAACACCTTACCTCAGACAGTGAGTATGTAAACAGTGTGGCATACGTACAGAATTTAGCCCAAACCAGTCATTAGCATTATCAGTCAAATAAGACCGATTTGAGTTCAATCAAAAAGCCCCTTCCTGATGAAATTCAGAAGGGGCTTATCTCTATATCGATTTAATTTTCTGCCTAGAACTTCACATAAACCTGAAGGTCGGCAGTATTGTAATCGTTGTCAAGTGCCATACGGTCATGAGTATAAGTATAGTTTGCCTGAAGTTTAAGGTTCTTGCACGGACTGTATTCAATAGCAGCACCGTAGTTGGTCTTCATCGTAGACCATGTCTTTTGGTCACGGTAAACATCCCAGCGTCCGTAGAGTTTAACCTTGTTTGCTACAGGTGCACCGACGAGAGCATACCATGAATCAGACTTTCCCGTACCGCTCCAACTATCAGTTCCCGCATTGTATTCCGAAGTCTTGTGACCCTGACTTGCCACATATTCGGCACGTACCGACCAGTCAGACTCATATTTCAGACCGGCAGACCAACGGTTACGGTCAACAGTAACCCCGTCGCGAGTGTAGTCACCAGTCCATCCGAAGATACCGATCTGCAGGTCCTTGATAGGTTCAGCATAGATACCGCCGATGAAATCCTTTTTGTCGTTGGCGTCACTGTGGTTCACACCCTGACCGTTGTAGATACCAGCCTGATAGTGCAGCATAGAGTGCCCGTCAGTCTTTGAAGGGAAGAGATCACCGTAAATCATGATACCCTGGTCACGTCCGTGACTCTGCTGTTCCCCCACTCTGTCACCATAACCGCAGAGATATGTTGATGCCGATGAATACGTACCCAAACCAATATCCATTGGGTGATAAGGGTTCTCAAACATGAAGGCACGCTTAATCTGTCCGGCCTGAATACGGAATTCCTTGTACTTGCGCCACTCCACCCAAGCATCTACTACGTGAGGACCAGCCTCAACCTTTGTGCCGCTCACTCCTGTCATCTCCATCTGAAGCATATAACCGAAGTCAAGGACCTGACCTTTAACATGTGCACGGATTGAGCGTACAGCAAAATCGCTGTTGCTGGCAGAAACCTCATTGTCGTTCCATCCGGCTCTGCCGATGATACATCCGCCAATATTCGTGTTCTGAATCAAATTCTGTTTTGCCTGTTCTGCCACAGACTGCTGAGCGGAAACAGAAACTGTACACAGCAATGCTGCTGCAATTGAAAATAAAGTCTTCATTATACTATTTAATTGTGTTTATGTCGTTAGTCTATTCTTCGTCATCGTCAAGTGAAGTTGAAGCACGTACCGTAATCTTGCGTTCGTAGCATTCAAACATCTTATCCACATCCTCCTTGTTCTTAACCTTAGCCACGAGGTCAACAACAGGCATCGCTACAAGTCCCAGAATCATGGCAAGTACACCGGCATTGATTGGAGAAGTGAAGTAAGGGCTGATAAATATACCACCCGTGAATGTAGCATACATACAAAGGCACATCACGAGAATGCCGAGAACGAAACTCACCCAAACCGCAGCCTTGGTAGTACGCTTAGAGTAAAGGCCATAGAGGAAAGGAGCGAGGAATGCACCGGCAAGTGCACCCCAGGAAATACCCATGAGCTGTGCGATGAAAGTAACAGAACTCTTAGCCTGAATGATGGCAAGGACAGAAGACACAATGATGAAGAACACTACAAGGAGACGGATAATCAGCAGTTGTGAATGTTCAGACATCTTCTTGCCAGAGCGGGAAGTAGCAGGAACAATTATGTCAAGAGTCAGGGTAGAACCCGAAGTAAGTACAAGAGAAGACAGCGTAGACATTGATGCAGAGAATACAAGAATGATGACAACACCGATCATGATGTCAGGCAAAGTCTCAAGCATACTTGGGATGATACTGTCGAACACAGGAGTACCGTTTGCAGCATATTCGATTCTGTCGCCGTAGAGTCTGCCGAATCCACCGAGGAAATAGCAACCTCCGGCAACAATCATTGCAAAGACGGTAGAGATGATTGTACCCTTGCGGATTGCCACCTCATCACGTATAGCATAGAATTTTCCAACCATTTGTGGAAGACCCCATGTACCGAGTGAAGTAAGAAGAACCACACCTAACAGCGCCAGCGGCTGAGGTCCGAGAATCGAGACGAAGGCACCATTGAGTGAAGGAGCAGTTTCAGCAGGTATAGCAGAAAGTTTTTCCATGGCAGAAGTGAATCCGCCGTGCCCGTTGAGAACCGTAGCAATGACAGCAACAATACCCACAAGCATGATCATACCCTGAATAAAGTCATTGACAGCCGTAGCCATGTAACCCCCAATCAGCACATATATACCAGTGAGGATAGCCATCGTAACCACACACCAGGTGTAGTCTATACCGAATGCCATACCGAAGAGGCGTGAAAGTCCGTTGTAGAGAGATGCTGTGTAAGGAATGAGGAATACGAACACGATAGCAGAAGCAGCCACCTTGAGCGAGTTGGAGTTGAATCGCTGACCGAAGAAATCCGGCATAGTAGCACTGTGGAGATACTGAGTCATCAGTCGTGTACGTCGTCCGAGCACCTTCCATGCAAGGAGAGAACCGAGTATGGCATTACCGATACCGATCCAAGTAGAAGCCAATCCGTATTTCCAGCCGAACTGTCCGGCATAGCCCACGAAAATAACAGCAGAGAAATAAGAAGTACCGAATGCAAAGGCAGTAAGCCAGGAACCCACATTACGGTTTCCAAGGACGAAACCCTGGACGTTAGTCGTACTCTTGTGGCACGCAATACCCACGCCGATCATTACGGCGAAGAAGAGTAACAGAATAATTACCTTAATCATACATTAATTGTTTTAATTATTTATAGTTATATTTCAGTCCGTTCCGTACACAAAAAATGCCCCATTGTGTGGGGCATCTTCTGAGTATTTCTTAATGTTGATGTTTTTGTTATCACATAACTCAAAGCCCCACGGTTAGCGTGCGGTAATAATAGTAATAATAATACTTCTTTGAGATATTGAACAACATTCCTTAGTCTGTTTTATTTCGTATGCAAAGATAGACAATAATATTCAAATTGCAAGCGTTTCGTCCAAAAAATGTCCATAATTCATCGAAAACGCCCGAAATACTATAATATTGTAATGCATTCTTATAGAAAAGCAGTCAGGAGACAGCCCCAACCAATAACAACCCCCAGTCTCGAACCACCGAAACATCGAAGTCTCGTTGACTTGTTGACTCCCCTTCAGGGTAAAAGGGTGTGCCGTAGCCTTTGCGTTTGCGTTATCGTTTGCGTTCTTCCCCCTTCAGGGGGTTAGGGGGCTTACAGGAGTAAGGTCATCCTTCGCAACCTCCACAACGGCACATCCAAGCATATCGATTCTTACGAACACACGTTCCTTTCCCTCCACGACGGAAACTTCGGCATCGATATCATCAAAGATGCTATTGTTGATTCTGACTTTCATGCCCGGCTTGAGTTGTCGGTCAAAGAATTCCACCTTGAATTCCGTCTGGCAGACCACCTGCCGGAAAGCATCAAGTTGACGGTCAGGTACCACAGCCACCTTTCTGCTTGCACGGTCCATCATGTAGAAACAGCCCGAATCCACGAACGTGTCCTTGCGTTCCCTGTCCTCACAGCGAACAAACACCACCCTCGTGATGACCAGTTCATCAATGACCTTAATGCGGTCCGACCATTTCCTGCGCACCTTATGAGCAGGAAGATAAACCTCAAAACCAGCATTCTGCAGTTTCTCCGCCACCTTCTTCTCATGGTGCATCAGCGTACAGAGTATGTACCAGTTAGCCATACCCTTATCCCCTACAGTACAGCCTTGAACCGTTCAACAAAATCATCGGCATCAGCCTTAGTGATACAAAGCGGCGGCAGAAGACGGATAACGTTAGTACCGCTGCAGCCAGTGAAGCAATGCTGTTCCTTCACCAGACGGGTACGGATTTCCTTGTACGGAACATCCAGTTCTATACCTATCATGAGTCCGCGTCCACGCACATCCACTACGTGAGGCAAAGCTTCCGACTTCAGTCTGCCGATAAGGTATTCACCCACTTCAGCAGCGTTGTCAACCAGTTTTTCGCCTTCAATCACGTCAAGGACGGCAAGCGCCGCAGTACAGGCAAGATGATTGCCGCCGAAAGTAGTACCGAGTTGACCATATACAGCATCAAACTTAGGAGAAATGATCAGTCCACTCATAGGGAAACCGTTGCCGATGCCCTTAGCCACGGTGATGAGGTCAGGACGGACACCCAGATGCTGGTGAGCGAAGAACTTACCTGAACGGCCGTAGCCACACTGGATTTCGTCACATATAAGCACAGTATTATGTTCGTCACACAGTTTGCGCAGCCCCTGCAGGAAGTCTGCCTCAACCATACGTATTCCGCCAACACCCTGAATACATTCAATGATACAAGCACAGACATCATCCTTTTCAATCTCCTTCTTCCAAGCCTCAAGATCGTTGAGAGGCAGATAAGTCACATGACCGTTATTGTTGATAGGAGCAATAATCTTAGGATTGTTCGTAACCTCCACGGCAAGACTTGTACGTCCGTGGAAAGCCTTCTCCGCAGAAAGGATGCGTGTACGTCCGTTGTAGAACGAAGCCAGTTTCATGGCATTCTCGTTAGCCTCCGCACCCGAATTCACGAGGAAGAGGAAATAATCCTCATAGCCGCAGGCCCTGCCCAGTCGTTCAGCCAGTTGCTGCTGCAGAGGATTCTGAACAGAATTGCTGTAGAAACCCAAAGTGTTCAGTTGCTTCGTCATCATCTCCACATAATGAGGATGACAATGGCCGATACTTATAACGGCATGGCCCCCATAAAGGTCGAGATATTCCTGACCGTTGGAATCCCACACCTTGCAACCCTTTCCCTTCTCGATTGCAATATCAAATAATGGATATACGTCGTAAAGTTTCATATTAGAATGCTGATGCTTTTAAGTTAAGTCCGGCATTCTCGTCGATGCCGAACATGATGTTCATATTTTGTACAGCCTGACCGACAGCACCCTTCAGCAGATTGTCAATCATGCTTGTCACTACCACCTTGCGTCCGAACACGTCAACATGAACAAGAGCCTTGTTGGTGTTCACCACCTGCTTCAGGTCAAGGGCCTTGTCGGAATAGTGAGTGAAGGCAGAATCCCTGAAGAAATCCCTGTAGAGACTGGCAATCTCCTCCTGTTCCACAGCCTTGTCCAGAGTGACGACCTCAGTACAGAAGATACCACGCGCAAAATCACCGCGGTAAGGAATGAAGTCCACAGTTATACCATCGTTGCCGTAGCCCTCATCAAGAGTGTCAATAACCCTTGGCGTACCCTCGGGACGGAGTTCGTTGAGAGTCTGGCAAATCTCATGAAGATGCTGATGAGTAAACAGTTTATATACCGAAAAGTTATTGTTGCGCCATGAGAAATGAGTCGTAGCACCAGGTTTCTGACCCGCACCCGTACTGCCCGTGATGGCATTCACCGCAATGTCGTGAGTGAGCAGACCAGCCTTAGCCAATGGAAGCAGACCCTCCTGAATACAGGTAGCAAAGCATCCAGGGTTGGCAAGATGCTGACACTTGGCAATTTCCTCACGATGAATTTCAGGCAGACCATACACATAGTCATGCTCCCCCTTGATGCGGAAATCCTGAGCCAGGTCAATGATCTTCACGTTCTCAGGAATGTCATGCTCCTTGAGGAAAGCCTCACTCTTGCCATGACCGAAACAGAAGAACACCACATCCACCTTGTCCCACGGCATCTCGCTTGAAAACTCAAGTTCGGTATCACCAATCAAACCCTCATGCACGTCATACACCTTGTTGCCGGCATTTGATTCCGAATTGGCAAACACAATTTCAGCCTCAGGATGATTCAGAAGCAGACGGATAAGTTCACCACCGGTATAACCGGCAGCACCCAATACACCCACCTTTATCTTTCCATTCTTATCGGCATTATTATTCATAATCAGATAATTTTAATGTTCGTTTTAATTATTATCGAAGAATCGAATTTTCGAGTAATCGAAAAATCGAGATTGCAAGCCAATGACCTTATCCTTATCTCTCCTCGTCAGGGTGTGCGAGATAGTAAGCACGGAGAGCAGTAGAACTAACCTTGATGAAACCCTTGGCATCCTCAGACGACCAAGCCTTGGCAGTTTCGCCATATTCACCGAGTTTGTTCTTAACGAGGTCGTTAGGAGAATCCACACCCACAGTCTGGAACATGAGAGGACGGAGTTCAAGAGTAACCTCACCGGTCACGTTGCGCTGGCTGCTTTCAAGCATAGCCTCGATGTCCGGCATCACAGGCTCCAGATACTGACTCTCGTGGAGGAACATGCCGTACCAGTTGCTTACCTGATCCTTCCAGTACTGCTGCCACTTGGAAAGAGTATATTTCTCAAGGAAACGGTGAGCACCGATGATGAGCATAGGAGCAGCAGCCTCGAAACCGACACGGCCCTTGATACCGATGATAGTATCACCCACGTGACAGTCACGGCCGATACCGTATGCAGCACCGATTTCCTCAACAGCCTGAATAGCCTCAATCTTGTCATCGTAGCGCTTTCCGTTTACAGAACAGAGTTCACCCTTCTCGAAACCGAGTTTCAGCAATTCAGGACCCTCCTTACTAGGGTGCTTCAGATAAGCAGTCTCAGGAAGACCCTGAGTAGAATCAAGGATTTCTCCTCCACAGATACTAGTACCCCAAAGACCGACATTGTAGGAATACTTCAGTTTTGCAAAGTCAGCGCTGAAACCGTTCTTGTTCAGATAGTCTATTTCCTCCTTGCGGCTGAGGTTGCCGTCACGTGTAAGAGTAATGATCTCCGTACCCGGAGCCATCACGAGGAAAGTCATGTCGAAACGAATCTGGTCGTTGCCGGCACCCGTACTACCGTGAGCGATAGCGTCAGCACCGATTTCACGTGCATAGCGGGCAATAGCGAGAGCCTGGAAGATACGCTCAGAACTTACAGAAATAGGATAGCAGTTGTTGCGGAGAACATTACCGTAAACCATGAAACGCAGACTCTTGTCATAATACTCCTGAGTCACGTCGAGAGTCACATACTTGGTAGCACCAAGTTTGTAGGCATTCTCTTCATTTGTTTTCAACTGTTCAGCGCTGAAACCACCCGTGTTGGCACATGCAGCATGAACTTCATATCCCTTTTCCTTTGCAAGGTACATCACAGTATAAGATGTATCAAGACCGCCACTGAAGGCTACTACTACTTTCTTCTTTTCCATATCTAGTTTATTTTTAATTAATTCTTAAATAAGTCTACAAGTTTTGCGCTTACCCTTTAAACTTTTAAACCTTTATTGAACCGAGGCGTTAGCCTCAATTGAACCTTTACCTCCCCCTTCAGGGGGTTAGGGGGCTTCTTGTTGACCCGTTGACTCAAAAAGGCCAAAAGCCTTTTTTATTTCTCCGCCAACTTCTGTCTCATATCCTCAACCACCTCCTCAGGCACAGGGAACGGTTCGTCCACATGATCCTTAGGGTCGTAGAGCATGGCAGTACATACACAGTACTTGCGCTCAGTACGCGCCAAAACGTCGCAGTTGATGCAGCAAGGCTTTTCAGGCGTACCGCAGCCAGCCCAGAACGACTCATCGTCAGTAAGCTGACCGAAAGTGACAGGCACATACCCCAGTTCAGTATTGATCTTCATCACAGCATACTGGCTGGTCAGACCGAAAAGTTTCGCATTAGGCCAACGCAGGCGACTGAGAGTAAACGCCATCTGCTTGATACGCTTGGCAAGATGATGGCGGCGGAACTTCTCCACAACAATCAGACCCGAATTAGCCACATACTGCTTGTGGCCCCAACTCTCGATGTAGCAGAATCCGGCAAACTCACCCTCATCAGTAACAGCAATGATAGCCTTCTTCTCACGCATCTTGGTAGCAACATACTCGTGAGTACGGGTAGCGATACCCGAACCACGCTTCTTGGCAGAATCGTTTATAGTGGCAAGAATAACATCTACATACTTCTCATAGGAAGCATCTGCCAAAACCACTTTTATATTATCTTGTTCCATATCCATTGTCTGAGGCGACGAACCTAAATCTTCACCACCGCCTTGATTCTCATCATCACGATATCGCGGGAGCAATTCTCCTCCAGCACCATGATGATAGTATCATCACCGGCAACCGTACCAATAATTTCAGGAATGTTGGCATTGTCGATGTCGTAAGCCACACTACCCGCATAACCGGGACGGGTCTTGACCACACCGAGATTACCCGAGAACCGGAGCGAAAGCACACCGTTCTGTTCCTTCATTTCACTTACAGGTTGGTGTTCGCGCACCCTCTTGTACATCGTGTTGTTGGGAAGCACGTAGAGCGACTTGCCGCCGAGAGAGTTGGCCTTGGCCACCTTCAGTTGCTTCAGGTCGCGCGACAGAGTAGCCTGAGTCACTTGAAAACCCTCCTTCACGAGTTCTTTCAGCAACTCCTCCTGATTACTGATCTCCTGACTGGAGATAATCAGCTTGATGATTTCCAATCGTAGGTTCTTCGCTGCCATAATTGTGTATATTTATACAAATGAGCCGCAAAGTTAGACATTTTTATGCAAACAACAATAGAAATATGCAAAAAATTGTGTATAAAATACAGATTTATGTATTTTGTTCCCTTATAGCCCCCACGCACCTAACAATCTACATAAAACATACAGGACCCCATACACTATTCAAACTGCACAAAAATGGAAATAAAAAAAGAAACTTACACCACAAATATCCTCTTTTTTCTCTGTTAGTGTCCATATTTGCACATATTTTGTGCCAAATTCTTGTCTGTTTAATTAATAATATGTATATTTGCCCCAATCATATTATCAAGAACCTAAAAATAATACGAATTATTAGCAAGAACATACTTTAGAATCAATACTAATGCGCAATAATATGAAAGCATCAAAATCAGTTATCAAAGCACTCATGCTCTTATTTGTATGCATGATAGGATTGGGAACACAGGCTCAGACCATCTCAGGCGATGAAGCAAAGACAATAGCAGAGCAATGGTTCGGTATTCAGTCCGCAAGAGGAAAAAAGTTTGCTGCGCAAACCAACGAAATATCCCTTGCATACATCCAACCATCGGAACAGGACAAGGAGATGACCAATGTGTACGTGTTCAACCGTAAAAGCGGCGGATTTGTTGCCATTGCCGGTGATGCCCGCGCACACAACATCGTGCTCGGCTATTCCGACACCGACAATTTCAAGACCGACGGTTTGCCCGAAAACATACGCTATTGGTTTGGTGAATATGCACGCCAAATCGACTTCCTCCGTCAAAATGAACCCGAAGTGAAAACCTCGGCACGAAGCAAAAAGTTTGCTTCGCTGAAAAGAGCGTCAGAAGTGAAGGCTGAGAAATATCTGAATACAGCGCTTTGGAATCAATTCGAACCATATTGGAATCAAACACCAACTAGCAATGGCGAGCAATGCGTTACAGGCTGTGTGGCTACTGCAATGGCAGAAGTGATGTACTACTATGAATACCCAAAAAAAGGAAGCGGTTCGCATTCATATACCTGGGAAGGTCAGACACTTTCATCTACATTCTCCGATCACACCTATGATTGGAACAACATGCTGCAGAATTATTCACAAGATTATACGGCAGAGCAAGGAAAAGCCGTAGCATTGTTGATGTCCGACTGCGGCATAGCCGTCAACATGGACTATGGAAGTGGTGATGACAGTAGTGGCTCGCATAGTTATAATGCAGCATCGGCATTGACTCAATATTTTGGATATTCCGACTTGATTACATTCCAAGTACGGAAAAACTACAATGACAGTGAGTGGAATGCAATGTTGAAGGCAGAGATAGATGAAGGCCGTCCCGTTATTATCGGAGCGCAGAATACCGAAACTAGTGGCGGCCATGAATTTGTGATGGATGGCTATCAGATTGATTCAGACAACACATTCTTTTACTGGATCAATTGGGGATGGGGAGGTTCCAATAATGCATTATATGCTTTAGGCGCATTTAACCCAGATGACACTCATTATTACAATAACGATATGGATGCAATCATTCATATCTGCCCAAACACAGACGATGACTGGGGCGACTGGGAAGATTTTGGTAAGTTTGGATATGAATATACAGTTCTGTTCAATAAGTCTGAAAACGTAAATGTGAAGACCCGCAAAACATCCGATAACAACTATTTGGAGTTCGAAATCACCGACTATTGTTCCGGATGTATTCAGGGTTACAAAGGCTTCCCATTAAAGATTGTCGTGGACAAGACCAAATCCGTTGGTGAAGGAAAATACCTGGCTTATATTTCCAACGCAATAGAACCAGGACTCGCTAGCAGTACAGGCAAACCAATCACATTGGCAGACAAACTTTCTACTGCCTTAGGACAGGACAACTTGTCATATTCATATTACGATGTTGCCAAGAAAGAACTGCATTTAAGTTTAATCAGTACGTGGGATTCTGAACAAGAGGGCTCTGTGTATTATAATAATGGAATTGAGACCCTCTGCATGGCTTGGGGAGAATGGCAACCATTTGCCCCATCCGGTGTAAATAAAGCCAAGGCTACATACAATTCATACTACAACAAGCCCACATCAACCAACGAAGTGTTCTACAGAGCAAGCACCATCAATAACGACAAGCAGATAAAAGTCACTAATTGGTTGGATAATTTCTTAGGTAAAAGTTATGATTTCATATTGAATCTTGACGGAAACACCAATACCATAACATTTGAGCCATTAAATACCGGGTATGTTTTTTCGGGAGACAGTGATAAAAAAATCATTTACCACTACAAGGACAGCGAAAGCCGCTCCTGCTATTATAATCCACGAACTGGAACATTCTATATCTACGGATTCCTCGGTGATCCGGCAACAGGTACTGGTTTTAATAGTGTGGCAGCCTGCGATATTCTAAAGATGGATGGAACATTCATGACTCTTACAGACGGAAACGGTTATTCAGCCACATCAGCCGAAGAGCACGTAACGGTATCCTATTCCCGCGAAATCTCAAGCGACTGGGGCACTCTCATTCTGCCATTCAGCATAAAGAACAACATAGATGGACTCACATTCTATTATCTGCAGTCTGCTTCACAAAATGGCGTGAATTCAACACTCACATTCGTTAAATACGAATCCGATGCAATAATTCCGGCAAACACCCCAGTTGTGTTCAAGCGTAGCGATGAACAAATCACGTCTCTTGATTTCCTGGAGGAAAACACCACAGTCGCAGCAGCAAACACTCCGACCATCAATGGCGAAACCGTAAACGGCTGGTGCCCTGTCGGAGTTTACGCCGCACAGACCATCACCGATGCCGATAAGTTGAAAAACGATTTCTACTTCAGCGGAGGATCCATGCACTACGCAACCAAAGAACTCCATATAAAACCATTCCGCACATACTTCACCAATCAGTCAAGTACACAAATCAAGTCCATTACGACTACATTCGATGGAGAAGCAACCAGCATAGAAACTCTTTTCGAAGAAAACACGATTCCAGGGGAAAGCAAGCGATTCAACCTGGCAGGACAGAAAGTCAACAATTCATACAAAGGAGTGGTGATTATGGGAAATAAGAAACAACTCATCAGATGACATTCCGACAACATCATTATTTCTAAAAAACGAATGACTATGACACGTAAGCAATATATAATTCCAGAAATAGAAATTACACAAATGCAATCCGCCATTTCTTTTATGTCGGAATCTTTCACTCCCAGTTCAGAAGAAAATGGAGAGGCAGAAGGTAAAATGTATGATGAATGGGACGATGATTATGAATAACTACAGAAAGATGTAAATAATAATGCGTTGTCTGCTCAATCGTACCGTCATACTCAGCCACCACTCGTTGCTGCCTAGATGGTCCTCGACGAAGTAATAAACCAAAAGTTGGGGAACAACTAACCAACCCAGCCCAAAAGGCAGGTCCCCCATCGATTTGGAAACAAAACTACGGCACACCACAGTGGACTGTGCCGTAGTTTTTTGTGCATCATAATATAACAGCGGAAAAACTCTATTCACCTCTGCTAATTATCCATTTATTCTCTGTCTTTCCTCCGCTAAAGGTTCGAAGTGGCTTCGCTGTTTCTCCTATATTCCTCCGCTTTTCAACGGAGAAAGAGCAAAGTTACAGCGAGGGACGATCGAACCAGCAACGGAGCCTGTCTTGTCAGTCAGTAACAGGCCAGTTATGAGTCAGTAATGAGTCAGTAACGTTTCGCTGATGAATGAGTAGGTTTTATGAGGTGTAAAGTTTTTCAGTATGATGTCGTTGTTTTCAGGAAAATGTAAAGCAATTCAGAAAAAAGACAATAAAATTTACGATTTAACAATTTAATTTTTTCATTAGTGTCCCGTTAAAAATGGGACGAGTAAAATTAGCCCACTTTAACGGGACAGTAGTGTAATTTTTTAATAAATAAACATGGTTTGTCCGGCAATTATCGGCAAGATACTATCTGGAAAAATCGGTTGTGTAAATGTTTGTGTCAGCGTTCGCTTCTGCAAAAATAGGGGGTAAATCAAAGAAAACGGAGAAAAGGAAGTATCAACTCAATAATTATTCGTAACTTTGCACCCGATTTCAAAGGTAAAAAGATTATGCAAGACATTAGAAACATTGCAATTATTGCCCATGTTGACCACGGCAAGACTACTTTGGTAGATAAAATGCTGGCTGCGGGCAATTTGTTCCGTACCGGTCAGGATACGGGTGAACTTATTCTTGACAACAATGAACTGGAACGCGAACGCGGTATTACTATCCTCTCCAAGAATGTGTCTATCGTTTACAAGGACGTGAAGATTAACGTGATTGATACTCCGGGACACAGCGACTTCGGTGGTGAGGTGGAGCGTGTGCTGAACATGGCTGACGGATGCATCCTTTTGGTTGATGCTTTCGAGGGTCCTATGCCTCAGACTCGTTTCGTGTTGCAGAAAGCCCTCGAAATCGGACTGAAACCGGTGGTGGTCGTAAACAAGGTGGATAAGCCTAACTGCCGCCCTGAAGAAGTATATGAAATGGTGTTCGACCTTATGTGCAACCTCAACGCTACTGAGGAACAGTTGGATTTCCCTGTGGTTTACGGTAGTGCAAAGCAGGGTTGGATGGGCGAAGACTGGCAGTCTCCTACGACTGACATCACTTATCTGCTCGATACCATCATCAAGACTATTCCTGCTCCTGAGCGTCTGGAGGGTACTCCGCAGATGCTTATCACGTCGCTGGACTATTCTACTTATACCGGACGTATTGCCGTGGGTCGTGTTCACCGCGGTTCTCTCCGTACCGGACAGAACATCACTATTTGTCATCGCGACGGCAGTCAGGAGAAGACTAAGATTAAGGAACTCCATACGTTTGAGGGTATGGGCCACCGTGCCACTACTGAGGTGTCAAGCGGTGACATCTGTGCCGTAATTGGTCTGAGCAACTTCGAAATCGGTGATACTATTACTGACTTTGAGGCTCCTGAGGCTCTGCCTACTATTTCCATCGATGAACCTACGATGTCGATGCTCTTCACCATCAACAATTCTCCTTTTTTCGGTAAGGAGGGTAAGTTCTGTACGAGCCGTCATATTCACGAGCGTCTGCAGCGTGAACTGGAGAAGAACCTTGCTCTCAGGGTGGAACAGAAGGACGGTGCTACTGATCAATGGATTGTAAGCGGACGTGGTGTGCTGCACCTTTCTGTGCTTATCGAGACTATGCGCCGCGAGGGCTATGAACTTCAGGTGGGTCAGCCTCAGGTTATATATAAAGAGGTGAACGGACAGAAGTGTGAGCCTATTGAGGAACTCACCATCAACGTGCCTCAGGATTTCTCGAGCAAGATGATTGATATGGTTACTCGACGCAAGGGTGACATGATATCGATGGAGGCTCAGGATGACCGTGTAAACATTGAATTCGAAATTCCTTCACGTGGTATTATCGGTCTGCGTACCAATGTGCTTACTGCAAGTCAGGGTGAGGCTATCATGGCTCACCGCTTCAAGGAATATCAGCCTTTCAAGGGTGAGATGACGCGCCGTACAAACGGTTCCATGATTGCTCTTGAAAGCGGTACTGCCTTTGCTTATGCGCTTGATCACCTGCAGGACCGTGGTAAGTTCTTCATCTTCCCTCAGGATACGGTGTATGCCGGTCAGGTGGTTGGTGAACATGTTCACGAGAACGACCTTGTGGTGAATGTCACAAAGGCTAAGCAACTTACCAACACTCGTGCTTCTGGTACTGACGAGAAGGCTCGTATCATTCCTCCTGTGCAACTTTCTCTTGAGGAGGCTCTGGAATACATCAAGGAGGATGAGTATGTGGAGGTGACTCCAAAGAGCATGCGTATACGCAAGATTATTCTCGACCATCTGGAGCGTAAGCGTATGGGCAAGAATGAGGGATAAGGCGTGTGTCTTCCTCATTTCCATGATTAGGAATCATTACATAAACCTAATAAACTATATTTTATTACTCCAAATAATTCGGAAGACTGAGCCGTGATGGTCCGGTCTTCTTTTTTGGGGGGCGGTTCTTTTTTTTGCATATATGATGCTATATCTGTTTCGTTTTTTTAAGTTTTTTGCACACGAAATGGTGGTTATGTGCAAAAAGAATGTTTTTTATTAAATATTTATTGGTGAAATACAAGTAAAATGCTTACCTTTGTCGGCGAAAATGAATTTTGAACAATAAAATTTTAACTAACACATTAAATTAAAAGATTATGTCAGAAATTGAATCAAGAGTAAAGGCTATCATCGTTGACAAACTTGGCGTTGACGAATCACAGGTAAAACCAGAGGCAAGTTTCACTAACGATCTCGGTGCTGACTCTCTCGACACAGTAGAACTCATCATGGAATTTGAGAAGGCATTCGGTATCAGCATTCCTGATGATCAGGCTGAAAAGATTTCAACTGTAGGCGATGCTATTGCTTATATTGAAAACAACGCAAAATAATTGCATCTAATTAAATTAGGACCATTTACCATCTACCATTAAGGCAGGACGCTTTGTGTCCCTGACTTTGGCGAACAGTTGCTGTTCTCCACTCGAATGGTAAATAGTAAGTGGTCATTTTTATATTATAGGGGTGCTCTGTCATTCCCCTATATCCTTAATTAGGCTATAACTATGGAATTTAAACGAGTAGTAGTTACTGGTATTGGTGCAGTTTCACCATTAGGTCTCAATGCCAAGGATACTTGGGAGGGACTGAAGAACGGTGTCAGCGGTGCGGCTCCTATTACCCATTTTGATGCTTCTCTCTTCAAGACTCAGTTTGCATGCGAAGTGAAGAACTTCAATGTGACTGACTATATTGACCGCAAGGAGGCACGCAAGATGGATATCTGTTCGCAGTTTGCTGTAGTTGCTGCCAGGGAGGCAGTTGCTGACAGCGGTCTCGACCTGGAGACTGAGGACAAGGATGAGATAGGAGTGGTGCTCGGTGTCGGAATCGGCGGCCTTCATACTTTTGAGGAGGAAGCCGGAAACTATGCCGTCAATGGTGCTGAACAAGGACCAAAATATAATCCATTCTTCATTCCTAAGATGATTGCAGACATGCCTGCCGGTCTGGTTTCCATTGAATTTGGTTTCCGCGGACCTAACTATGTCTGTTCTTCTGCATGTGCTTCAAGTTCAAACGCAATTGCTGATTCTTTCAACCTTATACGTCTGGGTATGGCTAACGCAATGGTTACAGGTGGTACTGAATCAGCAATCTGGCCTTCAGGTATTGGTGGCTTCAATGCCTTGCACGGCCTGTCCACGCGTAACGATGATCCTACCGGTGCAAGCCGTCCGTTCAGCGCAAGCCGTGATGGTTTTGTGGTCGGAGAAGGTAGTGCTATCCTTGTTCTTGAGGAACTGGAACATGCAAAGGCACGTGGTGCCAAGATCTATGCAGAGATAGTAGGTGCCGGAATGTCGGCTGATGCCCATCACATCACAGCCTCACATCCGGAAGGTTACGGAGCAAAACTTGTGATGCAGCGTGCCCTGAAGGATGCTGAAATGCAACCTGGCGACATCGACTACATCAATGTTCATGGTACATCGACACATGTGGGTGATATTTCTGAGGTAAAGGCTATTCTTGCTGTATTCGGCGATGATGCCTATAAACTCAACATAAGTTCTACCAAGTCAATGACCGGTCACCTTCTCGGTGCTGCCGGTGCTGTAGAGGCTATGGCTACTGTCCTTGCCGTGAAGAACGACATCATTCCTCCTACAATCAACCATGCTGAGGGTGACGAAGACGAGGAAATTGACTATAAACTTAATTTCACTTTCAACAAGGCACAGCAACGTACTGTCAATGCCGCTATCAGTAATACTTTCGGATTCGGCGGACATAATGCCTGTGTTGTATTCAAGAAATACAAGTAAATGCGAATACGCAACAACATAGATAAGATAAGGCTTTCTTTCCTCAAGGACAAGGAGCCTTATCTTAATTTATACAGAATCATGGGTTTCTATCCCCACCGGCTGATGCTTTATCAGACGGCTCTGCGCCATCGTTCATGTCAGGGCAGACAGAAGTCTAACGTGAACAACGAAAGGTTGGAGTTTTTGGGTGATGCTGTCCTCGGTGCTGTTGTTGCTGATATCCTGTACAAGAAGTACAGAAACCGTCAGGAGGGTTTTCTTACTACACTCAGAAGCAAGTTGGTGAAGAGGGATACGCTCAATCAGTTGGCGGTACAGATAGGACTCGACAAACTTGTGCTTCACAGTTCGAACCTGCATATCACCAGAAACAGTTCCCTGAACGGAAATGCATTTGAGGCATTTGTCGGTGCCATATATCTTGACAGGGGGTATAAGCATTGCTATCAGTTCATGACTGAAAAGATATTTGCCGATTATCTGGATATTGAGAAGATTGCCAATACGGAAGAGAACTTCAAGAGTATGCTGATTGAATGGTGTCAGAAGGGGCAGTTGAAAGTGACGTTTGAAACTGCTGATATGATGATGGAGGGTAACACCCCGAAATTCATAAGTGAAGTTTTCATTGAGGGTGTTTCCTGCGGAAAAGGTTCGGGTTATACGAAAAAGGAGAGTCACCAGAATGCTTCACAGTCTGCAATGAACAAGGTGAAGACGGACGTGGGATTCGTAAACAAACTATATGAGGCTCACAATGCCGCCATACAGGATGATAAAGAGAAAGAGGTGAATGCTGATTGAAAGCATTCACCTCTTTTTTGGAGTCAACAAGCAATGGAGATTACTTGATAATCTGTTCGAGTTGACTTACATTATTCTCTATGAGTTCATCGGGTACTTCATAGTTCTGAAGGTTGCCGCTGAGATACTGGTCGTAAGCACTCATGTCGATAAGTCCGTGGCCTGAGAGGTTGAACAGGATAACCTTTTCCTCGCCTGTCTCGATACAAGCCTTTGCCTCGCGTACTGCTGCTGCAATGGCATGGCATGATTCCGGTGCAGGAATGATTCCTTCTGACTTGGCAAAGAGAAGACCTGCCTCGAATGTTTCAAGTTGCTTGATATCTACGGCTTCCATAAGTCCGTCCTTGAGGAGCTGGCTGACGATGACGCCTGCTCCGTGGTAGCGGAGTCCTCCTGCGTGGATGTTTGCCGGCATGAAGTTGTGACCGAGCGTGTACATTGGGAGAAGTGGTGTGTAACCGGCTTCATCACCGAAATCGTACTGGAACACGCCCTTTGTGAGTTTAGGACATGATGCTGGTTCGGCTGCTATGTAGCGTGTCTTCCTGCCTTCCTTGATGGTGTGGCGCATGAATGGGAAGCATATTCCTCCGAAATTGCTGCCGCCACCGAAACATCCGATGACGATATCTGGGTATTCACCTGCCATTTCCATCTGCTTTTCGGCTTCAAGACCGATGATTGTCTGGTGGAGTGTTACGTGGCTCAGTACTGAACCGAGTACGTACTTGCAGTTAGGTGTGGTGCGTGCCAGTTCTACTGCTTCGCTGATTGCAGTACCGAGTGATCCCTGACAGTTTGGAGTTTTTGTAAGGATGTCTTTTCCTGCGCGTGTTGACATTGAAGGAGATGGTGTTACCTGTGCTCCGAATGTCTGCATGATGCTGCGGCGGTATGGTTTCTGTTCGTAACTTATCTTTACCTGATAGACTGCTGCCTCAAGTCCGAATACCTTGGCTGCGTATGAAAGTGCTGCACCCCACTGTCCGGCACCTGTTTCTGTAGTTACGTTTGTCACTCCTTCTTTCTTTGCATAGTATGCCTGTGCAAGTGCTGAATTGAGTTTGTGGCTGCCGATAGGGCTGACACTTTCGTTCTTGAAATAGATATGTGCAGGAGTTCCGAGTGCTTTCTCGAGTCCGTAGGCGCGTACGAGTGGTGTACTGCGGTAGTACTTGTACATCTCGCGTACTTCCTCAGGAATGTCAATCCATGCATCAGTCATATTCAGTTCCTGACGGGAACATTCCTCACAGAAGATAGGGTAGAGGTCTTCGGGAGTAAGTGGTTTCTTTGTCTGAGGATGAAGCGGAGGCATTGGCTTGTTCACCATATCCGCCTGAATGTTGTACCACTGGCGTGGCAGTTCGTCTTCGCTGAGGAAGAATCGTTTTTGCTTTGTACTCATATTATTATTGTTTTAATTGTTTCCGCCTTCCTGACTCGTCCCGGGTTGGAGCCTTGAAGGCTCTTTTTCGGGATTATTCTGTCTTTGGTTTTCAGAAAGATACCTTAACTGACAGGTGGTAGGTTTGAAAAAAAGCCTGTCGTAAGTACGACAGGCTTTAGTATTGTTTTCAGAATTCTCTGTACATGCCTTAGCGACTCACGACTTTTAGGATCTTGAGTTTTGCCACCACCATGCGTTTAGAGAAGTTCTTTTCATTTTTGTCTTGTTTTGGTTTTCGTGTGCAAATGTACGCACTTTTTCTGAACTGACAAATTTTTTTTGTTTTTTTCTTCAGTTCTTACCTCACAAACACCACTTTACCTTTGTTTACAACTTCGCTGCTGTTGATGTAAACTGTGTATTTCCCTGATTCAACCTGCCATGAATGAGTGGTTTCGTCCCAGTACTGGAGGTCTTCGTCGTCAATGGTGAATGAAACGGTTTTTTCTTCTCCCGGATTGAGGCTTACCTTTGCGAAATCTTTCAGTTCCTTCTCCGGACGTTCAACCTTGCTGCCGTTCTTCCCTATATAGAGTTGTACGACTTCCTTACCTGTCACCTTTCCGGTATTCCTTACCGGTATGCTGACTGTGACTGTCTTCTTTCCAGATGTGCTGGCTGATACTGTTGGCTTACCATAGGCAAAGGTGGTGTAACTCAGTCCGTGACCGAATGCAAATGCAGGTTTCACGTTGTTGGTATTGAAATAACGGTAGCCTACGAAGATGCCTTCGTCATAGTACAGTTGATCGTTCACGCCAGGGAAACCGCGTTCGCCATAATGGAAACAAGGGTAGTCGTTCTTGTTTGCGGCAAATGTGATTGGTAGTTTCCCGCTTGGGTTGACCTTTCCGCTTACGATGTTGGCAATGGCGGTGCCCGATATACTGCCGAGGTACCAGCAATGGAGGAATGCCGGTACAGACTTCATGCATGACGTGTCGAATGGATTGCCTCCGAATGTTACGACTACGATATTCTTCTGAATCTTTGCCAATGCCGCAATCAGTTCAGGCTGACCGAATGAAAGTTGATATTCATTACGGTCAGTAGCCTCGCAGTCCTGACCTCCGTTCTTGTTCATACCGCCGATGAAGATGATGAGGTCGGCTGACTTTGCCTTTTCCAATGCTTCGGCCTTGAGTTGTGCCTGACGTGTGCTGTCTGTCCGTTCCTGCATGGCGTACATGGCACGTCCTGAATAATATCCCTGTGCGTAGTCGATTCTGTCACCGAAGGCTGCACGTAAGCCATCGAGGGGTGAAATGTCGAGTTTTGTCTTGAGTTCTGAAGAACCTCCGCCTTCGGTAAGTGAACGGGTTGCGTTTTCTCCGACTACGAGGATGTGGCTGTATCTTGATACATCGATTGGCAGAAGGTTCCTGTCGTTCTTCATGAGTACGATTCCTTCTTCTGCAATCTGTAGGCATACATCGTAGTGTTCTTCTGAACAGAGTTCACCTATTACCTTGTTTGGATTCATGGCAGTACGGAAGATAGTGCGGAGAACGCGTGATGCCTTGTCATCGAGTACGCTCATCGGTATCTTTCCTTCGTTGATGAGTTTCTCGAAGTTGTCGCCAAGGAAGTTCGTGTTGTATGTGTAGGTCTTTATTCCTCGGCTGCTAACACCGTCGCCGGCACCTGTTCCCATCTCAATGTCCATACCTCCGAGTGCTGCACCCATAGTGGAATGAACACCTCCCCAGTCGCTTACTACGGCTCCGTCGAATCCCCATTCGCCTTTGAGAATTCCGTTGAGCAGCGAATCGTTTTCGCAGCAGTGGATATTAAGCCATTTGTTGTATGAACCCATGACTGACCATGCTCCGCCTTCCACGACTCCTTTTCGGAAGGCTGGCAGATAAATTTCACGGATGGCACGTTCCGATGCATTTACGTTCACGCGTTCACGGTGCCATTCCTGATTGTTTACGAAGAAATGTTTCAGACAGCATGCTATACCTTGTTTCTGTGCATTCTGAATGTATGGCACAACCATTTCACCGGCGAGGAGAGGGTCTTCACCCATGTATTCAAAGTTGCGCCCGTTGAGAGGCATACGGTTGATGTTCACGCCGGGACCTAACATGATGTTCTTGTCGCGGAATGCAAATTCCTCGGCTACTGCCTTTCCGTAGATTGCAGACATGTCGCGGTTCCATGTTGCAGCCAGACATGTAAGGGAAGGGAATGCCACACATGAGTCATTGTTCCAGTTGGCTGTGTTCCATGAATTCCATTCCACTTCGGCACGGCATCCGTGAGGACCGTCGCTGTGGTGGAGTTCCTTGATTCCGAGACGGGGTACTCCTGCAGATGTGAACTTTGACTGTCCGTGCAGCAGAAGTACTTTTTCATGAACTGTCATGCGACTGAGTGCGTCCTTTACGCGTTCTTCTACAGGCGCATTTGGATTCTGATAGATTTTTGCCTGAGCAAAACATAATGATGTACCGGCAAGGCACAGCATCGTAAGAAATAACTTTTTCATTTTATCGAAACTTGTATTGTTTATTTAATGATGTGAGTTGTTGCTTGTTAGCCCTTGGCTTTGCAAAGTCTTGGGCTTGAGTAGGCGAAGCCGTACATTTAATTGTACAACATTTTGACAAAGGTAAGAAATAATTCCCAATACCGATTTCATTATTATGAAAAAATGCGTTTTGTGGGCTGTGCGGTCAATAATTTCATAGTTTCCTTTGTCAATTCATTTATTTCTCGTATTTTTGCACGATTAAGCATAGTACGCATGATTGACAAGAACGAATTTGAACTGCTTACACATATAGAATCTCCTGCTGATATTCGTAAACTGAAGATATCGCAGTTACCTAAACTCTGCCGTGAACTGAGACGGGATATTATTGAGGAACTGTCAATAAATCCGGGACATCTGGCATCAAGTCTGGGAGTTGTGGAACTTACAGTTGCCCTGCATTATGTATTCGATACTCCTGAGGATAGGATTGTATGGGACGTAGGACATCAGGCATACGGTCACAAGATTCTTACCGGCAGACGCGAGAGTTTCTGTACAAACCGCAAGTTAGGCGGAATCAAACCGTTCCCATTTCCTGCAGAAAGTCCGTACGATACTTTCTGCTGCGGTCATGCCTCCAATTCCATATCTGCGGCTTTGGGTATGGCTGTTGCAGCCTACGAGCAGGGTACGAACCGCAAGGTGGTGGCAGTAATCGGTGATGGCGCGATGAGCGGAGGACTGGCATTTGAAGGACTGAACAATGCTTCTTCCACTCCTAACGACATGCTTATCATCCTGAACGATAACAACATGTCGATTGACAAGAGTGTCGGCGGAATGCGTCAGGCTTTGATTGAACTGCAGACAAACAGTACATACAACCGTATGCGCTACAAAGCTTCGCTCAAACTGTATGAGTGGGGTGTACTCGATGACAACAGAAAGAAAGGAATCATACGCTTTACCAACAGTCTTAAGTCGGTATTGACAAATCAGAAGAATATATTTGAGGGATTGGATATCCGATATTTCGGTCCTACTGACGGTCATAATGTAATGTCGTTGGTACGTGTGCTACGTGCTATCAAGGAAATGAAAGGTCCTAAACTGCTGCATATTCACACGGTGAAGGGTAAGGGGTATGAACCTGCCGAGCAGAATGCCACTATCTGGCATGCTCCGGGTAAGTTTGACTTTGAATCAGGTGAACGCCTGAAGACTTCGGACGGCAAGCCTTGTTCCCCTAAATTTCAGGACGTATTCGGAAATACTCTTCTCGAACTGGCTATGAAGAACCCTCGTATTGTGGGTGTAACTCCAGCCATGCCTACAGGATGTTCCATGAATATCATGATGAAGGCATTGCCAAAGCGTACGTTTGACGTGGGCATTGCTGAGGGACATGCAGTTACTTTTTCCGGTGGAATGGCTAAAGACGGTCTTCTTCCGTTCTGCAATATCTATTCTTCATTCATGCAGAGAGCCTATGACAACATCATACATGATGCAGCAATAATGCGGCTGAACATGGTTCTATGTCTTGACCGTGCAGGATTGGTGGGTGAGGACGGTCCTACTCATCATGGAGCCTTTGACCTTGCATTCCTCCGTCCTATTCCGAACCTTACAATTGCTTCACCTTACGATGAACATGAACTACGTCATCTTATGTTTACTGCACAGTTGCCGGACAAGGGTACGTTTGTAATCCGTTATCCACGTGGCAGAGGCAGTCTGGTGGACTGGAAGTGTGAGATGAAGGAAATTGAAATCGGTAAGGGACGAAAGTTGCGTGACGGTAAGGATATTGCACTATTGTCACTTGGTCCGATAGGTGTAGAGGCTTCACAGGGTATAATGATGGCTGAGATGAAGGCGATGAATGAGGGAAAGACTCTGAGCGTATGCCATTATGACATGAGGTTCCTTAAACCGATAGATACTGAAATACTTGATTATGTCGGAGCCAACTTCAGACATGTTATCACGGTTGAAGACGGAGTGAAGGACGGTGGTATGGGAAGTGCCGTATTGGAATATCTCAATGATAAGGGGTATATGACGGCTGTGCATAGGATTGGCATTCCAGATGAGTTCGTTCAGCATGGTACAGTTGCTCAGTTGCGGCAGATTACTCACATGGATGCTGAAAGTATCTGTAAGAAGATTCTTGAAACTACAAATATCATATCGTAATGAAAATAGTAATAGCAGGAGCAGGAGCCGTGGGTACTCACCTTGCCCGCATGCTTTCTAAGGAAAATCTCGATATTGTCCTCATTGATCCAAGTGAGGAACGGCTTGCCAAGTTAAACAACGAACTTGACATCATGATGTTGGTACAACCCACAACATCAATACATGCCCTGAAGCAGGCTGGAATCGAAGATACCGACTTGTTTATTGCTGTGACTCCTCAGGAGAGTGAAAATCTTGCCTGCTGCATGCTTGCACACCAGTTGGGCGCAAAGCAGACGGTGGCTCGAATTGATAATTACGAATATCTGGACGAAGAGAACAGCAAACTCTTTAAGGATGCCGGAATCAGTTCGCTGATCTATCCAGAAAAACTTGCAGCACAGGAAATTGCAGGTTCTGCTTCGTACAGTTGGGTACGTCAGTGGTGGGATTTCGATGGTGGACTTGTTCTCGTGAGCGTGAAGATGCATAGGAAATCCCCTGTAGCAAACAGGGACGGGTCTCAGGAACCAAACCTCCTGATAGGACGTACACTCAGGGAAATAGGTCAGGAAGGTCATCATTTCCATGTGGTAGCCATCAAGCGTAACGGTGATACAATCATTCCTTATGGTGAGGAAAAGATACTTCCGAATGATTTGGTGTTCTTCATGACTCTGAAGAGTGAAATCAACGTGATACGTCATCTCTCAGGCAAGGATAATTACCCTGCTATCAAGCATATAATGATACTGGGTGGAAGTAAACTGTCGGTACGTGCCGACTGGGCCATCAATGACAATGTATCAGTGAAGATTATTGAACCCGACCTGGAACGTTGTGAACAGTTGGGAAAACTGACAAGGGAAAGAACCTTGGTCATTAACGGTGAGGGTTATGACGTGGAACTGCTGAAAGATGAAGGATATAACAACCTTGAGGCATTTATTGCACTGACTCCCAATGATGAGGAGAATATCTTGTCATGTGTGGCAGCACGTAGGAATGGTGTGAGAAAGACAATTGCACAGGTAGAAAACCTGGCTTACCTTGATATGGCAGAGGCCCTTGATGTGGGTACCATAATCAATAAGAAGAAAGTGGCTGCAAGTCACATATACCGCATGTTGCTCAAGGCAGATGTGGATAACGTAAAGATGCTTACCGTGGCAGATGCCGATGTGGCAGAATTCATTGTGAAGGAAGGCTCAAAGGTCACAAAACAGCCTATACGTGACATCGGTATTCCTCACGATGTGAATATAGGTGGAATGATCCGCGGAGGTAAGGGCTCGTTGGTTACGGGTAACACTCAACTGAAGGCTGGAGACAAGGTTGTGGTATTCTGCGGTGGTTCTACACTGAAGAAACTGGACAGATATTTCAAGTAAAACTATGATAAACTGGCGACAGGTATTCAAGCTTATCGGTATTCTGCTTTTCATTGAAGCAGGACAGTTGCTGCTGACCATGTTGGTGGCTCTTTATTTCCATGAGGACGTGATGCCGTATGTCTGGACAATATTGGTGTCACTGGCACTAGGTGGAACAGGTGTCATCGCGGGAGTCAATGCCGGTAAGAGTATGAGCCGTCGTGATGGTTATCTGGTTGTGTCGCTCGTATGGCTTGTGTTTACCCTGATAGGAATGATTCCGTTTCTGCTCACAGGTAGTGTCCCAGATGTTTCAAGTGCCTTTTTTGAAACCATGTCGGGCTTCACTTCAACGGGTTCGACCATTGTTGACGGAATAGATGAATTGCCACGTGGAATTATCTTCTGGCGAAGCATGACACAATGGATTGGCGGTATCGGTATCATATTCTTTACCATAGCAATTCTTCCGGCATTCGGAGTAGGGGAAGTAAAGTTGTTTGCAGCCGAGGCCACAGGACCGTTCCACGACAAGGTGCATCCACGTCTCAGTGTTGCAGTCCGCTGGATAGGTACTGTATATCTTGGACTTACCGTACTCTGTATCCTTTCATTGTTTGTATGTGGAATGGGACTCTTCGATGCGGTGAACATTTCCATGACTACTACTGCAACGGGAGGTTTTTCTCCACATGCCAAATTCTTCAGCGATCAGTTTCATTCCCCAGCCATAGAATATGTAACTACCCTGTTTATGTTTCTTTCAGGAGTCAACTATACCTTGATATACTACACTATCCTCAAGGGACATATCCGCAAGTCCTTCCATAATCCGGAACTCAGTACATACCTGATAATTGTCATAGTTGCAACATTGTCTTGTACGTTGTTCCTGACATTCAGCAATTACACTCATGATATAGAACAGTCTTTCCGCGAATCAGTCTTTACTGTGGTTTCCATCCAGACAACTACAGGTTTTGCCAACTGCGACTACACGTTATGGCCGCAGGTACTTATGCCGATTCTTCTGTTCTTGATGTTTGCCGGAGCATGTTCAGGTTCCACAAGTGGTGGATTCAAATGTATCCGCTGGGCAATACTATGGGAAGTACTGAGCAATGAATTCACCCGTATCCTGCATCCACGTGCCGTGGTACCAGCCAAGATTTACGGAGAAGTGATACCGAATTCAGTACAGAAAACCCTCCTCGCCTTCTGTACCCTTTTTGTCGGAACCCTGTTCCTTGGAACGTTTGTCCTGATTCTTTGTGACGTAAACCGTCAGACTCAATACACGGAAGCATTCAGTCTTGCTCTTTCCTCAATAAGCAATGTAGGACCAGGAATGGATTACTATGGCCCTGCTCATTCATGGTCGTGTATCAGTCCTTTGGCAAAGATTGTGTGTGGATTGCTGATGCTTGTAGGCCGTCTTGAGATATTCCCAATCTTTATTCTCTTCACAAGGAATTTCTGGAAGAAAGATTAAGCCTATACAAGTTTCGCTGTGCTCGCTTTTAGTAGAAAAGTAGTCAGGAGACAGTAGTTAAGGAGAACGCAAAAAGCCATTGGCCATTAGCCATTGGCTCCCCATCCGGACGGTCACTCGTTGACTTGTTGACTCGTTGACTCCAAAAAGCCTTTAACTCCCAATCTGCTGATATACTGAAAAATCCTTTATATTATCGGTATACTGTCTCCGTTTATCTTGCGGAAGAGATCGAGTGAATACACGTCAGTCATTCCAGAGATGAAATCAAGAACAGCCATGATGCGTGTATAGACATCTGGATTCAGAACGTCGTACTGTGAAGAAACCCTTCCAAGCAACAGTTTTGAATATGCAGTTTCAGGATTCATGGTGGCTGTGATGAAAAGGTCTATCAGCGTATAGATAATCCTGTAACCGGCAAGGTCTATGTCGAGCACGTCCTTGCTGAAATAAATCTTGTCGTAGGAAAGTTTTTCACACTGTTTGTATGCATTGTGGAGGATTGGGTCGATATGGTCAATAAGCGAACCCTCAAATGTTCCGTTGAGAATACTTTCCTCGTTTTCCACGAAAACTTTTACACAAGCAGACTCCAAGGCTCCGATGGCACATGAGCGAAGATACACCACCTGTTCGTTGGTGTCGGTAATGCTGGAGAGAATTTTCAGCATATTCTCCTGATGTTCAGGCGTAAAGTAACCGAGCAACAACTGCTTAGTCTCGTCGCTGCTGATTATCTTCAGTTTGTGGGCATCTTCTATATCCATGATTTCATAGCAGATATCATCTGCAGCCTCCACGAGATAGACAAGAGGATAGCGCACGTATGATACCGATGACGATGAATCGTCACCTCTCGTATTGCGTCTGGCATTCCTTCCTATTCCAAGTTCCCTGGCAATCTTGGCGTATGTATCCGCTTCACTCTGGAAGAAACCAAACTTCTGCTTTTCGCCGGCAAGGTCTGATGTAAACGGATATTTTACGATTGAGGCAAGTGTGGAATAAGTCATGACGAACCCACCCGGACGTCTGCCGAGAAATTGATGAGTGAGCAGGCGGAAAGCATTGGCATTTCCATCGTAGTGGATAATGTCGTTCCACTGTGCTTCAGTCATCAACGACTTGTATTTCAGTCCTTCACCCTCCGAGAAGAAAGACGCAATAGCACGCTCTCCGGAGTGCCCGAAAGGAGGATTGCCGAGGTCGTGAGCCAGACAGGCCGCACTTACTATGGAACCGCATTCGCCGATATGGGATTCGCGCAGTTCCGGATGGATTGCCACAAGACGGCTTGCCACATCGTTGCCGAGTGAACGCCCCACGCTTGCCACTTCAAGACTGTGGGTAAGTCGGTTGTGAACGAACACGCTTCCCGGCAGAGGAAATACCTGAGTCTTGTTCTGCAGCCTACGGAACGGTGCAGAGAAAATCAGGCGGTCATAGTCGCGGTGAAACTCTGTGCGGTCGTCCTTGCGCTGATAGTGCAGGTCTTCCTGTCCCAATCGCTTGTTGCTGATAAGAGTAGTCCAATCCATCATCATATACGTTATTTGTTAGAGCCAATGGCCAATGGCTAATGGCTAATGGCATTTTATTTGACGCAAAGTTACAAATAATTGTTAATTATGAATTACGAATACTGAATTATTTCTTATCTTTGCAACAAAATATATCTGTTGCTGTCCCTGATAAAGGGCAGACAATTCAAATCTGAAAGAATTATGCTGAAAGTAAATATCATCAATCGTTCACATCATCAGCTTCCTGCCTACGAGACCATTGCATCGGCAGGAATGGATCTTCGTGCCAATCTTGAACAGTCCATCACCCTTGAACCCTTGCAGCGCTGTCTTGTACCTACGGGACTATTCATATCCCTGCCGGTAGGTTTTGAGGCACAGGTGCGTCCCCGTAGCGGATTGGCAATAAAGAAGGGTATTACAGTATTGAATTCTCCGGGTACGATAGATGCCGACTATCGTGGCGAGATAGGAGTGATACTTGTGAATCTTTCGCAGGAACCGTTTGTAATCAATGACGGAGAACGTATCGCCCAGATGGTGATTGCGCGTCATGAGCAGGTAGAATGGCAACCTGTAGAGTCACTCGATGAGACAGAACGTGGTGCTGGTGGTTTCGGACATACAGGAAAATGAAAAGACTGTTTTTTCTCATATTCGTTCTTACGGCATTCAGTTGTGGAATGAATGCCCAGCAGAGCAAGGCTGACCGATTCTATCTTGAAGGTATGCGACTGATAGACTTGGGCAACCCCACTGCGGCCTTTCAGATGTTCAGTCATTGTCTGGAACTGAATCCCAAGATGGCATCAGCCAAGTTCCAGCTGTCAATGCTGCAGCAGTATCTGCGCAACGACAGCGTGGCATCACAGTTGCTTGTCGAGGCAGTAGAGGACGCTCCCGACAATTATTGGTATAAGCAGGCGCTGGTCGACTACTATGCACGTCATAACAAGACCGACGAGGCAGTGACGGTACTTGAACAGATGTCGGTGCAGTTCCCTACAGATGAGAACGTGCTGCTGATGCTGGAGGAGATGTACAAGCAGAAGCAGGACTATGCCAATGTAGTGAAGATACTCGACCGTCTTGAACTGAAGGAAGGAAAGACCGAAGCCCTGAGTATGGAGAAGTACAGGATATTCGTACAGATGAACGACAGGGACCGTGCATTTAGGGAAATACAGTCGCTCGTTGACGAATACCCCAACGACCTGAGATATGAAGTACTTATGGGCGACCTCTATTTCAACAACGATGAAAGCGACAAGGCATTTGAGATTTATCAGGATGTTCAGGCAAAGGATTCATCCAACATCAACCTCATGGTGTCCCTGCTCAACTATTATTCCAAGACCAATCAGGATTCGCTTTATCAGAAACTGATAGAAAGTATCAGTACCAACCCAAGGCTCGACAATGAGACACGTCTGCGTTTCCTCAACAGTCTGGTGATGCAGAACCTGACTGAGAAGAAAGATTCCACTCAGTTGCTCGGAATATTCGACAGGGTGATGAAGATGCCGCAGGAAGATACTCAGATAGCCGAACTGTATGCAAGATACATGCTTACTATAAATATGCCCGCTGAAAAGGTAAGGCCCGTGCTGCTTCAGATGCAGACGATAGATCCTGAATGCGATCTGGCACGCAATCAGTTGCTGCAGTATGCGATAGACGACAACGACACGTTGGGCATCATCAGGCTTTGCAAACCCGCAGTAGACTATTCATCCGACAATCCTATCTATTACTACTATCTTGGAATAGCATATTTTCAGGCTGACAGCACCAGTCAGGCAATCGATACATTCCGTAAGGGAATAAGTAAGGTCTCACCTCAGAAAGATGTGCAGATACTGGCCAATATATACGCCTTGCTCGGAGACAGCTACCACCGTCAGGGAGATATCCGACATGCCTATGAAGTATATGATTCATGTCTGCTCTACCGACCAGACGATGCATTGGTACTCAACAACTATGCCTACTACCTTTCACTAGAAGGCAAGCGGCTCGACAAGGCAGAAGAGATGAGTCGCCGTACATTGGAAAAGGAACCTGAAAACTATACATATATCGACACATACGCCTGGATACTTTTCCAGCAGAAGAAATATGCCGAGGCAAAAGTATATATAGACAGCGCACTCGTGATAATCGGTGACGGTGTCAATGCCGATGATTCCACGATATACGAACATGCCGGAGATATCTACGCCAAGATGGGATTCATGGACAAGGCAGTGGACTACTGGCAGATTTCATCCGACCTGGGAAATAAGTCGGCAGTACTGGTAAAGAAACTGAAAAAACAGAAATACTATGCGTACTAAATATCTATACCCCATTATAGCCCTGCTGTCGGCAGTCACGTTCCTGTCCTGCTCCACATCTAAGAAAGTAGTGAAGGACAATACGGCAGTACCGACAGTATCAACAGAGTTCTCCGCCGAGGATTATGTAGGGACAATAACCAAGGACTACCAGTCAGTCAAGGGACTTACGGCAAGGGTAAAGGTCGAAGTAGCATTTGACGGCAAGGACCTCAGCACGTCGGGAACATTGAAGATGACCAAGGACAACATCATACAACTTACACTCATCGATCCCATTCTCGGATTGATGGAAGTAGGCAGAATGGAGTTCACCCCCACCAATGTCGTAGTTATCGACAGACTGAACAAGCAATACATTGACGTTCCATACAGCGAAGTCAGTTTTTTGAAACGAGCCAATGTCGACTTCAACTCGCTGCAGTCGCTCTTCTGGAACGAACTGTTCATCCCCGGCAGAAAAAAGGTTGACGCAGGACTGTACACATATTCCCATCAACCAGCATCCGAAGTAAGGATGGACTATCAGGACCGCATGCTGCACTATCAGTTTGTCTCCGAAAAGTCAAGCCGTCATCTTACGAAGACCTCCATCAACAGTCCTTCCGACAGCAAGTACGCCTTCTCATTTTCATACGGCGACTTTGCACCATTCCAGAACCGTCAGTTCCCAAAGGAAATGACAATGTCCTTCACGTCATCCGGCAAGGCAGCATCCCTGACACTCTCCCTCAGTTCTCTCAAGGCGTCCTCAGAAAAAATCGCACCCACCACACCTTCATCCAAATACACAAAGGTCACGGCCGACAAGGTGTTTAAGATGCTCATGAAATAAGGGCATACAAAGCCATTGGTTTTTTGAGTCAACAAGTCAACAAGTCAACAAGTCAACGAGTCAACAAGTCAACGAGTGACCGTCCGGATGGGGAACCAAAGGCTAAAAGGCAAAAGCAAACAATAATCATCCGCATGGCAAAGCTAACGGCCAATGGCCAATGGCTAAAGGCATATATAATATGAACAGATCGACAATAATAAAGGCAATAGTAATAATCTTCGCCCTTCAGGCGTTTGCTGTCATCACCCCGTTTGAAGGGTATGACGGTATGGCCGTCATGGCTCAGAAAGCAAAGACAGCAGCCAGGAAGACCACAACGTCAAAGAAGACCACCACAGCGAGGAAAACCACAACCACAAGGAAAAGTACCGCTACCAAGGCGAAAACCGTAGACAAGAAGACACAGTTGAAGAACGAACAGGCAGCCACCCAGCGTAAGCGCAAGCAGTCACAGCAACAGATAGCAGCCATCAACCGCAACATCAAGGCAAACCTCGACAGCGTACTCATCATAGACAATCGCATCAGCCGACAGATTTCGTCGATTGACAGTCTTGACCGTTCCATCAGAATACTTACAGCCCGCATCGATACACTCAATTCCCAGATAGTCAAACTCAAGAAGGAACTGCGTGAAAAGAAGAACAAGTATGCCAAGGCAATGGTATATAAGCAGAAACATAATTCAGTACAGGAAAAACTGATGTTTATATTCTCTGCCGACAACCTTTCTCAGATACTCCGTCGCATGCGCTATATCCGTGAATATTCATCCTATCTGAAAGCCCAGGGCGATATGATAAAACTCAAGCAGAAGGACATGGAGGCAAAGCAGCAGGAACTTGAGAAGTCAAAGCAACGAATGGAAGCAAACCGTGCAGAGATGAAGCGCAGACGTGCAAACCTTGAGAGCATGAAGACCAACTGTCAGCAGAAGGTGAAGTATCTCAACAACAACCTTACCGTCGTACAGAATCAGATAAAGCAGTACCAGCAGCGTGAAGCCGATCTCAATGCACAGATTGACCGACTCATTCAGCAAGAGATAGCCGAAGCCAAGCGACGTGCCGAGGCAGAGGCAAAACGTAAGGCGGAAGAAGCACTTGTAGCAAAACGTAAGGCAGAAGAAGCACGCCGCCGCGAGGAAGAGGCACGTAGGATTGCAGAAGAAAAACGTATCGCCAAGGAAAAGGCAGAAGCCGAAGCCAAGGCAGCCAAGACAGCAGAAGAGAAGCGGCTCGCCAAGGAACGTGCCGATGCAGCAGCACGTGCAGCAAAGGATGCAGCAAAGGTGGTGAAGACAGCCGAGAAGGAAACCAAGACAGCCGAGAAGGCAGAACGAGCCGAAGCCAAGGCAAATGCCAAGAAACCTGCCACCACAGCCGTTGCAGCCTACAACAGCAAGGGAAATATGGACGCCGTCATCAGCAACAGTTTCGCAAGCAACAAGGGACGTCTGCCAATGCCTATCACCGGTTCCTACAGCGTAGTAGGGCATTATGGTACATACAATGTGTCAGGACTGAAGAACGTAACCCTCGACAACAAGGGTATTGACATACGAGGACAGCAGGGAGCAATGGCACGTTCAGTATTCGATGGTGAAGTGTCATCGGTATTCCAGTACGGAGCAACATATATTGTTATGGTACGTCATGGAAGTTACATATCCGTATATTCAGGACTCTCTTCCGTATCCGTAAGCAAGGGAGCCAAGGTATCAATCCGTCAGACACTCGGAAAGGTGGGTACAAACGCCGACGGACAGATTACGCTCCACTTCCAGCTTCGCAAGGAAAGTGCCCGCCTCAACCCAGAACAGTGGGTAAGGTAGTGCAAAACAGCACGGATGCAGGAAATATATGGGGAAATCACGAAAAAAGTGGTAAAAGCGTATTGCCATGTAATGCATTTTCCTTATCTTTGCATCCGCAAATCCGCTTCAGTAGCTCAGTTGGTTAGAGCACATGACTGTTAATCATGGGGTCGTTGGTTCAAGCCCATCCTGAAGCGCACATACAAAGGGATGCATCCAGATGTGATGCATCCCTTTTTTATGTTCGCCCAGCGCGAACGCGACGATAGGGCGGAATCCTACAATAGAGTGGGAGTGATAGCTGAAAACAACTTGCCACAAATCGTAGGATGAGAAAGCGCTAAATCGCCGTATGCCGACGGCACGTACTGGTAGGGGGCGGTAAATGTAAAAGTAGGAGGCAATTGCCTTTTATGATTAGCATTTACCTCCTACCCAATTAGGGAACTCTTTGGTTCATATTAATAAAGATGCGCCTTACTGTCTTTTGAGTACACACAGATTGAACCAAGTGTGATTCTCGTAATTTACGTAGTGGCTGAAATACTTTTCGTTGGTTAAGAAGTTATGCCACCAATCGCCATTGGTTACCAGCGGAGCATATATCTCGCCTACCTTGACTCCTGTTTCCTTCTTCCTTGAACTGTTATTGATGGCTGCATTGAAATATACATAGTCATTGCGGTCAAGGGCGATTGTTGGAGTATAATATGCTCCATTTGGTAATACCATCATTGCCCTGGAATCGTTCAAATCGGCTGTTGTGTTGACGTCGAAGCCTATTTCTTTGAACATCTGCAGCACGCTTCCACCTGAAGAAGAGTAGTAACTGCACAGTTTGTTGTATTCATTTTCTGTCAGGAAGCGTTCCTTTCCTACCCTCGAGGCATCGGGACCACCGCCATATACGAGTGCTTCAACGGAGATTGGTCTCGTGGTGTTCTTCGGATACCATGTCGGATTCTTAAGGTTACGCCATTCGACTTTCTTGTCGAATACGAAATGGAAGCCCGAAATCTGACTGATCATCTGGTCGGGATGGCGTTCCACGGGATTGCTGGAGTATAGCGTATCCATGTTGCCAATGGTGGTGAGAAGATCCTGGAGCTGCGTCTTCACGATTTTATCTGTCACGGCATCCGGATTAATCTTGTTCTTCAGAATCCAATAGAGTGCAGTGAGTTCTGCGGCAGAACTGACGAGCGCCATGTCGGTAGTACGCAACATATCACGCCATTCGTATCCCTTGCTTTCCCAGTCGTTGGTCTCGTAGGCGAAGATGTCGTAGAGTTCTGGGTAGGAGTAACTGCCGTATGCCTGTAGTGACTTTGTGACATACACCTTGGCGGCATTTACCCTCTTGTTGTCATGGTACATTCCATCGCCCCATTCGAGTATGGCATTGGTGATGATGGTGCTATCGCTGGCGGCTGAATTGGTCGAATCCTGCACGGCTGCGTCTATCATTTTCATCGCCTCATCTATGCTTATGCACAGGTCGTAGTACCTGTCGTTGCGGTCGGTAAGGTTCTTCGTGGCTTCCTGTATGCGGCCCTGCTTTGCCAATTGGTCAATCTTATCGTTGATTTCATCGAGTTTGCCTTTTATGATGTCCATGTCCTGAACGATCTTCTTGATATTATTTCCGGTTTCGTCATAGTTGGGAATTATCTGCTGCAATATCTTGTCAATGCCATATCCCGACAGTTTCATTGCTGCAGCGGTTCCTATCTGCTTGCCCACCCACGTCAGCATTGCAGTCACGGTGATGCTCCTCGACTTCACTTCGGCACCTTCAGTGGTTAAAAACGGATTTTCCCAATCCAGAGGACCCATGAGGTCTTCTGGACTGTTAGGCCCGCAAGTTTCGTCATACATTCCCTTTAATGATTCCTGCGAGGTGGAGCTTGACCAAAATGAGAATTCCTCACACAGGAAGGTGAGCAACAGGGTGTCCTTCTTCATCGAAGCGTCGTTGTAAGCAATGATGCCCAGCATGTCGTCTTTCGATATGAATGAGAAATCGATTTCCTTTATGTCCTGCCTGTTTCTTATGCCGCTAAAGTCGAGCACCACTTCGCCCTTGCTTCTGTCGTAATTGAAAGGTACATCGAGTTCTTCCACGAAACGTTCTTCAGAATAGTACCCGGCGGAATAGTGTGCTGTATGCGTACTGTCAACGAAGGTTATATTTCGTTCCGTTCCGTCAAATAGAAGGAAGTCTGTCCATACACCTGATATGATGTCTGGGTAGTCTATTTTCGATTCGTTGTTAAGGGAATCGTCGTCGCTGCACCCTACAAGGCAGAGTATTGCAGCAAGGAGAAAGAGTGTTTTTTTCATTTTTTTTATTTTATGTTAGTGCAACGAATTGCGTTTAACTATGGTGATTGATGTCGCAAAGTTAAGTTTTTTCTTTAATAACTGCAAGCAATGTCTATAAATTATCTGTCTCGCATAAAAGAACAATCGCAATTCCCTGATTTATTATTTTGATTGCAGTTTCATATCAGATCTGTTTCTCATATCTGTTGAAGGGGATAGCGGGATGGGTGTTGACTGAAAACATACCGGAACCAAACATGAAATTGAATGAGGGTATATATAGGGGTGTTCTATTAATTCCCCGCAAAAAATAAACATTAACAAATTATGGGTGTACATTGCTGTTTTGATACTTTTGATTTTTTCTATGCATCTGGCTGTCTTTCATTCAGTCACAATGCCCGCATTGCTCCTTCACTCATGGCAGCAATCTGCAAAAGAAAATTCTCAAAATCATCTAAAAGGTAATTTATAGAGCACCCCTATAAAAAAATAAAGAGGGACTATCACTAGTGCCTCTTCTTCATTACTAACCTTAAAATTAATACCTAATCAAATCCTTTTTACAATCTTTTACCTTAACTTAATACTTACTGAAAAAATTACCTTACTTAATACCTATTGATATCCTTATTAACAATAAACCTTTTATTTCTTCAACTAAAACCGTTATAAATATCTGGTTACTTATTGAGTCTTTTTCAGTTTGTCTTACGAACTCTTTTCGTTTGACGATGCAAAGGTAGGGGTTTTCTGACAGATGCAAAACAAATAGTGCCTTTTTATGTAAAATAACATTGTTTTGTTGATAATAATCAATTAACGTTGTCGAACACACGGATTTTTACCGTTTTTTTGTGTTTTTTCCGTGTGCGAGCACAGCGACACATTTCTGGGTGATGGACAAAAAAACAGCCACGTTCCTGATGTGGAACATGGCTTTTCGTTTCCAGTCTTTTGCCGTAGGTTGATTACTTACGGAGACCGAGAGCCTTGACGATTGCGCGGTAGCGCTCAATGTCCTTGTTCTTGAGATAGTTCAACAAACTGCGACGCTGACCTACCAATTTAACAAGAGCTCTGTTTGTGCTATAATCTTTGTGATTGGCCTTGACGTGCTCGGTCAAACGGTCGATACGGTATGAAAACAAAGCAATCTGGCTCTCGCATGAACCAGTATCAGTGTTAGACTTTCCGTACTGACTAAAGATTTCTTGCTTCTTAGCTGAATCTAAGTACATAGAACTTTGTGATTAAATAATTAATAATTTCATTCATTGCTTTCTTCAAAGCGGATGCAAAGGTAGCAATAAATTTATTACTGACAATTGATTACGGTGGATTTTTCTGCGTTTTGCTCATTTTTATGGTAAAATATATGTCATTTTGCGGTTTTGACTTCTTTTTATTCATATTTGTTGGGTGGCTTGTAGTGGTTTACGGTTTTTATTTCTTAACTTTGCAGCGCAAAAGTCAAGGGAATCAGGTGAAAGTCCTGAACAGTCCCGCTGCTGTAAGTTGCATTTCGGTTGATTGCTTACTTATCGCCACTGAACCTTTTGAGTATTGTTACTTGGTTTGGGAAGGTATTGGCAATCAGCGCAACAAGTCAGAAGACCTACTTTCTGCCGGTTTCGATGGTCTCCATAGTGAAGGGGAATGGATTGAAATCGTTATATTCGATAGTTGATGCTCATAACGAGGATTATTTAAGCATTAAGTCAAAATGTACAATCAATCATTTCATCCGTCATGGGTGTTGTATGCTTTTATGTCTGTGTGCCTGTGGTCTCTGCAGGTCGGCATTTCGGGAGTCTGTGCCCAGGAGGTGGGTATGACGGATTCGGTGTATGCCATTCCTGAAGTGTCGGTATTGTCTGACAGGGCTAAGGATATTGTTCCTGCTCAGTCGCTGACGGGGGAACGGCTGCAGTCGCTCAATTCTTTTTCGGTTGCCGATGCCATCCGTTATTTCTCTGGTGTGCAGATTAAGGATTACGGTGGTGTGGGTGGATTGAAGACGGTGGATATACGTTCGATGGGTACTCATCACATGGGTGTGTTCTACGACGGCATTCAGTTGGGTAATGCGCAGAACGGACAGATTGACCTCGGTAGGTTTTCTCTCGACAACATTGAGGAGATCAGTCTCTATAACGGTCAGAAATCGGGTATATTCCAACCTGCCAGGGATTACGGCAGTTCGGGTACGGTGTATCTGCGTTCACGCCGACCTAAGTTTGATGAGGGTAAGGACTTCAACTTGAAGGCTACGTTCCGTACAGGTTCGTTTGGGTTGGTCAATCCGTCCCTGCTGTGGGAACAGCGACTGAGCGATGATGTGTCTCTGTCGGTTAATGCTGAATATACCGCAGCGGACGGTAAGTACAGGTTTCGCTACCGCAAGGTCTTTGCTGATGGTTCGGTTGCATGGGACACTACTGCCACTCGTCAGAACGGTGATGTTCATGCTCTCAGACTTGAGGGTGGACTGTCGGGCAGGATATATGATGGTTACTGGAATGCAAGACTCTATTTTTATGATTCGGAGAAGGGCATACCCGGCGCGATTGTAAATAATGTGTGGAAACGTTCACAGCGGCAATGGGACCGCAACTTCTTCTCCCAGGGTACTTTCCGCAAGTCTTTCGGTGGGTATGACTTCATGGTCAATGCGAAGTTTGCCCACGACTACATGCATTACCTTAATCCGGACACGACTCAGTTCTACATTGACAACCGTTTCTGGCAGAACGAGGTTTACGTGTCGTTGGCCAACCACTATGCCATCACTCAGGATTGGGATGTGGCTCTTTCTGCCGACTGGCAGTATAACTGGCTTGATGCTTCGCTTGTGGATTTCGTGAATCCTCACCGAACGACGCTGCTCGTGGCTACTGCCTCTACCTACACCATTGGCCGGTTCCGTGCCATGGCAAGTATGCTGGGTACTTATGTGGACGACAGCAGGCGTATGTCGCGTTATACTCCTGCGTTTTTCCTGTCGTATAAGCCTTTGGCTGGCAGACATACGGATGAACTGAGCATACGTGCGTTCTATAAGAAGATTTTCCGTTTGCCTACGTTCAACGATCTTTACTATACTGATGTGGGGAATATCAACCTGCGTCCTGAATATACTATACAGTATGACTTGGGCATGCAATATACAAGACCGTTCAGTTCGCGCTGGCTCAGCAGGATTGATGCCAAGGTTGACGTATATTATAATAATGTGACGGATAAGATTATTGCCGTACCGAAAGGTAACGGTCAGTATCGCTGGATGATGATGAATCTGGGTGAGGTGAGGATATATGGTGTGGATTTGAATGTCAATGCTCAATGGCAGTTCTCTCCGTCGCTTGCTCTAGGTATAGGGGCTGCATATACCTATCAGAAGGCTCAGGATTATTCCGATCCATCTGACAATCATCCGAAGGTGGGAACCTACAGGGGACAGATTGCCTATATCCCCTGGCATAATGGTTCTCTTACTGCCAACCTCATATATGGATATTGGGGATTGAACTATAGTTTCAGTTATGTGGGTGAACGTTACCATACGTCGGCCAATACGCCCGAGAATTATGAGAAACCATGGTACACCCACGACATGGGTATTACCCGTTCCTTTACTGTAGGGAACATGAGGCTGAAGGGTGCCTTGGAAATCAATAACCTGCTGGACCGTCAGTATGAGGTGGTGCTCAACTACCCTATGCCTGGCAGAAACTATAAGGTGAAACTGACTTTGGAGATGTGATGAATCAACAAGTCAACGAGTCGACAATACTACGGGATTTCGAGGCTATGAGCAATATTATTATCAACAATAAAAATAAGATAGAAGATGAAAACAAACAAATTAGGTGGGGCAGTAATGGTGCTTCTGTTATCGGCAGCCATCTCCCTTTTTTCGTGTTCCGATGATGAGGATCCAATAGTCATCACGGACCCAGTTTGGGTTACGGATGCTGAAAATCTGAAAGACATTGCCGGATTTTATGTTCTCAATCAAGGTAATTTCGGTAACAATAACTGTACATTCGACCGTTTTGTATATAGGAGCGGTGCATACGAGAACAATGTTTTCCTTCATGCAAATCCGAGTGCGGTAATGGGATTAGGCGATACTGGTAACGACGTGCATGTGTTCGATGGAAAACTGTATGTTGCTGTCAATGGTTCCAACCTTGTGACAGTGGCGGATGTATACACGGCACGTAAGATAGCAGATATTGATGTTCCCAATTGCCGCTATTTTGCCAATGACGGCCGTTACGTCTATGTATCTTCCTATGTGGGACAGGCTGGTGCTGATCCTACAGACCGCCATGGAGTGGTCATGAGGATTGACCCTAGGACTTGTACCGTGACCGATACGTGTGAGGTGGGTTACCAACCAGAACAGATGGCTGTGGCTGAGGGTAAACTTTATGTGGCAAATTCCGGTGGCTACAGGGCTATGTATGGGGGTGACTACGACAATACCGTGTCCGTGATAGACCTCAGTACATTCACGCTCAAGTGTACTATAGAGGTTGCCGTGAATCTCTTCGGCATGCAGTATGACAGCAGGCGTAATCAGATATTTGTGTCATCGCAGGGCAACTATATGGATATTCCGTCAACCATCAGTATTATTGATCCTGTGACTGACAGGGTGAAGGGTGTAATAGATGAGGCCTGTACCAATATGGCTGTCTGCGGTAATTCTCTCTATATGTACTGTACGGAATGGAACTATGTCGCCAATAGTTATACAAATACCTTTGCTATATATGATATAGACAGGAATGAAATCGTGTCCGATAAATTCATCACGGACGGTACTGATTCTGAAATTCAGTGTCCATACGGTATATCCATCAATCCTGAGAACGGTGATATCGTTATTTCTGATGCACGCGACTATGTTTCTCCGGGACGTGTGTATTGCTACAACAGTCAGGGTGTGAGGAGATGGATGGCAGTCACGGGGGTTATTCCGTCTGCGATTGCATTCATTCCCGGGAAGTAGTTTCTATGCTACTATGATAAATCAGAAGGTCTGGCATTCCTGCCAGACCTTCTTTCATCCTAAAAAACAATCTTTCGGTGTTTGGAGTGAATTTAAATATATGTTTATTGCAAAAAAGTGCTGTATTAACGTCTGCCCATTGGACGGCCTCCACCTGGATTTCCTGCTCCGGCACGACTGCCTCCTGAACGGTTGCCCATTGAACTGCTTGGCATACTTGGACGGCTGCCACTCATGGTGCTGCTTGAACGTGTAGGCATGCTTGGACGGTTTGGTGCAACATTGGTATTTGTGCGTGGAACTGCGTTTGGACGTGCATTTGAGTTAGGGTTTGCATTTATGTTAGGACGACCTTCCATACCTGCGTTAGGACGTGCGTTTGGAGTTCCGTTAGGACGTCCGTTTACGTTAGGGTTTGCGTTTATGTTGGGGCGACCTTCCATACCTGCGTTAGGACGTGCATTTGGAGTTCCGTTAGGACGTGCGTGGTTATTGTCGCCTGGACGATTGCCCGGTGCCATTCCGCCTGGACGATTGATGTCTCCTGCCCTACCTACACGTGGATTGGTTGGGTGTCCGCCTGGACGTCCGTCATAGTGAGGACCTGGGCGCATGCCTCCGAAGAAATGACCTCCGTGATAGTCGTTGAACCTACGAGGTACTCCGTAGTAGAAGTGGTTTGGACGACGGTCGTGTGCGTAGATTCCGAAACTCCATCTGTGGTTTACGAATGAGATTGGACGATAGAAGTAGTCGTATGTCATAAGCAATGCCCACTGACGTTCTGAAAGCAGACGACGGAGTGCATAGTCACGTGCATACAGGACTTCCATATAGTCATCGTAGCGGTATCCCATTGCTACGTCATCGAGATAGTCGTTGACTCCGCATATATAGTCGTAGTTTATGAGATAGAGGTCATCGATGAGTGCTGCACTGAGTCCCAGGGTATATGCCATACGGTCGGTGAGGAAACGTGCATTGTTACGCATTGCATAGTAACTCATTGGCTGTGCGCTTGCTGTAGCAGTTGCGAACATGATCATCAACATTGCTAATGTGTTTCTTAAAGTCTTCATATCTTTATCTCCTTTCTTTTGCCGACTTCCTGACGTGTGTCATTTCTGATATTCCGTCAGGTTGTCTTTTAATGAATTTGACTTGTTTTCTTTTTTTTTGTCGCTGCAAAGGTATAGCATATCCTGAAGGGAAAGAAAGGTTTTTTCCTACAACTGTATGGGATTTTTCCTATTCTTGATAGAAATGTGGGTATGGATTATTACTTATGAACGGAAAATGAATAAATAAGTGCCTGATTATTTGGTAGTATGGAAAAGAACGATTATTTTTGCAGCGAATTAATAAAGGTAAAAAGATTTTTTGATATGCATAGATTTTTCACCATATTCATATCTTTTGTGGTTGCATTGATGGTGCAACTATGTGGTGGTGTGCATATTGAAGACCTTTATAATAATACGGTTGACCTGCAGAGTGTTCTGACTGTAGATTCAGAAAACAATGGTTTTGGACAGAATCGCATGGACAAGGCAGATGAAGAAGATAGACATGGCAACCATACTGTTTTTCCTCGGAATTCTGCTGACGGTAGGTACATTGCAGGAAACAGGTACGTTGAACCAAATAGGTCACTGGCTCAACGATACTTTCAATAATGTGTATGTAATAAATGCCCTGATAGGTATTCTTTCATCAGTCGTTGACAATGTTCCGCTTGTAGCGAGTGCCATGGGTATGTATGATATAGAACCTTCGGGAGTGGTGGAGTCTTTGCAGATGTATCAGCAGGATGGTACATTCTGGCAATTGCTGGCTTATTGTGCAGGAACTGGTGGCAGCATACTGATCATCGGTTCTGCTGCAGGGGTAGTGGCAATGGGATTGGAAAATATCTCTTTCACATGGTACATGAAACGTATCACTCCTCTTGCGCTCTTAGGCTACTTTGCCGGAATTCTTACGTTTTGGTTGATGCATATTTAGGAATGCCCCGGGGGGAGGAGGAAAGCCATTGGTTTCCTTCTGTCAACAAGTCAACGAGTCAACAAGTAGCCGTCCGGATGGTATTCGATAACCTATAACCGTTCATTAGACCTTTGACTTATTGTCTCGTTGACTCTATTTTATTCTGGCTGTCATAGGATTGCGCATACCGGTGCCGTGAAGGAAGTATGCCTTGGCTACACCGAACTTGAGGTAGAAGTCGATTCGCACAGGCAGGTGGTTCTTGTCATCTGTGATGTAGAACCGCAGAAGTTCCTTCTCTTTCTTCTCCTTGTCATCGAGCAGGGAGAAGACAAGGCATTTGTAGGTGTGTTCATCATTGGCCTTGAAGGTCTTACGTCCCTTGAATATGAGAATCTGATTGCTTATGCGCTTTCCTGTGACCATCTTGAATTCCATGCGCTGTCCTTCCTTGAACTTGCTGTAGTCGCGTGAGCGAGCCAGCAAAAGTATGTTGAGCATGTCGTTTACGCAGTCCTCACTCTCGCTCTGATGGTTGAGAATGTCACCGTCTGGGTCACGGTACTTCTGCTTCATGACGGTCTTGCCCCCTGGATAAGAGTACCACACCTCATCCACTGTATAGCGTTTGCCTTCGAATGCGCCTTTACGGAAATAAAGCGGAACGAGATCGGGGGTAGTGTAACTTATGAGAGTGTCGCGCATAGGGAATACCTTTGCACAAGTCTTGTTGCTCTTGAAGAGAATGTCGGTACGGAGAGCCTTCTTTCCGTTATAGGTAGCATTGTTGATGCTGAAATGAGTGGAACCGCATTTCACCCACACGAACTTCCAGTTGAAATAGAGGTCGTAGTTAAGGGATTCACCCGGATTGAATGCAGTATTTGGATATTTGCACTGAGCATTGAGTTCTATGCATGCTGTCTGCACAAACAATGCAGACACTAATACGAGGAGTCTGAATAAGGATTTCATAAGTGTTTAGTCTTAAATTGTGTGTATTTATTTTTAATATCTGTTGTTGTTTCTGCTGTTTTTAGTATTTTTGCCTTTCTTCTGTCTTTCGCGCTCAGCATTACGGTTCTTAACTTCCTTCTCCTTTTCAGGCTTCTGCTTGGTAATGGCATTTGGCTTCTGTCGGGCGATAGGTGTAGATGATGGATTCCATGTCTGCTTTACATCCCATTGTGCTTTCAGGTTGAGTGCACCTGGATAGTAATATGTCTCTTCTGCCTGCTGATGGAGGTCATAGTTGCCGGAATCCCAGATTCCGTTGCCGTTCCTGTCATAGAACATACGTAGATAATATGTTCCGGGATTGACGAAGTAGAAGTCGGCACTGCCATTTGCAGCCTTGACTGTCTTCACGACCGCATCGCTGGTATTCAGAAGTTGTACTACGGCAGAAGGATCAGCTCCCTGAAGTGCAACGAAGAGAGTACTGTAGCCATCAAGTCCCTTAACCTTGATGGTCTTCTTGCTGCCAGCAATACGTTTTCCGTAAATGCTGACCACGGCTCCTGTGTCGATGATCAGTTCATAGTTGGCATCAGGTTGCCACTCTGCATAGAAACGATATATCATGTCGTTGTCTTCAAGGCGTTTTATGATGAAGTCTCGTTCAACGGTTGTAGAGTCAATCTTTTCATTGAAGTGGAACATCTCAGCAAAGAGCGTGTCGATAGGTTCAGGGAACGTGAAATCAATGTTCCTGTCCGGATCTATCTGTGTGTTGCTGACTTTTACGTCCATAAACTTTTCCGGATATGGAGGCAGAGGAATTTCTTCATCCTTCAGTTTAATCTTCTTTCCGTTTTCGTCACGGTCGTCGCGGTGCTGGTTTCTGTATTCCTCGCGGGCATTCTCCACCCATTCGTCATATTCTTCCTTTTGTTGCTTGTCGAACTTGGCTTTTGACTGACGTGAAACCAAATCAAGTGTGTCGGTTTGGAGAACGAGTTGATTGAGTGTATCCGTAGCATAGTATGTCAGTGACATCTGCAGCGTGTCCAGATTGTATATCAGCGAATCGCGGATCCAATATGTGATTGTATCTTTTTTCTCTGTACTGTGGATGTAGAAAGCATCGGTAGCATCAAAATTCATTCCTTTGATCTGAGGAAGCGAATCCTGGCTGCCGGTGAAATAAAGAGTGAAGTTTTTCAGGGTGAGGCGTTCACTCTTCAGCAGATGCTTGTCATCATTGGCACGGTTGAATGCCAACAGCGTGATATCGTCAGGGAAGAAGTGGGTGTATTGTTTCCACACTACTGAATCATAGTGGATAGAATCATGCCATACGGTATCAGGACGTACATCTGGGCGGCTTGAAGGTGAAACGGTCAAGTCGTTGAAACCAATCATTTCGCTGTTCTGACTGTATGTGAAAGTCTGGTCCTGGTCCTGAAGTGCATATACCCGATAATTGCCGGGTGCAATACCCTTGATGATAAAGTGGCCTCGGCTGTCAGTCCTTGATATGCGTTCAAAAGGCTTTGTGCGGAACACAGTGTCGGAAAACTCGTTTCCGAGGGAGTCGTTTCCCATGGAATAAAGTCCCACCATCATGCCCTTAATTGGTTCGAGATTGCTTGCGTCGAGCACATGACCGGAAACCTGCATCGTGTCGATGTGGTCTCCCGTAGAGAAAGTAAAGGCATAATCCCCCATCGGGTTTCCTTCGTTGTTGTCCTCAATGGCATCGGAAAAGTCAATGGTATAAGTCTGTCCGGGCTTGAGGGAATCAAGCAGGGTGACGGTAATCTTCTTTCCGGCAGCATCAATCTCCGGCTGTTCTATCTGTGGAGGAGATACGATGACCTTCTCGGCAGCATTCTCCAACTTTATGTTTTCATCGAAATAGAGCGTTATCTTTTGTGATTTCGCATTGGCTGCCCCATATACAGGACTTGTGCTGATAACTCTGGGCGGAGTCTCATCATAAGGTCCACCGTCAGGTGACCCCATGTTGGCACATGCCACGATGAGTGTCGTGAACACCACCATAAGAACTGCGGATATGAGTGACAGTCGATTCTTCATGCTCGTTCTTTTGTTGTTATGATAGTCTTTTTCGTTATAGGTTTATTCAATCCACTTATTCTTTAGTTTCCACTTTCTTCAAATCAATCAGTTCCTCGATGTATTCACGACTGTTGCTCAGGCGTGGAATCTTGTGCTGACCGCCAAGTTTACCCTTCTGTTTCAGCCATAAGTCAAACAGACCTTCAGGAGCCGTGATAATCTCCAGTGGCTGCAGCGTGATGTTCTTGTATCGTTTTGCCTCGTAGTCGGAATTGATGGTTTGGAGTGCGCTGTCTAGAATGGAAGCAAACTTGCCGAGATCCGTCGGAGCCTTGGCAAATTCAATCATCCATTGATGTCTGCACTGTGCATTTTCGTCCATGAAGATAGGTGCGGCGGTATATTCCTTTACCTGAGCACCAGTTTCGTTACATGCCTTTTCAAGTCCTTTTTCAGCATTGTCCACTATAAGTTCCTCTCCGAATGCATTGATGAAATGCTTGGTACGTCCGGTGATGATGAACTTGTAAGGGTCGGTACGGGTAAACTTCACGGTATCGCCGATGATATAGCGCCAGAGTCCGCAGGTAGTACTGATTACCATTGCGTAGTTCACGTCTGGTTGAACTTCCCACAGAGGCAGTACTGTAGGGTTTTCACAGCCGAATTCACTCATAGGAATGAATTCGTAGAATACTCCGTAGTCCATCATCAACTGCATGGCAGGGTCGTCAGGTTCTGTCTGTATGCCGAAGAAACCTTCACTTGCGTTATAGGTTTCCACATAGTGCATGTTTGGATTCTGTATGATGCTTTTGTACTGCTCGCGGTATGGAGTGAATGCAACCCCTCCGTGGAAGAAGAGTTCGAGGTTCGGCCATACTTGGTCAATACGTTCCTTTCCGCTGACTTCAAGAACGCGGTGGAGAACGGAGAGCATCCATGAAGGTACACCGCTGAGGTTGGTCACGTTCTTGTCAATAGCAAAACGGGCAATCCTGTCGCGTTTTTCTTCAAAGTCACTCAGAAGCGCAATCTCCTTGGGTGGTATGCGTGTGAGGTTCACAGGCTTTGGCACGTTTTCAATCAGTATGGCGCTGAGGTCACCCACAAGACTGTTCGGAGTGTTCAGGTTGGGAGCATGGCTTCCTCCGAGAATCAGACTCTTTCCGCTGAACAGGCGGCTTTGAGGATTGTTGTGCAGATATGTTGCCACACAGTCACGTCCTCCGAGATAGTGGATATCCTTCAGACCATCGCTGCTTACGGGAATGAACTTACTCTTGTCGTTGGTCGTACCAGATGACTTGGCATACCAGTTCACTTTTCCACGCCAGAGCACATCTGCTTCACCCTGTCTCATTCGTTGGATAAAGCCCTTCAGTTCCTCGTATGTGTTGAGAGGTACATGCTTTACGAAATCCTCATACGAACGGATGCCGGCATAGTCATGCTGCTTTCCCCATTCCGTATGGGATGCAGAACTGATGAGACGGCGTAGCACACCGCGCTGCAGTTGTTCTGCATGGTTCAGATAGCCAAAGATTACCTGTGAGCGTTTCTGGAAATATAACTTGTAGAGTAATTGCGTTGAATTCATGATTTTTTAAATTATCGTGCAAAGATACGGTAAATGGTGCAGACAGCCAAACTTTTTCCGGATAACTATCCGAACATCTGTGCCACTCTCCGTATTCCTGCAACAAATCGGTCGATTTCATCGAAAGTATTGTATAACCCGAATGAGGCACGTGCAGTACCTTCAATACCAAGACGGTGCATGAGCGGTTCGGCACAATGATGACCGGTACGTATGGCAATGCCCAGTCTGTCGAGCAATGTACCTAAGTCCAGATGGTGGATGTTTCCGACCTTGAAACTGATAGGACCTGCGCATTCGGAAATATCAGCATTCAGCATCTGTCCCTGTCCGTCAGTCACACCGTATATCACCATTCCTTCAATTTCCATCATCTGCTTCACGGCATATCTGTATAGTTCCTGTTCATGATGGTGAATACAGTCCATACCTACGGCAGTAACATAGTCGAGTGCTGCTGCAAGTGAGTGAGTGCCCACATAGTCGGGGGTTCCGGCCTCAAACTTATAGGGAAGGTCGTTGAAAGTGGTGAGTTCGAAACTCACGTTCCTTATCATCTCGCCGCCACCCTGATATGGAGGCAACTGTTCGAGAAGGCGTTCCTTGCCGTAGAGAACTCCCACACCGGTAGGACCATAAATCTTGTGTCCGCTGAATGCAAAGAAATCGCAGTCCATATCCTTCACGTCAACCTTCATGTGAGGCGTTGACTGAGCACCGTCAATAAGCACACAGATATTGTTGTCATGGGCGATACGAATGATTTCCTTTACAGGATTGATAGTTCCGAGTACGTTTGACACCTGAGTGACAGCCACAAGTGCCGTGTTCTCGTTGAACATCAGTCGGTAGGCATCCATATCGGGCATTCCGTTGTCAATCATGGGGATAGGACGTACCTTGAAACCGTTCAGTTGCCAAGGCACAATATTCGAATGGTGTTCAAGCGTTGAAACTATGATTTCACGTTGGGCATTTTTCTTCTGCGGATTTCCACAGCCATTTTCCTTTGCGTTCAGAGTACCAATCTGTCGCAGACAACTTGCAAGTAAGTTGATACTTTCAGTCGTGCCACGCGTAAATACAATCTCCGACGTGGAATCAGCGCCGATAAACTGTCGGACAGTTTCTCTTGACTGTTCGTGCAGTTCAGTAGCCTGCTGAGAAAGAAAATGTACACCACGGTGCACGTTCGCATTCACGTTATAGTATTCATCGCTGATGGCTTCAACCACACAGCGTGGTTTCTGTGTAGTAGCAGCATTGTCAAGATATACCAAAGTCTTGCCATAAACCTCACGGCTGAGAATAGGGAAATCTTCGCGAAGTCTGACTGTTATTTCATCATTCATATTTCATTCAATCTTCATTAATGTCTGAAAGCAGATAAAACCTTTCTCGAAACCTCTACGGCAGAAAGTACTTCCAACAACCATGCAAAGGTACTACTAATTTTCCGAAAACACATGCTGCACATACCAATTCTTAATGTTTTTTCGTATATTTGCCACGCAAAAGTCAAAATGCTTTGCATTTATAAGGATTTAAGGGTTTTAATGTTTATGGGTTTAACAGGCTCTGCCTGTTCAAGGTTAACGGTTAATGGTTTTGCGTTTGCGTTATAGTTTGCGATTCCCCATTTATCCGGATGGCAAGCCAAAGACTAAAAGCGAAAATATAATTATGCAGCAGAGAATACATCTTTCCCTATGGGAAAAAATTAGGAATATCAGTTTCGGTACTCTATTACCAATACTCATGTTGGTGTTGTTGTCCATGCCTCAGTATGTATCAGCCGAAGGTACAGCCTTATTGATATCCGACAGTCGTCAGGCTGCCGAAAGTTGGCAATGGATATTTGCTTCGGAAAAGGGACTCAGCATCACACATGATACCTCCTACTATGGTGGGCATCTAAAGACAGTACGCGGAGTGTCCGATGATGTGGCACATATTCTTGCCGACAAGGGTATAGAAACCCAACGTCCGCAATTCATATTCCTGCAACTTGGCTGCAACGATTCGTCAGATGCAGATGCCGGCATCACTACCTACGAACACACCCTCTTCGACTATCCGTTCGGAATGGTGTGCAACAACAAGGGTGCCAATGTAAAGAACAAGAACATAGCAGTATCCAAAGACCTTACAAGGGTGTCGTGCAGTAACTTTTCCGGAGCCCTCTATCGCATAGTAAGCCATCTGCGTAAGGTATCGCCGGACAGTCGTATATTCCTGCTTCCTCCTACACCCTACGGAGGTGACAGAACTCCCGATGAAAAGGCAAAGACAGAACAGATGCGCCTTGTGGCACAACTCTTCTGCATTCCATTTGCCGAAGATGCCGGAATGCTGAACAAATACAGTTTTATGTGGAATGGCATCAAACCCGACTTGGGCAAGGTATTGCTCATAGGTGACAGTTATTGCTTTACAAGGAAATGGACAGGCGAACTGGAAAAGATAGCAAAGGTAAGTATCACCAATCTGGGAAAGACCAGCGCCACGCTCAAGGAGAGAAAAGGGAACGCCAACACCCTGGGAGCACAACTTCAGCGTATTCCCTCGGGCTGCAATCCCGACATCATTATCCTGGAAGGAGGAATCAACGATGAAGCCGATCAACCAAAGGTAGTGGAGAATTATCCCGAACATATAGCCAATCTCCGACGAACAAACTTTGCAGGGGCATTGGCGTACTTGGTAAAGGTACTGCGCAGCAGGTTCCCTCATGCACGCATCTATGCAGTTACGCCCGGAGGACTGTATTATGGACATACCGACCATCCGTTTGACTATATCGTAAAGTCGGAACAGATCCGTCGTGCCGCTTCACTCATAGGTGTTCCTACTGTAGATTGGGATAGGGAAGGACGCTTGTCATTCGTATTCAATAATTCCAAGGGAACCGGTAATGGTACGACCTCAAAGCCATTCATCTATAACGTACCATCACTTGAAACCGGAGACCTTCTCCATCCAAATGAACGTGGAGGACGCTATCTGGCAGAGAACGTGGTGGCAGAACTGACGAAATAAAAAAAGCCATTAACCAGTGGGGTTAATGGCTGATGGCTAATGGCCAATGGAAAAAATTAGATTTCCTGAGCCTTCTTGCTTGCCTTAAGTTCGTCTGCGTCCTTTGCAGCCTTTTCAGCAGCCTTCAAAGCCTTTTCTGCCTTTTCAGCAGCCTTCTTCTGCTTTTTCTCGGTCTTGATGGCCTTGTCAATAATCTTCTTTTCGTTCTGAGCAACCTTCAGTTCAGCCTTCTTTGAGTTGAGGTCAACCACATAAGTTGCATTTGTAGGCTCAGCCTTCATCTTTGCCTTAAGAGTCTTGATTTCACTCTTCAGAACATTGATTTTGTACTTATATTCAGTACTGAGAGCCTCATTAGTCTTATTCTGGGCAAAGCCAAGAACAGGGGCAACGGCAAGAGCCATTGCAAGAATGATGTTTTTAACTGTCATAATGTGATATTTTATTTGAATTTGGTAGTTTATTATATTCAACTAATCCTCATAACTACTGTCTCCTGACAACTTTTCTACTAAAAGTGGAGCCCAGCAAAACCTATTTAATTATTTATCGGCTGCAAATATAGGAATAATTATAGATAAACGTTCAACGAAACTCAAAAAAATCCACATAATCCATAAAATTTCCTAATTTATAGTGTGTTATGTGTTGTCTGGTTGCTCGTTGACTGCCCATGAAAGCCCCTTTGCTTTTTTCGTGATGTACCTTTATTCATACTTTGTTGTAAAATCGTACCAAATTTGAATATTCTCCGTTGTTCAATCGAATTTGGTTCGAGTTTGCATCGACTTTGGTACGACTTTGCAATGGACCCATTAAGAACCAAAATTGTCGTCACATATACTTGTTTTTGGTTCAGAAGTTTTACTAAAAAGCCATTAGTTTTATTACTGACTCATAACTGACCCATAACAGACCTGTTACTGACTCCCAATAGTTCCCTTAATTTCCTAAGGGTGGGAATAAGGAAAATACAAATCTTGTCAAGTCAACGTGGCAAAAACGGACGCAAGGTTACTTCAATTTCCCATCTGGCAATAGAAAAACGCGTGGAAAAATACAGAACAACCCCCTTTTTTACCTCCACGTTCCACTATGCCCCTCAACATAAGATGTAAAAGTTTGTGGTATTGAAAAAATGTTGGTATATTTGCAATGTAATAAGTGAAAATGCGGTGGCGGATTCACAAGGAGAATTTATATTGTAAAATCAAGAATTACTTCTATTCGTTATAATATGCATCTACCTTTCAACTGGCGATACATACCGGTTGACTATCCGCAGCCGGAGGTTTATAGTAAATTAATATGGTACGCGAAGAAGCCATAGCAGCAGGCATGGGGATGCATGAGATACAGCACTCAATGAAGAGGCAAAACCCGGGGCTGTTTACGGCGCTTACGGGTATGGAAGTGGCAGGTGGCAAATGTTTGGGGGATAATATGAAAAAACGTCATCAACTTGATTGTTGATGACGTTTTATGTTGTGTTGGGATATCGGGACTCGAACCCAAAATAACAGGACCAGAATCTGTTGTGTTGCCAATTACACCATATCCCAATCTGGTATGTGCAAATCAGTATGAGATGCCCTCTCTTCTGTTTTGCGGGTGCAAATGTAGTGCTTTTTGCTGAACTGACAAAACAATATTGAAAAAAATTGCCTCATGTGGTGTTTTTTTATTATATTTGCAGACATTTTAGTTGATAATAAGTTATTCTTAGCATTAGTGATAGATATGAATCGTCCCCTTATATTGATTTCCAATGATGATGGATATGGTGTGAAAGGTATTGAGTGCCTGACTGAAATTGCACGTCAATACGGTGATGTTGTAGTGGTTGCTCCCGACGGTCCCCGTTCCGGGGCCTCGCTGTCGGTGACGTTCCATGTTCCGGTCTCTGTCCGTTTGATAAGCGAGGAGCCTGGATTGAAGGTATATGCTTGTTCGGGTACTCCCGGTGACTGCTTGAAGATGGGTGTAGCCCGACTTTGTGACCGTGAGCCAAGTCTTGTGCTTGCAGGAATCAATCATGGCGACAATGCGGGTATCAACATGCATTATTCGGGTACGATGGGTGTGGTGATTGAAGGTTGCCTGCGTGGCATTCCTTCTATTGGCTTCTCTCATCTGTCACATTCGTGGGAAACTGATTTCACTCCGATGGTGCCTTTTATTCATAAGATTATCGCTTATGTCTTGGAGAATGGTCTTCCAAAGGGGGTATGTCTGAACGTGAATGCTCCTGATATTGCTGAATACAAGGGGCTGAAGGTTTGCAGTATGGGTATGGGACAATGGAATGAGGAATGGGATGAACGTACCAATCCGCGTGGTTTGAAATACTATTGGTTGGTGGGACATTTCGATAGTGCAGACAGACCTGAAGACAATACTGACAGAAATTGGCTTGCCAAGGGGTATGTGACAGTTGTGCCTACAAAAATCGATGTTTCTGATTACGAAAGTATCAAAACTCTGCGCGTTTTAAGTGAATAAAGAAGCCCCCTGTCCCCTTAAAGGGGGAAACGCAAACCCTTACGCAACGCAAAGGGGTTAAGTTAACAAGTAGCCAATAGCCAATGGCTAAAGGCTAATGGCATTAAAAAGAGGAGAACAATGAAATATTATCTCATAGTTGGTGAGGCATCGGGTGACCTTCATGCATCGAATCTGATGAGGGCATTGAAGGTAAGGGACGCTGAGGCTCAGTTCCGTTTCTATGGCGGTGACTTGATGGCTGCTCAGGGTGGTGAACTGGTGCGTCATTACCGTGAGATGGCTTATATGGGTTTTATTCCGGTGCTGATGCATCTGCCTACTATCCTGAGGGGTATGAGAGAGTGCAAGAATGATATTGTGGGATGGAAACCTGATGTGTTGATTCTTGTGGATTATCCCGGGTTCAACCTTGATGTGGCGAAATACATACACAAGAATACTGATATACCTATATATTATTATATCTCACCGAAGACCTGGGCTTGGAAAGAATACAGAATCAAGACTATCCGTAGGGATGTGGACGAGATGTTTTCTATCCTTCCGTTTGAGGTGGAGTTTTATAGGAAACATAATTACGCGATACACTATGTGGGGAATCCGTGTGTGGATGCCGTGAAGGATTTTCTCGACGGAAGAGTTGATTCTTCGGATTCTGCTCCGTCGGTTCCTACTATTGCCATACTTGCCGGTAGCAGACGGCAGGAGATTAAGGACAACCTGAAGATGATGCTTAAGGCAGCGTCGTCGTTTGAGAATTATAGATTGGTCATTGCGGGTGCGCCAAGCATTGAGGAGGATTACTATCATCGTTTCATTCCGAAGGGAATGGAGGTGGAAATCAGGTTTGGCGAGACATATGAAACCGTGCTGCATGCCGATGCTGCACTTGTGACATCGGGTACTGCTACTCTTGAGACGGCTTTGCTGCGCACACCTCAGGTGGTGTGTTATTACACTCCTTGCGGCAAACTGGTCAAGGCTTTGAGGGCAATGTTGCTGAAAGTACCATTTATTTCTCTCGTAAACCTTATTGCGGGTAGTGAAGTTGTGCCTGAATTGGTGGCTGACAGGATGACTGTAGAAAACATTTGCTCATATCTCCGCGGGATTCTCCCGGGAGGCAAGGACAGGCAGACAATGCTCGACGGATATGGAAGGATGGCTGATATACTCGGTCCTGCCGGAGCATCGGAAAGAACTGCTGAATTGATGGTGAAGATGCTGTCGGGTGAGGAATGCATGTGAAAAAGTTGTTGATTTATTTGTGTAGTTGTAGCAAATAACGTATTTTTGCAAAACCTAATCTTATTACAACAAACTTTATATTATGGATTACATGAAATTCACGAAACGGGTTCTGACGGAATCATCATTGCTGGTTCTCTCAGTTTTCTGTGCCCATGCCCAGACTTTCAAAATGAACGACCTTGAATATTTCGAGGAACGTGGTGCAAACGTGCTTGTTTACAGCAATATATATAATGGCGGCTTCTGTGATGAGAAACTTGCCGGTATCGAAATCATTCAGCGTGGTGAACGAATCAGTACGGGTGGCGGTATTCGTTTTATGAATACTCCTGAACAGTGGGATATTTATGGGGAGATGACAAAACGTACGGTAAATCGTGAAGAGAATTTCATTGAAGTGGAACTTACTTACAAGGATTATGATTTTGTGTCAAGGATCCGTGTGCAGCCAAAAGACAAGGGGTGCCTGATGCAGGTGTTCCTTGACAATCCAGTACCAGCCGGACTTGTGGGTAAGGCTGGTATGAACCTTGAATTCTTTCCTGCTTCATATTTCGGTAAGAACTACCTTGTGGATGGTGCTGCAAGGATTTTGCCCAAATATCCTCAGCACGACACGCAGGTAAGACCTGTATCGGAGAAGATTCCTCAGTATTACGGGGAATCAACATTTGACGACAGAGGACGGGGTGAGTTTCTTGTTCCTCTTGCTATGGCTACAGGACATCAGATTGTGATGGCTCCGGAAGACAGAAACCTGCGGGTAGGTATTACTTCCAATGAGAAGGTCAGCATATTTGACGGACGTCATCTGGCACAGAACGGGACATTCGTGGTTCGTTCCCTGCTGCCTGCCGACAAGACAGGAATGGTACTGGAGTGGTACATTGAACCAAGTACTGACAGCCAGTGGATAAGAAAACCGAACATAGGTTTTTCCCAGATAGGCTATACTCCTGCCCAGAAGAAGGTGGCTGTTGTGGAATTGGACAGAAACGATACTCCTGCTGCTACAGCCAGGATTCTGAAGGTTACTCCTGACGGCAACAAGACGGTGGCTAAACTCGCCAAGGTGGAACCGTGGGGTGTGTTCTACAACAGATACAACTATGTGACTGTTGATTTCAGTGATGTCAGGGAACCGGGGCTATACTGTATTGAATATGCCGGTGTTGAAACCAATGCCTTCCCTATAGACAAGGATGTATATTCTGATAAATGGCATGCTTCCATGGATGTTTCTCTTGTGGTAAACATGGATCATATGGAAGTGAATGAGGCTTACCGCATCTGGCACGGACGTTCCAACATGGATGATGCTCTTCAGGCTCCGCTGAATGTACGTCTGCATGACGGCTATTCCAGTGGAGATACCACCAATACCAAATATAAGCCGTTGGAACATATTCCGGGACTTGCCGTAGGTGGCTGGTTTGATGCCGGAGATTTCGACATTCAGGCTAATTCGGTGGTAAATACGGTTCAGGAACTTAGTTCGCTTTGGCGACTGTTCAAGCCTCTCAGAGACCAGACTTATATTGATGAGGAGACGAAATATGCTGATATTCATCGTCCTGACGGTATTCCTGATGTTGTACAGCAAATCATGCATGGTACTCTCAATATCAATGCGCAGGTAGAAAACATTGGTGTGGTGGCTGGTGTAATCGGTCAGCCGGACATGCACCACTATCATCATCTCGGTGATGCCATGACTTTGACTGACGGTTATCTGTATGACCCTTCGCTGAAACTGTATGAGGTGAAAGACGGACGTTCTGGTACTCCTGATGATCGTTTTGTGTTTGTAAGGACTGACCCTTCTCTAGTGATGCTTACGGTTACATCTCTGGCTGCCGCCTATCCTGCCTTGAAGGAATATTTTCCAGAGGAAGCCGAAAGGTCTTTGAAGAATGCACTTATGCTGTGGGACAAATATGCCGGAAAGATGGAAAGGCAAAGCAACACCCGTAGCAGACGTGGAAACAATAATGATTCACGGCTCAATGCTGCGATTGAACTTTGGTATGCTACGGGTGACCAAAGGTTTAAGGATTTCTTTATGCCAATTATCATGAAGCAGATAAATCCTCAGCAAGCCAATGAAGAGAGTATGGGCGGTGGTATTGCTCCTAACTTCAATCTTGCTGCCGTACTCCGTGTATATGATATTCTGGATAAGTCTTCACAGGAAAAGATTAAGGAGGCAATACCTGCATACGTGGAGAATCTGAGTAGGGCGGGTAACAACAATCCATACCGTGTACCGATTCAGGGTGGCAACTGGGCTGGTAATACTCAGGTGATGGGTAATGCCTTCAATTTTTATCTTATATGGCGGCAGTTCCCTGAGATGGTTGATCCCGAACTCATTTTGAAAGGTCTCAATTATCTGTATGGCTGTCACCCATATAGCAATGTGTCGTTTGTGACATCCGTAGGCGTCAATACAAAGAAGGTGGCTTATAGTAACAACAGGGCTGACTATACGGTAATACCTGGAGGTATAGTTCCTGGATTGATTGTAAAGAAACCTGATTTCCTGGAGAACAAGGATGACTATCCTTTCCTTTGGGGCGAAAACGAGTGCTGCATCAATTCTGTACCAAACTATGTGATGCTTAATCTTGCGTGTGAAGAGGTTGCAAATATTTTGAACAATAAATAATATGAATAGGAATAATCTAATCAAATCTGTGGCATTCGTTGCCCTTTCTGCAATCTGTGCCAATGATGCAGTGGCTCAACAGAATTTTACACATGAGAAAATTGTATCAGTACAGCGTGGAGAACAGGCACCTTCAGCCAATCCTGGTCAGAGGAACTTCGGTGGTATGTTGCCACGTCCCAACCGTAATAACGGTCAGGCTATGCCACGTCCAGCCATGCGTCCTCCCATGCAGCGCCCGGTACAGCAGGTGAGGGTGCAGAAACTGACTGAACTGTCGATGAGTGATCCGTTTATCTACCCTGACCCAGAAACCAAGACATACTGGCTTACAAGTACAGGTGGTGCTTTGTATAAAAGCAAGAACCTACAGGACTGGGAAGGACCATACAACGTAATAGACCTTTCCGGTACATGGATGCAGGGTAATTTTGTGGCTGCTGCTGAGATTCATAAGTTTAACGGCAAATATTATTATGCCGGCACGTGGAACAATCACAACGTGTGTATCGAACAGGTTCCACGCAGATATAACGTACCGTTGAACCAGACTCAGTTGCTGGTTTCGGACAAGGTGGACGGTCCTTATGTTCCGCTTGTCAGGGATTCTACTTTCTGTCTCGGTCCTACAGATTGGGATATTATAGATGGAACTCTTTATGAGGAGAACGATACGGTATATATGGTATTTGTTCACGAATGGACACAACTCATTGACGGAACTATGGATTACATGCCTCTGACAAAAGACCTGAAGTACAGAACAGCCAATCCTACTACTATGTTCCGCGCTAGTGAGGCTCCTTGGTCGAAGGAAATGAATTCAATAGGTGAGGCTACTTTCGGTATGAAGATGCCGGGATGGGTGACTGATGGTCCTGAGATGTTCCGTACTCAGACTGGAGTATTGGGCATGCTGTGGTCAAGTTGGGGAGAAAACCGTTATGCCCAGGGTATTGCTTATTCTACGACCGGCAGTATCAAGGGCCCGTGGATTCAGGAAGAGAAAGCCTTCAAGGGTGATAACTCCGGACACGGTATGCTGTTCCGTACTTTTGAAGGTAAACTGCTGTATATCGTACATCATGCCGAAGGTGACAATGGTGCCCGCAAACCTCAGATTTGGACTGTTGATGACAGCGGGGACCGCCTGATACTGGGCAGTAGATTGTATTAATATTGTGAATATTTGTTTTTGTGCATGCTTATTCGTACCTTTGCATAACCGAAACTGCAATTGCAGGGTATTATAGAAACAGTAGTATATAAGTAAATGGTGGAATTCAAGAAACAATACAGCGACGAGGAACTGACCGAACTTTTTTCTTGGTTTGGGTCAAATGAATATGAGAATCAGGTTGATATAGGTCACGGACAGAATGTGTTTGACGTGGCTAAGTGTGTTGACAGTATGATTCTGCAAATAAAGAACCATCCTGGAAATCCAACGTATTCCGGGATGGCTCATAAATTATTTGTTATCCGTGAGGAACTGATAAATCAGGGGAAGGTCAAGTCCAAATAATACCATGACTTATTTCTTGTAGGTATTGGAGTGACTGCTTTCCTGTAATACACGTTCTGTACGGTTTGTAAGTTCGATGAATTCATCGACAGACAATTGTTCGGGACGACGGTTGAAAATTTCTTCCTCAAGCATTGGACAGTCTTTTCCCACAATTTGTTTCATTCCGTTTCGAATCATCTTCCGGCGCATTGTAAACACAGTCTTTACTATGCGTCGGAATAGTTTTTCATCACATCCAAGTTCGCTCTTATTGTTACGCTTCATGCAGATAACTGCACTCTTGACTTTTGGAGGTGGATTGAAAACGTTTTCGTTGACTGTAAACAGATATTCCACGTCATACCATGCCTGAACAAGTACGCTCAGTACTCCGTATGCCTTGTTCCCTGGATTTGCAGCCAGACGTTCTGCTACTTCTTTCTGAATCATACCTGTGCAGCATGGAATTATCTCCTTGTTATCGAGCATCTTGAAGAATATCTGGCTTGAAATGTTGTAAGGGTAGTTGCCAGTCAGGACAAATTTATTACCTTGAAAGGCTTCTGTCAGATCCATTTTCAGAAAATCAGCCTCTATGATGTTCTCTCCGAGTTTTGGAAAGTGGGAATGAAGATATGGGATTGACTCTCGGTCAATCTCTACAACCTTGACTGCACGTTCCTTCTGAAGCAGGTATTGTGTAAGCACTCCCATACCAGGACCGACCTCAAGTACGGGTATGTCGGGACATGCGTCAACTGTATCGGCTATTCGGCTGGCAACACTTAAATCTGTGAGAAAATGCTGACCGAGGAACTTCTTTGGACGCACTTTTGCAAAATCTTCACTCATCATTTGAATTAATTCATAAATATTTCCTACATTTGCGCTGCAAAGGTAAGAAATAATTGCGAAAAACGGAAAGGAAACGGAAAAAGAGACTGTCCCTTCCATTTTTACGACGTGTCCGCGCCTTGTGAGAAGATATATAAACATGAGTAAATCTCTTAAAAACATATTAAACATAGCGTTACCGATATTGCTGGGAGGTGGTATTTTCTACTGGATGTACCGAGGATTTGATTTCTCGAAACTGGTGGAGGCCAATGAACGTATTGATTGGTGGTGGATGGCATTTTCGCTTATTCCCGGCATTATGGCACAGGTGTTCCGTGGTTTGCGCTGGAAGCAGACTCTGGAACCTTTGGACGAGCATCCCGGCACAATGAACTGTATCCATGCCGTGTTTATTTCGTATGCAGCCAGCCTGATAATACCGAGGTCGGGAGAGGTGGCGCGTTGCGGCGTACTTCGCAAATACGACGGCGTTTCCTTTTCAAAGGCAATAGGTACGGTTGTGACAGAAAGAATTATTGATTCAGCGTTGGTCCTTTTGTTTACGTTGATAATCTTTCTGCTGTCTATTCCTACCTTCATGAATTTTTTTGATCAAACCGGTATATCCCTTGTTGGTTGGCTGAATGGCTTTACCCTTACTGGATATGTTGTGACAGCAATCTGTCTGTTGGTTACAGTTTTTTTCATCTACCTCCTTATCCGCCGACTCACGGTATTTGCCAAGATAAAAAGAATACTGAAAGATGTGCGTGATGGTGTATTTTCATTGAAAGACGTAAAGAACATACCATTGTTTTCTTTCTATACACTTGCTATTTGGATCAGTTATTTCTTTCATTTCTATCTGACTTTCTTTTGTTTTGAGTTCACGGAAAGTTTGGGTGTCATGACAGCGCTGATTGCCTTTGCAGTAGGAAGTATTGCTGTGATTGTGCCAACACCGAACGGATTGGGGGCATGGCATATTGCAGTAAAGACAATATTGGTACTTTCAGGAGTTTCGCTGGCAAGTGATGCAGAGATGTTCGTGCTGATAGTGCATACTATTCAGACGGCTCTGATTCCATTGTTGGGTGTTTATTCCATTATAGCACTTTCAATGAAAAAACCTCTATATCAAGCATGAATCTATATTAATTTTAATAACTAAATATCTAAACCTATGACAATCCAAGATTTACAACCTCAGAATGTGTGGCGGCAGTTCCATGCATTGACTCAGATTCCACGTCCTTCAGGACATACTGCAAAAGTAGCGGAATTTCTAGTAGAATTCGGAAAGAAAAACGGCGCAGAAGCATTTATAGATGATGCTGGCAACGTAGTAATGCGTGTTGCAGCAACTCCAGGATACGAGAACCGCGAGACGGCAATACTGCAGGCCCACATGGATATGGTTCCTCAGAAGACAAAGGATTCGACACATGATTTTGAAAAAGACGCAATACAGACATGGGTTGATGGTGACTGGTTGCGTGCCAAGGATACGACACTCGGTGCCGATGACGGACTGGGAGTGGCAGCAGCAATGGCAATTATTGAGGATAAGAGTCTTGAACACGGACCTCTGGAAGTACTGATTACCCGTGATGAGGAAACAGGTATGTTTGGTGCATTTGGATTGGCATCGGATACATTGAAGGGTAAGTATCTCCTTAATTTGGACTCAGAAACCGAAGGTGAAATAACTATAGGCTGTGCTGGTGGAATGGATGTCGTCTGTTCTATGGAATATCAGGAAATGGACGTGAATCCGGAAAACATGACAGCATACCGTATTGCCGTAAAGGGTTTGCTTGGCGGACATTCCGGATTGGAAATCAATCAAGGACGTGCCAATGCCAACAAGTTGATGGCAAGAGTCCTGTTTGCAACGGTTAATACCGGATTGGCACATGTGTGTTCATGGCATGGCGGCAATATGCGCAATGCCATTCCACGTGACGGCGATGCTGTAGTACTTGTGCCTAAAATGAAAGAGCAGGAATTCAAGGAAATGATAGAGAAATGTGGACAGACTTTTGTGAAAGAGTACTGTGACATTGAAAAGGACGGAATTCAGTTGACTGCTGTTCCTTGCGATACGCCGTTGAAGGCAATTCCTGAAGATATTCAGGAAAACCTTATCAATGCAGTTCTTGCCGCTCATGACGGTGTCCTCAGAAATATTCCTACGATTCCGGAAATTGTAGAGACATCAAGTAATCTTGCAATAATCAATATTGCAGACGGAAAGGCAAGCATAGCAATACTTGCCCGCAGCAGTCAGGACAGCATGAAACTGTATTTATGCAATGGACTGAAGGCCTGTTTCTCAATGGCAGGCATGAAGGTGCAGTTTGAGGGCGGATATAGTGGCTGGCAACCAAATACAAAGTCTCCACTTGTGGATTCCATGTCGGCTGTCTATGAAAAGATGTTCGGCAAGCGACCTGAGATACTTGTTGTACATGCAGGTCTGGAATGTGGAATAATCGGTCCAAAGTATCCTGATATGGATATGGCATCCTTTGGTCCTACGTTGTTGAGTCCTCACACTCCTAACGAACGTTGTTACATCCCGTCCGTGGAGAAGTTCTATAATTATGTAGTTGAATTAATTAAGAATATCCCGGAAAAAGCATAACAATATGCTGAATAAGAACAAGAATCTCAAGTTGTATTACTCAATAGGTGAAGTTGCGCAGATGTTCAATGTGGCAGAGTCGCTGCTCCGTTATTGGGAAGGAGAGTTTCCTACAATAAAACCAAAGAAGGTAGGTAAGGGTGTCCGTCAATACTCAAAGGATGACATAGAAGCAATCCGCTTAGTGTATCATCTTGTAAAGGAACAGGGAATGACTCTCAGCGGTGCCCGTGAAGTTATCCATCATTCAAAGGACGGAACGACTTCGCGCCTTGAGATTATTACTCGCCTGGAATCCGTGCGTGATCAATTGCAGTCACTTAACAAGGCCCTGAATGAGTTGGTGTAGTACGACGTATGGATAACGACTTGGCATTATTTAATATAACGGTCTGATAAATCTATAACTTATGGAATTGAAAGAAAAACAAAATAGCAATGATCCAATCGTGGTATTGGTTGCAGAAACAGCAGAAGAAAGAATGGTTAAACAATTTCTTCCTGAAGTAAAATGTATTCGTATGGGTGTCGGTGCTTCAAATGTCATTAAGGCATGCTGTCAGTTGCCGGCAGGTACACGTGTTTTCAACATAGGCTATGCTGGAAGCAATGACTTGAGTATCGGTACGGTCACATGTGTCAGCAAGACGTATAGGCTGAAGGATGACACATACGTTTTTGAGGACTACAACAATCCTTTGGAATTGAGCGCAGACGGATATCCATGCTATACAAACAATTCCTTTGTGACTGAAACGGATAAGGTGGAGCCTACTTTGTTTGATATGGAACTGAATTATATCGCAGCCTTCCCTTTCAGGTTTGAAGGTGCCATAAAGATTGTCAGCGACAACCTGAGTGTTGATGCATTTAAGAACAATGCAATCCGTGAATCAGGAATACTGACTTCCGAAGATGTATGGAAACTGGTTGCAGATTTGTTCCATAAGATGGTGTAATATATAATAAGGAGTATATAAGTTTCGCTGGGCTCCACTTTTAGTATAAAAGTAGTCAACAGAAATGAACCCCGAAAGTCAAAAGTGATATGAACCCCATGAGTTGGACAGGAAAAACAACTTATGGGGTTTATTTCATACTTGTACATCATCACCGGAATAATTTGTGCTGCATTTCAATTATATGGGGATTCCTATGTACAAATTTACTTCTTGAAAATATGGTATTCGTTACGGACTCGTTACTGACTCATAACTGACCTGTAACGGACTTATAAGGGTAGTGTAACGGAAATATGACTGTTTTCAACATAAAGTGCTAGGAACCAATAATATAAGTAATAGATTTTGCATAAATAGGTTTGGGAGAAAATGGACACTTTAATATAATTGTCTTGCCGCTGTTCCGTAATCATTCTTTAACCCCAGGTAGTTCATTGAACTTATATTACTCATGGTTTTGTTTGTAACTTGCTGCAATATTGCTATTTACGTAACGTGTTTTTTGATGGCGGTCATTTGAAATCCTATTGAAAGCCTTTTTGAGGGGGATTAATGGTCGATTTTTTTGAAAAAACAAACTGATTGCTCAGCAAAATGCCACCCATACCCCAATGAATTATTGGGTATAAATATAGTTTAACATGTTAATATTCTATAAAACCGTGACAAAATGATAGTAATAATAAACGGATTGTATGGAAAAATAATAAATATGCTTACAAAATGACAAATTTGCACAACTTTATATAATATAATTGTTAAGTTATTATAATTTTTCCTATCTTTGCAGCCGAACACTGAAAAAGTGTTATTAAAAATAAAGAAAATATAATACAGTTGTAGTTGTTACTATAGTGCTGTTGATATATTTGGAACGTGTGCATGTTTAGATGCGGTAGTAGTATATTGATGACAGAAAAGTGAAAAGCATTAACCCTGTGGTAGATTTCATAGAGAAAATATCATGGGGCGTTGTTGTGTCATATTATTGCTATTTCCTGCAGAAGCGTTGAATCCTATCTGAGAGGTGACCTGTCCTTATACCATTGAGAAGATTATTAGTGACAATTGAAAAACATATAATAACTATGATAGATAAAGTAAGTCAATACATGAAATTTTCGTAGCGATTCTTATTACTTATGGAATGTTTTTTTCATATAGAACAAAATCACTATACATAATAATCATTCATTACTAATTAATCAAAAAATCAATTTACAGAATGGGAAAAAGATTTTTATTTTTACTTACTTGCATGATGATTTCTGCAAGTTTGGCATTCGCCCAGAAGACCGTGTCAGGTACTGTAACTGACAAGAGTACTGGCGAATCAGTCATCGGAGCAACTGTACGTGTCGAGGGTACAAACCTTGGCGCTGCTACAGACATGAATGGTAATTTTACTATTACCAATGTTCCTGCAAATGCAAAGGTCATTAAGATTTCTTATGTAGGTATGCAGGACGTGGAGGCTTACATCGGTCAGAACCTTAAAATCAAGATGACTCCAGCATCTGTTAAGACTGACGAAGTTGTCATCGTGGCTTATGGTACTCAGAAGAAGGAGAGCCTGACAGGTGCAGTTTCACAGATTAACAGTGATAAGATTGAAGAACGTATCGTTACAAGTGTAACAGGCGCTCTTGAAGGTGCTGCTCCAGGTGTTCAGGTTAACAGTACTTACGGTGAACCTGGTTCTGAACCATCAATATTGATTCGTGGTATGGGTACTCTTACTGGTACATCTGCTCCTTTGTATATCCTTGATGGTGCAGAATTCCACGGAAATATTGCTGAAATCAACTCAAGCGATGTTGAGAGCATGACAGTTCTTAAGGATGCTGCCGCATGTGCTCTTTATGGTAACCGTGCCGCAAATGGTGTAATCATTATTACTACCAAGAGAGGTAAGGGTGGTGTTACTCCTACGATTACTTTGAACGCTAACTTTGGTTCATACAACCGTGGTATTTCTGAATATGAGCGTTTAGGTGCAAATCAATGGATGGAGGCATCTTGGATGGCGATGAAGAACTATGCTCAGTCAAATCCGGCTCTTGGCCTTTCTGCTGCTGATGCTGCCAAATATGCTACTGCTCATGTTGTAGGTGACTTTGTTCAGGCAAATATCTATGATGGTGCAGCCGGTGCATTGTTCAATGAAAACGGACAACTTACTGCCAATATGCTTCCTGGATATGCAGACGACCTTGATTGGGAAGATGCTGTGGAACGTACAGGTTTCCGTCAGAACTATACAGTTTCAGCTAGTGCTTCAGGGGAAAGATTCAATGTTTATTCATCAGTCGACTATCTGAAGGAAAACGGATACGTACGTGCTACTGACTATACTCGTTATTCCGGTCGTATCAATACAGAATTCCGTCCTGTTGACTGGTTCAAGACTGGTGTAAATCTCAATGTAGTAAGTGCAAAGCAAAACTATAACAGCAATGCTACTGAAAATTACTTAGCAAATCCATTCTATACGGCTCGTTATATGGCTCCTGTATATGCAATCCATGCACACAATGCTGACGGTTCACTCGTGTATGACGAAATGGGACAGCCTATGTATGATACAACATCACCATATCTTGGTAACAGAAACATTGCCTATGAGATTCGTGAGGACAAGCAGGATAGCCGCCGTAACGTAATCAATGGTTTGGCATTCGCTACCGTATATCTTCCATACAATTTCTCAGTTACAGTAAAGGGTTCTGTGGAAAGTTCACGAAGCAATAACAGTAAGTATAACAATGCATTTATTGGTGATGGTGCCGGTAATAACGGTCGTTTCACTAGTTCTGCATATCAATATACAGATTACACGTTCAATCAACTCCTTAATTGGAATCATAGTTATGGCCTTCACAACATCGAGGCTCTCCTCGGTCATGAGGCTACAAGTTGGGAACGCAAATACACATCAGGTATGAATACGGATATTGCAGTTGATGGCATGCTTGTACTCGGTAACTTCCTTACCAACTCATACTTCCAGGGATATGATGATGAATACACAAGAGAGTCATATCTCGGACGTGCTGCTTATAACTATGACAACAAGTATTTCCTTGAGGCTTCTTTCCGTCGTGACGGTTCTTCACGTTTTGCTAAGGACAGCCGTTGGGGTAACTTCTATTCAGTAGGTGCTGCATGGAATATGAAACGTGAATCATGGCTCCAGGATGTTAACTGGCTCGACAATCTGAAACTCCGTGCTTCATATGGTGAAATCGGTAATGACCGTGGTGTTGGCTATTATGCATATCAGGCTTTGTATGAAATAGATAAGAATGGTGGAAACCCTGCATTCCTTAAGGCACAACTTGCTGCAAATGAAATTCAATGGGAAACAACACGCACATTCGACTTTGGTATTGATGCTCGTTTCTTCGATCGCTTGAATGTGTCTATCGGTTATTTCGACAAGCAGGCAAAAGACCTTCTGTTTGATGTCAAGTTGCCTTATTCTGCTGGTTCATACAGCCATGGCGGAACAACAAACATGACTCAGACTCAGAATATCGGTACTGTTTCAAACCGTGGTATTGAATTGGCTGCAGATGTTGATATCATCAAGACTGATAATATCAAGTGGAACTTCGGTCTTGATGCAACATTCCTCAGCAACAAGATTAAGGAACTTTACAACCATACTGATTATATTACTGGTTCATTACGTACATATAGAGAAGGAAAATCTTACTATGAATGGTACACTTATCATTTCGAAGGTGTTGACCAAATGACAGGTCGCTCACTCTATACTATCGATCCAGCCAAGGCAGAATCAGCAGCTAAAGCAGGGGCTCTTGTAACAATCAATGATCAGGACTATACAACTTCTACAACCTATGCAATAAAGAAGGCTGCAGGTAAGGCTAATCCTACAGTCTATGGAGGTTTCCATACTGATTTCTCATGGAAAGACCTCAGTGTAAATCTCCTCTTTACATACGGACTTGGTGGTAAGGTTTATGATGGTTCATATCAGGAGCTGATGAGTGTTAACTCTGCAGCAAGTGCAAGTGCAATGCATAAGGACGTACTGAAGTCTTGGACTGGTGCTCCTGAAGGAATGACAGAAACTTCTGCAAACCGAATTAATTCAAACGGAACTCCAATTCTTGACTTTACATACAGTTCTGACAACAATGCAACAAGTGACCGCTGGTTGACAGATGCATCATATCTGGTATTCAAGAATATCAATATCAGTTATGCTTTGCCAAAGATTGTAGCAAATACTCTCGGTATTGGTGGCATTAAGGTGAATGCAGGAGTTGAAAATCTCTTCACTCTTACTTCACGTAAGGGTCTGAACCCTCAGTATTCATTCTCTGGTGGTTATGATGATACATACGTGACTCCACGAGTATTCAACTTCGGTATTTCACTTCAATTCTAATATTAGTCAATTAATAAATAAAACTGGATATAATTATGAAATTAAATATCAATAAATTATTTGTTGGTGCCATTATGGCGGGAGCCCTTGCTGCTACTTCATGTAGTGATGATTTCCTTGAGACTAAGCCAACAGATGCACTCAGTTCTGCTGATGCAATCGGAACAACGGACAATGCATATGCAGCATTGAATGGTATAGCCGAGTCTATGACTACACAGCAATATGCATTAGACCAGGGATTCTGTGGAGAGAACTATGTTATGATTAGAATGGAGGCTTATCCATCAGAAAACTATAACTACAACTATATTGCGTCAGGTTGGTCTCCAATCCTTAACTTGGAATGGCTGAACAAAACTAATAGTATGTATATATATTATGGATGGTACTATTACTATACATTGATCGGACAGGCTAACACAATCTTGGCTCACATTGATGAAGCAGAAGGCCCAGATGCTGATAAGAACTTTATTAAGGGTGCAGCCCTGACTTTCCGTGCATATAGTTACGAAAAACTGCTTCATTATTATGCTGCACGTTGGAAGGATTCCAATAATGGTGCGGCTCAGGGTGTAGTTCTCCGTCTTGACGAATCTACAGGTGATGCTCCATTGTCATCAATCGCTGAAGTCTATGCTCAGATTTATAAGGACTGTGAGGATGCAATTGGATTCTTTGATGCAAGTGGTATTGACCGCCCTTCTGAGCAGGTATGGATTCCAAATAAGAATGTTGCTCATGCTGTATATGCACGTGCTGCTTTGACAAAGGAAGATTATTCAACTGCTCTTGCTCAGGCAAAATTGGCTGAAGCAGGATATCCTCTTATGAGCGTAAGTGATTATCAGAGTGGTTTCTGTCGCCCAACATGTGAGTGGCTTTTCGGCAGTTATGGTGATGCAACGGAGAACCAATGGTATTATTCATACGGAACACAGTATGCATGTAATGGTTATTATGCAAATAATGGACCTTATGGTGCCGGTGGTATAGGTCGTGAACTTATCAACCGTATTCCTGATAATGATGCACGTAAGGCATTGTTCCTGTCAGAGGACAAGTTCCCTGAATATGACTTCGGTCAGATTGTTCAATGGGATGGCTACTTCTCTACTTACGGAATCCTGGGCGCTTATGAAGAAAGCGATTTCGATTTGGAAGATCCAGACGAAGCTGCTCTTTGGGCATCATACGAAGGACTTTGGGATGCTGCTGCCGATTATTGCGAAAAAATGACTCCTGCCGGTCTAGGGGCTCCATATCAGAGTAGTTATATGTATCTTGACGGTCAATTGAAGTTCTGGGTGTTCGATCTGCCAGGTGTTTCTTATCTTCCATTCATCCGTACTTCTGAAATGGTTCTTATTGAAGCAGAAGCAAACTACTTCCTCAATAACACTGCTGCTGCTCAGGCTGCTCTCGTTAAGTTGAACAAGGAATCAGGACGCAATCCTGAATATTCTTGTAACCTGACAGGCGAAAAACTGTTTGATGAAATCTGTGATTACCGTGCCCTTGAACTTTGGGGTGAGGGTTCTGAATGGAGTGACTATAAGCGTTGGAAAAAGCCAGTCGTACGTAAGTCAATTCCTGAAGGCGGTATGAACCATGCTGCTGTCTCTTTGACAATCCAGCCAAACGGAAGCAATAACTGGATATATGCAATTCCTGAAGGTGAAACAAACTACAATAAGGGACTTAACCTTGGTGGTTCAACAATTAAAGAATAATCAATTGAACTTAAATATTAAAAGCGGTATACATTGCGTATATCGCTTTTTTTATATATCTTTGTAACCTGAAATCAATTATTTAACTCAGTATGAAAAAATCATTATTGCTAGTATGCATGACGTTATTGTCGTATGCTTGTTTTGCACGACCAATTGACAATGGCACAGCAAGGAAAATTGCATCGAGTTTTCTGTCAGCATCACGTCGGGAAAATGTAAAGGTTGCTGATGTTTCAATGGCAACTGATGTAAACAATGTGAAAGGCGCTGGTGGCTTCAGTGATGTAAATAAACCTTATTATATTTTCAATGCAGTAGATGGCAGAGGATTTGTAATTGTCGGCGGGGACAACAGTTTATCTCCGATTATAGGCTATTCAACCGAATCTGATTTTGACACAGACGAAAGTTTGCCTCCGGCTTTGGAATGGTATTTGGACTATGTGGATAAATATGTCAGTGCAGTTCAGAAAGGTGAGATATTGCCGGTTGTGCAGAGTCATATCCCTCGTAAGTTGGATGTGGTGGTTCAGCCTTTGTGCAGATCAACCTGGGGACAGGGTACGCCCTACAACAATCTATGCCCAAACAAGATGCCAGTGGGTTGTGTGGCAACTGCAATGGCTCAGTTGATGTATTATTGGAAGTGGCCTGAGACTGGTACTGGTTCAATGTCGTATATGACCAAGGTTGGAAAAATAAAGGTCAATTTTGCAGATAGCCATTACGATTGGGGGAATATGCAGAATTCCGGTAACACATCGATGGTGAATGCAGATGCCGTAGCAAAATTGTGCTTTGACTGTGGCGTATCTTTGGAAATGATGTATGATGATGACGGTAGTGGTACCTATCAGGAATACGCATATAGGTCTTTTGTGAAAAACTTTGGATATGCTGCATCAAAATTAGATATTGAATATCGTGACTGTGTCGATGATGAAACATGGAATAGATATGTAAAGGAAGAACTTGATGCATCACGTCCTATATTCTATCGTGCAGCAGATGCAAATGGAAATGGTGGTCATGCTTTTATAATAGACGGCTATGACGAGGATTTCAATGTACATGTAAATTGGGGATGGGACGGACGTGATAATGGATATTTCCAATTAGCGACACTTGCTATTGGTAAATACTATGAGTTTTCGCAGGGTCAAGCTATGTTTCGTGGTTTGGTTCCTGATTATGACGGTACGGATTCAAAGCAGAAACAGTTGTTTGTTTATATGTGCGAATCACCAGAGGTGGCAGAAACAAATATTGCATTGACTGATTCATTTACTGTTGTCGGTCGTGATTTCTACAACCAGACATTGTCAAAGAGTTTAAATGTCATGATTGGACTTTGCGGTATGGATGGGCAACTTATTGACACACTGGAAACTTATATTGATGATGCTGATTTTATGCTTACCTATGGATATGGAATAGGTTCTTGTGACTTTCGTGTAATCCTTCCGAAGTCTTTGTCGGATGGCTATTACCAAATCCGTTTGTTCTTCCAGGAAAAAAAGGCTAAGGAGTGGATCTTGCCAAAGGTGGTTTTAGGAAAAGAGGATGCCGTCTATTTCCTTAAAGAAGGTAATAATATTATTTTTAACCGACGTCCTGTGGGAATTGAACGTGTTATTCCTCAGATAAATGACCGCAATGGTACTATTTATAATATCAAGGGCGAAAAAATATCTGTTCCTCAAAAGGGGTATAACATTATTAATGGTAAAAAATACCTTTATTGGTGATATAAATCGGCTTTAATAAAAGATAAAAACCACGGACGCGGCTATGCTGGTTGTTTCCGTGTTTTTTTCTTTTTAGAATGAATATGTAAACATTAGGCTGAGACGGTTTGCTATTCCACAGTTAGTCTTTCCGGTCAGTATTCTTTGTCTGTCACGTTCGCGTACCCATTTATATCCACTTAGAAATCCTGCACCTACGGTACAGTAGTCATTCATGTGATAGAATGCATTGAGTGCAAAATATGCAGTTCTTTTGTAGTCGAGATAGGTCATTGTCTCGTCTTCAAAAGTACTTGCATTCTTTATTTTCGGTGTTTTCATGCGAACTATACCGAATACTCCGTCGAATGTGAATTTGGAACTGTAATTATTTTGTAATCCAATATAGCCTCCAAGAACTGGCAGGGTCTTCATCTTGTAGAATGCATTATCTGAAGATGGAACTATACGTCTGTCGGGAACTAGATCCATCTGGGCATCCTTGTAATCCTGAATATACTGCTGGATACCTTTTCCGCATATACCTTGGAATGAGATGAATGTCTGTGGGGTTAGTTTGACCTTTCCGGATAATGAAAGTCCGATACCTGGACAGAATTTTGTGGATCCATTTTCGAATGTTACGTCTGCAGGAAGTGCCTTGTCTAATGACCAGTATCGCAGCGTCCTATAGATACCGGAAAGTTGCAGATGCCCGAATTTTGATTTATATACAATCTTTGCTGTTATGTCAGGAACAGATTGGTGTTCGTTGTATAATCCCTTGGATTCAGATGGATATAAATCCAATTCTGTTCTTTCGATGGCTGCTGCAATAATCCATTTGTCCTTAATAGGTAGGGTGTATCCTACGAGTGCATGGGTGCGTGACACCTGAGTGTTGGGACCGCGAAGGTCAACATTCTCAACACCGGCAGCCAGATCCATGAAAAATGAGTATGTCTTTCCTACAGAAAGTCCTCCGTATGAAATGTAGGCTTGGTCGAGTCCAATGTCTTCATTGTCGTTTGCGCTGAATGAAATGTAGCCTATGAGTTGCTTCCCTCCCATTGTCGCCTTTGTCTTGCAATAGAAGTTTGTACTTGCCATGTTGAGGCTGAAATGGTTGGCATGGTCTGTAGGTACGGGAATATTCCAGGTGACAAATTTTGGATTATATACAGAACCATAGAAATCCTGAGATGCCGTCATGTGAATTGTACCACCTATACCAAATTGAAATGAGTTGTTCTCGTTTGTAATCATGAATGTTGGATCGCTTTTGTCAGAATATGCTTTCTGAAAAAATCCATGTTCTGGATTATAGTCTTCCCATGTGGAACTGTGTTTCATCAACTTGATGTTGGTGGATAATGTGTCTGTTTCCAAAATGGAATTGCTGTCTTGGATATCCTGAAATGAATTGTTATCAGTGATGTCTTCTGCAATTGCATTGTGGGCGCACCATGTAAACAGTAAAGAAAGTGTCAATATCCTATTCATAATTTGTCCGAATATATATTAATTGTGGCAAAGATATAAAATAATTTATTATCCAAATGCTTGAATATCATCAAACATTAAAAAAAACACAAAACATTTTGTCAATACAAAAATTTGCCGTAACTTTGCCGACCAATCGGGCTGTGCCCAAAATTAACACATTATTATTTATATTAAATTATTAAAAGTAAGAATTCAAAATGATTATCGTACCTGTTAAAGACGGTGAGAACATTGAGAAGGCTCTCAAGAAGTTCAAGAGAAAGTCTGAAAAGACTGGCGTGATTAAGGAAGTTAGAACTCGCAAGCAGTATGACAAGCCATCTGTTACTAAGCGTATCAAGATGCAGCACGCTATCTACGTTAACAAGCTTCACTCTACAGAAGAGTAATATTTTGCTTGCTGAAACGTAAAAAATTGAGAGAATCAAAGGAATTTTAATGCACAAATTTGGTGCTTTCCAGGAAAATTGCTAATTTAGTCGGCGAAAAAAGAAATGCAGACTTATGCTGACAGATGATTTCTTGGATTATTTCCGAACAGAACGCAACAAGTCGGACTTGACGGTCGAGAGTTATAGAATCGACCTTGAAGAGTTTGAATCGTTCTTTGAAAGTCTTAATGAAAGCATAACGTGGACAACGGTGGATGAGGGTATCGTCAGAGAGTGGGTTATATACCTAATCGACGGTATGCATCTGAAGCCAACTTCCGTGAATCGTAAACTCAGTGCATTGCGCAGCTTTTTCCATTATCTTGTGAGGATGAAACTTGTGGAGCGTAATCCAATGACAAGGATAACCGGGCCAAAAAAGCAGAAACCACTTCCAGCATTTGTGCGTGAAAGTGAAATGGACGAGTTGCTGGAACGTCTGGATGAAGACAAATCCTATGAAGGGATTTTAAGTAAAGCCATTGTTCTGACTTTGTATCTCACGGGAATGCGACGTGCGGAAATCCTGTCGCTCTGTGACAATGATGTTGATTTCCATTCCCGGCAGCTGAAGGTTACCGGAAAAAGAAACAAGCAGAGAATAATACCATTCGGTGAAGAACTTGATGCCCAACTTAGGGAATATATTCAAGCAAGAACCGAAAAGTTCGGAATAGGATTTGCTACGTTGTTTGTCTGCCCGAAAGGAAATGCCATGACTGCCGCCAAGTTGACGAAGATTGTCAAGGACGGCTTGTCAATGGTTACCACGCAACAGAAAAGAAGTCCACATGTCCTTCGGCATACCTTTGCCACTTCAATGCTCAATACGGGGGCGGATCTGGCATCGATACAAAAACTGCTGGGGCATGCAAGTCTGGCAACGACACAGGTTTATACTCATGTGTCATTTGAAGAATTGAAGACTGCTTACCAGAACGCACATCCGCGTTCGTAAATTTTTAAGACTATGGATATAAATGTAAAAGCAATCAAGTTTGATGCAACAGACAAGTTGCAGGAGTTCATCCAGAAGAAGGTTAGTAAACTGGATAAGTTTTGTGACGATATAACGAAAGTAGAGGTGTCACTCAAGGTCGTGAAGCCGGCAACCGCACTCAATAAGGAAGTGAGTATTGCGATTGCACTCCCAGGAGAGCAACTCTTTGTGGAAAAGCAGAGCGATACATTTGAAGAAGCAATAACACAATGTTTGCCCGTTTTGGAGCGACAATTGGTAAAGTACAAAGAAAAACAGAGCTAAAAGTAAAAAAAGATTCATATTTTCTTTGTCAGATAGAAAAATATATCTAAATTTGCAGCCGTTTACGCGCAGGGTGTACTTTGCGCGTATGGCTACAAGCCTCTTTAGCTCAGTTGGCCAGAGCACGTGATTTGTAATCTCGGGGTCGTTGGTTCGAATCCGACAAGAGGCTCACCGAGCCTACAAGACGGCGATGGCAACGCTGATGCTGTTATAGCTCAGTGGTAGAGCACTTCCTTGGTAAGGAAGAGGTCACGAGTTCAAATCTCGTTAACAGCTCATTATAATAATAGCAAGTAATTCGCAGAGGAAACAAAGCGGAAAAATACAAGAAACAGAGAACTTACAAACAGTATTAACTCTTATATAAGAAAACAAAGCTATGGCAAAAGAAAAATTCGAACGTACCAAACCCCATGTAAACATTGGTACAATTGGTCACGTAGACCACGGTAAGACTACTCTTACTGCAGCAATCACTACAGTTCTTGCAAAGAAGGGACTTTCAGAACTCAAGTCATTCGATCAGATTGATAACGCTCCTGAAGAAAAGGAACGTGGTATTACTATCAATACTGCTCACGTTGAGTACGAAACAGAAAACCGTCACTATGCACACGTTGACTGTCCAGGACACGCCGACTATGTAAAGAACATGGTAACTGGTGCTGCTCAGATGGACGGTGCTATCATCGTTTGTGCTGCAACTGACGGTCCTATGCCTCAGACTCGTGAGCACATCCTTCTTGCTCGTCAGGTAAACGTTCCACGTCTTGTTGTATTCCTTAACAAGTGTGATATGGTTGACGATGCTGAAATGCTCGACCTCGTAGAAATGGAAATGCGTGATCTTCTTTCACAGTATGACTTCGAAGAGGATACTCCATTCATCCGCGGTTCTGCTCTTGGTGCACTTAACGGTGTTGCTGAGTGGGAAGACAAGGTAATGGAACTTATGGATGCTTGTGACAACTGGATTCAGGAACCTGAACGTGCAGTTGATAAGCCATTCCTTATGCCAGTTGAAGACGTATTCTCAATCACTGGTCGTGGTACAGTTGCTACTGGTCGTATCGAAACTGGTGTTATCCACGTTAATGATCCTGTACAGCTCCTCGGTCTTGGTGAAGATGCTAAGTCAGTTGTAACTGGTGTTGAAATGTTCCGTAAGATTCTTGACGAAGGTCAGGCAGGTGATAACGTAGGTCTTCTCCTCCGTGGTATCGACAAGGCTGACGTTAAGCGTGGTATGGTAATCACTCACCCTGGAACAATCACTCCTCACAAGGGCTTCAAGGCTTCAATCTACGTATTGAAGAAGGAAGAAGGTGGTCGTCACACTCCATTCAAGAATCACTACCGTCCACAGTTCTATCTCCGTACAATGGACTGTACTGGTGAAATCGCTCTTCCAGACGGAGTTGAAATGGTAATGCCAGGTGATAACGTAGAAATTAAGGTTGAACTCATCTACCCAGTAGCTCTCAACGTAGGTCTTCGTTTCGCTATCCGCGAAGGTGGTCGTACAGTAGGTTCTGGTCAGATTACAGAAGTATTCGACTAATTTCAAATAAATCAAGTCAACGGTTGAAGTCATTGTTGACGTAAGGCCGTTGACTGTTACACGGGAATAGCTTAGTTGGTAGAGTGTCGGTCTCCAAAACCGAAGGTCGGGGGTTCGAGCCCCTCTTCCCGTGCCAAATGTAAGAATTATGGTTACAGTTAAAGACATATCAAATTACTGCAAGGAATCTTACGATGAACTTGTACACAAAACAACATGGCCTACCTTGAAGGAATTGACCAGTAGTGCGGTGATGGTACTAACCGCTTCCATCATCATCGCTATTATTGTGTTTCTGATTGATCAGGCTTTCGAGCAAATCATGAAGCTTGTTTATTCACTCTTTAACTAATTTAGGGAGAAAAGACAATCATGGCTGAAGTAACTAAGAAATGGTACGTACTGAAAGTAATCAGTGGACATGAGCAACGTGTAAAGGATTACATTGAGCTTGACATGAAAAACCACGGTTATGAAAAGTTCGTATCTCAAGTTCTTGTACCGACTAAGAAGGTAGAAGTTATGGTACGTAACAAGAAGACAGTGAGAGATGCAAACTTGCTGCCTGGCTACGTCTTGGTTGAAGCTGCGCTCGTAGGCGAAATTCCTCACATGCTTCGTTTTACACCTGATGTCCTAGGCTTCCTAGGTGGTGACAACAAGCCTTGTCCAATGCGTCCTAATGAAATCAACAGACTTCTCGGAGTTGATGTTGATGAAAAGGAAGAGCAGGTTGAGACTCTTGTTGACTACATCGAAGGTGAGTCGGTGAAGGTGACTGACGGTCCTTTCAGTGGATTCAATGGTGTGATAGAAGAAATCAATGTTGAGAAGAAAAAACTCAAGGTGTCTGTCAAGATTTTCGGACGTGTAACTCCGCTCGAACTCGGTTTTGGACAGGTTGTAAAGGAATGATAGTTCTGTTACGCTATCATTTTTATGTCGTATTAAAATAATTAAAATCATTAAGAAAATGGCTAAAGAAGTTGCTGGATTAATCAAATTACAGATTAAGGGTGGCGCTGCAAATCCATCACCTCCAGTAGGACCTGCCTTAGGTTCTAAGGGTATTAACATTATGGATTTTTGCAAGCAATTCAATGCCAGAACTCAGGATAAGGCAGGTAAGGTATTGCCTGTTGTTATCTCTTATTATTCTGACAAGTCTTTCGATTTCGTAATCAAGACTCCGCCTGCTGCTGTTCAGTTGCTTGAGTTGTCTAAGGCAAAGAAGGGTTCTGCTGAACCTAACCGCGCAAAGGTTGCTGAAGTAACTTGGGACCAAGTACGTGCTATTGCAGAAGATAAGATGCCTGATTTGAATTGCTTCACAATCGAGTCTGCTATGACTATGATTGCCGGAACAGCAAGAAGTATGGGTATCACTGTTAAAGGAGAATTCCCTGGTAAATAAACAAAAACACTTCAATTAAGATGAGTAAATTGACAAAAAACCAAAAGTTAGTTGCAGACAAGATTGAAGCAGGGAAAGCTTACACTTTGAGTGAAGCTGCTAATTTGGTAAAGGAAATTACATATACTAAGTTTGATGCGTCTCTCGATATTGACATCCGTTTGGGTGTTGACCCTCGTAAGGCTAATCAGATGGTACGTGGTGTAGTTTCTCTTCCAAATGGTACTGGTAAGGAAGTTCGTGTTCTTTGCCTCTGTACTTCTGATCAAGAGGCTGCTGCAAAGGAAGCCGGCGCTGACTATGTTGGTCTCGATGAATACATCGAAAAGATAAAGGGCGGATGGACTGATATTGATGTTATCATCACTATGCCATCCTGCATGGGTAAGATAGGTGCCTTGGGTCGTGTACTCGGTCCTCGTGGATTGATGCCAAACCCAAAGAGTGGTACCGTTACTATGGATGTTGCCAAGGCTGTACGTGAAGTAAAGCAAGGTAAGATTGACTTTAAGGTAGATAAGGCTGGTATTGTTCATACATCTATCGGCAAGGTTTCATTCTCTGCTCAGCAGATTATTGAAAACGCTCAGGAGTTTATCAATACTATTATCAAGCTGAAGCCTACAACTGCCAAGGGTACATACATCAAGAGCATTTATCTCTCTAGTACAATGAGTAAGGGTATCAAGATTGACCCTAAGACTGTTGAATAATAATCTGTGAAAGAATTATGAAAAAAGAAGATAAAAGCTTACTGATAAATAGTCTCGTTGAGACTCTTAAGACTTACCCTCACTTCTATGTAGTTGATATGACTGCTCTCGACTCAGTTACTACTAGTAATCTCCGTCGTGAATGTTTCAAGCAGGATATCAAACTTCAGGTAGTGAAGAATACTTTGTTTGAGAAGGCTCTCGAACAAATTGAAGGTGAGTTTGATGCATTGAAGCCAGCTTTGAAGGGTCCTTCAGGTATCATGTTCTGCCAAACAGCAAACGTACCTGCAAAGATGCTCAAGAAGTTCAATAAGGACAACAATGGAGTACCTGCATTCAAGGCTGCTTATGCAGAAGAAAGTGTATACGTAGGAGCAGAGAATCTCGAAGCACTTTGCGCTATCAAGAGCAAGAACGAACTCATTGCAGAGGTTGTTGCAGCTCTCGAGGGTCAGGTTCAGGGAGTTCTCAATGCACTCGACTCTGGTTCAAGTACTATTTATGGCGTGCTTGACACAATCGCTAAAAAAGGCGAATAATTAAAACAAAAGAAAAATTAAAAACTAATAACATTTAAAATTTGTACAATTATGGCAGATTTGAAAGCTATTGCTGAAGAATTGGTAAATTTGACAGTAAAGGAAGTAAGTGAATTGAAGAATATCCTCAAGGATGAATATGGTATTGAACCAGCTGCTGCTGCTGTTGCAGTTGCTGCAGGTCCTGCTGCTGGTGGCGAAGCTGCTGCAGAAGAAAAGACTGCATTCGATGTAGTTCTTAAGAACGCAGGTGCTGCTAAGCTTCAGGTTGTAAAGGCTGTTAAGGAATCTTGCGGTCTTGGCTTGAAGGAAGCTAAGGATCTCGTTGACGCTGCTCCTTGCAATGTTAAGGAAGGTGTTGATAAGGCTACTGCAGATGCACTTAAGGCTGCTCTTGAAGCTGCAGGTGCAGAGGTTGAGGTTAAGTAATTAATTCCTTAAACCAAAAATATGGTTAAGAGTCCTCAGGTTGAGGATTCTTAACTTTTTGCGTATATAAACTTTGGTATTGATATCAATACAGATATTATTGCTGATAATGGTTTCTGAAGACCAGTTTAGGCAAGTTTGATAAAAGATTTATGCTGCCGGATTGATGGTGGTGTGATGAATGAAATGAAAGTTGATATGTGGTGGATGATGGGCAATTGCCAGGATAATTGCCTTGATGATAAAGTGATGAGAAAATGGTGATGGATTTTCGGTATTAATTTTTTACTGATTTTTGATTTAGGAAATAATAATAACACTATATAAAATATTTTATAAGAGATGTCAAAAATTGTCAACAACAGAGTAAATTTTGCATCTGTACAAAACCCTATGCCTTATCCAGATTTTCTGGATGTGCAGTTAAAGTCATTCCGTGACTTCCTTCAGTTGGATACTCCACCTGAGAAACGTAAGAATGATGGTTTGTATAAGGTGTTTGCTGAGAATTTCCCAATTGCGGATACTCGCAACAATTTCGTACTGGAGTTTCTCGATTATTACATTGATGCTCCTCGTTATTCAGTTGAAGAGTGTCTTGAACGTGGACTTACATTCAGTGTTCCGCTTAAGGCTAAACTTAAGTTATACTGTTCTGACCCAGAGCACGAAGACTTTGACACAGTTATTCAGGATGTATTCCTCGGTCCAATCCCTTATATGACCGACAATGGTACATTCGTAATCAATGGTGCAGAACGTGTAGTCGTTTCTCAGTTGCACCGTTCACCAGGCGTGTTCTTCGGTTCAAGCATACATACAAATGGAACCCAGTTATTCTCTGCAAGAATCATTCCTTTCAAAGGATCTTGGATTGAATTTGCTACCGATATCAATAATGTGATGTATGCTTACATCGATCGTAAGAAGAAGTTGCCTGTTACAACATTGTTGCGTGCAATCGGTTTCGAAACAGATAAGGACATACTTCGCATCTTTAATCTTGCAGAAGAAGTGAAGGCAACTAAGGCAAATCTTAAGAAGATGATTGGACGTCGCCTTGCCGCACGTGTTCTTAACTCATGGATTGAGGATTTCGTTGATGAGGAAACCGGTGAGGTTGTTTCTATTGAACGAAACGAAACAATTATTGACCGTGAAACAGAACTTACTCAAGAACATATAGACAGTATCCTTGAAGCTGGTGTCGAGAATATTCTTGTACACCATGAGGATTCCAATTCTTCAGATTACTCAATTATCTTCAACACATTGCAGAAGGACCCAAGTAACTCTGAAAAGGAGGCTGTTCTTTATATTTACCGTCAGCTCCGTAATGCTGACCCTGCAGATGATGCAAGTGCAAGAGAAGTAATAAACAATCTGTTCTTCTCTGACAAGCGCTATGACCTTGGTGATGTAGGTCGTTACCGTATCAACAAGAAACTGGGATTGGATACAGATCCAAATACCAGAACTCTTACGAAGGAAGATATTATCGAAATCATCAAGTATCTCGTAGAACTTGCCAATTCAAAGGCTGTAGTTGATGATATTGACCACTTGAGCAACCGTCGTGTCCGTACAGTCGGAGAACAACTTGCAAATCAGTTCGCTGTAGGTTTGGCACGAATGAGCCGTACAATTCGTGAACGCATGAACGTGCGTGACAATGAAGTGTTCTCGCCTACAGACCTGATTAACGCCAAGACAATCTCTTCTGTGATTAATTCATTCTTCGGAACTAATGCCTTGTCTCAGTTCATGGATCAAACCAATCCGTTGGCTGAAATAACACACAAGCGTCGTCTTTCTGCATTGGGTCCTGGAGGTCTTACTCGTGAACGTGCTGGTTTCGAGGTCCGAGACGTACACTATACTCACTATGGTCGTCTTTGTCCTATTGAGTCACCTGAAGGACCAAATATCGGTTTGATTTCTTCTCTTTGTGTTTATGCAAAGATCAATAAACTTGGATTTATTGAGACTCCATACCGTAAAGTTGAAAACGGAGTTTGTGATATTGACAATGAGCATGTCGTATATCTTTCTGCAGAAGAGGAAGAAGCACAGATTATCGGTCAGGGAAATGCACCTTTGAAGGAGGACGGAAACTTCATCCGTAAGGTGGTTAAGTGTCGTCAGGATGCTGATTATCCAGTGGTGCCACCTGCTCAGGTAAATCTTATGGATGTGGCTCCGCAGCAGATTGCTTCTATAGCAGCCGCATTGATTCCATTCCTTGAACATGACGATGCTCACCGTGCACTCATGGGATCCAACATGATGCGCCAGGCAGTTCCGCTTCTCCGTACAGAAGCCCCTATCGTAGGTACAGGTATTGAAAAGCAGGTTTGTGAAGATTCACGTACAATGATTACAGCAGAAGGTGACGGTGTTGTCGAGTATGTAGATGCTACAACAATTCGTATCCTTTACGATCGCACTGAAGATGAAGAGTTCGTAAGCTTTGAACCTGCTGTTAAGGAATACAAACTTCCTAAGTTCCGTCGCACAAACCAGAACATGACAATTGACCTCCGTCCACTTTGTAATAAGGGACAGCGAGTTAAGGCTGGTGATATCCTAACTGAAGGATATGCAACGGCAGACGGTGAATTGGCACTCGGTCGTAATCTCCTTGTTGCTTACATGCCTTGGAAGGGATATAACTATGAGGATGCCATTGTACTGAATGAACGTGTAGTTCGTGAAGATATCCTTACATCCGTACATGTTGATGAATTCTCTCTTGAGGTTCGTGAAACAAAGCGTGGTGTTGAGGAACTCACTTCAGATATTCCAAATGTAAGTGAAGAAGCAACTAAGGATCTCGACGAGAATGGTATTATCCGTGTAGGTGCTCATGTAGAACCAGGTGATATCCTAATCGGTAAGATTACTCCTAAGGGAGAATCAGATCCTTCTCCTGAGGAGAAACTTCTCCGTGCTATCTTCGGTGATAAGGCTGGAGATGTAAAGGATGCTTCACTTAAGGCAAATCCGTCACTCAGTGGTGTAGTTATAGACAAGAAACTTTTCTCAAAGGCAATCAAGACACGTGCCGACAAGAATCGCGATAAGCAGGAATTACCAAAACTTGACAAGGAATTCCAGGATAAGATTGACGACTTCAAGGCAATCCTTATCGATAAGTTGCTCACACTGACAAAGAAGAAGACTTCTATGGGAGTAAAGGACTTCATGGGTGTAGAAGTAATTCCAGTCGGAACTAAGTTTAAGGCAGGTCATTTCGAAAGTCTGGACTTTACAGCTATTCAACTCAGCGGTTGGACAGATGATGAGCATATCAATGACCTTATACGTGATCTTGTGATCAATTATCTTAAGAAATATAAGGTACTCGATGCAGAACTTAAGCGCAAGAAGTTTGCTTTGACAATCGGTGACGAACTTCCATCAGGAATTATCCAGATGGCAAAGGTTTACATCGCTAAGAAACGTAAGATCGGAGTAGGTGATAAGATGGCAGGACGCCATGGTAACAAGGGTATCGTTTCAAAGATCGTACGTCAGGAAGATATGCCGTTCCTTGAGGATGGAACACCAGTTGATATCGTACTCAACCCACTTGGTGTACCTTCACGTATGAACCTTGGTCAGATATTCGAAGCAGTTCTCGGTGCAGCTGGTCAGAAACTCGGTGTTCGTTTTGCAACACCAATCTTTGATGGTGCTCATCTTGAAGACCTCAACGAATGGACAGATAAGGCTGGACTTCCACGTGCATGTTCTACTCAGCTTTATGATGGAGAGACAGGTATGCCGTTTGACCAGAAGGCCACAGTCGGTGTAACATATATGCTGAAACTCGGTCACATGGTAGAAGACAAGATGCACGCACGTTCAATCGGTCCTTACTCTCTTATTACCCAGCAGCCACTTGGTGGTAAGGCTCAGTTCGGTGGTCAGCGATTCGGAGAAATGGAAGTATGGGCACTCGAAGCATTCGGTGCATCTCACGTACTTCAGGAAATCCTTACAATCAAGTCTGATGATGTTGTAGGACGCAGTAAGGCTTATGAAGCAATCGTCAAGGGCGATTCAATGCCAACACCGGGAATCCCTGAATCACTCAATGTGCTCTTACACGAACTTCGTGGTCTCGGTCTGAGCATCTCTCTCGAATAATATCAGAAAAGTTCATTAAGATAAATTGTAACAATATACTATATATACAATTATGGCTTTCAAGAAAGAATCTAAAGTAAAGAATAATTTTACGAAGATAACAATAGGTCTCGCTTCACCAGAAGAAATCCTTGAGAACTCATTTGGTGAGGTACTCAAGCCAGAGACCATCAACTATCGTACATACAAGCCAGAGCGTGACGGACTTTTCTGTGAACGCATCTTTGGTCCAACAAAAGACTATGAATGTCATTGCGGTAAGTACAAGCGTATCCGCTATAAGGGCATTGTCTGCGACCGATGCGGTGTAGAAGTTACAGAAAAGAAGGTCCGCCGTGAACGTACAGGTCATATCGGACTTGTAGTACCTGTTGCCCACATTTGGTATTTCCGTTCACTGCCAAACAAGATTGGTTATCTGCTTGGTCTTCCAACCAAGAAATTGGACTCAATCATATATTATGAGCGTTACGTAATTATTCAGGCAGGAGCAGCCAAGAATGAAGAAAAGAATATTGTAGATCTTGAATTGCTTTCAGAAGAAGAATACTGGGACGTAGTAGATAATCTTCCAGAAGGCAACGAACAACTTCCAGATGATGATCCAAACAAGTTCATCGCAATGATGGGTGCTGAAGCCCTTGAATACATGCTGAAGCGAGTAGATTTGGACTCATTGGCAAATGAACTGCGTGACCGTGCATATAAGGACTCAGCCATGCAGCGTAAGCAGGAAGCCTTGAAGCGCTTGCAGGTTGTAGAATCATTCCGTGCATCAAAGGGACGTAATAAGCCTGAATGGATGATTCTTCACAACATTCCTGTAACTCCTCCTGATCTCCGACCATTGGTTCCGCTTGATGGTGGACGATTTGCTACCAGTGACCTCAACGATCTCTATCGCCGAGTAATCATTCGTAACAACCGTTTGAAGAAACTCATCGAAATCAAGGCTCCTGAAGTGATTCTCCGTAATGAGAAACGTATGCTTCAGGAAGCTGTTGACAGTCTCTTCGATAACTCACGTAAGGCTAGTGCCGTAAAGAGCGAAAGCAACCGACCTTTGAAGTCACTTTCTGATTCACTCAAGGGTAAGCAAGGTCGTTTCCGTCAGAACCTCCTCGGTAAGCGTGTTGACTATTCTGCACGTTCAGTAATCGTTGTAGGTCCGGAGCTCAAGATGGGCGAGTGCGGTATTCCAAAACTTATGGCAGCCGAACTCTACAAGCCATTCATCATCCGCAAACTCATTGAACGCGGTCTTGTAAAGACAGTGAAGAGTGCAAAGAAGATGGTTGACCGTCGCGATGACCAGATATGGGACATCCTTGAAAATGTAATGAAGGGACACCCAGTATTGCTCAACCGTGCACCAACACTTCACCGACTTGGTATTCAGGCATTCCAGCCAAAGATGATAGAAGGAAAGGCAATTCAACTTCACCCACTCGCATGTACAGCATTCAATGCTGACTTCGACGGTGACCAGATGGCAGTCCACCTTCCACTCTCGAATGAAGCAGTTCTCGAAGCTCAGCTTTTGATGCTTCAGAGTCATAATATCCTTTCTCCTGCAAGTGGTGACCCAATCACAGTTCCATCACAGGATATGGTGCTCGGTCTGTACTACATTTCCAAGGTACGTCCGGGAGCAAAGGGAGAAGGACTTACATTCTACGGTGCAGAAGAAGCTCTCATTGCATACAATGAAGGACGTTGCGATGTACATGCACCAATTAAGTGCGTTGTAACAGATGTTGATGAGAAGGGTAGTCTCTATAAGCATTTGGTTGAGACGACAGTAGGTCGAATCATAATTAATGAAATAGTTCCTAACGAAGTTGGATTTGTCAACGAGGTAATCGGAAAGAAGGCACTTAAGAAAGTCATCACTAAGGTTATAAAGACAGTCGGTATGGCACGTGCATGCCAATTCCTTGACGGTGTCAAGAACCTTGGTTACCGTAAGGCATACGAAGGAGGACTTTCTTTCAACCTTGACGATATCATCGAACCAGCAGACCGTCAGAGTCTCATTGATGAAGGAAATGCACAGATAGAGGAAATTGCACAGCAATATGCATTCGGTCTCATAACAGAAAAGGAACGTTACAATAAGGTAATTGCCACATGGTCAGAAGTCAACGACAAGGTAAAGTCTTCATTGCTGAAGACAATGACTGAAGACAACCAGGGTTTCAATGCAGTGTTCATGATGCTCGATTCAGGAGCTCGTGGTTCCAAGGACCAGATTGCACAGTTGGCAGGTATGCGTGGTCTGATGGCAAAGCCTCAGCGTGCAGGTGCTGACGACAACAATACAATTGAAAACCCTATCCTTTCAAACTTCAAGCAGGGAATGTCTGTGCTTGAGTACTTCATCTCAACCCACGGTGCTCGTAAGGGTCTTGCCGATACCGCGTTGAAGACAGCCGATGCCGGATATCTTACGCGTCGTCTTGTTGACGTCAGCCATGACGTTATCATCAATGAGGAAGACTGTGGTACTCTCCGTGGACTTGTATGTACAGCATTGAAGGAAGGTGACCGTGTCGTAGCAAGTCTTGCAGAACGAATCCTTGGCCGTGTGAGTGTACACGATATCCAAAATCCACACACTGGCGAACTTATCGTAGCAGCTGGAGAGGAAATTACTGAACGTATTGCGAAGGAAATCGAGGATAGTGGTATTGAAAGTGTGGAAATCCGTTCTGTACTCACATGTGAGAGCAAGCACGGTGTCTGCATGAAGTGTTACGGACGCAACCTCGCAACACAGCGTATGGTTCAGAAGGGTGAAGCAGTCGGCGTAATTGCAGCACAGGCAATCGGTGAACCAGGTACACAGTTGACACTTCGTACTTTCCACGCCGGAGGTCTTGCCGGATCTGCAGCAACAAATGCACAGATTGTAGCAAAGAACAAGTGCCGTCTTGAATTTGAGGAACTCCGTACCATCGACCGTCCGGTAGAAGGACACGACGATGCTATGATTGTGGTAGGTCGTCTTGCAGAACTCCGTTTCGTAGATATTAATACAGGAATTGCACTGTCCACAGTAAGCGTACCATACGGCTCAACACTCTTCCATAAGGATGGAGAAGTTGTAGAAGGAGGTGAACTCATCGCAACATGGGACCCATTCAATGCCGTAATCGTAACAGAATTCGACGGTACAGTCAAGTTCGACGGAGTAGTAGAAGGTATTACCTACCGTGTAGATGAAGATGCTACAACAGGACTTCGTGACCTCATCGTACAGGAATCACGCGACAAGTCAATGGTTCCTACATGTCATATCATCGGTGCCGACGGTGAAACACTCCGTACATACAACTTCCCTATCAACGGTCACATATCAGTAGAGGACGGACAGCAACTCAAGGCGGGAGACGTACTCATCAAGATACCACGTTCAGTCGGAACATCAGCCGATATCACAGGTGGTCTTCCACGTGTAACCGAACTCTTTGAGGCACGTAATCCATCTAACCCAGCAATCGTTGCAGAAATTGACGGCGAAATCACAATGGGTAAGATTAAGCGTGGTAACCGTGAGGTCATTCTTACAAGCCGAGTAGGTGATGTCAAGAAGTATCTCATTCCATTGAGCAAGCAGATACTTGTACAGGAAAATGATTATGTACGCGCAGGAACACCATTGTCAGACGGAGCAATCACTCCGGCAGACATCCTTGCCATCAAGGGTCCTACAGCCGTTCAGGAATATATCGTAAATCAGGTTCAGGATGTGTACCGTATGCAGGGTGTGGCAATCAACGACAAGCACTTTGAAATCATTGTGCGTCAGATGATGCGCAAGGTACAGATTAAGGATCCGGGCGACACACGCTTCCTTGAAGGCGGTATTGTTGACAAGTTGGCATTCTCAGAAGAGAACGACCGAATCTGGGGTAAGAAGATTGTAACTGATGCCGGAGACAGCGAAACAATGCAGGCCGGTATGATTGTTACAGCACGAAAACTTCGTGATGAGAACTCACAGTTGAAGCGCCACGACCTACGACTCGTTCAGGCACGTGATGCCGTTCCTGCAACATCAGTACAGATACTTCAGGGTATCACACGTGCAGCCCTCGGTGCATCAAGCTTTATGTCAGCAGCATCATTCCAGGAAACTACTAAGGTTCTCAACGAGGCAGCAATCAGCGGTAAGAGCGATGCTCTCGAAGGAATGAAGGAGAACGTAATCTGCGGTCACCTCATTCCAGCAGGTACTGGACTTCGTGAATTCGAGAAGATAATTGTAGGCAACAAGGAAGAGCTCTTCCTTCAGCGCCGTCAGCAGTTCAATCCGGACATGATGTTCTCAAACTTTGATCACATGGATATGAATTTCTGATAATAATTCAGAATATCTAATATTTAGGAGGTGGTCAGCATAATTATGCTGACCACCTCTTTTTATGGTAGTTTGAGTAAGGTCACAATATCCCATGAAAACCACGAAAGAGGAAAAGTCCTACCACAAATAGATAAACACCCACCACACTTTAGGTATAATACATTTGCCATC
>JAKSJB010000029.1 GCA_024398475.1 Bacteroidaceae bacterium | reverse complement strand
GGCAAGGCACTAGTGGCTGAAAGCCATTTTCTTTCAAAGGGTTTTTCCGGTTTTTTGTCTTTTTATTTAGTTGGAGTTATCATTTTTTTGACCTTTAGGTCATTTTTTTCCGAAAGTTTTTTTTATTCTTCCTGACTGGTTGCCCCTTTTGGGGTGATGGCTTGTGGGTAGGTTTTTATCTGGGAGGTTTCTTGAAGGGCCTCACAAGGAAAAACATGCACACGAGGCATCAAGTGGTAAAACCACTCAGTCAGAAAGAATCTTTTTTATCTTATAATCCACTGTCTTTTCAGAGTCTACAAGTCTACGAGAAATATTTAATGAAAAATTAATGTCATACTTATAAACCTTTAAACCCTTATACTCTTACTACACATCTTTTCTTTCAGTTGCTCGATTTGGGTGATTGTGGTTTTGTCGAGTTTGGTGGTTAAGATGGTTTGGAGTTGGTGGGTGGTGTGGAGGTCGGTACAGATGAAGCTGTACATGTCGTTCTTGAGGAGGTAGTTGAGGATTTTCATGGAGTCGGCTCCGTAGATGCCGGTGAGGGACATCCAGTTCAACTGAAGACGGCAGCCCATATCGACTATCTCATTGAAGATTTTCAGGTTCTTGGAGTAGTAAACGTAGCGTTCGGGATGGGCGAGAATGGGTTTTCTGCCAGCCAGGTTCATCTGAAAGATTACTTCCCTGAGATTCTGACTTTCATAGTAATACGACATATCCATCAGCAGGGAGTTGTCGCTGAAAGTGAGAAGGGAGGGGTCAGATGCCCGATTTTCAAAGCCGTCGTATATCATGTACTCGGCTGCAAGGTCTGTCTGCACACCCCAATCATTGGGTATGAGATTGTGGAATGCATTGAATGCAGCCTTGAGGGTTGACTCATTCTGAGATGGATATACTTCTGGATTGACATGGGGGGTGAGGACTATGTGCCTCACTCCGGCTTCTGCCATTGTGGATATGGCTGAGAGTGCCTTTGCCTCAGAGTCAAAACCATCGTCCACCTTAGGCAGAAGATGGTTGTGACAGTCGGTTTCGGGAAGAGTGACGAGGTATTTCTTTCGATTGAACAACATGGAACGATATGTGGTTTATTATTTCGTACCTTTATTCTTTTCCTTACCTGTTCCCTTCTTTTCTTCTGTGTCTCCGTAGCCATAGCCATATCCGTAGCCATAACCCTTGCCATAGCCATATCCACGGCGGTAGCCATAACCGTAGCCATAGCCCTTACCATAGCCATAGCGGTACTTGGATGACTGGAGGTTGACGCAGTTGAGGACGGCATGGAGATTCTTCATGGTCTTGGATTCTCCGTGAAGGACATTGTTCACTTCATTGAGCAGACGGAGGTCGGTGTAGTCGGCACGACATACATAGAGGGTGACATCTACACTCTTGTTTATTAGATTGGCATCTGACACCATCATATATGGTGTGGAGTCGATGATAACATAGTCGTAGCGGTCACGGAGCCAGTCGAAAAGAGGCTTTTCCTTGTTCTGGGAAAGAAGTTCAGATGGATTTGGCGGTACGGGACCTGCATAGATGACATCGAGATTGTCGTGGAAACCAGAGTTGAAGACCATTTCCTCAAAATTCACGCAACGACCGATGAGATATCCTACTACGCTTCGGGACTTAACTGATTCCTGAAGATTGAATATCTTATGGAGTGCTGGCTTGCGTAAGTCCATACCAACAATAACAACCTTCTTTCCTGCATGGGCAAGACTCATGGCGAGATTGGATGCGACGAATGACTTTCCTTCTCCTGCTACGGATGAAGTAATCTGGATGACCTTGGCTTCAGGCAGATACTGAAGGCTTGAACGCAGCATGCGGAAAGACTCGGATATGAAGTCACGGCCGTTTTCAGGAATAAGCTTAGAGGTTTTGTCGTCTCCCTTAGGGATAACTGCAAGGACTGATGTATCGGTAAGACGCTCGGTGACATCTTCCTTGGTCTCGACCTTGCTCTTTAGCTGCATTCGGAGCCATACAAATACAAGTGGGAGGAAGAAACCGATTGCCAAGGCTATGAGATAGGTGCGCTTGTGGTTTGGACTGACTGGTGCACCTGAACCGAATGCTCTCTCAATTACCCTAAAGTTGTCGATTTCTGAACACATCTTTATATTGGCTTCCTCCTTCTTCTGCTGGAGCATCTTGTACAACGGTTCTATGATGTCCATCTTTCGGGACAGTTGCTGGAGTTCGAGCTTTTCCTGTGGCATGCCTGCCATTTTCTGCTTGCCAGAACCGATGAGGCGCTGCAACTCGCTGGCACGGATGTTACATACCTTTATGAGATTGGCAATGGACAGTGAGAGTGTCTGCTTGCCGTCGTCCAACTGGGTATTGAGATTCATGACCCGCTGGTTGGATTCGGATGAGTTGACTACCATGCGGTTGCGTTCTGACACAAGGGAATTGTAGTTGGCTATGATTGAATTGAGTCCGGCATCGCTGACACCTATATTGGCAGGAATGAACTTATAGACTCCTGACGGTGTTTCGTCAAGGAAATTCTTTACCATGTTCAACAACTGAAGCTGCAGCCTTATGTCGGTGAGTTGCTTCTGATATTCGGCATCATCGGAGATGGTCATCTGTGACTGGCTCTGCATATCTACAAGGACACGGCTTGACTGATAGTTCTTATAGTTGTTTTCGGCTGCTGAGAGTTCGCCTGCAATGGCACTGAGACGCTGGTCGATGAAGTCGATGGCACTCTTGGATGCCTGACTGTAATAGTCCTTGGTTTCACGGTTGTTGACTTCTACTATGGTATTGATAATATCTTCTGCACGCTTTGGAATGGCATCGGTAATTGTCAGGGTAATGACATCGGATGAACCATGGCGGGAATACTGACTGGAGGCATTGAATGATGACACGAAGCCTTTTGCTGCACTATATGGAGTGGTCCATGTCACTTCGTAGGACTCTCCGCGCCTGAGTCCGTTGTTCTGTACCTGCGTCAACTTGATGGTTGCTCCTTCCAACGGTATCTCTGCACCATAGTGGTATATACTCTTTGGAAGCTGGAATTCTCTTCCGTTGAGAGTACATTCCTCAACATCGAATGCCTTGCCGTTGACGTTGGTAAACTTCAGATAGAATGACTTTGGCTGGAGGTTTTCGGGATAGACCGGATTGAGCTTCATTTCCATACGGAACGGAGTGTTGTCGTAATATTCGGTCTTGCGGAAATCGAATATTCCGATGCGTGATGATCTCTTTCCGTAGTAACGGGTGTTCAAACCAAGTTCCTCGACTACCTTTGCCATCAGGGAAGGACTTTCGAGGATAAAGAGTTCGTTGTCAATTTTCTTTGATCCTTTCCTTGTGGTAAATTCACTTATAAGGTCGAGTTCCGGATTATAGGCATCATTCTTGTTGAGCATAATCCATGAACTGCGGGAATATATCGGAGTCTGTATCTGCAGATATGCAAAGGCTATAAGCAAGGCTGTTGCAACACATCCAAGAATCCACCACTTGAGGCGGCATATCAAATCCCAGAGGTCGCTCCACTGAAAATTGGCTGCCTGCTGCTTCAGGTTCTGAGGAACCTTTATCATAACGACATTCTCACCATTACCTATATTTTCGTTTGCCATAATATCCTTCTATAATATTTATTTAACGTTCTTAAGCTACTGACTTGCTCTGTTTCGTTACTTCCATAGCAATCCTGCCAAGCCTAGGAGTGAAGCTACAGTACCCAAAGCAAAGCTCCAGAGGGCTGGTGCTGAAGTACCTGTTGCTACACGTGATGCTGATGGTTGAATATATAGTACATCGTTCTGCTGGAGATAGTAGTATGGTGAATCCAACACTTCACAGTCCTTGAGATTAAGCTTGGTGTATGTGAGTGCTCCGTCAACTTCACGGAGAAGAATGATGTCGTCTCTCTTGGCTGTGAGCTTGAGATCGCCTGCCATACCGATTGCCTGAAGTATGCTGGTCTTGTCGGATTCGATGTTGTAGGTACCTGGTGCACCAATCTCACCCAACACGGTGAATCTGAAATTCTTGAACGTTATGGTTACAATTGGGTCCTTAACGTCTCTGGAGATTTCCTTCTTGAGATAGTTGGTGAGCTGCATACGTGTCAGACCTTCGACATGTAACTTACCAAGAACAGGGAAATCAATATTTCCTTCCTTGTCAACCAGATAACTGAGATTGGATGATTCTATATTAGTACTACCACTCAGGTTTTCAGACATGGTGAGATTGTAAGGAGCAATTACGCTCTTGTCGGGACCGGTAACCAAAATTACCAGACGGTCATCTTTCTTGATTACTGCTTCATAATTCTCGGGCAACTTGCCTAATTGGACCTTGTCGATGTCCTGGAAATAAAGAATGCTTTTTGATGATGTACATCCGGTGAACGTACATACTAATAAAGCCAAAAGGCAATAAAAATAAAAATGTTTTTTCATATATATACTGTTTTGTTTCATATCAAATCTGATTACCTGTCCTAATATATTTATAGACGGAACTACCTAATTTTGGGCAAAGTTACAAAAAAGTATTATATACGCAATACATTAATTGTTTATTTTTGTAAGATTTTTTAAAATATTAACGACATATTGAATATTAATGTTCGATTGACTGCTGACAAAAGTAATGGTGAAGGGGTAAGGGTTTAATTGGCTAATGCAAAAGTGGATTATTAGATAAAAAAGATTCTTGCTGACTGACTACTTTGTGTGCTGCGCACAGTCGATGAGAAAAAACAAAAGAAAACATCAAAAACAAAAGAAAACATTTTGCGTTAGTTTGTCTTTGCCTTTGCCCCTTCCCCTTACTGGGGGGGGGGACAGAGGGGGGGTATTGTTTTTGCATTTTTTTTGACCTTTAGGTCATTTTTTTCCGAAAGGATTTTTTTATTCTTCCTGACTGGCTGCCCCTTTTGGGGTGATGGCTTGTGGGTAAGTTTTTATCTGGGAGGTTCCGTAAAGAGCCTCACAAGGAAAAACATGCACACGAGGCATCAAGTGGTGAAGCCACTCAGTCAGCAAGAATCTTTTTTATCTAATAATCAACTGTCTTTTCAAAGTCAACAAGAGGGAAACGCAAACGGTTATTAAATAAAAAGTGACCTAAAGGTCAAAAAAATGCAAAACTCGTTGACTTGTTGAACCGGCGAAGCCATTGAACCGAGGCGCAAGCCTCAATTGAACCTTGAACCGAGGCGCAAGCCTCAATTGAACCGGCGAAGCCAATTGAACTCTTAAAAAGTATATCGTTTTGGGATTTTTAACATGTGATATATTTGACTAATTATCAACGTGTCACAATTTAATGTTTCCAGAATTATACTAAAAGTATCAGGATTGCTATAACTTTTTGGAGACATTTTGCGAAATTCTAAAATAATTATTGTATCTTTGTGCTCGATTATCGACAAATCATGAAAACAAATCACAAAACTAATCTAAATATGGCAACAAATCAAAACGAATCAAAGGGATTCTATAAGCTCAGTTGGATGCAGCGTATAGGATTCGGTTCTGGCGACTTGGCACAGAACCTCATTTTCCAGACAGTAGCAACTTTCCTGATGCTCTATCTGACAACAGTATTAAAAATCGACGGTGCCTTTGTAGGTAGCCTTATTCTCGTGGTAAGACTTATTGACTGCTTCTGGAGTCCAATTGTAGGTCGCTACATCGACAACCACAATCCAAAACTCGGTAAGTATCGTACATATCTTCTCTGGGGTGGTATTCCTCTCACTGCAGCTGCCTGTCTGCTGATGCTTCCTGCTGCTGCTTCATGGTCAATGAGCATGAAGATTATCTATGCAACTGTGAGCTACACATTGCTCAGCATGATTTATTCGGTAGTGAATATTCCTTACGGCTCTATCATGGCCAGTATGACTCGTGACAACGACGAAGTTCTTAAACTTACTTCTACACGAATGGTTTGTGCAAACATCGGTCAAATCGTGGTTCAGGCTGGTTTCCCTATCGGTCTTGCTTTATTTGCAAGCACTGTGATTGACTGGAATCAGGCTCTGTTCATGGCTATCGGTACAATTCCTGCATTCATCATCCTTCCTTGTCTTCCTCTCCTGAAGAGCTGGTTCGGAAAGAAGGGTCTTTATTATCTGCTCCTCTCTATTGGTATTGTGGGATTCGTAATCCTTTACTGTATCGGTAAGTTTGGCAATGTGGATGACATGAAAGTCGTTGTTCAGTGTGCTAAGATTATGACTGGCGTGGGATTGCTCGTTGGTTCATTGATGTGGGCTCTTGTTCCTGAAGTTATCTCTGAAGCTGAATACCGTACCGGCAACCGCCCTGCTGCAATAGTAAATGCTCTTGCCGGTGTTGCTTTCAAGGCTGGTTTCTCTATCGCTGGTTGGATTACTCCATTGGTAATGGGTATGGGTTTCATCGGATTCAAGTTTGCTGATGAGGAATCTGCTGCATTACCTACTGTTCCAGGAGCTTGGTTCGGCGTTACTTGTATCTTTGCTATTGTCGGTTTCGCACTCCTTATGTATTGCTTCAATTCATGTAAGGAAAGAATCGCAACTACTCCTGAAAAGCCTGTTACATACGGCGAGATGTTCCAGGAGTTCAAGGCTAACAAGTGTCTTCAGTTGATGATCGGTATCTTCGTTGTTGTATTCCTTGCTTCATTTATCAGCGCACCGGTAAATGCTTATTACCCTAAGCTCAACAGCCTTAATGAAGCTATGCAGCCTATTTACAATGCTACTCAGCAGGAAGCTATCCTCTGGTTCACATGTGTAATTCCTGCTGTTCTTCTCGTCATCGTCGGATACCTTATTTATAAGTACCCTCTCACTGATGAGAGACTGGATGAAATCAACAGGGAAATCGAAGCAAGAAACGCCTAAAACATTTATTATTATATATGAGAAAAGTTTTAATAGCAGCATTCGTCCTTTTGGCTACTCAGTCGTTGATGGCTCAGAACACTCTTCGTGAGGCATACAAGGACAAGTTTCTGATTGGTACGGCTGTTAATATACGTCAGCCTCACAGCGACAATAAAAAACTGAAGGATCTGATTAAGAATCAGTTCAGTGCGGTTGTTCCTGAAAACTGTATGAAGATTGAGGAGATACATCCTAAGCAGAATCTCTATGATTTCTCTGACGCTGATGAACTCATCAAGTTTGCAAAGAAGAACAAGCAGGTGGTTACCGGTCATGCTCTGGTGTGGCATTCACAGGTTCCTTACTGGTTCTTCAAGGATGACATGAGCAATCAGGTGACTCGCGAGGAACTCATCAACCGCATGAGGAGTCACATCTATACTGTTGTACGTCACTTCAAGGGTAAAATCAAGGGATGGGACGTTGTGAACGAAGCATTCAATGATGACGGTACACTGCGTCAGTCGCAGTTCTACAAAATCATTGGTCCGGATTTCATTAAACTGGCTTTCCAATTTGCTCATGAGGCTGATCCTAACGTGGAACTATACTACAACGACTACAGCATGGATAACCCTAAGAAGCGTGACGGTGTAATCAAGCTTATACGTGAACTGAAGGCTGCCGGTCTTCGCATCGATGCTGTCGGCATGCAGTCACACGTAGGCTACGATACTCCGCTCGATGAATACGAGAAAAGTATCAAGTCTTTTGCTGCTGAAGGTGTGAAGGTGATGGTTACAGAACTTGACCTTACTGCCATTCCTTCTCCTCAGGGTTTCTCAGGTGCTGCAGTTGATGCACATTTTGACTATCAGAAAGCTATGAATCCATATGTTGACGGTCTTCCTGAGGAGGCTGCAAAAAAGCAGTCGGACTTCATGTGCAAGCTGTTTGACATTTATCTCCGCAACCAAAAGGTCATTGACCGTGTGACTTTCTGGGGGGTAACGGACGGCGACAGTTGGAAAAACGGCTGGCCTATTCCTTTCCGTACGGACTATCCACTGGCTTTCGACCGCAACTGTGAGCCTAAGATGTTTGTACCTGAACTCATAAAGATGGCTAACGACCCTAAGTATGATCAGTACAAGTAGTGCTCAGTGATAACGTATATATATAATGTGTAAATAAATCAAATCTTAAAATCAATTTAAGTTATGGAAAAAAGATATCTGTTCCCTGCCGACTATATGGCAGATCCATCTGTTCACGTGTTCAATGGAAAGATTTATATCTACCCTTCTCACGACTGGGAATGTGAAAACGTAGAAAATGATAATGGTGACCAGTATGTAATGAAGGACTATCACGTCCTTTCTATCGAAGGTGACCCAATGACAGGTGAGGTTGTTGACCATGGCTGCGTTCTCCGCCAGGAGGATATTCCATGGGCTGGACGTCAGCTTTGGGACTGTGACGTACAGGAATATGAGGTTGAGGTTCCTACAAATGCAGAAGACCAGGCTAAGGGTATGGGATTCAGCAAGAAGGTGAAGAAGTATATCATGTACTTCCCTCTCAAGGACCGCAACGATGTTTTCCACTGGGGTACTGCTATTGCTGACAATCCTGCCGGTCCGTTCATTCCTCAGCCTGCTCCTGTTCCTGGAAGCTACAGCATCGACATGTGTGCATTCAGAGATGATGCTGACGGTGAGGTATATGTATATTTCGGCGGTCTCTGGGGCGGTCAGCTTCAGCGCTACAAGGATAATATTCACCTTGAGACTCCTTACCTCCCTGAAGGAAAGGAGGATGCTCTTCCAAGCCGTTGCGTCCGTCTGGCTAAGGATGGCCTCAACTATGCTGAGGCTCCACGTCCAATTCTCGTAGTTGACGAGAACGGCAACCCTCTTAAGGCTGATGATCCTCATCGCTTCTTTGAGGCTAGCTGGATGTTCAAGAAGGACGGCAAGTATTATTTCTCTTATTCTACTGGTGACAGCCACCTCCTTTGCTATGCTGTAGGTGACAATCCTTACGGTCCTTTCACTTATCAGGGTGTAATCCTTACTCCTGTTGTTGGCTGGACTACTCACCACGCTATCATCGAATGGAAGGGTAAGTGGTATCTCTTCCACCACGACAGTGTGCCTTCCGGCGGCAAGTCTTGGCTCCGCAGCCTCAAGGTTTGCGAAATCGAATTCGATGCAAACGGTAAGATTAAGACTATCGAAGGTATTGACTAAGGGCTATCAGCCATTGGCAATCTGCAATCATAGACACAAATTATATTAAATATACTAACGGCTGAAGGCTATATGCCAAACGCCACAAAATAATATTATTATGGCATATTTATTAGGTTACGATATTGGTACTTCTTCGGTAAAGGCATCTTTGGTTGATGCTGCATCAGGTGCCATCGTTGCTACTACTTTCTATCCTGAGAATGAGGCTCCAATCATCGCTAAGCAGATGGGTTGGGCTGAACAGGAACCTGACATGTGGTGGACTAACCTCATTGAAGCTACTAAGAAACTGGCTTCAAGCGACCAGGGTCTGCTTGCAAATGTTAAGGCTATCGGTATCAGTTACCAGATGCACGGTCTCGTATGTGTTGACCGTCAGGGCAATCCTCTCCGTCCAAGTATCATCTGGTGTGACGGCCGTGCTGTTCCTTACGGTAATGCTGCATTCGACGGAATCGGTCATGAGAAGTGTCTGAGCCACCTGCTCAATTCTCCTGGTAACTTTACTGCTGCAAAACTTGCATGGGTGAAGGAGAACGAACCTGAACTCTTCGGAAAAATCTACAAGATTATGCTCCCTGGTGACTTCATTGCAATGAAACTCAGCGGTGGTGCAATGCAGACTACTATCAGCGGTTTGTCGGAAGGTATGTTCTGGGATTTCAAGAATCAGGAGGTAAGTCAGGATATTATGAATTATTTTGGCTTCGATAATTCGATTATTTCAGAAATTGTTCCTACCTTTGCAGTGCAAACTAAAGTCTGTAAGGCTGTTGCCAATATTCTTGGCATTCCAGAGGGTACTCCTATCTCTTACCGTGGAGGTGACCAGCCTAACAATGCTTTGTCGCTGAACGTAATGAATCCTGGTGAAGTGGCTGCTACCGGCGGTACTTCAGGTGTGGTTTACGGTGTGCTCGGTGAGGTGAACTATGACAAGCTCAGCCGTGTAAATACTTTCGCTCACGGTAACTATACTCCAGAACTTACACGTCTCGGTGTGCTTCTCTGTATCAACGGTACGGGTATCCTCAATGCGTGGATGCGTCGTAACGTGGCTCCAGAGGGTGTTTCCTACCCTGAGATGAATGCTCTTATCGATACTATTGAAATCGGAGCAAACGGACTCAGTATCATTCCATTCGGAAACGGTGCTGAACGTATTCTCCAGAACAAGGAAATCGGTTGCAGCATCGAAGGTATCAACTTCAACGTTCACAAGAAAGCTCACATGCTCCGTGCTGCTCAGGAAGGTATCGTATTCTCATTCAAGCAGGGTATCGACATCATGCAGCAGATGGGTATGGAAATCAAGGATATCCACGCAGGTCATGCCAACATGTTCCTCAGTCCTATGTTCTGCAAGACTCTGGCAAGCGTAACGGGTGCTACTATCAACCTCTACGAGACTGACGGTGCTGTAGGTGCTGCTAAGGGTGCGGGTATCGGTGCTGGTATTTATGGCAGCTTCGACGAGGCATTCTCAACTCTCAAGCATATCTCAACTATCGAGCCTGACTTAAAGAACGAGAAGGCTTACATGGATGCTTACAAGTTGTGGAAGGAAAGACTTGACAGTCACATCAAATAAAGCGACAGGTTTCATCGGGGAATCAAAGTATTGAGGAATCGATGGATCGAAAAACCGATAATTCGATGAATCGAGGTATCGAAAAATCGAGAACCCGAAAAAGAAAGATAATTATCAACCAATTTATTAATCGTTTATAAAAATTAGAACTATGGCAAAAGAATTTTTTCCAGAAGTAAAGAAAATCCAGTTCGAAGGCAAGGATTCCAAGAATCCTATGGCTTTCCATTATTATGATGCTGAAAAGGTCATCATGGGTAAACCAATGAAAGAATGGCTCCGCTTTGCAATGGCATGGTGGCACACTCTTTGTGCAGAAGGCGCTGACCAGTTCGGTGGTGGTACAAAGACTTTCCCTTGGCTTACAGGTGCTAACGCTGTTGAAATCGCTAAGAACAAGGCTGACGCTGGTTTCGAAATCATGGAGAAGCTCGGTATCGACTATTTCTGCTTCCACGATGTTGACCTCGTTGACGAAGGTGCAAGCATTGAAGAGTACGAAGCTAACATGAAGGCTATCGTTGCTTACCTCAAGGAGAAAATGGCTGCTACTGGCAAGAAGCTCCTTTGGTCTACTGCTAACGTATTCGGCAACAAGCGTTACATGAACGGTGCTTCTACTAACCCTGACTTCGACGTAGTAGCCCGCGCTATCGTTCAGATCAAGAACGCTATCGACGCTGGTATCGCTCTCGGCGCTGAGAACTATGTATTCTGGGGTGGTCGTGAAGGTTACATGAGCCTTCTCAACACAGACCAGAAGCGTGAAAAGGAACACATGGCTACTATGCTCGGTATGGCTCGCGACTATGCTCGTTCAAAGGGCTTCAAGGGTACTTTCCTCATCGAGCCTAAGCCAATGGAACCTTCTAAGCACCAGTATGACGTTGACACAGAAACTGTTGTTGGTTTCCTGAAGGCACACGGTCTTGACAAGGACTTCAAGGTTAACATCGAAGTAAACCACGCAACTCTTGCCGGTCACACATTCGAGCACGAACTTGCTTGTGCTGTTGACGCTGGTATGCTCGGTTCTATCGACGCAAACCGTGGTGACTACCAGAACGGTTGGGATACTGACCAGTTCCCTATCGACAACTACGAACTCACTCAGGCTTGGATGGAAATCATCCGCAACGGTGGTCTCGGTACTGGTGGTACAAACTTCGACGCTAAGACTCGTCGTAACTCTACTGACCTCGAAGACATCATCATCGCTCACATTTCTGGTATGGATGCTATGGCTCGCGCTCTCGAATGTGCTGCTAAGCTTCTCGAAGAATCTCCATACAAGCAGATGAAGGCTGACCGTTACGCTTCATTCGACAGCGGTATCGGTAAGGACTTCGAAGATGGCAAGCTTACTCTCGAACAGGCTTACGAATATGGTAAGAAGGTTGGAGAACCTAAGCAGACTTCAGGCAAGCAGGAGCTTTACGAAGCTATCGTTGCTATGTACGCTTAATTATCAATTATATATCCCCCTACCCTGTATTCATGGGAAGGGGGATTTTATTTTTTCATTACAAACCTTGGGTATGAAAAGGCTTTCATTAACAACTATACTAACTACTATTTTCGTGTTCCTCGCAGGAACATACAGTTACAACTATATCCATGCAGAGAACGGTCACAACCTTTGGTTCCACACTGCTTATCCTCTGTATGGAATTGACTACAGCAACAATTCTGCACAACTACAAACAACAAAGGAACTCGTAACAATGGAATTAAAGGCATTGGTGAACAACCAGACAATGCCTTTACTACAAAACATCAAGGCTGTCATTGCCAATGGCTCCGAAGCATCTGCTCTTGGAGAGGAAGGCTATATCATAAGCAACCACAAGGGTGAGTTTACAATTACGGCAGCAACTGACAAAGGTCTGCTTTACGGTATATACGCCGTAAACCGTATGAAGGTTACAGACAAGTTGCCGAAATCGGGTAAATCCATTACTGAAAAGCCTTTGTGTCCGCTCAGAATACTCAATCATTGGGATAACCTCAACGGAACTATCGAACGTGGCTTTGCCGGTCGTTCTATATTCTGGGGTAAACCTATTGATGACAAGATAATACAGGAATATGCACGCGCCAATGCATCTGTTGGTATTAACGGAACCGTTCTGAACAACGTCAATTCCTCTCCACAGATGCTCAGCGACGAAAACATAAAGAAGGCTGCCCACGTGGCAGACATTCTCCGTCCTTACGGAATAAAGGTTTACCTGTCTGTCAACTTTGCTTCACCAAAAGCCTTGGGAGGTCTGCCTACTGCTGATCCTCTCGACAGGGATGTGCAGGTTTGGTGGAAAGATAAAGTGAAGGATATATACGGTATGATACCTGACTTCGGCGGTTTCCTCGTAAAGGCAAACAGCGAAGGTCAGCCAGGTCCTGGAGACTACAAGCGTACTCATGCGGAAGGTGCAAACATGATGGCTGAGGCTCTTGAGCCATTCGGCGGTATTGTTATGTGGCGTGCATTCGTATATGCTGCGGACAGTCCGGACCGTGCAAATCAGGCTTACGACGAATTTATGCCGCTTGACGGACAGTTCAGGGATAATGTCATCGTTCAGGTAAAGAACGGTCCGATTGACTTCCAGCCAAGGGAACCGGTAAGTCCGCTGTTCTTCGGACTGAAGAAGACAAAGATGATGCCTGAGTTCCAGATTACTCAGGAATATACGGGTGAGAGTGTCCATACATGTTTCCTTGCTTCGATGTGGCAGGAGTTTTTCGATGACGTAAAATATGGCGGCACCAGTATTCTGTATCCTGCCATTGCCGGTGTTGCAAACATTGGCGATGATGTGAATTGGTGTGGCAGCGACATGGCTCAGGCCAACTGGTATGCATTCGGACGTATGGCATGGGACCCTACCCTTTCTCCTGAAAAGATTGCAGATGAATGGCTGAAGCAGACGTTCTCTACTTCGAAGAAGTTCGTGAAACCAATGACAAAGGTTCTCTGTGAAACACGCGAGGCTGTGGTAAACTATATGATGCCTATCGGTATTCATCATATCTTTGCCGGTAATCACCATTACGGACCTGAACCTTGGTATGCTCCGCGTGGTGTGCGTTCAGACTGGACTCCTCCGTACTATCACAAGGCTGCTGCCGACGGTATGGGATTTGACCGTACCGAGACTGGTTCGAACAACCTTGCTCAATATCCGGAACCTATACGTACAAAATATGGTACGTCGGACAAATACCTTGTATATTTCCATCATGTGGCTTGGAATGACGTGTGGAACTTGCTTTGCAGCAAGTACGACGCGGGTGTGCGCCAGGCAGAAAGTTTTGCTGCTACTTGGAAAAAGATGAAGAAATTTGTCGATGCAGAACGTTTCAGCAATCAGGAACGAAAGTTCGACCGTCAGGCTATGGATGCCTGGTGGTGGCGCGATGCGTGTCTGCAGTACTTCCAGACATTCAGCAAGATGGATCTGCCAAAAGGTTCTCCTGAATTCAGATTCCAACTTGATGACCTAAAGAAATATTCATTGAAGATGGATAACTATACTGCAGCTGACATAGACAAGCTGCCTGTTCCTAAAAAATAAACGGCAATTATGACCATGAACCTATCCGCGTATAAGTCGACTTTAACGCACAAGAATGTATTGAAGTCCATATTTGTGTCGCTGTCCATGCTGATATGTGGCAATATGGATGCACAGAGTGTAATTACTTTCAGCAGCGACCAGGGACTTTCCAATACATGTATCCGTTCCATCTATGAGGACAGTCACCATAACATCTGGATTACTACGAGAAACGGACTTAACCGTTTCGACGGTCACAAGATGAACATGTACTATCATGATGATGACAATCCGTACTCGGTAGCAATCAACACGACTATTGAGTGTCTTGACTACGATGAGGAAAATACGTTGATTGGTACGGGTGCCGGCGTTCAGCTCTACAACTATGCTACGGACAGGTTCTACACGATTCCTTTGATTACTGCCAACGGTGATACCGTGAAAAGGTCAGTCACTCACTTATGCAGGTTCAGCGACGGAACTATCAACATCTGTGTTGCCAACCAGGGGAGTTATCGCATCATAAGCAATACTGATGACAGGAAGGTGCCAATTGAGGAAAGAGGTATCAAGGCGGTTTTCACGGATACGTATTCCAATGATGATGATTCTCCGCGACAGATGCTGGAGGACAAGAACCAACGCCTCTGGATGATGTCGTCACACCATAAACTCTATGTAAGGGAAAACGGTAAGAACAGAAAGATTGACGGCATAGACAATGCAATGTATATATGTGAGGGCAGCAGGGGTGTGTATGTAGCAACTACAGACGGACGGCTTCTGCTTACGAATGCTCAGGAACACAGTTATACTACATTACTTACTGACCTGTCAATCATTACATCCATACATGCCGATAAATTCGGCAATGTACTGATATGTACCGATGGTGAGGGACTGAAGATTTACAATGAGATGACCGGTCAGGTACGTCTCAGCGGAATCAAGACACCTGACTATGATTTTGCTACTTCCAACGTGAAGGATGCCATATTCGACCATGAGGGCAACCTTTGGCTGGGTGTCTATTGGAAAGGACTTGTGGTTCAGCCTATGCGTGCTGCAATGTTCCAGTACATAGGACGTCGTTCGGCACAACGGAATACCGTGGGTACAAACTGTATTACCGCAATATCCAAGGCTGACGACGGAGGACTGTGGGTAGCATCGGACCATAGCGGACTCTATCACATATCTTCCTATGGCTTTGACGGCGAACATTGGGGACCTACTACCCCTGGGGCTCCGGAAACCATTACGGCAATATACAATGACCATAAGGGAAACCTGTGGTTGGGTTCTTCCATCGGAGGTATGACAAAGTTCAACGTTGCCACAAAGCAGTTCTCTTCCATAAACAACGGTATCAGAAACATCTATGCCATTGATACAGACAAATTCGGCAATATGTGGATAGGCACGATGGGTAACGGTCTGTATTGCTACAATCCTTCGACGGGTGAGACCATAAACTTCACGTCAGTATTCGATTCATCGCCTAACAAGGTTCCGCTTATCAACAATACATGGATCAATACCGTAAAGGTCATTGACAACATACTGTACATGGGTACTTCTGACGGAATGGAGGCTTTCTCTATCTTAGGTACCGGCAAACTGAAGAAAGAGTATGGCGGAATAAATCAAATCAATGTCAACACCATCTGTTCTGACAGCAAGGACGGCATCTGGGTGGGTACGTCCCAAGGTATTACCTATATCGATACAAAAAACATAAAGAAACTCTTACAGGACGGACATTTGAAACCTGAAGCCACCAAATTATATACCGTTAAGGATGGTCTGCCTAACGACATGGTTAACGCCATTGAAATCGTAGGAAGCAATCACGGCGAAGGGTATCTGCTTTGGATAAGTACCGACAACGGACTTACACTTTTCAATCCTTCGGATGAGACTTTCGTGTCATTCTTTGCTGAAGACGGACTGCAGGGTAACGAATTCAGCCGAGGTGTATCGCTTAACGCCAATAATATGCTCTATTTCGGTGGTATCAACGGTGTGACACTCCTCGACCCCGCAAGTTTCTACCAGACAAATGACAACGCACAATCGGATACGATACGAATCACGGATTTCTATGTAAACGGCAAGGCTGTTCACTCAGGTGACAAATCAGGAAGATATACCATCTTCAACGGATGGGTGTCTGAAGTTGAGAATATTGACCTATGCTGCGATGACAACACGTTCAGTATCGAACTCTCCACTATGTCGATGCAGGCAAGACATATCATTTATGAATATCAGATTAATGACGGTGAATGGACTTCGGTCGGTGTCAACAACAGCGTAATTACCTTCAACGGTATGGCTCCGGGCATATACGACATCAATATACGTGCCCGTTCCTATAATCACACTTCTCCGGAACGTCATCTACATATTGTCATTCATCAACCTTGGTATAACAGTCTCTGGGCTTGGCTCGTGTATTTCATGATTGTAGCAGTACTTGGATACATTGTATGGCGACAGATCAGAGAACACAGAGTTGCCAAGAGAATATTCGAAAGACATAGACAGTCACAGATGCTGAATGACATGCGTATGCAGTTCTTCACTAACATCAGTCATGAAATCCGCACACCTATGACTCTGATTATGGCACCTCTGGAACGTCTGAAAAAGATGGACAGCGATGAGGAACATGTACGCAACTACAGTCTCATAGGACAAAATGCCAACCGTATCCTGCAACTCATCAATCAACTGATGGACGTACGCAAGATTGAAAAGGGACAGTTCCATCTGAATTATACGAGAGTGGAACTTGTGTCATTCATAAACAACCTTTATGAGTTATTCTCAGAAACTGCAGGTTCCAACAATATTGACTTCCGGTTTATTCATGAGAATATCGAAAAGATGTACGTGTGCATCGACAAGAGCAACTTTGACAAGATTCTCATGAATCTGTTAAGTAATGCCTTCAAGTTCACAACCGATGGTGGCAAAATCACTATTTCACTTGAGGACAACCTGCAGGAAACAAGTATCGAACCTCAGTTCATCATTAAGGTTACAGATAACGGAATCGGTATTCCTGACGACAAGAAAGAGCATATTTTCGACAGGTTCTATCAAGTGGACGGCAACAGCAGCAATAATTCTGCCAACCCTGGAGGCACAGGCATAGGACTTAATCTTGCGTCCCTCATAACCAAACTGCACGAAGGTACTCTCACGGTTGATGACAATCCAGAAGGAAAGGGTACTCAGTTTACGCTTACAATGCCTCAGGCAAATTACCTCATTGAAGAGGAAGAAGATGATGAAACTGAAGAAACGAAGGACATTACCGCTACCGGCAATACCGGAAATGCAGAAGAAGCAACCGTTTCTGACGACAGGAAGAAATCTACTATTCTGGTTATTGACGACGAAAGTGCAATCAGGGAATATATCTGTGAGGAACTTTCACAAAAACTGACCAAGTACACCATAGAACAGTTCAGCAACGGAAAGAGTGCATGGGAATACCTTCAGGGACACTCCAGTCAGGTAGCACTTGTAATCAGCGACATCATGATGCCGGAGATGGACGGCAACCAGTTGTGCAGAAATCTCAAGCAGAGTTTCCTTACCAACCACATTCCTATCATACTCCTTACTGCAAAGGTAACGGAACAGGAAAAGATTGAAGGTCTTGACATCGGTGCCGATGCATATATAACCAAACCATTCTCGACGGATCTGGTAATTACTACTGTAAACAACCTGATAAACAACCGTCGCAGGCTTCGTTCAAAATATGAGAACATGATGCAGGAAGAACAGAAGATTGACCGTATTGAACTGGAATCTCCTGACGAACAACTGATGAAGCGTGTGATGAAGATTATCAATGAAAACCTGCGCAATCCAGAACTGAACGTAGAATTCATCTCGCGTGAAGTGGGACTGAGTCGTGTTCATTTCCACAGAAAGCTGAAGGAACTCACCAATGAAACTCCACGTGACTTCATACGTGGCTTACGTCTGCGTCAGGCTGCACGTCTGCTTGCAGAAAAGAACCTCGACATCAGCCATGTGGCAGATGCGTGTGGATTCCGCAGTATCTCTACATTCTCCACAACCTTCAAGTCGGTATATGGAGTAAGTCCAAAAGACTATAAGGGAGAAGAGGAATAAGGGGTTAAAAGTTTAAGGGTTTAATAAACAAATTGGGGTGACTCATTAATTGTGAGCCACCCCAATATTATTTAACCTTGAATCGGCAAAGCCATTTGAACCAAGGCGAAGTCAATTAATCCCTTCCCCTACATTACCTTTTCGTTATATGCCTCATTGATGACATTGATAGCGTTGAGAGCACGTGGGAAACCAATCCATGGAAGAATTGCAGTTGCTGCTGCTACCATTTCCTGCTTGCTTATATCAAGATTCTTACATGCAGTTGCATGGGTATGGAGTTGAGAATCACATCCTCCCATTGATGCAAGAATACAGAATGTAATCAGTTCACGGTGCTGCATGTCGATTCCGTTACGAGAGTAGAACTGACCGTAGCAGTATGTAACGAGGAACTCAACGATATGCTCCTGACCTTTTGGTGATGTAGCAAACATGTTGTCAACCGTACCATATCCAAATGTTTCATCAATAAGTTCCTTACCACGCTTGAAGCATTCCTCCTTTGTTTCCACGGTATTCTGTGGATGTAGAGGAAGACGTATGTCGTTATTCTCAAAGATATCGTTCATCAGCAATGTATATTCCACAACCTGTGAAGCACCTACATATGGGTAAGCCTGATATACAATTTCACGAATTTCACGTGGCTTTACTCCTACGTTAAGACATGCATCGACATACATCTTGAACTCATTGATTGCGTTGCAGCCAATGGTTGAAGCAAGAATACACATCACACGTGTCTTCTCCAGCACACTTCCGTCAGCCTTTACCAAAGTGTCGTCAAAAGCAAAGTTATCAACTATCTGAGTCAATTCGGGGTCAGTACGCAAAGTATTGATAAGGCTGCGCTGAGAAAACAACCTTTTTATCTCCTCATGGGCACGCTTGGTAATTTTTACTTCTTTCATAAATTCAAATACTATTTAATTTGATTAGACAATACTACGTTATCACTTTTGCAAAGATATAAATAATAATCGAAAGCAAAGAGAAAAATCGCATTTATTTTTGATATCAGAGCAACAGACACATCAATTAGAGTGATTGTTTATCTGAAAAAAGAGAAATTCACCGAACCATAACTGCGATGCTCTATGAATCGGCTATGCTGTGAGAAATCATAATTCCTGCCATGTTCCAGGATAAACACAGATTCGGATTTACCGTTATCGTCATATTTAATGAGTTCAGAATTCAGCACCAATTCGGGAAGGTCACCAAGATTCTCCAAGGCATAAGGCGGATCAGCAAATATGATGTCAAACCCCTGTAACGAAGAAGATTTACTGATAAACTTAAAGACATCGGCATGAAGCGGTTTCCATGCCCTGTCTCCCAGTTCATGACATATCCTGCTCAGAAACTGCCAATGCTTGAAGTCTTTCTCTACCGATACAACACTACCGCACCCTCGGCTTATAAGTTCAAGACTAATGCTTCCCGTACCCGAAAAGAGGTCAAGGGCAGTAGGTTGTTCATCGAAATCCACATAATTATTACTGAGGATATTGAACAGACTCTCCTTGGCAAAATCAGTAGTGGGACGAGCCTTGAATGTGTGAGGAACATCAAAACGCTTGCCTTTGTATTTACCTGAAATGATTCTCATAGATAGTATCTGAAATTTACTTTCCCGTCTGCCGACAGAGTATAGTGAACAAAAAAGTCCTCCATGACATAGAGGACTTTCTATTTTGTTATTTGGTATCTTTACACATTAATCAGACCAGTTACCAGAGAGTTTATTCTGAGGATCCTGAAGGTCACCTATGCGAAGACCGTACCAAGTACCATTAGTGTGGTCAGGATTGTCCTCGAAGAGGTCTGCACGGTTCTTACTGCGCTTCTTCTGGTCAGACTTCCACTTGTCAATCTGCTTTACGCTAAGACCATCGAGATAATCATCTGCAGAAGCACGTACTTCAAGAACCTTGTCGAATTCATTTGACTTCAGGTTGAATGCTTCATGCTTGCGCAACTGGATGAGACCGCCTTCCTTGCCGATTGGAACATAGCGGAGCGAATCAGGGTTGTCAATACCAAGAGCCTCTGCAGCAGATACCCAAACTGTATCACGACGGATAAGACCGAGTCTTACTGCTTCCTGTTCAGTCATACCAGATTCAAGTTGATCGTCAGTAAGTTCACCGTCCTTGATGATCTTGTCAATAGAAGAATCATTGGCAACCCAATCAATCAAAGAATCGATTGTACCGCAGAATTCACCGAGGTGAGACATACGGAACTTTTCCTCAGCATCACGAATCTGCATGAGGCGGGCAATTACAACTTGTTCTCTTTCCTTTCTTTGCTGATCAAAATTGATATCAGCGTAAATGCTCATAAAACATGCACCTGCAAGACCAAGCACACACACGAAGAGCAAGCAATTAAAGATAATTTTTTTCATAAGTTATTGTAGTTTTATATTTTTTTCGTACATTCGTGGCACAAATTTAATGAATAAAAATGAAACACAGACCATGATTGTCTGATTTTTTTCATAAAAACATGATAATTGACTATTTTAAGAGCATAATTTCCCAAAATTTCGGGTTTGTACCAACACGCGAACAAGAAGAAGTGATTGATTCACTTGCAAGATTCGTATTGCAATGTACGGAAGAAGAAGCAGAATCAACCACATATTTCCATCGTTCCCTATTCCTGCTGAGAGGATATGCAGGAACCGGAAAGACATCATTGATAGGAGCATTGGTGAAGACCATGATAATGCTGGAACGGCAATGCGTACTTCTTGCACCTACAGGTCGTGCAGCCAAGGTCTTTTCACTATATGCATCCCACCCTGCATACACCATTCACAAACGTATATACCGACAGAAATCCATAGAAATCGACTCTCCGTTTTCCCTGGACTTCAATTCCATGAAACATACACTCTTCATTGTTGACGAAGCCTCAATGATCAACAATGAAGCATCCATGGACCTATATGACTCATCAGGAGTACAGCGACATACCTTCAATCGCGGCATGCTGCTTGACGACCTCCTCGAGTTCGTATATTCAGGCGAAGGATGCCGCCTGATTGTGTTGGGCGACACAGCCCAACTGCCCCCCGTAGGAGCAATGGAAAGTCCCGCCCTGCAGCCCGAAATACTCAGCGGATATGGCTACAACGTCATACATCACACATTGACTCAGGTTGTGCGTCAGACGGAGGAATCCAACATCCTTACAAATGCCACAACCCTACGCAGCATGATATCCGATGGCCTTACCGAAGGAATCCGTCCTGAGATACAATTCGGACACGACGTCGTCAACGTCACAGGCAACGAACTCATAGAAACCCTCAGCCATTGCTATCACGAATACGGAACCGACGACACCATAGTAATCTGCCGTTCAAACAAGCGAGCCAATATATATAATAATGGAATACGCACGCAGATACTCGACCGGGAATCCGAACTCTCATCCGGTGATATCATCATGATAGCCAAGAACAACTACTATTGGCTGAACCGTTCCAATTCAGCAGAAGAAGCAATACCGCATACCGATACCAATACAGGCGAAGACCCTCACGGCAATACCGCCGCGTATTCCGCCCCGTTCCTTGCCAACGGAGATATAGCACGCGTAAACAGAGTAAGGAACGAAAGGGAATTCTACGGTTTCAGATTTGCAGATGTAGAACTGACACTACCCGACTACGACGACATGGAGATAGAAGCAACCGTACTGCTCGACACGCTTCATTCTGAATCACCATCACTCACACGTGAACAGAGCGAACTCCTTTACAACCGCGTACTGGAAGACTACATGGATATACCCCACAAGCACGAACGCCTGAAAAAACTGAAGGAAGACCCCTACTACAACGCCCTGCAGATAAAATATGCCTATGCCGTCACCTGCCACAAGGCACAGGGCGGTCAATGGTCACAGGTATTCATCGACGAAGGATACATCACTCCCGACATAATAGGCATCGACTACTACAGATGGCTATATACAGCCGTCACACGTGCCACCGACAAAATATATCTCGTGAACTGGAAGAAAAGCGAGTGAATAATTTTTTCCTAAAAAAATGAAAATATTCGTCGGAAATGATTATGATTTGAAGAAAAATTCATAATTTTGCACTGTAATAGTGCATAATCTAAAAGAATCTGCACCGTTTAAGTGCATCACAATACATTAAATCATATTAATCATTATAATATTTTGTTATGCAAAGACTCATTGAGAACTATAAGAGACTACTGAAACTTACGGAAAGCGAGTTCCACAGGTATATCTACGACAAGGTGAACTGGAACGGTCGTCTGATAGGTATTGTTGGCGCAAGAGGTGTCGGAAAGACAACAATGATTCTGCAACACATCAAGGAAGATATGGATGTGAACAAATGCCTCTATGTCAATGCAGAGGATTTTTACTTCTCTTCACACAAACTGGTGGATCTGGCGGATGAATTTTGCAAGATGGGAGGCGAATACCTGTGTATTGATGAGGTACATAGGTATGAAGGCTGGTCTCAGGAACTCAAACTGATTTATGACTATCATCCAGAATTAAAAGTATTATTTTCCGGGTCATCCATTCTGGATATCAATAAGGGAGTAAAGGCAGACCTTTCCCGCAGAGCGGTGAAGTACACGATGTACGGGCTGTCATTCCGTGAATATCTGAAACTATTTGAAGGAATTGAAAGTAAGGAATATTCCCTGGAAGAAGTATTGGAGCATAAGGTGGAGATGGATGCAGGTTTTCGTCCTCTGATGTATTTTCGCAAATACATAGAACAAGGATATTACCCTTTTGCCTTGGAGGACAATTATGAAGACAAACTCATGGGAATTGTCACGAAGACATTGGAAACCGACATTCCGGAGTATGCCAACATGAATGTATCGACAGGACGAAAACTGAAACGTCTTATGGCTGTGATTGCCGAAAGTGTACCCTTTAAGCCGAACATGGTCACATTGGCAGAAGTTCTTGGTATCTCACGCAACAATGTAGCCGACTATCTGCTGTTCATTGAGGAAGCAGGACTTATCACTCAGTTACGCGACCAAACAGGCGGTGTACGTTCCTTGGGCAAAGTGGATAAGGTATATCTAGAGAACACCAATCTCATTTATGCGCTGGCAAAGACAGGTCAAGCCGAGATAGGTAACGTTCGGGAAACATTCTTCATGAACCAGTTGCATGTGGTGAACGACCCAATAACCTCTGCCGTATCAGATTTCTGCGTTGGTGACTATACTTTCGAAATTGGTGGACGGAACAAGAAGCAGAAGCAGATTCGGGATGTGGAGAATGCCTATATAGTAAAGGATGACATTGAGTATGGATCGTTGAATGTCGTTCCGCTTTGGATGTTCGGAATGTTGTACTAAAGCAAAAGAAACGCCACAATCCGAACCCTCACCACCTCAAGTGGGAAGAAAGTCATTGGCTATTAGCCCTTGGCTTACCATCCAGGTGTAAAAAATCACAAAAAGGGTAAATACATTTTCATGTACTTACCCCCTATCCTAATATTTGGGATTATGTTCTAATGTTTTTTTTGAGTCAACGAGTCAACAAGTCTACAAGTCAACGAGTGACCGTCCGGATGGCAAGCCAATGGCTAATGGCCATTTGCATTACAATGCCAATTCTACGACCTTATGTTCTAATGTTTTTTTTTGAGTCAACGAGTCAACAAGTCTACAAGTCAACGAGTGACCGTCCGGATGGCAAGCCAATGGCTAATGGCCAATTGCATTACAATGCCAATTCTACGACCTTAT
>JAKSJB010000028.1 GCA_024398475.1 Bacteroidaceae bacterium | reverse complement strand
ATCGCCACTCATTGGATAGTGTTCCAAATGGGTGGCGGTTCTTGGGTCAACAAGTCTACGAGTAGCCCCCCTCTATCCCCCCAGAAGGTAGGGTGTTCAAAATCGACATTTTACCCGAGACCATTTTTGAGGACTAACTCATTGATAAGTAGTAATAACCTCAGGAATGTTCGTATTGATGAATAACGAGACCGTTTCTGTGACGTTTTTCTCTGATTAACAGAGATGTAGCTTAACATAGAAGTCGCGTATAAATTATTAATTTTGAACACCCTACCTCAAGGGGGGACGCAAACGCTAACGCAAACGCAAAAGCTAATGGCTAATGGCTAATGGCTAATGGCCTTTTTTAAGTCGACGAGTCAACAAGTTTTGCGTTTGCGTTAGGGTTTGCGTTTTTCGTTCTGTCGGCAAGCCAATGACTATTGTCTAATGGTCAATGGCTTTATTTCTCCCGACTACTTTCTGCTAAAAAGTGGCGCGTTGCGAAACTTATATTAATTATTATTTGTATCTTTGCAGAAAACATACGAATAATGACCAGTATATCCACAGTTGCATCACTAATCAGCCGTCAGGATTGGGACGGGTTGTACGAAGCATTCGGCAAGATGTCCAATTCCGAATTCAGGAGGATTGAGACTCAAATCCGCGAGCATGTACTGCCCACGCTGCAGAACGACACATTCTGGGATGCATACCTGCATCTGATAATGTTCAGGAAGCAGTCGTTCCTGAGTGGAATACTTGCCATCAGCCACCTAATCAGGACAAAGAACATCCAGTTCCAATGCGATGGAGCAAGGAAGGTTGCATGCTGGCTGAAGGAAAACTCGCCGGAGTCCATTATTAAGGTCCTGCGTATGGCTGCACCATTGCTTGACACATACGAAATGACAGAGGAATTGTTCACCACGTTCAAGACCGACAGTTTACTGCAAGGCGCATCCATTCTTGCAGCCGAAAATTCAAGTCACGCATACTATGTACTGTTCAACATGCTGAAGGCACATGCTGACGACCACGAATCCATCAAGCAGGTTTGTCTGGGACTTATCAGGAAGAATACCGACCTGTCATTCAACATGGCAAGTATACTTCGTTGCTATTTCGACATCAAGGACATAAAAAGTACCTTCTCCCTGGACATACAGCCATACGAGTTGAGTTACATTGACAAGTCATACGAGAATTTCAATCATGTATTACAAGGAAAAAGACCAAGAATATGAAAACGCATCACTCACACAGATTGCTGATGGGACTTATCCTGTCCTTCAGTACAGTTTCACTCATGGGACAGGCAGATTCCACATTTATACCTTATTATAAATATAGGGTAAGTCTCAAGGACAAGAAGAACAGCGAGTTTTCTACCAGGCACCCCGAAGCGTTCCTGTCACAGAAAGCGATTGAACGCAGAAAGAGGCAGCATATACGCATCGACAGGACGGACCTCCCCGTAAACCGCAGTTACATTTCGGCAATTGAAGGAACCGGAGCAAAGGTTATACTCACTTCCAAGTGGAACAACACCGTCGTTGTAAGTACCGCCGACACCGGTATCATTGACCGAATCAGGGAACTGGCATGCGTTACGGACGTAAGGAAGGTGGCAACGTACACAAAACCGAGAGCCGTATCTGACACAGACAGGCATAGCCTCATCGACAGGACTGACCTTTCCAAAGAAGCGGAGACAGACAAGGAAACAGTTCCGGAAAAACCAGATACCATCATAATGAATCCGGACGGACAACTCACGATGGAGCAGTTTCAGAATATGGTAAGTTTCATAAACCGCCACTTCAACAACAAGAAATCCAATCAGTCAGCAGACGATATCATCCAGATAAATAACGGATACTACGGAAACGGCAGGCAGCAGATAGAGCAACTCAACGGAACGGCCCTCCACTCTGCAGGATTCGATGGCAAGGGAATGGTCATTGCCATCATCGACGGAGGATTCTACAATGCCGACATCATTCCGGGATTCAAAAACACAAGGATACTCGGTACAAAGGACTTCGTGGAACCAGGCAGCGACATCTACAACGCACAGAGCCACGGCATGATGGTCCTGTCATGTATCGGTTCCAACGTACCGGACAGTTTCGTCGGTACAGCACCAAATGCATCGTTCTGGCTGCTTCGTTCCGAGGACGGAGACAGCGAACAGTTGATAGAAGAGGACAACTGGGCTGCAGCAATTGAATATGCCGACAGCGTAGGAGCCGATGTTGTAAACACCTCATTGGGATACAGCAGTTTCGACAACCATGCCGACGACGTTCAGTATTATGAACTCGACGGACGTACACATCTCATTTCAATATCTGCCTCCATGTGTGCCGACAAGGGTATGATTCTCGTAAACAGCGCAGGTAATTCGGGCAACGACCGCTGGAAACTCATCACACCGCCAGCCGATGCAATCAACACTCTTACAGTCGGAGCAATCAACGCCCATGGACAGAACACTCTGTTTTCTTCACTCGGTCTGGCTTCAGACGGAAGAATCAAACCCGACGTAACAGCAATGGGAGAGGCTGCATGCGTATATGATGTTGACGGAACACTTGTCGCAGCCAACGGAACATCATTCTCCTCCCCTATCACATGCGGCATGACAGCATGTCTGTGGCAGGCATTGCCAAACCTTACAGCCAAGCAGATTATGGACATCATACGCAAAAGCGGAAGCATGGCAGAGCACCCGAACAGCGTGTACGGCTACGGAATACCTGATTTCTTCAAGGCATATTCATTAGGTCTTACCATTCAGTAACTCCCGCACGATGGAAGAAGCATTAACCCTTTACGAACTCAATCATCTGGTAAATATTGCAATCAGCCGATCCTTTCAGGAAGCCATCTGGTTGCAGGCTGAAGTGTTCGACGTGAGGGAAAGCCACGGACATTGCTTCCTGGAGTTCGTGCAGAAAGAAGAAAAGTCAGGCAGACTCATAGCAAAGTCGCGGGGACAGATTTGGGCAGCCACATGGGCAGTAATACGCCCCTACTTTGAAAAAGTGACCGGACAGACACTCACGTCCGGACTGAAGGTATTGGTACAGGTCGAAGTCACGTTCCACGAGCAGTTCGGCTATTCCCTGAACATCATCGACATCAACCCCACCTACACCCTCGGCGACATTGCCCGCAGACGTCAGGAGATAATCAACACGCTGAAGGAAGAAGGTGTTGCCGAAATGAACAAGGAACTGCCCCTTCCGCGTCTGATGAAGAGAATTGCAGTTATTTCGGCAGAGAATGCAGCAGGTTGGGGAGACTTCTATAACCAGCTCACCAACAACCCACATGGACTGGCATTCCACGTAAGTCTGTTTCAGGCAGTAATGCAGGGAGAGAAAGTGGAGCAGAGTATCATCGGAGCATTGAACAGGATACTCAGCGAAGTTGACAGGTGGGACGTAGTGGTCATCATCAGAGGGGGAGGAGCCACATCCGACCTCAACGGTTTCGACACCCTCCCACTTGCCGAAAACATAGCACAGTTCCCACTTCCCATCATAACCGGAATCGGTCATGAGCGCGACGATACTGTCATAGACCTCATCAGTCATACAAGAGTGAAGACTCCTACCGCAGCCGCAGAATTCATACTGCAGCATCAGGTCAATGAAGCAAACCTTCTCGCCTCATACCAAAACGCACTCACGGAAGTAGTGCAGGCAACAATCCACAACGAACGTCTGCGCCTGGAAAGACAGACCACGAAGATACCTACCCTGTTCGGCACGTTCAGGGAAGGAGAACTGCACAAACTGGAAGTAAAGCAACTATGTCTGATAAATTCAGTACAGGCACTACTCACCCGCAACAGAAGTACAATAACACTTTCCGAAGCCAAACTGCAGGCAAACGCACCGGAAAGGATCCTGAAACTCGGATACAGTATCGTGCGCCACGACGGCAAGGCAGTTACCGACGCCAGGACATTGAGCAAGGGTGACCGTATAAGCATCACCCATGCCGAAGGAGAAACCACGGCAACAGTAGATTAAAACAACAACCCGCAGCCAATGACAGATGGCTCAACAACCCATAAAACAAAGAAGACTATGACATACGAAGAATCAATGGCACGCATAGAACAGATCGTCAGACAGATTGAATCCGGCGAGATGAATATCGACGACCTTGCAAAGAACCTGAAGGAAGCACAGGAACTCATAAAGTCATGCAAGGACAAACTCACAAAAGTAGAGGAAGACATCAAGCAGATAATGCAGTAACGTTGACACTAGGTAACTTTTTGTAGCTCAAGTGAGCTATAAGTAATAATAATGCTGCTGAATTAAGAAATTATCAACACAGACCAGTTATGAAACCAATCAAGATTGCATTATTGCTTTTTATTATTTGCACACCATGCGCAAACGCCCAATGGCTGAAAAAAATATTTGCCTACGACAACCTATACGAAATGCCGAAGAATGAGGTGTCTGTATCAATGGGACTCGGGGATGCACATAAACCCATTTTCGTCTCCGACCATGATTACCATGTCACCCCGACACAACAGTCCTCATTGATACATTACGATACTAATGAAACCGCAGATGGATATTGGATCGCAAACTTCGAGTTGAGGTATATGCAGAATCTAAACAAGCGCCTTGCTCTCGGTTTGTCACTCGGCATAGTCGGAAAGGAGTCCAACCTCCTGTCGGCATCACCAGAGTCAGAACCTTATTTTGCATCGGTAAACCGATACCATTACTACCTGATGCCTACAGTACGCGCGTACTGGTACAACAGGAAGCACTTCGGAATCTATAGTTCAGCTTCAATCGGACTGAGCATCAGCAGCACTACCGTTAAAGACTACGACCCTCTTGACGGCATGGTATTCAGCGGAGGCAAGAATTCCGTCAAGTTTGCCGGCGAAATAGTTCCATTGGGTTTTGAGGTTGGCGGTAGCCATCTTCGTTTCTTCATGGAAACATCTGGTAACCTGGTAAGTACAAGTATAATGTTATTAGGAATCAAAGGAATGTTCTGATCGGGATTGCCGCTGTTTCCTTGTTTCATCACGCGGTTATTTATTCAATCAAGCTTCGGGAGTAGTAGTTGGACTTCACGACTACTTAATTTTCTGGTTGCTGATTTACCTATTCTGACGGATCTAAACCCATCCAGAGTGGGCAGAGGTTTACCAATGTTTACCTTGCCGCTTTTTGCTTTTTGTTTTTGCGAATATTACCTATCAAATCCATAGATTGGCATACAGCCAACAAAAAGCACAGTCCTGTAAGGCCGCCAAAGCCATTATCTATGTAACTTGACACTACGAGAAAGACCCAGCAAAGAAATGCAATAGAATCTATGATTATCTTATATTTCATGTCTTATATGCTGTTTTATGTTCATGGGGCAAAGATACAAATTAAATTTCATTAACTCGAAAGGTTTTGAATATTTTAGTGTTTTGGTTATTAAAAATCTTCACACGATAATAGAAAGGCTTGCGGAAACTACAGAAAAAAAATAATGATAAATTGGTGACCAATTATATGGTAATTAATGTCGCCGGACGCTATTTCATAACACGAATTGCTATGAATTTTCCATGAAATATTTCATGATTTATTTTGTCTCAATTCCTTTGCGTTAGGTTTTGCACTAAATCAGCCGAAAATAAACCGAAATCTATCGAAAATCAGCCAGAAACAGTCTAAAAACATGGTTTTATGCCCTAAATTTGCATGCTTCACGTCATCTTTTCAAGCTTCCAAAAAACATTAAATTCTTGATAATAAGCAAGTCTGCAATTTACTAATGGGGTAAAACTCACTTGAATTTAACAAAATAACATATTAAAAAATTACAATATTTACGCACGATTTCGCTTATCCCTTCTCCCTTGTCTGATGAGTGATAAGTTGGAAGCAAAGAAACAACGACTTTGTCTTATTGAAAAAAAGGATTGGCTTTTATGGAAGTCAGTAACGAGTCAGTTATGAGTCAGTAACGAGTCAGTAATAAAGCCGTTGGCTTTTTGCCTTTAGACTTTGGCCATTGGCTTCCCATCCGGACGGTCACTCGTTGACTCCCTCAAGGGATATGAATATTTTCTTTATACTACCAAAAGCCTATGTATCAAGATATTAAGACAACAAAGTGTTGATTTAATAATTTGTTAAGCCGTTAAATCGTTATTTTCAACTGTTCTTTTCCCTATAGGGGTATTATATATATATTATATAACTAATCAGTTAACTAATCAACGCGCGTGCGCCCGTGCGTGCACGCCCACGAAGCCACCTCCTGATAATGATGTTGATGATACGCAATTTCATTCCTTAGATAGGTTGAATACACTTGTGTTTTACAAATAAACAAATTAATTTATTAATGCTTGCCGGACACTATGTTTTTTTGTGACTCACGCCGGAGATACTGTCAGAACTGTTGCAATAATCTTCACTCATATTTGCAAAGTCCAGTTTACAAATACCACAATTTGATTGATATTTGGCAGAAAAGACTGAAAAAAGCATTGTCGGACCAATAAAAAGTCGTACATTTGCAAGCCGATTATTATCAAGGAGGCGCAGATGAGAGCCCCCTTCAGCGTGTAGATAGCGTCTGCTTTGGCCGGCAGCGTGGTCTGGGAATCGTTGAAAAACAAATACTCCGCACACTCGCCCATCTCCAGAAGATTGGGTAGAGGTTGGTTTTTGTGTGGAGATACTTATAGAGAAAGAAAACAAAGAAACAATTCAAGAATAATTAAGAATAAAATGAACACATTAAGCGCAAAGACTCGCTTCGTTACAAAGGAAGAAGCAGACAAGCAATGGGTAGTTGTTGACGCAACTGACCAACCAATCGGTCGTCTTGCATCTAAGGTTGCAAAGATTCTTCGTGGCAAGTATAAGCCATGTTTCACTCCAAACCAGGACTGCGGTGACAACGTAATCATCGTAAATGCCAGCAAGATTACTTTCTCTGGTAAGAAATGGACAGACAAGCAGTATCTCACATTCTCAGGCTATCCAGGCGGTCAGCACAAGGCTACACCTGCTGAGATGGCTAAGCGTCCTCACGGATATGAGCGCATGGTACGCCACGCTGTAAAGGGTATGCTTACTAAGGGTCACCTTGGTTCTATCCTCCTCAACAACCTTTATATCTACGAAGGTGCTGAGCACAAGCAGGAAGCACAGAGTCCAAAAGCAATCGATATTAACACATTGAAATAAATAAAGAAGATATATGGAAATGATTAATGCATTAGGTCGCCGTAAAGCTGCAGTTGCACGCGTATATCTCACAGAAGGTACAGGTAAGATCACAATCAACAAGAGAGACCTGAAAGAATATTTCCCTTCAGAACTCGTACAGTTCGTCGTAAAGCAGCCACTCAATCTTCTTGAAGTTGCTGAAAAGTATGACATCAAGGCTAACCTCTACGGAGGTGGCTACACAGGTCAGTCACAGGCTTTGCGTCTTGCTATCGCACGCGCACTTGTAAAGGTTAACGAAGAAGACAAGAAGGCTCTCCGCGTTGCCGGATTCATTACCCGCGATGCCCGCATCGTTGAACGTAAGAAGCCAGGTCAGCCAAAGGCACGCCGCAGATTCCAGTTCAGTAAGCGTTAATGCTGCATAACTGAATGTTTAGCATCTAAACCTTCAAGACCTCTTCCCTGTGTGGGAAAGTTACCTGAAGGTTGGTTAACAAAACAACTAAAAAAGAACGTAAACAAATTAAAACAGAAAGAATTATGTCAAGAACAAATTTTGATCAGTTACTTGAAGCAGGTTGTCACTTCGGACACCTCAAGCGTAAATGGAATCCTGCTATGGCTCCTTATATCTTCATGGAGCGCAACGGCATTCACATCATAGACCTTCACCGCACAGTAAACCAGATAGACGAGGCTGCTGAAGCATTGAAGCAGATTGCAAAGTCCGGCAAGCGTATCCTCTTCGTTGCTACTAAGAAGCAGGCTAAGGATATCGTTGCTGAAAAGGCTGCATCTGTAGGTATGCCATACGTTATCGAACGCTGGCCAGGTGGTATGCTCACTAACTTCCCTACAATCCGCAAGGCTGTAAAGAAGATGGCTAACATCGATAAACTCTTTGCAGACGGTACTTACGACAAACTCTCAAAGCGTGAGAACCTCCAGATTCGCCGCAAGCGCGAAAAACTCGAGAAGAACCTCGGTTCCATCGCAGACCTCACCCGTCTTCCTTCTGCCCTCTTCATCGTTGACGTATTGAAGGAGAACATTGCAGTACACGAAGCAAACCGTCTCGGTATTCCTGTATTTGCAATCGTCGATACTAACTCTGACCCTAACAACGTTGACTTCGTAATTCCTGCAAACGACGACGCTTCTAAGTCTGTAGAGGTAATCCTTACTGCTTGCTGCGACGCTATCGCTGAAGGTCTCGAAGAACGTAAGGTAGAGAAACTCGACATGGAAGCAGCAGGCGAACAGGCTGAAGGTGAAGCAGCAGAACCTAAGAAGGCTCGCCGCCCACGTAAGGCTGCCAAGGCTGAAGATGCAGCAGAAGAAGTTGCAGAAGCAACTGAGGAAGCAGCAGAGGAAGCAGCAGAAAGCGCAGAATAATCAACAGATTACAATAACCCTATAAATTATATAAGGAAATACAATTATGGCTATCTCATTAGCAGAAATAAATAAACTCCGCCAGAAGACCCAGGCTGGTCTTATGGACTGCAAGAAGGCTCTCACAGAAGCCAACGGTGATATGGAAGCAGCAATGGATATCCTTCGCAAGAAGGGTCAACTCGTTGCAGCAAAGCGTTCTGACCGTGAAGCATCTGAGGGTTGCGTACTCGCAAAGGTTGAAGGCAACTTCGCAGCAATGATTGCCCTCAAGTGTGAGACTGACTTCGTAGCAAAGAATGCTGACTTCGTGGCTCTTACTACTAAGATTCTCGATGCTGCAGTTGCTAACAAGTGCAAGACTCTTGATGAAGTCAAGGCTCTTTCTATCGACGGTACACTCGTTCCTGACCTCGTAACTGAACGTTCAGGTGTTACTGGTGAAAAGATGGAACTCGATGGTTACAACACAGTTGAAGGCGACTTCGTATGTGCTTACAACCACATGAACCAGAACTTCCTCTGCACACTCGTAGCAATGAACAAGGCTTGTGATGAGAACGTTGCCAAGAACGTTGCCATGCAGGCTGCTGCAATGGCTCCGGTTGCTCTCAACGAAGCATCTGTTCCACAGTCTGTAAAGGACTCTGAAATGGCTGCTAACATCGAAAAGGCAAAGCAGAACCAAATCAACAAGGCTATCGAGGCTGCTATCAAGAAGGCTGGTGTAAACCCTGCTCACGTTGACAGCGAAGACCACATCGAATCAAATATGGCTAAGGGATGGATTACTCCTGAACAGGCTGCTATGGTTCGTGAACTCAAGGTTAAGGTTGCAGAAGAAAAGGCTGCAAGCATGCCTGAACAGATGATTCAGAACATTGCTAACGGTATGCTCGCCAAGTTCTTCAAGGAGTCTTGTCTGCTCGACCAGGCTTACATCGACGACAACAAGGTAAGCGTAGCACAGTACCTCCAGAGTGTTGACAAGGATCTGACTGTTACAGATTTCAAGCGCTTCACTCTCCGTGCTGAATAATATTGATTCACAATAGGTAATCAACTATAATCAGACGCATCCGCAGCAATGTGGGTGCGTCAGTTTTTTTAATAGTTGAGGAGATGAGGAGTTAAAGGGAGTTAAGGAGAATTAAGAAGTTAAGTTGTTAAGGAGTTAAGAAGTTAAAGGAGACAAGTAGAGCACGGCAAAACATACATCAGCCATGCTGGGTCAGAGTGCTGCGAAAATGTCTGAAAAATAATAAAATACTGAGTTATTTCGTTGTTCTTCATAATTTTATACATAAAAACACACAAAATATTTTCAGTTTTGAAAGATATGTATTAACTTTGCACTCCGTTCGCGTGTGGTTACTGCCCACACAAATTTCACGACAAAAGAACGAATAATAATAACACATAAAGAAACGATAAAAAAATGACAAAAGCAGACATCGTAGCACAAATTGCTGCAGAAACAGGAATCGACAAGACTGAGGTTCTCACAATCGTCGAATCCTTTATGGCTACAGTAAAGAACAACATCGTCAACGGAGAAGAAGTGTTCCTTCGTGGCTTTGGTTCTTTCATTGTAAAGAAGCGCGCTCAAAAGGTTGCACGAAACATTTCAAAGAATACGACTCTCGTTATTCCTGAGCACAACATTCCAGCATTCAAGCCAGCTAAAAGTTTCATGGAATCCATGAAATAAGTCGGCACAGATATAATTAATCTTAGTATAAACCTCTAAAAATTCAGGACTATGCCAAACGGTAAGAAGAAAAAGAGACACAAGATTTCAACTCACAAGCGTAAGAAGAGACTAAGAAAGAATCGTCACAAGAGCAAATAACGGTTAGCTAAGTCTTTTAGGGAATGACAAGCGAACTTATTATCGACTCGCAACCCAACGAAGTGACCATTGCACTACTGGAAGACAAACGACTGGTAGAATTCCAAAAGGAAGCATCGGATACAAAATATTCAGTTGGAAACATCTTTGCAGCCAGAGTCAAGAAAATAATGCCTGGTTTGAACGCATGTTTTGTTGAAGTCGGTCATGAACGCGAAGCATTTCTTCACTATCAGGATTTAGGTATTCAATTCCTATCGCTCGAAAAGTATATAAAACAGGTAGCAAGCGACCGTAAGCGACTTCCCTCTCTCGAGAAGTTCAATCGCCAGCCCGAACTGCCGAAGGAAGGTTCCATTGACAAGATTCTTGAACAGGGTCAGGAGATTCTGGTTCAGATCACCAAGGAACCCATCAACACAAAAGGTCCGCGACTTACGGGGGAAATATCCTTCGCGGGTCGCTACCTTGTTTTAATACCATTCGCAGACAAGGTACATGTATCAAGCAAGATTAAGAGTGCCGAGGAAAGAGCACGTCTGAAACAACTTGTACACAGCATCAAGCCAAAAAACTTCGGAGTAATTGTCCGAACTGTGGCTGAAGGTAAGAGAGTTGCCGAACTCGACAACGAGTTGAGCATATTGGTAGAAAACTGGAACGAATGTATCCGCAAGGTACAGCAGGCTTCAGAACTGCCAGTTCTGGCATACGAGGAAACAGGTAGGACCGTGGCTATGCTGCGCGACCTGTTCAATCCTTCATACGAGGCAATTCACGTAAATGATGTTGACGTCTACAAGGAAGTAAAAAGATACGTATCACTCATCGCACCTGAGCGTGAGAGCATCGTGAAGCTCTACAAGGGAGAACTACCTATATTTGACAATTTCGATGTAACCCGACAGATTAAATCGGGATTCGGTCGGACCGTTAGTTATAAGAAGGGTGCATACCTTATCATAGAACACACAGAAGCACTCCATGTGATAGATGTCAACAGCGGCAATCGCAACAGAGGAGTCGATGGCCAGGAAGCCAATGCGTTCGAAGTAAACATGGGAGCAGCCGACGAAATAGCACGTCAACTTCGACTTAGAGATATCGGCGGTATCATAGTAGTAGATTTCATTGACATGGATACAGCCGAACACCGTCAGAAACTCTACGAGCACATGAACGAACTCATGAAGCCCGACAGAGCCAAGCACAACATCTTGCCTTTGAGCAAGTTTGGACTGATGCAGATTACACGGCAGCGAGTCCGTCCTGCAATGGACGTCAACGTGGAAGAATCATGTCCTACATGCTTTGGAAAGGGAACGATTAAGTCTTCGTATCTCTTTGCAGAAACACTCGAAAACAAGATTGATTATATTGTCAACAATCTCGGTGTGAAGAAATTCAGACTTATGGTTCATCCTTATGTCTATGCCTACCTAAACCAAGGTTTCTTATCACTCATCATGCAATGGCGCATGAAGTACGGTTTAGGATTCAAGGTAACGCCTAGTCAGGCTCTTGCTTTCCTTCAGTATGAATTCAAGGATAGGAACGGCAAGGCTATAGACATGCAGGAAGAGATTGAGACCAAATAAAAGTGATCGCACTCTCATTAAGACATTACTTAAACAAAAGCCTCCCACACAGTCAAGTGTGGGAGGCCTTTGTTTTTCAAGTACGGGAGACTTTGTTTTTGAACAGAACCTTTTTCATCCATTAAAGTTTCACCTTCACGGACTTCGATTCATTATGAAGACGGTCCAATGCGGTAACCACGAAAGTATAGCCCTTCAGGTCACCCACAAGTTGATAGTTCGTTTCGCTGGTTATTGCTACGATATGAGTTGCATCATCAGTATTCACGTTGACTTTCTCACCGGGAGCAAACTTATAGACTACGTACTGAACTGCCTTGTCCATCTCTTTCTTAGACTTAGGTGCCTTCCATGTAAGGAATATCTTTCCCGAGCCATATATACCATTGCCGCTCTTATATTCGATACTCAGTTTACCGGGTTTCTTAGGTGCCTTACCGTCGATGAAAGTCATAAGTGGCTGCAGGGATGGATAGCGGTGATACTGCTGTTCGAGCATTGTACGGTAATTACCGGGATTGTTCACTACTGCTGCAGCATACCATTGACAACTTCCCTGCACGTTAGGTTCAGAACGCTGAATCTCATACTTCCTCATCATCTGGTGTACCTGTGGATTCTGCGGATCTGCCTCCTTGACGGTACGCTCTACGTCCTGACCGATATACAGAGGGCGCTTACCGCAGTAGTCGCTCCACCAGTCACACAGTATCTTATAGTCTGCAGCCTTAGTGCCTATGTTCCAATATATCTGAGGTATGAGGTAATCCACCCAACCCTTATCCTGCCACAGAACAATATCGGCATAGAGTTGTTCGTAGTTCTGTGTTCCATTGGTGGCACTACCCCTCTGCGAATTGACTCCTTCAGGATTGTTGCGGTAGATTCCGAACGGACTGATACCGAACTTCACCCACGGACGCTCCTTGCGTATGAGTTTGTGAATGTCACGTATCAGCATGTTCACGTTATCGCGGCGCCAGTCCTCAATATTCGAGAATCCACGTGAATCGCGGTCAAAGTACGCCTGATCGGGAATCTCCTGTCCGTTTTCCGGATAAGGATAGAAATAATCGTCCATGTGAAGTCCGTCCACGTCATACCTTGTGATGATGTCATGAATAATCATACAGGTGTATTGGCGGTTGATTTCGAGGGCTGGATTGAATATGAGAAGGTCGCCATAACGGAATGTACGGTCAGGATAACGTGCTGCAGCATGCGAAGAGGCGAGCACCGTAGTACCCTTTGTTTTCGCTCTGTATGGATTGATCCATGCATGACATTCCATTCCGCGCTTATGACATTGTTCCACCATCCATTTCAGAGGATCCCAACCATCACTCGGTGCCTTACCCTGCTGACCTGTAAGATAACGGCTCCAGGGTTCATAAGGAGAGTTGTAGAGCGCATCGCCCTCTGCCCTTACCTGAAACATAATGGCATTGATGCCAGCCTTCTGAAGTACGTCAAGTTGACCAGACAGCATCTCACGCAGTTCTGCCATTGACTTACCCAGGTACTGTCCGTTGACGCATTGAATCCATGCACCACGGAATTCACGCTTAGGATATTCCGTCTGCTGTGCTGCAGCAAATACCGTAGCACAGAACACCAATAATACAGTTAGATAATACTTTATTCTCATATTCGCTTTGATTAAGTTTCGAAAAATCAATTAGAGCCAGGATAATTTGGAAATTTGTAATATAATAATTTATTAATTTGTTAATTGCGATAATATCGAGATTTCGATTATTCGAGAATTCGAGATTTCAGCAACTACTCGTTGACTTGTAGACTCGTTGACTTGTTGACTCGTAGACTCGTTGACTTGTAGACTCGTTGTCTCTATCACAATACCGGAGTCAAAAGATTTCCAAACCATCCCACGAAGCGTTTCCACGTTGTCTTGTTCTGCCAGTAATCAGTATCCATGAGCACACTTGCCTTCTTGTCGTTCTCAAACATATCCACAAGTTCGCCTGTCACCTTTCTGTCAAACACCACAGTATTCACTTCATGGTCGCATCTGAGACTGCGGCTGTCAAGGTTGGACGAACCTACCGTGCAGAACGTATCGTCCACAATCATCATCTTGGTATGATGAAAACCGCCACGGAACATATACACCTTGGCTCCACGTTTCTGAAGCAGACGTCCCACATAGTGTGAAGCATCAGGAGTAAGAGGAATATCACTCTTTTCTGAAATCAGGATTTCCACCTCCACGCCACGGTCTATACAACGCTTCAGGGCATCGCGCACGGAGTGGGTAGGTACAAAATAGGGATTAATCAGCCGTACCTTCTTTCGGGCATTGTCCAGCATACTTACGTAAAGTTGCCTGATAGACTTGTTGGACAACCTGGGAGCACGGTCCACTACAGCCACTTTCACACTGCCCACATTGCTGTGAGTCGGGAAGTACTTTTGTCCCACAAGCATCTCACCCGTAGCCTGAGTCCACATTCTGGCGAATATCTCGTGAAGACGGTTTACTGCCTCCCCTTCAATATGCATGTGCAGGTCTCTCCACGGACCAATACCTTCCAATCCGTCAACGTAATAGTCTGCTACATTCATACCTCCGGTATATGCCACCTTACCGTCCACTACCACTATCTTCCTATGGTCGCGCGGAATGATATGGTTTACCCAAGGAAAATCAATAGGGTCAAACTTAACAAGTTGAATACCCAATGCACACAGCGAGTCATGCTGATGATGCCTTATCGGTTGATTGTTGGAAGCATTGCCGAACGCGTCATACATGGCACGTACCTCTACACCTTCCTTCGCCTTCCTGGCAAGTAGGTCGAAGAGCAGACCTGCTATAGAGTCATTCCTGAAGTTGAAATATTCAAGATGTACGAACGACTTGGCATTGCGGATAGCATCAAACATATCCACAAACTTGTCGTGACCGCTTTTCAGCATACGTACCTCGTTGCCATCAGTCACGTCAATTCCATGAAGTTTCAGATACTCCATCTCCTCCACGTCGCTCTGAGCCTTTGCGGCCAGCGACATGAAACACACCAACACAAACAAGTATATATTTCTAATCATAGTCTTTACCATTCTATTTCACCCATTCCGTGTTCACGCAGATAAGCATTCGTAAGACTGAAATGGTGATTGCCGAAGAAACCGCGATAAGCCGACAGTGGTGATGGATGAGCCGAACGCAGCACGAGATGGCGCTTGGCATCAATCAGCTGAGCCTTACTCTGAGCATAACTGCCCCAGAGGATAAACACCAGATTCTCACGTTCACTACTGAGTGTACTTATGACGGCATCGGTGAAAGTCTCCCATCCATGTCGCTGATGACTTCCTGCGACATGCTCGCGCACAGTCAGAGTAGCATTAAGAAGCAGCACCCCCTGTTCTGCCCAACGTGTAAGATTGCCGCTCTGCGGAACAGCATGACCCGTGTCGTCCTGAATCTCCTTAAAGATGTTCAGGAGCGACGGAGGGAACTGTACTCCATCATTCACCGAGAAACACAAGCCGTGAGCCTGACCTGGTTCATGATAGGGATCCTGACCTATCAATACAACCCTTACCCTGTCAAACGGACAAAGGTTGAAAGCGTTGAAGATGAGTCTGCCCGGAGGAAACACCTTATAGCGTGCATATTCCTGACGCACGAATTCTGTGAGTTGTTCAAAATAAGGTTTATCGAACTCCCCCTGCAGTTTCTCCTGCCACGATGGATGAATAGTTACTTTCATATTAGGCGCAAAGTTACGAATTATTTAGAACCTAGCCAAATAATTCGTTAAACCCAAATCGGTCATTTGCATTATGATGATTACTGACTATGTTTTTGAACTATTGCCGTTTTGAGTTTTACCGGACAGCAATGTATAACAATATGTCATTGACTGAATAATCTTCTGAATTGTGTCTGCAACATTGCATTGCTCTATCTGCACAATTCCACGAATGGACAGTATTCGCATCGGTGTTCGGACGGTGAAGGCAGGAACTGATTGTCCGGCAATTGCATTTCAGTTACCAACTGATTGATCATCGGGAGAAATTCTGAACGGCATTGGCTGGAATAGTCGAGTATGAAGTCAGAACCGACCTTTACAATTGAGGTGTCACCCGGATGTATAGACTTGACGTAGTTGAGTGCAGGTGCAAAAGTGTCGCTGTCAGTGGTTGTCTGAGTGCATGCCTCACAATATATGAGTGTCTGGAGTATGTGGTATGCACGTCTGTCATCTGGTGCAAACAGACTTTGAAGGTCTTCAGTCTGCTGTGGATGAAGTGATGTCTTGTAATCCACTATGCGGTGAATGCGTTTTCCTTCAGACGTCACTATGTCCTCCCTGTCTATGATTCCAGTTCCTCCAAACGGGAGATTTATATGTTTTTCGAGTGCAAGTATCGTCATCGGACAAAGTGCGGCATCTGCCTTTAGTTGCTGACGGACGTAGTGACAGATGACTTCATAGTTGAGCAAAGCCTCTCCTCCTCCTTCATCGGCAGAGAGATTGCTGTCACGGAATGCTTCGGACACGGCTTTTGCAACAATTCCTTCGTTCTTCGAGAGTTCCTCAATCTTCGTGCGCTGTATATCTCCACGTCCGACGAATGGAGTGTAGAGCAGTTCCATTGCCCTATGGAAGATGGTGCCGAAGAGTGAATCGTCGATTTCCTCACTTACCTCTTCCTGCTCAGAAAGTCGGCACACATACTGCAGATAGTAACGGAACGGACAGTCGATGTAGGTGTTGATTGCAGACGGAGAGAACGACAAGTGGGTTGAATATGCCTGTATATCAGGTTCTACGGCTATCGGTACGTTATCCGTCGACTCTGCAGGACTTGGCAAGAGTGTCTTCATACTCGCCTGTCCCCTGAGTTTCATGTCAATGAGGAACCGGCTCATCTCGCCCTTGTGAAGTCCTTCAGTAGATGCGTTGTAGAGATATGTGATGTGACCGGCACGATGAAGAATACGGCGGAAATAGTATGCTGAGATACTGTCACCCAATTCGGTAGTAGTAAGTCCGTATGCCTTACGCAATGTATATGGAATGAAGGATGTCTGATGTGATGGATGCGGCATGGTTCCCTCCCCTACGGACAGCATGATGATGTTGTCAAAATCAAGGTTTCGTGTTTCCAGCATTCCCATCACCTGTACCCCGATGGCTGGTTCGCCATGGAACGGAATGCTCTTGGAGTGTATGATATGGCGGAACAGTCGTGTAAGGGTATCGGTGCGCTGCAACGGCAGTTTGCCTGATTCGGCGATGGACAGCAGACGGTTTACCATAAGCCAGGCATTGAAAAGAGATTCCACGAGCAAGGGGGAGGAATCAGCCTGACTGCCTACATACTGCTGTACCATCTGAAGCATGGTCTTCATATAGTTGAGTATATCGGTGACGGAAGTACGGCACACGAACATCTGACTCAGGACCTTACTCTCGGCAAAGAGCGACGTATGGGGATATGCCATGTTTTTCTGAAGCATGTTACGGAATACACGTTCTGTATCGTCTTTTGCCATCATTTGGGTAAACGGATGGCGCAGGAGTTGTTCTACGGCACGGAAACGGAATGTGGTTTCGTCCTTCCAGCCTCTCGTCTGAAGGTTGAGAAGGTCGAGAAGGAATCCTGCTGCAGGTGTCTGCTGCATGGGATATCCCATCGTGATGTTTAGTTGGATGGGAGTTCCATCAGAGAGTACCGACGGTATAGAATGCAGCACCGGCTGAAGGAGCGACTCGTCACAAAGTACTACTGCTGTACGGTTCTGCGGTACTGTTCCTGAAAGTGTACGTGTCAGCCAGTCACCTACATAACGGCATTGTGCATTGTCCGTAGCCGATGTCACTATAGAGATGTCGGGGGTGAATTGTCCGTCTGAAGTATCCTCCCTTTCCGACGGTATGACAACAGACCTATCTCCGAATACACGAAGATTTTCACGTATGCCCATACCCGATTCATCAGATTCTATCGTTTCATCAAAGTCCCAATAGAAACGCACATTTGCATTCTTCATCATGCGGAGGAAGAGTTCGCGTTCAGTAGCGGAAAGTATGTTAAACCCAACGAAAGCATAAATCGTGTCCGTGTCAAGACGTGATTCGTCAAACTCCTCTATTACGGTTCGTTTCATCATTCCCTCGTATGCCAGTCCGTCGGCGGCAAGAGAGTTACGGAATTCCTGATAGAGCATAGGCATGATATTCCACATGCCAAGAAATATTTCATGGAGTTTGGTCTTGCCTTCCACATTGAATGAATTGAAGAACAGACGGATTGCCTGCTCCTGCTCTTCGGTGAGAAAGTCAAACGAGGTAAGTGCCTCAAGGTCGGACACGTTGGAGAAAAGAGCCTTTGGATTGACCATATTGGCATCTATGTCGTTGAAGTCACTCAGGAGTACATCACCCCACGAATAGAAATGGTCGAATGACTCCTGCGAAGCCGAAAGACGGTGATATACTTCATAGAGATAGCAATTGAGCACTATCGGGTCAGCAATGGTGAGATGGGTCAGCGACTGAAAGAGTTCAGTTATGGTGGTGTAGCGTGGCGACCATACAGGACGGTCAGCCAACTGTGATATATATTGGTTCATGAACAGACTGGCACGCTTGTTAGGGAAAACTATAGTCACGTTCTCCATGTGTCCGTCTGTATATTCATACAAATCCTGTGCTACTGTCTGAAGAAATGCTTTCATATTTTGGGAGAGTCAACATGTTTACGAATCGAAGAGTCACTCTTCTATTGCTACTATGTCCTTTCTGTTCATATACCAAAGATAACCTTTGACATTGGGATAACCCATCTGACGGAGAAGTTCCATATAGTTCTCTACCTGACGTACATGACTGTCTGACTGTCTGCCGGTCTTGTAGTCTATTACAATGGTTTCACTACCGTTGGTTATCACCCTGTCAGGACGGTGTGTAAGTACATTACCTTCGCTATCGGAACTGAGTATACTACATTCGTTGAGAACAGTCCACTCGCTTGAGAACCATCTTGATACAGTGGTATCGGAAAGTGCCCGGCGTACAGTCTGTTCAACATCATCACGGAATGCCCTATCGGGAAATACTCCATCACAGTCAAGTTGAAGGAGAATGCGGTCGAGGTCGGAAAAAGACTGAAGCATCTCCATCACCTTGTGTACCACCAGTCCCTTGTTGATATAATAGTCCGAATCCGACTCAGAACCATTAATGAACTCTTCCGACTTATTTGACTGACGGAACTGAACGTTGAAACTGCCGGAACGGAAACTGACAGGAATCTCCTCACAGACAACATGACGGTCCTTAACTATTGTATATATCTCACCTTTAGAGTATGTATCGCAGTCCTTCAGTACGGTAAGTTTCAAAAGGTCATAGCAGTCGAATGCAGAAGTGGATTTTGAAATTCCGTTCTTTGTCTGGCGGAGTTTGGCTCCGGTATATACAAACAGATTGCGTGAAGGACGCGTAAATGCAACGTATATGAGATTGAGATTATCGACATAGGTCTTGAGCAGTTCCCTATCGTACTCGTCACTAAACTCAGACATCTTCATGTCGTTGCTGAATGAGAGTGCAGCAAGCGGTATCTGACGGAATTCCTCGGAACGGGGCTGACACCAAAGTACAGGACTGAAACTGCGCTTTACTCCAATTTCCCAGGTACAGAACGGAACGAATACGGTGTGGAACTCCAATCCCTTTGACTTATGAATGGTCATTATCTGGATTCCGTCGGAGGCGGCACTTGGTATGGTCTTCGAACCTATCGACTTATCCCATGTTTCAATAAACGAGGCAATTGTAGAAGGCTTGTCACCTACGTATGCCGAAAGTTCATCAAAAAAACTGAACAAGTAGGCGTCCTGATCAGGAATGACATCCAGACGGAATATGCTGTACAGACGCTCACACAGTTCGTACAGCGGCATCGAAGCCAATTCGCTCTCCGACTCCACAAACTCATGCGGGAGCATAGATTGAAGGCTTTCGGATTCAAGCATAAAGAACCGGCGTTTGTCAATCTGCAACTGTGGATTATGAGACTGCACGACCTTCATCTGATACCTATATGCAAGATTAAGGCGGAGAAGCCTTTCATTCGGTGATGCCAGAAGTCGGAGTGCATCAACCATGATTTCCAAGGCAGGAGAACTCGACAGCATATATGCCTCGCTGCTTATGACCTTGACATCAGAAGGCAGGGAAGCAGCAAGACTCTTACATATCATAGCCGTTTCCTTTTTGGTACGTACAAGTATGGCTATATCGCCCTGACGTACACCGGAAGCCAGCAAGGACAAAATCTGTTCGCTCAAGCGGTTGAGAATGTCTGCCGTATAGTCATCCTCACTTTCAAAGGACTGCATGACTACAGAACCTATCCCCTTCTTGCTGTCTGGTACTTTCTGAAAGACGGTACTATATGCCGTCTCCAGGTCCTGGGCAAGAGAACTGTCAGCATTGCATGCTGATATCAGGTTATCCCTCAGTACGGGTATGACAGCCGGAAAGAAAGTATTGTTGAATTCAACTATGTTCTCAGCACTACGGTAATTGGTGTCAAGAGGCTTGTCATCTATATAGCCGGCAAAATCTCCCGAACCGATATTGTTGAGAATACTCCAGTCACTGTTGCGCCATCTGTAGATACTCTGTTTCACGTCTCCCACAAGCAGACAGTCGTTTCCGGCACTTAGACTGTTTGAAAGAAGCGGCTTGAAATTATCCCATTGAAGTTCACTGGTATCCTGAAACTCATCAATCATTATATAGCGGAACTGGGAACCAGCCTTCTCGTAGATGAACGGTACATCACTCCCCGAAATCAGTTCACGGAGAAAATAAGCAGTATCGGCAAGAAGAAATCGGTTTGCCTCTTCATTAAGACGACGCAGGCGTTCATCAACCTTACTGAGCAGCATGGTCTGATTGAGATTCCTGAGCAACAGACGGATACTTGCCAGGACAGGTGCACTTTCATCCAACAGCGATATAGCCCTACCGAGCAGGTCAGTTATCTGCGGAGCACAGGATATGACTGCCGGAGTCTTGGAAAAGTCCTTGGTGAGATAGCCCCGTATGGTGTCGGTCACGTTTGGAATCACACCGTCAGCCATCTTTGAGAAAAACGGCCACAAGCCCTGGCGTGACTTACCCGAAAAATCATCAGAAGTAAATCCGCTGTGGGTACACAATTCAAGGAACTGCTGCCCAATTACCTTCTGCTGTTCGGTTATCATCTTCTCACGATTGCGTAGATACGACTTGAACTCCCGAAAAGTCTTTATGTCGGTCTTGTTCTGCAGAAGGTTCTTGTTTTTCAGATAAACCTCACTGAATATGTGCTTGCTGAAATCCTTCATACGGTCGGCAATCTTCCAGTTGGCACCTTCGGATAGATTGTCGAACACATACGACTTCACCGCCTCACGGGTTTCCTTATCCTCACTTATGGAATCAATCATTGCCTGAACAGCCTCATCTAGAGCCTCGTCCTGATTGAGGTCAACACGGAGGTTTGCCGTAAGGTTCAGTTCACGTGCAAGCACACGGATGATACTCTGAAAGAAAGCATCGATGGTTTCAATGCGGAAATGACTGTAGTCATGTATTATGAGATCCAACGCTTTCTGCGACTGCTGGCGTATATATTTATCGGAATAGGTATATCCATCTTCCTTCAGGCGACATGAAAGTTTGTCCAGATAGTCATCAGCCGAAGGAAGTCCTGCAGCAAGTCCGTGAAGCGTAGAAATAATACGATCCTTCATCTCACCCGTAGCCTTATTGGTGAAGGTTACAGCAAGAATGTGACTGTAATTGAACGGATCAATAATCAGGAGACGAATATACTCCACAGCCAGGGTGAAAGTCTTTCCACTACCGGCTGACGCTTTATAGACCTTAAGGTTTCTCATCTAATGGAGGATTTGATTCTATCGGAGATTCAGGCTGAAGTGCTCTATGGCAACAGTATTTCCGTACCTATAGGTATGTCGTTGGGATTAGGGAATTTATTGAGTTTCCAAATAGCACGCATTGAATCTGGGGTATGGTAATAATACAGCGAAATTGTGGTAAGCGTCTCACCTTTCTGCAGCACATGCACCCTATGCGTCCCTGTAGCCTGTGGCTGAGAAGCCTCAACAGATTCCGTTGATTGAGTTGCCGATGATTCCGTTGACAGAGTGTCCTGATAATCGGAAACACCCGCCTCAACCTGTTCCGACTGTTCTTCATTCCGGTCTTTATCACTATCACCGGTAAGAAGCACTACGAACACTACAATTATCAACAACAATGCAATGGCAATACTATACCACAAAGGTTTGTTGCTCTCAAAAGCAACTTTCAGAGGTGATGGTGATGCCGGCAGCGGTTCGGAAACTACAGGAGTCTTTTCTTCTATCTTCGGTACTTCTGAAACAATTGCATTCTTCTCTGCTACGGTTTTTTCTTCTGCAGCAACCGGTCCTGCAGTTTTTTTCTGTGCAGGTTTCCTTACAGTCTTCCTGACTTCAGCCACCTTTTCTGCTTCAGCATCAGCAGCCGCCTGCATATCAAGGTCAATGTCAGGAACAAAGGACATCTTGTTGTAACCGGCAATCAGGATGCGCTCGCCCGTATTGACATTTGTACTTTCCCTGTCGGCAACCTTCACAATCTTAAAGGTTCCCAATCCCTTAATCTTTACGTTTCCGTCAGACAAGCCACCATCAATTGTTGTCTGAATGAATGCCTTGACAAATGTGTCGGCACTACGTTTGCTTATGCCAGCCTTTTCGGCAAGTAAGTCCGCCAAGACCTGTGTATTGACTTTAGTGCCCATTATTGTTGAGGATTAAGTTTGTCTTTAAGTAATGTACTTGGTTTGAAAACCAATGAAGTACTTCCGGGAATAGTACGATAGTCCTTTGTAGCAGGATTATACATCTGCCGCTCAGCCTTCGTCTTCTTTTCAAAACTACCGAAACCCTGAAGCATCACTGTCTGGTCGTTATTTACACATTCTGTCACCAATGTGCAGAACTGTTCCATCAGTTGGGTTGTTTCCGACGTAGTCATGCCGGAATTCTTCGCCAGTTCGTTGATGAATTGCTTCTGTGTCATTGTTATTGTTGGTTGTTATTTATCCGAGTTCCGTATAGGTCGAAATCATCGGAATCAGTTATCTTTATATCATAGAAACATCCACGTCGTAGCATTCCTTCACAGACAGGAATCAACACTTCAGGATCCACTTCAGGCGAATCGAATTCAGTACGTCCCACATAATAATCACCTTCCCTACGGTCAATAATCACCTTCATCGTCAATCCAACCTTCTGCGATGCAATCTCAGCAGAAATTCCCTGCTGGATATCCATCAGTTCACCAAGACGTTTCTGCTTCACCTCTTCCGGCACCTCATCCTTGAAATGACGGGCCGCATATGTTCCGTCTTCCTCACAGTACGCAAAGGCACCCATTCGTTCAAACTTAGCCCATTTCACAAAATCCTTGAGTTCTTCAAACTCGGCTTCACCTTCACCGGGAAAACCGACCATCAAGGTGGTGCGGATATGAATACCCGGAACAGCCCTGCGTATTTGTTCTATCAGCGAGTATGTATCTTCCTTGGTCACATGACGCTGCATATTTGTCAGTACCGATGTGCTGATATGCTGCAAGGCAATATCAAGATATTTGCATACATTTTTTCTGCGACGCATCACATCGAGCAAATCCATAGGGAACTGATGAGGATAGGCATAATGAAGGCGAATCCACTTCACACCCTTTATCTGCGACATTCTGTCTATCAGTTCGGCTATACAACGTTTCCTGTAGAGATCAAGGCCATAATATGTAAGTTCCTGGGCAATCACCTGAAATTCCCTTACCCCCTGCGATACGAGCCATTCCACTTCAGCAAGTATCTCTTCCATGGGACGACTCTTATGCTTACCGGTAATTATCGGAATAGCACAATAGGCACAACGGCGGTTGCAACCTTCACTAATCTTCACATAGGCATAGTGAGACGGAGTAGTAATGCAACGCATCAGACCTTCAGCCGATTCCTGTTCCGTCCCTTCACTCAGTTCCCTTACGATACCTTCCCAATCGAACTTGCCATAGAACTTATCGACCTGCGGTATTTCCCTGCCGAGTTCCTTCAGATAACGTTCGCTGAGACAACCCATGACGTACAGGCGTTTCAGGCGACCCTCCTCCTTCGCCTGGGCAAATTCAAGAATCATGTTGATTGACTCCTCCTTGGCATCACCGATAAAACCGCACGTGTTGATTACAGCAATCTCCCCCTGTGGGTTTGGGCTGTCATGCGTAACGGTATAGCCCAGCGAATTCAGTTGCGCCATCAGTCGTTCCGAATCAACAAGATTCTTCGAACAACCAAGAGTAATTATGTCTATCGTATTATTTCTCATGCTTCACTCTTAAACAGAGAGTCCACAAATTCCCTGCGATTGAAAGGCTGAAGGTCTTCCATACCCTCACCCAGTCCGATGTATCTTACAGGGATACGGAACTGATCGCTGATACCTATCACAACCCCACCCTTGGCAGTACCGTCAAGTTTGGTTATCGCCATGGAAGTAACATCTGTGGCAGCAGTAAACTGACGAGCCTGTTCAAAGGCATTCTGTCCGGTAGAACCATCAAGCACCAGCATCACGTCATCGGGAGCATCAGGCACGATTTTCTTCATCACGTTCTTAATCTTCGTCAACTCGTTCATCAATCCAACCTTGTTGTGAAGACGGCCGGCAGTATCAATAAGCACCACATCAGCATGATTGGCAATTGCCGAACTCAATGTATCGAAAGCCACGGAAGCAGGATCACTTCCCATCTGTTGCTTAACCACAGGCACCCCCACGCGTTCACCCCAAATACACAACTGTTCAACGGCTGCAGCACGGAACGTATCAGCCGCACCAAGCATCACGCTGTATCCAGCCTGCTTGAACTGATAGGCAAGTTTACCGATTGTGGTAGTCTTTCCCACACCGTTCACACCCACCACAAGTATCACATACGGATTACCCTTACTGCCCTGCGGAACCGTAAAGCCCTCAGTATCGTCAGTATTGTTTTCCGTAAGCAGGTTGGAGATTTCCTCCCTCAGAATATTGTTAAGTTCCGAAGTATTGACATACTTGTCGCGTGCAACACGAGCCTCAATATGTTCAATAATCTTCAGAGTCGTATCCACACCCACATCACTCGTCACAAGAACCTCCTCTAGATTATCCAGCACATCATCATCAACATGTGACTTACCCGCAACGGCACGCGCAATCTTACCAAAGACACTCTCCTTAGTCTTTGCCAAACCGTTGTCAAGCGTTTCTTTCTTTTGCTTATTGAAGAAATTAAAAAATCCCATAATTATATTAATTTAACTTGCATCTTTTCCTCCTAACCCCTGATTTATAATCTTTTGCAAAGATAAGCAAAAAAAATGACAAAGCGACTTAACAATGGGCAAAATCAATGCAACAATTAAGAATTATTTAATTTCCCAGGCAAACTTTTACGCAAAATGTTTTGCAGTTAAATAAAAATAACCTATTTTTGCAAGCGAAGAT
>JAKSJB010000027.1 GCA_024398475.1 Bacteroidaceae bacterium | reverse complement strand
AAATGCAGCAACAGCACTCCAGTCTATTACAGAAGCAACAGCAGAAAACTGCTTCGAAAAGGGTACTTATGACGAAACCGGAAAGACATGGACCGTAACAGACGCAGCAGGAGCGACCCTCGTCCTCACCGACATGACAGACGGTCTGACCATTGCAGAAACGATACCAGCCCTCAAGACAACCAACGGCTTGACATGGACAGTAAACAATGCATGGTTCGAGCCAACGGCAGCAGGCTACTACGTATTCCAGTATGAAACAGCCGCAGCAGTACCTTACACTTATGAAGAGTACAAGGCACTTGATGGAAACGGCGAAGTAACAGAAGGAGAATTCAATGCCCTTACCGATGCCTCAAAGACCAAGACTCCTGCCAAGTACATGTACAAGGTAATCAAGGTTGCTGAAGCTGGTTCAGGCACAGACGATGATTCAGGCTTGAAGAGCAAGGCTCCTCACAACGAAAGTTACACAGAAGGTACTTTTTAAGTAAAGACTAAATCGGGACAGACTCATTGTTCCCAAAGATTAAACTTCAGCCGCTGGTCTTCATGGTCAGCGGCTGTTTTTTTCCTGAAAATATTTGCTTGAAACATTTATTTTTGTTATATTTGCAACGGACAATACTTATCCTATTGATTAACCAGTTAACCACGGAACCTATGCAATTGCTACCGAAAAATATATCAGGATGGCACAATGGCTTGAATTTAAATGATTTAGGTCTTGAATCACATGTGCTTATAAAACCAATAAACTTGCTTTTTTATAGTGCTCTCAGATGCTGAAGTCCGGCATTTGATATTCGCGTGTGCTATCTGGTCTTTACAAATAATTGGAAAATAAATAACTAAAAACTAATAAATTATGAAAAAACTACTAACCAAATTGTTGCTGCTCTGCACAATGAGTCTTTGTGCACTTGGAGTGTCTGTCGCTATGATTGTATTGGCTGGTTGTACGGATGAACAGTTTGATGGCACTCAATCATATAACTCAGGTACGCTGAAAGCAATCCAAATGAGTAATGCCTCTAAGGCTGTTACCCGTGCTGACAAGACGGGTGAGGATGCCGCGGGGACCTTGAACAACAATTTTATTGTTGAAGGTTTTAAATCAAATGGTACATTGGCTGATGCCGTAGAAGTGTTCAAGTACTATAGCGTAAACTACTATCCCGGTACTGCAAATTCTACAGAGTCCAATTCCAAAAACTGGGAATATGTAGGTCAGAAAACCATCAATTCAACTGATGGAAAAATTGATGTCTATACGTCTGAAAACCCAGAAGTGGGCATCTCTCCAATTCCGGTTCAAAGCATCAAGTATTGGGACCCTGACTATAGTCAGTATGACTTCGTTGCATTCTCTCAAGGACTTGGTACGGGTGAAATTGACAGTAAAACCTATGCCCGTATTTCGGAAGTGAATCGTGGCAACATTGGTTCGGCTGTCAATCCAGTCTATAATATTAAGGGAAATATTGCGGAACTTGGAGCTGCCTATATTGCTGACCTCGTGACGGAATATAGGGAAACTGACAAATATCAGAACATGGGACCCGTAACGCCTAAATTCCGTAATGTATCGGCAAAAATCCGTATGGCTATTTATGAGAAAGTTCCCGGCTATTCTGTAAAGGACGTGCGTTTCTATCAGTCTGCAAGCGAGGTGGCAAAAACTAAGACAACCGTTTCTGACTTGTCTGAAACTCCAACTCTCCTTTCTGTGTCGGCTGCCGATTATGTCACACCTGATGCTGCTGTCTCAACGGGTTCTGGTACAATGTCGGTCTATTTCCCGATAACAGGAAGCAGTAATGTGGGGAAAGAAAACTATAACAGGGCTGTGTTGAAGTTTTTTCCAGACGATATAAGTTCCGAAGGAAGTAACATGCTTACATTCAATGAGCTGAAGTATGGATCGAAAGAGAAATCAGAAGCGAATGAAAATATCTATCTTGGCCGTACATCAAATTCTGCGACATACGCCGGAGAGAAAGATGTCACTGATTATGTCGGAGTGATTCCTACAGGTGAAGGTCACGTATTGAAACTCCGAGTGGCATACACATTGGTCGCTACAGACGGTGGTGAGGATGTCATCGTAATGGAAGATGCTGCTGCCATTGTACCTGCAAGGTTTGCCGATTGGCAGCCTAACTATGCGTACACTTACATCTTCAAGATTTCAGAGAAGACGGGTGATGGTCTATACCCAATCACATTCGACGCCCTCGTAATGGATAGTGATGATGGAATTCAGGAAACTATCACCGAAGTGTCTAATCCTTCTATCACAACTTATCAGAAGGGTAAGGTCGTTACGGAGAATGACGAATATTTAGTTGAAGAACCAATATTTGTGGTGGCTGACGATGGTAAGGCTCTTTCAACGACTGAAGAAGGTGTTGGTTATGTACGGCTCTTTGCTGCAGGCTTGATTCCTGGCGAAGCCGGTGAAAGGAATGCTCAGTCGGCTCTTCAGAATATAACAGAGGCAACGGCGGAAAACTGCTTCGAAAAGGGTATATATGATGAAAACGGAAAGACTTGGACGGTAACTGACGCAGCTGGAGCCAAACTCGTTCTCACAGATGTGACAGAGAATTTGACAATTGCCACTCAGATTCCAGCTCAATACACAACAGACAGTCTTGTCTGGAATATCAATAACGCTCAGTTTACTCCAATAGAAAGTGGTTATTATGTATTCCAATATGAATGGCAGGCGGCTGGTCCGGTTTATTATGAAGACGTTGAAGACTACAATAATGATAAGTCAACATGGATTACCGAAGAAGAATTTGATGCACTTCCTGATGCTGAAAAGCTTAAGATTCCGGCACAACCGGTTAGGTATGTCTATAAGGTAATCAAGGTTGCTGAAGGATCTGGTCCGTCGCGTTTTGTTGGTGATACTCAACAATATATTGATGGAGGGCGTCTTTTTTAGAATGGCACGTCTTTAGTAGCTCATACTCTGTAGAAAGTCTATCGTGATTTAATCAAAACATTTACTTCAATAATAAAGCTTATGAAAAATATCATATTGAAATCACTTATATCATGTGTGATGACACTTTGCACACTTGGAGCCTATGCTGATGAAACTCCTGATTATTTGTGCTTTACAGCCTTGACGGATAATTGCACGATAAAAGTGCTGAGTGAAACTTATGACAGAGCCGGCTTGGTGTTCAGTTATAATGGAAAGGATTGGTGGTATGGCTATATGACTCAAGATATTAATAGATGGGTAATACAATCCAGTACCCTAAAAGCAGGTGAAAAATTATACATTAAAAACGAAGGCACAGTAACGTCATTCAGTAAGAAGAAGATCATGATAACCAGTGGTTCGGTCGCTGCAAGTGGTAATATAATGTCACTTGTTGATGGTACTTGTGAAACGACTGTAATGACTCCTGAGATGTCTTTCGAAGATTTGTTTTGGTATTCAGTCGGCTTGGTAGATGCTTCTGAATTAAAACTTTCTGCCACGACATTGTCTGAGAGTTGTTATAAAGATATGTTTATTGAATGTACAAATCTGGTTGCTCCCCCAAAGCTTCCTGCAACTACATTGGCAAATGGCTGTTATGATGAAATGTTCAGGGAGTGTAGGTCTTTAATTGAAGCACCTGAGCTTCCTGCAACAACATTGGCTCCATACTGCTATTACAATATGTTCAATAATTGTACGTCTTTGACTAAGACTCCGGAACTCCCTGCTATGAATCTGGCGGAAAATTGTTACGATTATATGTTTAACGGATGTTTGAACCTGACAGAGACTTCAGCACTGCCTGCAACAACATTGGCTCCATACTGCTATAATAACATGTTCAATAATTGTACGTCGCTAAAAGTTGCTCCCAAACTTCCTGCATTGAATCTGGCGGATTATTGTTATCGCTGTATGTTCAGCGGCTGTACGTCTTTGATAAAAGTTCCTGAACTTCCGGCAATGAACCTGGCGAATGGCTGTTATACCTTTATGTTTGGGAACTGTACGAGTCTTATATTACCGCCGAAGCTTCCGGCAAATAATCTGGTACAATCTTGTTATTTGGCAATGTTTACTGGATGTACAGGGCTAAAGGTGGCTCCCGAAATTGCTGCAACATCATTGGTGGAAAATAGTATGGAGCGAATGTTTACTGATTGTTCCAAACTAACTTATATCAAAGTGAATTTTAGTGATTGGAATGTTCAGAAAGTTGGAGAAGAGAACTACTCGGAGTTCGGAGAGATACCACACTCAACGGTAGCTTGGGTTTCTGGAGTTGCTCCGCATGGAATCTTTGTCTGTCCGGGCAATTTGAAAATATACAAACCTCGAATTGAGTGTAGTTATGACCCAATAGATTGGTATATAGTGAATAACGACTATCTTTGCTTTGTGGCTGAATCAGATAATGTTGCTGTTGCCTTAAATAAAATAAATCAACCCTCAGATGTCGCTATTGAGTACAGTACCACTGGCGAAGCCGGAACTTGGTATCCTGTCGCATTTAACAATCCAATATCTCTTGAACACATAGGTGATGTCATCTTTTTCCGTAATGCGAATGAGGGTATCAAAAACTTCTCAAAAGATGCTGACAATTACTATCAGTTTGCTATTACAGGAACAGTTGCTGCCTATGGTAATATAATGGCATTGGTAGATAATACTTGTCAGACAACTGCAATTCCTAATGACTATTGTTTTTATGGCTTATTCAGTGGCTGCAAAGATTTGTCTAATGCTCCGGAACTTCCTGCTGTGAATTTGACGGAAAATTGTTATGCAAAGATGTTTGAAGGTTGTTCTGGTCTGGTTGCTGCTCCAACACTTCCTGCTAAAGTTCTAGTCAGCGGATGTTATGAGGAAATGTTTAAGGATTGCTCACAGTTGAGTTTTATTGATGTGGGTTTTTCTGCTTGGAATCCTGAGGATGCTACTGAAAACTGGGTTTCGGGAGTGTCTCAGACAGGTTATTTTATATGTTCAGATGTACTGACGCACACATTTGATGCAAGTCATATCCCATTGAATGATACATACAGATGGATATTGTTAAAATCACGTCCTTCAATGAAAACTTTTAATCTTGATGTCACGTCTGCAGGATGGGCTTCGATGTATTATGACGCTACTTTAAGCATTCCGGAAGGGGTGAAAGTGTACTATGCCAATGCTGCCGAAGGTAATAAACTTGTTCTGCAAAGGATTTACCGCAAGATTGCTCCTTGTACTGCTGTTGTTGTGAATGCGGCAAAGGGAATCGTGCAATTCCCTGTTCTCGATGAAGAAATGGAACCTATAGAGGACAACATTCTTGAAGGTAAATTGGAGAATGAATCATGTGATGTACAGACAAACTATGTTCTCGACATCACGAGATCTACTCCGAAGAAGGGGGTATTCAGTATATATAATAACACTACATTGCATCAATACAAGGCTTATCTGCCAATGGATAAGGTTCCAGTCAAGTCAAACGAAATCAAGTTCTTTGCTGACGCATTCGATGAGGAGGCTGATGCTATTGAAAATGTTGGTATGGGTAACAGGAAAGGTGCAATCTACAATTTAATGGGTACCCGTGTTGGTGATGACTACCACGGTATCATCATCAAGGATGGCAAAAAGATGTTAAACTATTAATATGGAGGACGGAATATGAAAGGAAAAGATAGATATATGGTTCTCGATGCTAATATAAGGAAACCGTTAATAATTGCCACAGTTGCCATGATGGCTTTGGCTGGCTGTACGGATGAACAGTTTGAAGGTGCTCAACCAGATAATTTCAGTGCGTTGAAAGCTATACAGATGGGGACTGCCACGAAAGCTGTCACCCGTACCGACAAGACTGGTGAGGATGCTGCAGGTATCCTAAACAATAATTTTATTGTGGAAGGATTTAAGTCCGATGGTGTTCTGGCAGATGCGCTTGAAGTATTTAGATACTACAACGTAAACTACTATCCTGAAACTGCAAATTCAACAGAATCGAATTCTGAATGCTGGGAATATGTTGACCAGAAACCAGTTAATCAGACTCCTGGAAAAATTGATGTATATAAACTGACAAATGACGGGGAAGGAGTTGATCCAGTCACGGATCAGACAGTCAAGTACTGGGATAATGATTATGCCCAGTTTGATTTTATTGCATTTTCTCAGGGAAAAGGAACGGGTACGGGCAATAAAACTTATGCCAAGTTCTCAGAGGTAACCCGTGGTGACATCGGTTCAAGAACGAAACCTGCCTATAAGATTAGGGGAACAGTGGATGAACTTGGCGCAGCTTATATTGCTGACCTCATAACGGTTTATAGGGATAATATGAATTATGTGAATTCTTCCCCTGTAACTCCTCGCTTCCGTAAGGTTGCAGCAAGGGTACGTATGGCTATCTATGAGACTGTTCCTGGCTACTCGGTTAAGGATGTACGCTTCTATCAGTCAGCAAGTGAGGATTCAAAGACTAAGGGGGATGTTGCCAGTCTGACTACTACTCCTATGTTGCTTTCTGTAAAGACAGAACCTGAATATAAGACTTCAGACAAAACCATACCTTCCGGCTCAGGAACGTTGTCGGTCTTTTTCCCTGTCGTTGGCAGCGGTAATATCAATGCTGTGGGGTATAATAAGGCTATTATGAGTTATACTCCTGATGCGGGTGATTCAAATACAACAGATAAACTATCGTTTAACAATCTAGTGTATGGGGCAAAAGAAGAAGATGAAGAAGATGGTGGCTATCTGGGGCGTACGTCAAACTATGCAACATTTGCAGGTGAAATGGATGTGAGAGATTACATCGACGTAATTCCAACAGGTAAAGGTCATGTATTGAAACTCCGTGTTGCATACACACTCGTTCCTACTGACGGCGGCGACGAGGAAATCGTGATGGAAGATGCAATGGCTATCGTTCCGGCTAAGTTTGCCGACTGGCAGCCAAACTATGCCTACACCTACATCTTCAAGATATCCGAGAAGTCAGGCGAAGGACTCTACCCAATCACATTCGACGCCCTCGTAATGGACAGCGAAGACGGAATCCAGGAAACTATCACGGAAGTTTCAGATCCTTCTATCACTACTTACCAAAAGGGTAGGGTGGTGACGGAAAATGATGAATACGTTACTGATGAACCTATATTTGTGGTTGTCGGCAATGGTTTGGATTTATCAGGAAAGTCAAGACTTTTTGCTGCTGAATTTATTCCAGGCTCATCACCTGCTACAGCTCCGAATGTACAGTCGGCTCTTCAGGGTGTAACTGAGGCAACAGTTGAAAACTGTTTTGATTACGGACTGAAGGATGATATTGTAACTCCTACGACTTGGACTGTTACTGATGCTGCTGGTGCTACACTCATTCTAACTGATGCTACATCAAGTATGACGGTAGGAAACAGCATAGCCGCATTATACACAACAGACAGTATTACTTGGAATGTCAACAACGCGAAGTTCTCTCCGAATGCGGTTGGCTATTATGTGTTCCAATATGAACTTGAAGATGCAGAATATACGAAACTGACTGAAGGAGCGGTAATTCCTGTAGGATATGTCTATTATACAAAATCAGGTGATGTATATAATGCTGTAGCTGTGGCTGATGAAGCAAAGACCATTGGAAGTGAGGATGAGTTCTATAGAATTGCAACTCCTGCCAAGTATGCTTATAAGGTTATCAAGGTAGTGGAAGCTCCGGCATCGACTGATATTTCGCCAGACATAGACATGACTGATATTCAGGGCGCAAAGAGATTGAAATAAGTTGTTGATAGACTGATATAAATCGGTGCTCGTTTTATATGGGCACCGATTTAATGAGGATTTACTCTTGTTCTAGTACTTTTATGACTTTTTCTTTCTTTTACCTCCGAAATTATTTGCTCATAACATATTTTTTGCTTATGTTTGCATATTCAGATATAAAATGCGTAAGGGAGTGGTAATTTCCGTAGCTTAATACCTGAAAGGAATGGGGAGGCGGGACTGTTGTAGAAACCCTTTTTAACTAGAGAATAGACAAACAATAATAACTTAAAACCTAATTGAATATGAATAAGCAACACCTCTTATTAACGACTTTCGCCATTGCGGCAATGGCTGGGTTCTGTAGTTGTAGCGATGAGGATGAACAGGTGGGTAACGGCAGATCCATCCATACATTTACTGCAACCATTGAAGGCAACGACGCAGACACCCGTGCTACATTCAATTCAGACAGATTATGTGCATATTGGGAACAGACCGACGAAATCAACATCAACGGCAAAGTGTATAAAGCTACGGCTGCCGGTGCAACAACATCTTTTGTTGCAACTGATGAAGATGCTGAAGGCGAGACTTTCGAGGCCTTTTTCCCAGCAAGTCTTATAAATGAGGAAACTCTGACCTTACCTGCAGAAATCAACGAAGATTATGTTGACGGTAAGTTCAATATGCCTATGTACGCAACAAGTAAGACAAACAAACTCCTGTTTAAGAACATTTGCGGCGTACTCAGGATAGATGTCTATAAAAAGGACGGTGCCGCAAATGTGAAGTCAATTAGGGTAAGTAGTACAGACAAAGCTGTCAGCGGTGAATTCTCTGTGATTAATAATGCTGCCGTTCTGACAAATCCTGAAACTGACCCAAGTGACAATGCTGTAACTGTGACTTACACGGAAACTATAACAGTTCCTGATGCTGGCGCAACATTCTTTGTTGCACTCCCTGCGCAGGAATATACAGGTTTGAAGGTGGAACTTTCAACGGACGGAAATAGCTATGACTTAAACGGTACTATAGCTTCGGCAACTATTAATCAAAACACTATTTATTCGGTAATCTTCGGTACGGCACCGGTTACCGGTGGTACTGCAAAGGCAACAATCAACAGCGTAGATACTGATGTGGAATGGGTTCAGCTCTGGGCTGGTGGTCCTAAGTTCGCAAAATATAACGTTGGTGTAACCGACGGAAAGGAAACAAGTTTCGGTGGACTTTACTGTTGGGGAGGCATGGATGATGGTAAATTTGGTTATGATAATAATGATGCATACGCTCCAGGGGATTGGGAATACGAGCCACTCCGACGAGAACATGATACAGCTGCGCAACTTTGGGGTAATAATTGGCGTATGCCTACAAGACTGGAGTATGAAGGCCTTGCAAAATACTGTACTTATACTTGGATAGAAGACTATAAGGGTACAGGTGTGGCTGGTATGAAGGTCACGGGCAAGGGTATCTATGCAAACAGCAGTGTGTTCTTCCCTGCAGCTGGAAGAAATTCTTATGATGGATTTTATTTAGATAAAAAGTATGAACATGAAGACAGGGGTAGTTTCGGGTATTACAGAACTTCTTTGCCGTCAGGCAGTGGTTGCACCTACTCATTTGCACAGACATTCAGTAGGGATGTGTCTGAATTGAATTCTGTACAGCGTAGTGATTGGGGATGCTCTGTCCGTGCAGTACTCAGGGAACCAACTAAAGGCACAGCTTTGGCTACTGTAAATGGACCTGATACAGAACCGGTTCCTGTGGATTGGGTTCAGCTCTGGGCTAGTGGGCCTAAGATTGCAACTGTAAACGTAGGTGTGACTAATGGAGATGTAACGGAATATGGTGGATTGTATGCTTGGGGTTCAAGTTGCGATAATCGTACTGCGTCAGTCAAGAATTTTGAATATCATGAAGGATTTACGAATCTTTGGGGTGATACTGATACCGCTACTAAACTGTGGGGAAACAATTGGCGTATGCTTTCATTGAGTGAAATAGAACGTGCAATTATTGGAAGAGATAGTTATTATGATGATATTTTCTGTGAATTTGAGTGGAAGGAAAACTATAATGGAACAGGCAGGAATGGTGTCTTGGTTACAGGTTTGGGTGACTATTCTGACAATAGTATATTCTTACCTGCAGCAGGACAAGTATCTCAGTATTATGCTCTCAATCAGGTAGGCAACTATGGCTTCTATTGGACTAGCGAATGTGGTGATTATCAAAATACGGCATGGGGAATTACAATAGACAACGCTCCTACAACTAATATGAATAGGGAAACTAATGCAAATAGACAGCGTAACGTGGGTACTTCAGTCCGTGCAGTATTGAATGAGTTGCCATAAATAGCCTATTCTCCTCTTTCCGAGAATTGGAAAACAAATCGCTGATGAATTATGGCAAGACACGCCTTTGGTCTAGTCTTGCCATAGTATTGGCATCAACAAATTCATATTATGGCAATAAACGTGAAATTGGTTGTTATTGTTTAAAATAGTATGAGTTTATAAGTTTAACGGTTCAATTGGCTTCGCCGGTTTAATAAGGCTTTACGCCTTGGGATAATATAAAAATGTTTTTTGGGTTTGATGGTTTAGGGTGCAAAGGTTGGCGTGTTCTAAGGTTTAATATTCAAGGTATTTCATAGTTAGGTTAAATTAGAAAAAGATTCTCAATAAGTAAATAAACCCATAAAAACCAAGAGGGGTTTCACCGTTGAGGTGAGGCCCCTCTGTCTTATTAGTCTTATTAGTACACGAATCAGACATGGGCGGTCATCTTTAATGCCATCAGCCGTTGGCTTGCCATCCGGACTGCCACTTGTTGACACGTATATCACTTCATCGCTCCTGCTGACTTGGCTGCAATTCTACCAGATACAAGAATTTCGGTAATTGCATTTCCTCCAAGACGGTTTCCTCCATGGATGCCGCCGGTTACTTCTCCGGCTGCATAAAGTCCCTTGATTGGTTTTCCGTTAGTGTCCAAAACCCTGCGGTCCATGTCAACACGCAGACCTCCCATAGTGTGGTGAGTGGATGGTGCAAGGAATCGTACGCACAGTTGGGCATTTTCGAGGTCATACGATGACTTGTCGTATGAACCGTCTGCATTCTTTTTGACTTCTCCTATAAGTTTTGACGTGAGCAATCTGCCGACACCTTCTGGCTGTCTGCCTTCCATTGCGGCATTGTCAAAGTCCAGTATGGTGTTGATGATAGTCTGCGGATCGGTCTTTATGCCTTGTTTCTTCAGTATCTCCGGCAACTGGGCGATAGTGATGGTGTATTGAGCGTTTTCATGGTCTGCAATAGGTGGACCTACTGTGGCGTCATTGGATTTGGTGTTGGTGATGTAGATATGGAATCCGTTGGTTCCCATCATCTCGATACCATTGCGGAAGGCACTAAGGCTTATTACATCTCTCTCTGACATCTCATCAACAAATCGTTTGCCTGTTTTTGGGGAAATCAAGATGGCACCGGCTACGTTTCCGAAGGCGATGTTTCCGTCATTGGCAAATGTCAAAGACATCAGTTGAGTCCATCCCATACCTGTCACGTCGGCTCCTACAGCCTGAGCCATGTCTATACCGTCGCCCTGAAGTGATGAGCGGTTGTCGGTCTTCATACTGGACATTAGGTATTCTGCTGACCAATATTTGTTGGTTTCTATCACTTTCTTCAGGTTGGCTGCATATCCACCTGTTGCAATGATGACGCCCTTGCGTGCATGTGCCTTGACCTTGGCTCCGTCGCTGCATGTGGCATTTACGCCGACCACATTTCCGTTTTCCGTAATCAGTTCCTCGGCTGTAGTCATTGTCAGTACTCTGTTGTGCTTGTCTGCATTCATCATGGTTGCATATGGAGCCATAACAAAGATTCCCTGCTTGCCTTCCACTTCTTCCTTCTTTCCGTTAAGGGTAATGGTGGCGCCGGTCATAACAACCGACCTGTACCAAAGGGCTCCTACGATAATACCCTGTGTCTCTACGAAGTGAACTCCCATGTCGGTTAGCCAAGGACGTAGTTGCTGACCTTCGCGCACGAACTGACTCACCAACTTTTCATTACCGTAGCACCATTCCTTGCCATCGCTGCTTGGTCGCAGACCTCCGTAGTATGTCTGGAAGATATGAAGGTTAAGTGTGGAGAACAGAGTCAGTTGGTTTTCCTTTATACCTCCTGCCATACGTCGGTCTGCCCATGCGAGATATTTCCTTATTTCCTCTTTCAGTTCCTTGAGTACGCCGAGATATTCCTTATGTACTCCATGACGTGACAGTTCCTTGATGTCACCGGCAACAAATTCGTGAGTCAGGTAGTAATTTCTGTCGAATGGTTTTTCCGACCAATTCAGTATTGTACGCAACACGTCAAGGCAACCTTCCTCACACTTGATCTTTGGGTACATGTTACCGTCTGCTGCCTTACCGGAGGTGGCATCGGGATTGTTTTCTTCCCACACAAGATATGGAATGACTCCCTGATAGAACCCACCTGATATTATTGTGTTGCCACCTAATGTGGCGTTCTTCTCAATCACCAGTACTGTATTGCCTTCCTGTGCTGCCTGAGCCGCTGCGGCAAGACCTGCGCCGCCACCGCCGATGACTACGATATCCCAGGTGTCGTCAATGTCGTCCTGTTTTTGAATGTTGTGTCGCTTGCTTTTGAAGGCAACCAGATTGCTTACCTTTGCCATCTCGGCTGCCTTACATACTGCCATTCTCACGGCATTGCAAGTAACCGTAGCCCCTGATACTGCATCAACGCCTGCTCCTTGGGCTGTCATGATGTTGTCTATCATCATAGGGATGGCTGGGCTTCCGATTTCCTTTGTCTCGCTTTCGCTGACCAGTTTGATGCCGGTGATGCTGCAACTGTCGAATGTCACTTCCAACGTTACCGGACCATGAAAGCCATCGGCTGCGACCGTATATGTGCCTGGCACATAGCATAGTTCTGACTGTTGTTTTTCCCAGTAATATTCTCTGCCGAATATTGCAGCAAGAACTATGATACATGCAATGATTACGAAAGATAGATTTTTCATATTGTATTATCTGTTTGTTCTATAGTGGTGATAAATCCCTTATTTGTTCATTATATATTTCTCGGCATTACCGTGGAACAGTTGTTCCTTTTCTTGTGCGGAAAGTCCGATGGAGTTGAGAAAATCGAGGGCATCACTGCAACTTTCAAAAGGATAGTCGGAACCAAACATGATGCATTTGATACCTAGTTTCTTAATGGTACACTCAAATGCCTCCTTCGATGGATTGCCGCTTGTTGTGACGAGGATATTGCCGTTTCTGAAATACCAGGATATGTCGTGCTTCATGATACGGTGTGGATCCTGACCGAAACGATTGTCCATTCTGTCGAGTATAAAAGGAAAGTATTCGCCTAAGTGACCGATAATTATTGTAAGGCTTGGATAGCGATCGAACGTACCGTTGATAATCATTCTCGTACATGTCCGCATCACGTCTTGACCGAAACCGAGTCCTGCTCCAGTGTACATGTATCCTAAGTCTGCATCAAGCAATTCCTTGTCGTCGGCAAAGTGCGGATGAATGTATATGGCACATCCCAATTTTTCTGCCTCTGCTAGTAGAGGTTCGTATTTTTCATCATACAGATGTTCATGGAAATAATTGGAATTAGTGTGCCAATACTTGAAACCAAGTTTTTCCACACAGCGATGCAACTCTTTTATTGCCTCATCAACATTTGTTGAAGGTAATGTCGCTGCACCTATGAAGCGGTTTGGATATTTCTGTGTCAGTTCATAGACTCTGTCATTTGACATGCGTGCAAATTTTATGGCATCTTCATCGGGCAGGTCTTCAATCAGTGGCGCGGAACTGAGTGCAGCTACATCAATACCCGTTTTGTCCATTATGGCAAGTCTGTTCTCACCAAAGTCGGTAATGTCATCATAAAAACATTTGTCACCGTTCAACGATGGAATACTGAATGACATTCCAGCTGCGCCTTCACGGAATTGAAGGAACTTTGTTTCGTTGTCATACCTCGGTACGTCAGTCCTAGTTGCGAGATATTCCAGTAGTTCAGGCAGATAATAGTGGCTTTCCATGTCTATTACCTTGACATGTCTTTCCTCTATGCTGTCATTTTCGCAACCAGCCAATGTTAGAAACAAAATAGCCGTGATTAAGCATAAGATGACTTTCTTCATGGCTGTTACCTGATTTTCTTCCAAGTGAAGGTTGAAATGAAGCGTGTACCGTCTTCACCGTCACGGATAGCCGACCACTTCATGATTCCGTCCTTGATTTCATCAATGTCCCATCTTTCATACTCATAGTCAGCATCAGGAGTAGGACACCAACGGCATGCAATCCAGTCGCCGTCCACGTTGTATTCGTTTCCTACATTAGTGGAAACCACCCACTCACTGCCTATGTGATTGAAGTAGGTATATGTGCCGTCGGAACGGAACTCGATACGTGCATCAGCCCCACCGTAGGTCTCGCCTGTCATCACAACGCCTTCCCAAAGACCAATGACATCCTTGGTATAATCATTTGTTACTCTTTGATATTCTACTGGTGTGTTGACATCCTTATATTCACCGTCTGAATAAGTCCGGAACATCCTCACACGCATAATCCTATCGTTGATTTCCTCTACTTCATACTGTACTTCGCTGCGCAGTTCCCCATTGTCGAAATAGACGCGTGAGCAAACCTTGTTGCCGTTGCAGACATAGTCAAACGGTGCGCGAAACTCCCACTGAGACTTACCTGTAACAGTCAGGGTAGTTGTGCTGAACATCTTTCCGTCTGTTTCAAACGTTGCAATCTGACGCAGGTTAGTAGAATGTTCCTGACCATTGAGTTTTGTCCTCTTCCATTTTCCGATAATTTTAGTTTCGATTTCCTTCTGGGAAAGAACAGACGAGTCATCGTCGTCACATGCACTGAAGCCTACTATCATCAATGCCGCCATCAAAATAAATTTAAACTTGTTCATCTTAGTATTCGTTTAGTATAATATTATTAGGTATTATTCCTGCTGATATTATTATATTAGTAATTTCTGCACAAATATAAGGCAAATTTTGATAACTACCAAATAATACTTTAAACATTTTCCTTCAAAATATTTTGTGATATTGTTAAATTACTCTATATTTGCAGAATAAACCATATTCCTGCATTCTTTGCAAAATTTGAAAATGTAATATTAAATGCGTATGAAACACTATTCTACATTGTTATTACTTGTAACTTTGTTGCTGCAATGTGTCAGTTTGCCATTAATGGCTCAGAATGAGAGTAAGTTGCTGATGACTATTGGTTGTCTCACGGATACGCATGCTGACAATAATTATATCAGCAAAGGGTATCTTCGTTCTTCTGTAGAAAAAACACTACAGACCATGAATAAGGAAGAGAATATTGATGTCCTTGTTCTGGGTGGTGACTATACAGGTGGTGCCAACGGTGAGGCTGTACACTCGGTGTGGACCAATCCTCATGACCTCATGGTGGAAAAGACGGAGACTGTATTCAAGGACGGAAAGAATCCGTATGTGGTGTATGCCAATGGTAATCATGAATATATGTTGGGTGATAGTTACAACTATAATTCTGGTGATTACTATTCTACTCCGATGAGACAGAGAATCGGTGAACTGACTCCGGTCAATACTCCTTCAAAATGTGCCAATGAGTGTTTCTATGAATGGACTTATGATAATAAGGTACATATTCTTGCCGCTTACCATTATTGTATTAACGGATTTGATTTCGTGGTGCTTAATACAGGACGTAACCAATATGTAAGTGACAAAAATTATTTCTATTCCAAGGAGTCCGTGGATTGGATTGGAAAGAAACTCGATGCATTGTATGAAGACAATCCTGGAAAGACTGTGTTCTTCGTTCTCCATATTCCTTTCAGTGACAGTAATTCCATCAGTTCAGCCGGATACGGTCAGCAAGATGATGCATCGGAAGAAAATAGTGCCACGGCCCTCAAAACAATTCTTGCAAGATATCCAAACGTAATTATGCTCTATGGTCATGACCACAAGAAGGATAATGCCTATATTCGTGAAAAGACATCGCAGCGTATAACCAGATATGGCATAGATGGTTCTGTAATTGAAACTACAGACGGTGTGAATTATTTTGATGGTTTGGGAAAGGAAACACCGGAAACGGATGATTCGACGGGTGTGACTGAAGGTAGTTTCTATCTGAAGAGTGTGGACAAGGATACTTATTTAGGGCGTGATGCAAATGACATAAATATGATTGCCGAAGCAAACAGGCAACCTTGGAGCATTTCGTTGGCTACAGATTGTTTATTTCATGTATTTATCGATTATGGTGGAAATACATACAATCTTGATGCCGGCTCTGGATTTTCAACCAAGACAAATATTACTAACAGTACGGATGAGCAGCATTGTGCATATTTCTATAAGATAGAAGATATTAATGCCCATCCAGTAATAGGAACGAAAGTATCCGCTTTGGAAGAGAATTGCTATTATTTCATTACGGAAACATTTTCACAGAATGGCGTGATGTTGCTGGCATCGACAAGGAGGAATGGAACAAGTCAAAGAATTGATTTCAAAACAGTATTACCAGAAAACGGAACTATATCTCTTTCAAACGAAGAAGCCAAGGAGTGCATATATCAGTTGGTAGGTGTGGAACCTACGTCTGTAGATACTAATTCTAAACTACGTTTTGAAAATGAACCTATCGGAGTGGCTGAAGGCTATTTTTATTTATGGAATTGTTACGTTCAGAAATATATACATATTTATGATGTAAATGGAGATAAGACGAAATTGGGATTTACTGACAATAAAGATGGTTTTTATGTAATAATGCGATCAGGGACTGAAGGATTATTTGGAAATCTTAATACAGATAAAAATGCCAATGTCTCATGTGGTGGATACGGCTATTTTTCAGGCAAGGCAAGAGCTACGACATTAACGGAACAAGAGAACCAATATTATTATAAAGTTGCAAGTGAAGATATTAAAAATAATAAATTTACAGCATCAAAAGTAAGTTCTTTAATGAATGATGGATATTATGTGATAATTGGATTTTATGACAATTCCTACTATGTACTTGGATGTGAATATTCTTCAAATAGCACAGATGACAAACCTCGTATCGCTAGTTTAAACATAGGCAGTGAGCATCCAGGTGATAGTTTAACGATTGAATCTGATGCAAATAAATATGTATATCAGTTAAAAACTGATAAGTATTACGGAACACTCACTGTTATCAATGGAGGTAACGGTAATTCAGTGGCAATGGAAGAAGCAACAATCGGTACGAATAAATGGCAGGGAAGTGTACTCGGGGTGAATAAGGGCGTAAAAACATTGACTCTTTCTGCAACTCCGACTGATGGTTATAATTTCATTGGTTGGTCAACTGACGGTACAGAAGAAGGTATCATCAGCGGCAGTGATGTGTCTCCTTATAAATATACATTCGAGTTATACAGTGATACAGAGGAAAGCCCTACGGAAAAGACTCTTACAGCAATGTTCAAGGAAAAACCAGCACCATCTTTCCTTTCCGTCTTCATGGGTAGTATGGATTATTGGGACAATATTCCTAATGGCAATTCTGGTAATACGGAAATGACTGATAGTTCAAAGCATGTGTTTCAGGCTCTGATGATATATGTGTATAATGATAGGATAGTATTCAAAATGAAGAATTATGGTAAGACAGGAACGTTCAATAAAGGTTTTGGTTCAGTTACTGTAAATGAGGACTTGTTGGATTATACTGTAATGCGCAATGTCGTGCCGGATTATGTCAGTCATGTTCAGATGAATGAAGAAATAATAGACCTGAATGAAGATGGAGACTTGACTATAACAGATAATAACAATATTACGTTTTTTAAGGTCGATAAGCCTGTAAAACTCAATAAAATGACTTATACACGAAATATGAACTCCACCGAATGGCAAAGTTGGTTCGCACCTTTCGACCTTGTTCTTGATGATGAAGTCCTACAAAACTTCACATTTGCAAAACTTGCAGGTGCTTTCGCTGATTTAAACAACAACAAATACATTGCTTATGTGTGTATGAATGAAGGTGACATAGTACTGGCAAATACACCGTATGTATTCCGTTCCTACAATAGTGAGTGTCAAAGTATGGTATTATCTGATGTACTACTTCGGTCAACAAATACTTACAAACAGGTTGCTACTTCATCGACAGAACAGAATTACACTATTCGGGGACTATACGAGTCGGTGGAAATCCCTGATGATGATGCCTGGTATGCTCTGAATAACAAGGGTACATATGTCAAACCGAAGGCTGGAATCAAAATCAATGCATTACGTCATATTATGAGTATTGAAGACCGCGAAGACAATATTTATTGGGGAAGTACTACTTCGGATCGCCCGTCAGGTGTACAGATAAAAGTAATAGGTGACTCAGAAGGTGAGAGTACACCGGTCACTGACATTGTGGAGAGAAAAAATAATGCCTTAAATGATATTCATGATCTTACAGGACGTAAGGTTGCGACGGCTGCCATGAAGCAGAATGGCATTTATATTATTAATGGCAAAAAATATCTGATAAGATGAAAATAGCATATCAAAAGCCAACTATTTCGATTTTCTATATTGAGTCTTTGAATGGTCTATGCCTGAATTCTGTCAGTGATGGTATGATTTCTATTGATGATGACGATACGGATAATGAAGAAGAAGACTTTTCATAATAACTAGTCAACAAGTCTATGTGTTACTATTACTCGTTGTCAACGAGTGAACGTCAGGATGGCAAGCCAAGGGCTAACGATCAATGGTCAATGGCTTTTAGTAACGTCATACGGACTACACAAACGCAAAAAAGTTTTGGAATTTGGCGATTTTTACATACCTTTGCGCCGAAATAACAACTAATTTATCAATCAAATTAAAAAGACAGTATATATATGTTAGAACACATTTCACAATTTACGGCATGGCCAATACTTACCGGCTTGATTATCGGATACATTGCCAATCGCATCATGAGAGGTGAGGGTAAGGGCTGCTGCCTTAATCTTATAGTAGGTATTGCCGGCAGTTATGTCGGTACGTTTATCGGAGCCTTGCTGCATGTCGACTTGTTGGGCTCTGGCTACCTGAAGAACTTCATATTCTGTGTGCTAGGCTCAATCGTGGTGCTGTGGATATGGAAACTGATTTTTGACAGTAAGAAATAATCTGTCGGATTATTATTTGATTATTTTCCGTGTCTTTCCCTTTTCCTTGATTATATATATACCTTCGGGGAGTTCTCTTACTGATGCTGCCTGAATTATGCGGCCGGAAAGGTCGAATGCACGGAAGGAGTCGGTGTCTGATGACTCTGGTATATGGCTGATGACATCGCTGGTGTTCCTTACTATGAAATGTCGCTCTGCGAGTGGACTGTATTGTGAGGTACTGTTGTTGTAGGCTCTTGTAAGGAGAGTGCAGTCTTCCGTGATGGTGAGTTCATGGGAGTATAATGAGGCATTGCGCTTTGGTTTGCCGAGAGTTGTCCATCCCATAGGATCTTTGCCGTCGAGTGTGTACATCATGATACCAGATCCCCTGAGACGTATCCTGCTGTCGGATTCGACAGTGTCTGTGTAGTTTTCCATCAATGTACCGTTAACGTATATTTCCGGTGCTGCTATTTCTGTCCACCAGTCAGTATTCTTTACCTGACTGACTAATATCTTGGTGCGTTTTGGAAAATACGTTGAATACATATATTCATTCTGTTGGTCGAAGTACTCTTCCTTCGTATAAAGTTTTCCCTTTGATGAATACTGATGCACATCGCGGCGGTAGTCGCCCCAACGGGCTGATTCGCAGTACATGGCTTTGTCTATAGCCTGCTGGAGTTGGCTGAAGACTGCAGCAACACTGTCGGGGGAGAATGCTCCGAACTTTTCCTCAAATCTGTTGTGAAGACGGTCGATATAGGTCTGACGGAATCGTGCAGAGTTGTTCATCAATATCTGGAATAGGTTTGATGGACACAGATCGTTGTTGAGACTGAGTTTGTTGTCGTTGATGTTCTGTAGTACTAGTTCCGAATCCCACGGTATCCATTGGAATCCCATGTCGTTCCTGTCGTTGCGTCGTACTGCTACCCAGTTGTGGTGGTCCCAGTCTCCGTTGCCTCCGTATTGGTTGAGGAGCATGTAGTCTATGAAGTTGTTCACGTCGAGCAGTACGGGATAGGACTCATTGCGTGTACCGTCGGGATTGAGTCCCTGCATTTTCTGATAACTGGCATAATTGTTGTTATTTGCCAATTCAAACATCTGACGGTATGCTTCATCGGTACCATATTGTACCTCCAGTTTCTTGCTTTCGTCGTTGCGCAGCACGTCATAGTTTTCCTTGTCGCCACCTAGACGTAGTTCGCAGAAGTCATCATCCGGACGTTCCGTAGGGTTATATACTCCCCAGTAGAGTCCGTTGATGAAGAGGTGCATGAAGGTGGTGCGTGGTGCAACGTAGCCCATATTGGTCATCATACGCTTTGCCCATGCATCACGGGTATATAAGGCTTGTTTCTGCTGTCCTGTATCCCAGTGAAGCCATGTGTTACCGAAACCAGCACGAAGTACAAGTTGGTTGTATTTGTCGGCGTTCTTCTTGATTTCTCCGTTGCGCATTGCACGGTCGTCCTGAAACATAGGGAACTTCAGTTTTGAAACTCCGTAGGCAGACTTGAACTGCACACGAATACTGTGCTTAGGAGTCTTTTCTGCCTGACGGCTTGCATTGCCGTGTATCTTTATGGCACAGTTTACCTGAATGTCGGAACCGTCATAATTAGGACAGGAACCGTCAGCAAATACTTCGAATGATGCTGCCCGAAGCCAACCGTTGCCAGTACTGCCGTAGGGTCCGGTGTACATATATATGCCTCCAGTCTCTTCATTCTTCTCTTCTGAAAACAGGTTGCTTATGTCTGTAACGATTGATACTACGGGGAGCGAACGGAATCCTTCCTTGATTTTATCTGCCATTCCTGCCTGATTCACAATTTCCGGGTCCATCTCGTAGTCAGCAATGGCTGTTCCGCTGATTTCGTAGTATTTACCCCATCGTGAAGGATAGCCTTTCGGGGAGTTCGACTGTTTCAGTACATCGTCAAGGAATATGTATGTGGCGGTAACCGATGTGCTTGCAGAGTCGGCATCGAGAAGGGGTAGGGCGATGGCTCTGACGCATGTGGTGGTAGTGATGTTCAGAGGACGTGAATATAGAGTACCATGCTTAGCAGATGGTGTACTGCCGTCGGTGGTATAGAATATCCTGCTGTATGGATGATCACAAGTGAGTTTCAATGTAAAAGCCTTGTCGCAGAACCCATGCGGAACGGAGAATGTTGGTGAGGGCAACTGTTCGGCTAAGGCAATTGCTGCCATATGTACCAGTAATAGAAATAGTATTGATTTCTTCATTGTCGTTAGTTTAATTTGGTTGCTTTGGGAATTACATGGAATTCCCCATATTTAATCGACTGCAAAGTTACGATAATTCAAAAACTATATTCATTTATTACTGTATCAATTTTTTGTTAGTATCTATCATAGGTTTGCGATTTTTGACAGAAAATACATGTTTAGGTTATATATCTTGTCTGAAAATCAGTTTTTTCTTTTTTCACTTTGCTTAATTGTGAATAATAATCATTATCTTTGCAGCATATACCTGAAACGACGTGTGGAAATTGAAATGTATTCGGGAAGGATGACAACAAATAGAAAAAGTAAATAATCAATCAAATCATAGAAACAATTATTATCATACATTATATTAAATTAATCAAATGAATAAGTTTTATTTTGCCTTGGGGCTTTTTGCAATGGCCTCGATGTCTGTTCGTGCTCAGTATATGAAGAATATTTATAAATATATTGAGGACCTGAGTGTGTATGAGGAAAACCAGGAAGAAGGTCATGCATACTATCTTGCTGACAGTCATGTCTCACTCAACGGTAAATGGAAATTCTTTTTTGCAGATACCCCGGAGGGTGTTCCTGCAGAGTTCTTCAAACCCGGTTTCAATGATGCCAGATGGAGCAGTATAAATGTACCGAGCAACTGGGAAATGGAAGGATTCGGTGATCCTATATTCCGTAACGTATCGGCTCCGTTCCGTGCAAATCCCCCGTTTGTGCCACGTGAATATAATCCTACAGGTGCTTACCGCCGTACATTCACGGTTCCATCTGACTGGAAGGGTCAGCAGGTGTTCCTTAGGTTGGAGAAAGTGCAGAGTGCTTCGTTCGTATGGATTAACGGTCGTGAAGTCGGTTACAATGAAGGAGGTCAGGAACCAGCCGAATATGATGTCACAGAATATCTGAAGCCAGGAAAGAACAGTATAGCAGTATGTGTGGTGAAATACAGCGATGGATATTATCTGGAGGGACAGGACTACTGGCGTCTTGCCGGAATTTTTGACGATGTGACCCTCTATGCCACTCCAAAGACACGTCTCTTTGACTGGTACGTGACAACAGACCTCGATGATGCTTATCGTGATGCCGACCTGAATATTGCTGTTGATGTGAAGAGTTATGACTCAGCAGCAGGTTCCTATACCGTGAAGGCAACACTTTCCGACAGCGAAGGAAATAAAATCAAGGAGATGAAGTCTGATCAGTTCTCCGTGAATGGTATCGGCAAGCATTCGCTCAATCTCTCTGCAGCCGTTTCCAATCCAAGGAAGTGGACATGTGAAACTCCGGTATTGTATAATCTCAACCTGGAACTTATTGATGCACAGGGAAAGACTGTGCAGCAGATTCCAAGTCGCATCGGATTCAAGGAAACAGAGATAAGGCATCAGGTGTTCTATCTGAACGGACAGCCAATCAAGGTGAATGCCACCAATTCCCACATGCAGCATCCGGAGTGGGGACACGTAATGAAGGAGGAGGTAATCCGTAAGGATATGGAGATACTCAAGCAGCATAACTTCAATGCTGTACGCATATCACATTATCCACCAGTAAACAAGTATCTGGAACTTGCAGACGAATATGGACTGTATATTATCGACGAGGCAGGTGTTGAGGCACATGCCACCGAACACGTATCCTCCATTGAAGGTTTCTTGCCCATGTATCAGGAACGTGTGCGCCAGATGGTGCTGCGCGACCGCAACCACCCATGTATCCTCTTCTGGAGTGCCGGCAACGAGAGCGGGGAAGGTCCAAACATCACTGAGGTTGTAAAGGAAGGAAAGAAGTATGACCATACACGATACTTCATGTATGGAGGAAATGCCTATGCACATCCGGGAGAAGACATTATCGGTCCTCGTTATCCTACACCTTATGAACTCGAAACCAATACGGCAATGGTTCCTGAATCCGAGGATCCACGACCATCGTTTATGGACGAGTATCTTTCCGTAGCAGGCAATGCCTGTGGCGCTCTTGATGAATACTGGGACATCATCCGCAGACATCCGCGTGTGATGGGCGGTGCTATATGGGACTTCGTAAGTCCTGGTCTTACCGATCATATACGTCCGCTCAAGGACAGCTCTCCATACAACACTCCAGTTCACCTCATGGGATATTCCAAGGTACAGAAGGGCGTGCTCAAGTTAAGCGGTCATGAGGAGTGGGTGGAAATCTACCGTCAGGATCAACTCGAACTCAAGGGACAGGCTCTCACCATCAGTTTTGACGTAAAGCCAGGCAGACTCTGCGGAGCCAACGAAGGTGCTCCATATATTACAAAAGGTAATGCTCAGTTCGGAGTAGTACAGAGGGGAGAAGACAAACTCCGTTTCTATCTGCATGCAGGAAAACAATTCAATCTAGAAGTTCCGCTTCCTGAAAACTGGAAAGACAGATGGCATCATGTGACAGCCTCATGGGACGGTAAGGTGATGAAACTCTTTATCGACGGCAATGAGATGGGACATGAGGAAACACTTCCTGAACAGCAGGTAGGACGACGCCAGCCACAGGTTGTGGTCATGGACAACTATCCATACTCGGTAAATATCGGACGCATTGAAGCATCTCATGGTTCTGAAACACATACCGTGTATACTGCAGATGCAGAAATGGACAATGTTGCCATTTACGACAAATGTGTAGCCGATGGTGAAGGCAATGCTGCAGATGCATTACTGTATCTCACCTTCGACGGAGCCGGTGACGAAGGTAAGTTCTTCACTTATGGAGTCACCACACGTAGTTATGGCAGCATTTGGCCCGACCGTACACCGCAGCCGGAGATGCTTCAGATGAAGTGGACAACCCAACCTGTCAGTTTCCGTCTCATCGATTCCGAATCGGGTGAGGCAGAGGTGACAAACCGACTCTTTTTCTCTGATCTTTCACAATACGACTTCCGTTGGAAACTTCAGGCAGACGGTGATGTCATTGAAGAGGGAACCCTGAATGTCAATGTCGGTCCACAGCAAAGACAGACAATACACATACCATATCACAAACCACAGATTGTAGCCGGCAAGGAATACCGTGTGACAGTCACGGCTACGCTGAAGAACGACCAGTTGTGGGCTAAGTCAGGTCATGAGGTAGCCTGGGATCAACTCGAACTGAAATCATGGAATCAGGCTAAGCCAAAGACACCAATACTTTCATCGGGATTGAAGGCAGAAGAAGACGAGAATCAGGTGCGTGTCAGCGGCAATGGTTTTGCCTATGCCATCAGTAAGTCTACAGGAAATCTTGAACAGGTTACCGTTAATGGCAGAAAGGTACTCAGCGAACCTCTCTCTTTCAATCTGTGGCGTGCTCCATTGGCTAATGAGTCTGACAACTGGAATTCATTCCGTGTCAACGGCGGTCGTGCAGAAGGCTATGGCGCACAGGTGGCAACCCTGTTCTATACCAATGGCTTGGATAAGGTCGCAGCAACTCCGGCATATGTAATTCTCGAACAGAACGAACATGAGACTATGGTACGTGTTCGCCAGATAGTCCAGGTAGGTGTAGAACGCGAGGGTAATCTTGATGCTTACATCCGCGGAGTTCTCAAGGCAGGTTTCACCATCGATTATCTATATCGCTTCGGTGATGACGGAACTGTGGAAATCAGCAATCACGTAAGTCCTCAGGGACGTCTGCCAGAATTGTTGCCACGTATTGGTTTCACCACTATGGTTTCGAAGGACTTCGACAATATTACATGGTATGGCCGTGGACCGGAGGAAAACTATCCTGACCGCAAGACCGGATATCCAGTTGGTGTATGGAGCAAGACTGTAGCCCAGATGTATGAACCATATATCATGCCTCAGGATCATGCCTTGCGTACCGACACCCGTTATGTTCAGCTGAAAGACTCTGAAGGCAATGGCGTTCAGATTGCCATGGATGAATTGTTCAACTTCAATGCATACCAATTCACTACCGACAATCTGACAAAGAGTATGTACACATACCAACTGCAGCCACTCAAGGACCGTTACACCCTAAACCTTGACTACAGTACTACCGGTGTAGGATGTACCGCAGTCTATGTCCTTGAGGAATATAAGACCAAACCCGTAGCATACGACCGAGTAATTACCATTAAGCCAATCAGGCAATAGCCCTATGCTTAATGGAGTCAACAAGTCTACGAGTGGCCATCCGGATGAAAACGCAAATGCAAAAGCATAAGGGCTGAAAGTCCGACATTCTACAGCCCAATCCGTAAGGGTGGGGATCTGTAGAGTGGAAAGACAAAAATACCTTAGTCCACAACCCAAAGGGGTGTGCCGTAGAAACTTGTTGACTCGTAGACCTGCTTTTCCCATTTAGGGGGGGTAGGGGACTTCACTTGTTGACTAAGAAAAAAGGACTGCACAATTGCAGTCCTTTTTCTTATTTCTTAAACAGATTTGGGAGGAATCGGTAATAAAGAAGATGGCGCCATGTTGACCAGTCGTGAGCACCATGTCCACCAGCATAGTATTCGTTCTTGATGTTGCGGGCGTTCAGCGCATCCACCAATCCCTTTACACGTACATTGAAGAAGCCAGCCTCTTCTGCTGTTCCCTGACCGATGAATAGATAATCAATTCTGTCGTTTACATTTTCAGTATTCATAAATGTAGGCATAGTCTTTTCAGGATCTGCATCACCGGCGCTGAGTACACCGAAGTTGGCAAACAAGTCAAGATTCTTCTCCATACCGCTGAACATAGTGTGGCGTCCACCCATGGAAAGTCCGGAGAGTGCGCGTCCGTGAGGGTTGGCTATTGTCTTATAATGGCTGTCAACAAATGGTACGATTACTTCACGCAGTTCACGTGCCATAATGTCGAACGTGAGGTCTGCATGCTTAGGATGATTGCGGTGTACTACCTGGTTGTTGATAATTGCAATTATCATAGGAGTAGCCTTACCTTCAGCAAGGAGGTTGTCCATGATGAAGTTCACTCTTCCGTCATACATCCAGTTGGAAGGCAGTTCACCGCTGCCGCCCATAAGGTAAAGTACAGGATATTTCTTCTTAGGGTTGAACATAGGAGGAGTGTAGACATACATCTCGCGTTCGCCTCCGGTAACGCTGCTGCTATAGATGTGGCGTGTTATGCAACCGTGTGGCACAGGTTTGGCATCATACCATTGAGGCTCATCCCCGTGAACAATCAGTTCGCTGTATGGCGGCATGGCAGTAAAGGCAGCATAAGTATTGTTTGGGTCAGCCATACTCACACCGTCAATGACAATATTGTACTGGTACATATCTACAGGAAGCGGACCGATCTTCAGCGTCCATATTCCATCTTCCCCTTTAGTGAATGACAGCGGATTTCTTTCGTGCATAACAGTAAGTATTGCACCCGATGACAGTTTCACATCATGGGCCTGTGGCGCCTTGACACGGAAAATGACCGTATGGTCATCGTTTACCTCCGGAGAGTTGAGAGAAGCACTGAAAGGAATAAGTCCCTCCGTGTCTTTCTGCGGATTATGACATAGGTTTACGTTTGACTGTTGAGCATTAGTTGCACCACATATCGATAGCGCAACAGCAAGGATTTGAATTTTCTTAATCATAATAATGTAATTTGAATATTGTTATATTGTTCTTGTTTGTTAATCTGTGATATGTCATAAGATGCTGTTAATGCTTACCAAGTTTCTCCACATTCCATGCATTCACTTGTACCATTGCTGTAGTGTTCGACATCTTCTTATCCACAATATGGGCATTGTCCTGTCTGAGTCATATATAAATTTGATTGGTTGCTGCAAAGGTAATGAAAAAGAATTGAATAAATGATTCTTCAAGGACATTTTTCTTAACCAGGTGTCCTTATTTGGGAAAAATAAGCCTACGGCATAAAAATCAAACGCAA
>JAKSJB010000026.1 GCA_024398475.1 Bacteroidaceae bacterium | reverse complement strand
AAATTAATAAACGCAAACGCAACGTCCTTCGGACTACGCAAACGCAAAAAACCTTAGACCTTAGACTTTAGACGTTAGACGGATATTTAAAAGAAAATGTTTTTAGAATATATGTGCTTTGCACCATGACTGTATAATTCCTTATCATCCATTGTAAGTAAACTTCCATGTCTGATAGATAATTATTCAGTCTCTCTCAATGAGAGTATTTATTCTTAAAACGTAAAAATACTTCTACGAAGTTTTAAAAAACCAAAACGGTTAAAAAAAAATGCCTACGGCATAAAAAGGCTAACGCAAACGCAAAACTCGTTGACTTGTAGACTCGTTGACTTGTAGACTCGTAGACTTGTTGACTTTAGACGTTAGACGGATTTCTTGTATGTTAAGTAAAAAATCATTGATGACGAGAGAGAAATCGACAGCGATGAAGGGGCTGTTGATGGTGCTGATTATGATCTGTCATAATGCATTGCTGAACAACAGTGTGGCGGATGGGTCGTTCCTGCCTCACAGGAGATATATCTATTTGTTTCATGTGACTTGTTTCTTTGTGCTGCCTCTGATGTATGGATATACCTATAAGTATGGTGAGGGGGCACGGTGGAGGAATATCGGTAATGATGCATGGCGGAATTTCGTGAGGTGCTGGGTGCCTTATACTTGGTTCTTCCTGTTGTTCGTGGGCATTGGATTGGTTCAGCATAGAGAGTTCACTCCTTCATTGCTTGCCTACGCATATATTGAGGGCTCTCAGTCGCCTATGGCTTGGATTTTAGGCGTACATTTCCTTTGGTTCCTTCCTTCCATGTGTGCGTTGCTTGTGATGAAGTCGTGCTGGTATAATGCCAGGACTTGGGTGAAGATGGTGATGGTGGTATTGGGATTGGCTCTGATGGTGCAGAACATATTTGAGGTGTTTGGATATATAGATATATGGGATACTATTCCGTTTTCTCTTGTACAGGGACTGAAATACCTGATGATTGCGTTGGTGGTGAGATATATGATTGAGTGTATGAACAGAAAGGTAGTATTGACGATATGTACGGTTTTGTTGATTGGGCTGACTGCGGTGTTTGTGATGGATGAGGGTAAGGATGAGATGGAGGTGCTGACGCATAAGAGGATTGAGGAATGGCTGATGCCGATGGCTGTATTTCCCTTGCTGTATCATGTGCGTGATGTATGGGCAAAATCAAGGTTGCTGATGATTATTGGTAGTTATTCACTATATATCTATCTGACTCATATCATCGTATTTAATGTGGTGAATAATCTTCTGCTTCATGTGTGTGAGAGAAGTTATTGGTTGGGTGGTGTGTCGTTGATAATTACCTTGGGTATTTGTGTTGGTGTTGCGTGGGTGATTGAGAGAAGTAAGTGGATAAAGTTGATTGTATTTGCAAAGAAGTAAAAAACGCAAAATTAACCTGAATACATGAATATACTGATTGTAACTCATCATTTTTTACATGGTAATGGGGGCGGATGCTTTGCGTCAAGAGCATATATCAATGCCTTTGCTGAAATGGGTAACGTCACTCTACTATGCCCAATGAAAGATGGAATGGAGCCGGAATATATTGATAATCGAGTTGATATTCATTTAGTACGATATGATAAACCAAGAATTGTAAAATTATTCGACCTAATAATAGGACATATTCATCGCTATTACGGAATCGTAGAAAATATTCTATTAGATAAAGAATTTGATTTAGTTGTTTTTGATGCTTCTCTTTCATCATTTCAACAAATAGATATTGCTCATAGATATGGTTGTAAAGTTATTGTAATTCACCATAATTATCAAGTGGAATATACACGTGATAATATGCATGGTTTTATTGGAAAGTTAATGACATACTGGGTTGAAAAATGTGAAAGAGATGCTGTACTAAAGGCTGATGTGAGTTTAACACTGACGGAAGATGATAAATATTTGTTGCATAATCATTATGATGTACACTATAGTCGGGATATTCGGGTTATAGGTACTTTTGAATATAAAAACAATGTATTGATAGATTTGTCGAGAAAAATAATAGATAATAAACGTCTTCGTTTTGTTATTACCGGTTCATTGTCTAGTGTACAGACATATGAGTCTCTTAGGATATGGATGGGCAAATATCTTCCGGTTTTGCGTAAGGATTTTATTGGTTGTTCATTAACTGTTGCTGGTAAAAATCCATCAGAAAAGTTGAAGAAACTCTGTAGGGATTTGGATGTGGATATAATACCATCACCTTTATCCATGGAAGAAATTCTATTAAATGCAGAATATTATATCTGTCCTGTCGATTTAGGAGGTGGAATAAAACTACGAATAATGGATGGATTAAAGGCGGGACTTCCTATTATTACTCATGATGTATCTTTGCGTGGTTATGAAATGTTTCTAAATCGGTTTGTGTTTGGGTATCATGATGAACAGACTTTTGTTGAATCACTTCATAATATGTTAAATGTGAATTATACTCCAATTGATATTCAAAAAGAATATTCAAGTGTCTTTTCATTTAAGAATGGAATGAATAGATTGTTGGATGTATTAAGCGACTTTTTAGTTTAGGTATTTATGATTTCGGTAGTTATTCCATTATATAATAAAAAAGATAGTGTGGCACATACGTTGGAGTGTGTGCTGAATCAGACGTATCAGGAGTTTGAAATTGTGGTGGTGGATGATGGCAGTACGGATGGGAGTGCTGAGGTGGTTGAGGGTTTTGCGGATGAACGGATTAGGTTGATACGTCAGGAGAATGGGGGAGTGAGTGCTGCAAGAAATAGGGGAATAAAGGAGACAAGGAGTGAGTATGTGGCTTTTCTGGATGCGGATGATGAATGGAAACCTGAACATTTGCAGACGCTGGTGGGGCTGATGGAGAAATATCCTCAGTGTGGGGCATATTCTACAAATTACGAGTTTAAACAAGGTGACAAGGTAAAGCATACTATACTGAACAAGATTCCATTTGACGGGGAAGATGGTGTGCTGACCAATTACTTTGAGGTGGCGAGTTGTTCGCATCCACCTGTATGTTCGATTACGATTTGTATAAAGAAATCATTATTGAATGAGATTGGTGGCTTTCCGGTTGGAATAAAGTCGGGTGAGGATTTATTGACTTGGACAAGGATTGCGATACAGACGGATTGGGCATATAGTTTGAAGGCTACAGCGGTTTATTGTTGGGATGATGAAGAACGTGCTCGTAGAAAAGAAAATCATATAGAAAAAGATTTAGTAGGTGATAATTTGATGATTTTATATGATCAGAACCCAACTGTTTGTGGATTGAAGAGATATGTAGCTCGTTGGTTCAAGATTCGAAGTATGTGTTTCCTTCAGGAAGGACAGCGTAGGTTGGTGTGGAAGACTGCTGCGATGAGTCTGAAATATAATCCGACAAATGTGAAGGTTTATGCGTTCTGCATGATTTCATTATTGCCTCAGTCAATAGTTAATAAGTTAATAGCAAGATTTTCATAATAGATTATGGATTACGCTCCTATAGTATTGTTTGCATTTAACCGTCCTGACCGATTGAAGGCTACCGTTGAATCCTTGCTGAAAAATGAGGAAGCAAAGGGTTGTGAATTGTTTGTATTTGTGGATGGTGCCAGAATGGACAAGGAGGGTGAAAAAGAGAAGGTGGATGAAGTGCAGGGAATTGTGAAGGAGATTGATGGCTTTAAATCAGTGCACTATAGGTTCTCGGACGTGAACAAAGGATTGGGGAACAGTGTGATTGCCGGAGTGTCTGAGGTTATCAACAAATATGGAAAGGCTATTATATTGGAGGATGACTTGGTGCTGACTCCTAATTTCCTGGCTTATATGAACCTGGGATTGGAGAGATATAAGAACAATGAAAGGGTATTTTCGATCTGTGGATACAGCAATAGGGTGGAACGTCCGAAGAACTATCAGGCTGATACTTATTTCTGCAGCAGAAGTAGTTCATGGGGTTGGGGTACATGGGCTGACAGATGGAATTCTGTGGACTGGACATTGGAGCCATTTGAGCAATATCTGAAATATAAGCATCAATTCAATAGGTGGGGTGGATCTGATTGTTTCGGTATGCTTAAAAGGTGGCATGAAGGACGAAACAAGTCATGGGCAATCAGATTCTGCTTTAACCAGTTCCTACAAGGAAAAGTATCCTTATTCCCAATACAGTCATTGGTAATCAATGATGGATTTGACGGGGAGGGTACTAATTGTAAAAAATGGAGTAGATTTAAATTTGATATAGACAATGGCGGTAAGAAGAGTTTTGTATATCCAGAGAATGTATCTGTGGATAAAAGAATTCTTAAACAAGTGTTGGCGTACAACTCGATATCAAAGAGAATATATAGTAAAATCATGTATTTATTGATAAGTTAAAAATAATGAAACGAATTGCCATAATAATGACTGTATATAATCGTCGTGATATTACAATTCAGTGTTTAAATAGATTATATGCAAATACTTTTGATAAGAGTAAGTATCAATTGCGTGTATATTTAACAAATGATGGATGTACTGATGGTACTAAGGAGGCGGTTGAATCATTATTTCCTAATATATGTATAGTTGATGGTGATGGCAGTTTGTTTTGGAATCGTGGAATGTATGTAGCATGGAAAGAAGCTGTAAAAGAAAAATATGATTACTATTTGTGGCTAAATGATGATACAGATTTATATTTTGATGCAATAGAACGTTTACTGACAGCATCTGAAACACATAACAATTATGCAATAATTGTAGGCTCTACATGTGCGACAGACAATCATTCATTGATTACATATGGCGGGATTTCAAATGCCAATAAACTATTGACACTTGTTGATCAATATAATGAATGCAAAACTTTTAATGGTAATATTGTATTGATCCCAAATATGGTATTTAATATCATTGGTTTGAATGATTTCCGATTTCGTCATTCTTTAGGTGATATTGACTATGGGCTTAGAGCGAATGAGGCTGGAATAAAAGTTGTTACTGGTATCGGAGTATTTGGAGAATGTAATAGACATTCCAATTATCCAATTTGGAAAGATTCAAGGATACCATTAAGTAAACGATTAAAATCTTTTTATAGTCCAACTGGTGCAAATCCTAATGAATATTTTTATTTCCGATATAAACATTATGGTTTTGTTCCAGCTTGTATGACATACATAAGTAATTATATACATGTTTTTTTCCCATTTTTATGGAGAAATCGTGTAATATAACTCTATTGTAATTATATAATGTATAAGTCTCAATGAGTGTGGCTGTATTTCTCTTGATTTATAGGTTCAAGAAAGTGAACTTATGGAATAAGGTGACGAAATGGATTGTTACACGAATAAGTATATTGTCGTTGGACATTTATCTTTGTTGCTATATTGCTGACAGACTGGTTTACCCGTACTTTTTGAGCCATTATTTTGACAACCAAAGTAATTTTGGTTGGTTCTTCTTCATAATCATTCCTTGTGTCTTGCTACTGTCAATAATTATTGCTGAAGTAAAGCAGTTGATATTTAAAATCGTCAGATTATGAAAAAACGTAATCCACGTGTCTTGCTTGTATGTCCATTGCCTCCTCCGGTGCATGGATCGAGCATGGTGAGCAGCTGCATAAGGGAGAGCCGGTTGATTAACGGGGCTTTCGACGTGGATTGTGTGAACATATCGACGTCGAGGGGCATGGCGGAGATTGGCAGATTCCATTTTGCCAAGATTTGGAGGTTTGTGGGATCGTACTTCATCATGCTGTGGAAACTGCTGACGCACAGGTATGACTTGGTGTATCTGGCGGTGACGGTTCACGGTATTGGTTTTCTGAAGGATTGTCCGTACATGCTGATGGCTCGTCTGTTCTGCCGCAACCGTCTGATTCATCATCACAACAAGGGGATGGCTCCGTATGCGGGTCGGTTCCCATACAACTGGCTGATGCCTATGGCGTACAGGGGGGCTAAGGTGATGCTGCTGTCGGAGAGGTTGTATGAGGATATCAGTGGGGTGGTGAAGAGGGAGGACATCATCATCTGTCCGAACGGACTGAAGGAGGCTCCGAAGGCGGATGGACTGAATATTGAAAAACGGGATGACAGGGTGGAAATCCTGTATCTGAGCAACTTGGTGGGCTCAAAGGGGGTATTCGTGCTTTTGGATGCCTTGGCGCGGTTGAAGGAGAGGGGTGTGGTGTTCCACAGCTCGTTTGTGGGTGGTATGTCGAAGTCTGTGTCTGTGGAGTCGTTTTCTGCGGCTCTTGCCGAGAGGGGGCTGACGGAGGATGTGGCGTACTTAGGTACTCGGTTCGGGGATGACAAATGGAGGTGTATGTATGGGGCTGACTTGTATGTGCTGCCTTCGATGGATGACTGTCTGCCGCTGACGGTGATTGAGGCTATGCAGGTGGGTCTGCCTGTGGTGACTACTGACATGGGGGCTATTCCTGACCTTGTGGTGGATGGTGTGAATGGTTTCGTGATTAGCAGCAGGAAACTGATTGTGGAGAGTGGGGGGCGTTATCTGGACTGGGAGCCTTCGGAGGATATTGCCAGGGCTATCGCGGATTATAGGGCTGATGGCGGTGCTTCGGGGTGTGAGGTTCTGGCTGACCGGCTGGAATGTTTGATTCGGGATGCTGAACTGCGCAGGCGGATGGGGGATGCTGGTAGGAAAAGGTATGAGGAGTTGTTTACGTTGGAGGTGTTTGAGGAGAGGGTTAAAGAGGCGTTTAATTTAGTCAACGAGTAGGGCAAACGCAAAAACTTTAGACTTGTTGACTTATAGTCTAATAGCCAAGGGCTAATAGCTAATGGCTTATTATAGAACTATGAATATTTTGTTTTTTACGGAGTCGGGGATGGGTGTGAGTGCCTTGACTACTGAACAGATTTGTGTGATGAAGGGACTGAATGGGGGGACGTTCGGGGTGGTCAGTGGTTTGGAGCAGGAGCCTGGTCTGATTGAGAGGATGAGGCGTGAGGGGATTGTGTTGCTGGAGTTGGTGGGACTGGAGTGCCACAGGAACTGGCGTAGGCATGTGGGGTTGATAAGGGACTTCGTGAGGCGGAACGGGATTGAGGTGATTCATGTGCAGACGAACTGGGAACTGGTGTTGTGTTTCTTCGTGAAACTGGCTCTGGGGTGGTCGCACAGGGTGAGGATCGTTTATACGTTGCATGCGTTCAGAAATGACAGGGGGGTGATGGTGTATGTGGCTGCTGTTTTGATGAACCTGGCTTTGCTGGTGATGGCGGACAGGGTGGTGTGTATCAGCGATTATACGAGGTGGTGGTTCAGACTGGTGGGCTTCAAGACGGTAGTGCTGCCGCTGGGTGTGGATTCGCGCTTCTTCCTGGAGAAGTGGTCGTTTGTGGAGGATGCGGGGATGTCGATGGTGTATCCGGCTCAGTTCAGAAAGGGTAAGCGGCATGAATGGATTATTCGGGCGTTTGCTGATTTTGTGGATAAGACGGAGGATGGGACTGCCAGGTTGTTTTTGCCTGGGGATGGTCCTACGAGACGGAGGATGATGGGACTGGCTGAGAAGCTGGGTGTGGCGGACAGGGTGGTGTTCCCCGGAAGGTGCAGCAAGGAGGAGGTCTTCGGGTTGCTTTCGGCGGTGAACATTGCGGTGGTGGCTAGTTGCAGCGAGACTTTCGGTCAGTGTATTGCTGAACCGTTCGTGATGGGTAAGTTGGTTATCTGTACGCCGGTGGGTATTGCTCCTGAAATCATTCGTGACGGGGTGAACGGGTTTATCTTTGACTCGGCGGAGGAACTGTCGGAGATTTTATGTAACATTGCGGGCAACAAGGACTTGATGAGGCGCATGGGGTGGAAGAACTTTGAGATGAGGGAGATGTTTGATTGGAGGAAGATTGTGGAGTGCTTGATGGATGGATATGAAAAAACGCAAAAGAGTGCGCGGTGGCAAGCCAAGTGCTAATGGCTTTGTTTCCACTTGAGTGGGGCTTCCTTGTAGAGATTAGACTATTTATATATTATGGAGAAGTATTTCAATATAAGATATATATTCGGAAAAGTGAATGTGTGGAATGAGATTGATGGTGTCATAGCATGCGGCGGAAAGGGCTTCGTAGCTGTGGCTGATGGGGTTGTGGTGAATACTGCGCAGAGGGTACCTGAGTTCAGAAAGGCTCTGGATGACAGTTTGTTCGCTATCTGTGATTCCAGTTGGGTGCCGATATATCTGAAATTGCTGTATGGAATAAAGCGTGAACAGTATTGTGGAGCGATGATTTTCGAGGATTGTGTGGACAGGAGGAAGCACCGCATGTTCTTCATGGGAGCTGAACAGAGTACGCTGGACGGTCTGAAGGCTCAGATGGTGAAGAGAAATTCAGATATAGAATACATGACGTTCTATGAACTGCCATTCTTGAATGTGGAGGAGTTTGACTATGAGGGTATCGCCAGGATGATTGAGGAGGATGGGGCTGACATCATCTGGGTGGCTCTGGGTGCTCCTAAGCAGTGTCTGTTCATGAGCAGACTCCTGCCGTACCTGAAGCATGGCGTGATGATCGGTGTCGGTGCTGTGTTCAAATTTTATAGTGGCACTTCTGAAAAACGGGCTCCACGGTGGATGCTGAACTTGCATTTGGAGTTCCTGTACCGTATATTTGCAGATCCGAAGAAACAACTGAAACGGTGTTGGTGGATATTAAGAACATTACCGGTGATGTTGTGGAAGGAGGCGCAAAAAAATAAGAATACAATATTGGGTTGACGTGGTGGAGTAATTATGACAATAATCATAAATAATAGTAATCATTTATGTATATTTATTACCTTTGCAATTGCAAGCGGAATGGAACGTTGATTTAGGCATCAATAGTTTTCTCTGTCTGCATCAGTGATAGTTGATATAAATTGCAATATCATTGACCTAAAGGCTAACTGAAACGGATTATGGAATTTTTTATTTTGTTGATTTCTGCCATTGTGGCTTATATGGCTACCAGTATAATCTACAGGAAGGTATTGAAACTGGCGAAGGTTAGGAACGTGATGGATAATCCTAACGAACGTAAGTTGCATGATGCACCTGTTCCTGTGTTGGGTGGTATGGCGGTGTTCTTCGGCATTCTTGCCGGTCTGCTGGCTGCCGGTGTGTTCTTTGTGCAGTTTGTGGATATGGATAAAATGGTGGGTGGACTTTCTGTCGGAAGTTCGATATGTGACTTACTTCCGGTGTTGCTTGCTGCTTCAATTCTCTTGTTTACAGGGTGCGTAGATGACTTGATTGGTCTGTCTCCGTTGTTTCGACTGATAGTGGAGATATTGGCTATTACTGGTCTGTGTCTTTGTTCGGACATGTGCGTGGACTCGTTCTTTGGCTTGTTCGGTATCACTACGTTCAGCAGATGGATAGGTTTGCCGCTGACTGTGTTTGTCGGTGTGGGCATCATAAATGCATATAACATGGTGGATGGCGTGGATGGGTTGTCGAGCGGACTGTGTATTACTGTAGCCCCGATAATTATCTGGCTGTTTCAAAAACGTAACGACTGGGTGGATGCTACGTTAGTGGCTTGTTATATGGCTAGTCTTATTCCGTTCTTCATGCATAATGTCTTCGGAAAGAAAAGCCGTATGTTTATTGGGGATGCCGGAACGATGGTGATGGGACTGCTGTTGACATGGTGTGTAATCAAGACTCTTTCTTCGAATGGTGTGATGTCGAACCTGAAAGAGACAGACCCTGATGCTGTGATGTGTCTGCCAGCTATGTTGTTTTCTATTGCAAGTGTGCCTGTTATGGATACGTTGAGGGTGATAGTTTTGAGAAAGATGTGTGGAAAGTCGGCTTTCATGGCTGACCGCAGACACCTGCATCATAAGTTTGTGGATTCGGGTATCAGCCATTCGGTGACTAGTCTGTCGGAAATTGTTATGAATTTGTTGGTGGTGTTGGCTTGGTATGTGTCGTATAAGTCGGGATTGTGGCAGATGGGGCAACTGATAGTAACATTGACCGTGGCTATGGTCTTGGTGTGGGGTACTTACTTATTCCTGGATAAAAAGAACAGCTATAACACCTGGATTGTGAAAATGATGAAAAACTTTACTGTCATATCTCATCTGGAGGGAAAACCTGTATGGAAACGAATGCAAAAGCTTCTGGACAAGGGAACCTACGAAGATCTCACAGAAATTGTGATGCATCGTTTGGGGCGTGAAGGTAAAGAGCTTTCAGAGAATGATATGGACGTAATCAACATAATGAACTTCATGCAGGATAAAAACAAAGTGTATGTGACGGATATAGTTAAATCGTTGAATATTGATAATGTGAGCGTACAAAGTATATTGGTGGAATTGGAACGCAATGGACTGATTCAGGTATTGGCTAGCGAGGAAGACGGAAGTATCATTAAACTGACGTTATGCAGGAAGGTCGTGTTTGATGAATAGGGAAGGCTTTGCGAAACACTACGAAAAGAATAAACGAGTATTTAGGGTGTCTTGTAGGTTTTGAGTTTTCGAAAAATCGTTGGTAGTTCGTAGAGCGCGTTTAGTAACGAAGTTTTAACTATTCATTTCCTGTATTTGATGTAGCGGAAGTCGATGGCGAAGTTCTTGTCGTTGTTGTTGATGCAGGTGGTGACGGTGCGGACTGTCCAGTTGCCTTTGTCGTCGTACTCGGAGTAATTGTAGATGAGTTCGTTCTGGAGGTAGGTGGTGCCGGCATAGTTGCCGTTGTCATCGTACTTGAATTTGTATTCGACTTGATTGAGTACTTGCTTTGTCGTGCGTTTGTCGCTGTCCCTAAGTTGGACAGATGTGGCTGAAAAGCCAATGGCTAATGGCTAATGGCTAACGGCTAATCTGTCAGAGAGTCAAACTGCTTCTTAACTTCCTTTAACTCCAAAACTGCTTAACTACTAAACTGAGCCAGTTAGAAACTTGCGAAAGTTGAAAATATATTATTTTTTCAGAAGCCATCCGAATCTGTTTTTCGGGTGGCTTCTGACTGTTTTTATGGAATAGTGTGGTGGGTTTGAAAAATTGTTAAACGGTAACGATGATTTATAGTGCTTTTTTGTGCCTCGTTTCATGAAAAATCCATATCTTTGTGGGCAAATTATTATTAACGTTAAAATAATACAATTTTATGGACAGTCGAATCGAAATGAATCCGAATCTGCTGGTTAAGTATCTGAAGAAACCTGCAGCTGAGTTTACACGCAATGACATAGTGCGTTATTGCCAGGACAATAAGGTTGAATTTATCAATTTCCACTACTGTGGCTGGGATGGTAAACTGAAGACTCTGGGCTTTGTAATCAACAGTCTGGAACATCTTGAAAATATACTTGAAGCCGGTGAACGTGTGGACGGCAGCAGTCTGTTCCCTTTCATCGAGGCAGGAAAGAGTGACCTTTACGTGATGCCTCGTTACAAGACGGCTTTCGTAAATCCGTTCAGTGAGGTTCCTACTGTGGATTTGCTGTGCAGTTTCTTTGACAGGGACGGTAACCAGTTTGAAAGCAGTCCTCAGTATATTCTCCACAAGGCTCATGAACAGTTCCGGGAGGTGACCGGACTGAAGATGGAGACTATGGGTGAACTGGAGTATTATGTGATTGCTGAAGATGAGGGACTCTACCGTACTCCTGACCAGAAGGGCTATCATGAGAGTGCTCCTTTCAACAAGTTCTATGAACTGAGACTTGAGGCTATGAAACTGATTGCTCAGTGTGGCGGTACGATTAAGTATGGTCACAGTGAGGTGGGTAACTTTACTCAGGACGGCAAAATCTATGAACAGAACGAGATTGAATTCCTCCCTACGGATATTGAAGATGCTGCTGATCAGTTGGTGGTTGCCAAGTGGGTCATGCGTCAGTTGGCTTATCAGTATGGCGTAACTCTTACTTTTGCTCCGAAGATTACTGTGGGTAAGGCTGGTTCGGGTATGCATGTTCACTGTAAGTTTACTAAGGATGGTCAGTCGGCTACTGTACGCAACGGTGAACTGACTGATGAGGCTAAGAAGGCTATTGCCGGATTCATGGTTGCCGGTACTTCTCTTCCTGCATTCGGTAATCCTCATCCTCTGTCATTCATGCGTCTTGTTCCTCATCAGGAGGCTCCTACTTCTCTCTGCTGGTCGTTCTCTAACCGCAGTGCGTTGGTACGTGTGCCGCTGGGTTGGCTGAAGAAGATGGATATGGCTGCTAAGTGTAATCCTCAGGAGAAGGTGAACGAGAAGGATTTCTCAGGTAAGCAGACTTTTGAATGGCGTGCTTCAGACGGTTTTGCGGATATGTATCTGCTTATGGCTGCTCTCTGCTGTGCTGCTCGTCATGGTTTTGAGATTCCTAACGGACTGGAAGTGGCTGAGAAGACTTTCGTGGGTCTCGGTGTGAATATTCACGATGCAAGCAACAAGGCTCTTCAGGAATCATTGGAGCAGTTGCCTGGATGCTGTGTCGAGGCTGCTCAGGAACTTAGCAAGGATAGGGAAATATATACTTCACGCGGCGTGTTCTCTGACGCTATCGTGGATTATTTCATCAAGTATCTTACTGACTTCCACGACGAGACTCTGCGCAGTTCTTTGGACAATGAGAGCCTGCTGAAGTTCGTTGAGGAAAATATTCATAAGGGATAATAACTGTGTTCGGCATTTTACAGACAATTAGTAAGTGGCTGTCGGGCTACACGTCATGGTTTGTTATTGCTGTGGCGGTATTCACCTTCTTCGTTCCCAATACCTTTGTATGGGTGTCGGGAACGACGCAGACGGTGATTCTGGGTCTGATTATGCTGTCTATGGGACTGACGCTGACGACGCAGGACTTCAAAATCCTGTTTTCACGTCCGCTGGATATCTTTATTGGTGCCTGTGCTCAGTTCATACTGATGCCTCTGATTGCCTATACGTTGGTACATGTATTCCATCTTGACACGGCTCTGGCTATCGGTATCCTGCTTGTGGGATGCTGTCCGGGTGGTGTATCAAGCAACATCATGTCGTATCTCTGCAAGGGTGACGTGGCTTTCTCTGTAGGAATGACATGCGCTTCAACGATGCTGGCTCCGGTGATGACTCCGTTGCTTATGTTGTGGACTGCCGGGGAAAGGGTGGATATAGATGCTGTCGGTATGTTTCAGAATATATTGATTGTGACTATAATTCCTATTGCCATCGGTGTGTTGCTGAACTATTATTTCAGTAAGCGCGAAGTGTTCTCCAACATTCAGAGTGTGATGCCTGGCTTCAGTGTAATCTGTCTGGCTCTTATCGTGGGTGGTGTGATAAGTACTGTTCACGACAATCTGGTGAGGGATGGACTGATGAAGTTCCTATGGATATTCGTTGTGGTGTTCTGCCACAATACGTTGGGATATATTACCGGTTATCTTGCCGGTGTGGCATTTGGATTCGACAGGGCAAAGAAGCGTACTATCAGTATTGAGGTGGGAATGCAGAATGCCGGACTTGCCACAAATCTTGCTACAAACTTCTTCGGTGCTACATTGCCGTTGGCTGTTGTTCCGTGTGCTATAAGTTGTGCATGGCATTCCATTTCTGGAACGATACTTGCAGGATTGTTTAATAGAATGGCAAATAGGCGATGAGTTTACAAGTCAACGAGTCTACAAGTCAACGAGTCAACAAGTCAACGGGTAGCCGTCCGGAGGGAAAGCTAAAGGCTAAGGGCCAATGGCTAATGGCGAAACTTGAATTATTAATTATTACATATCGCTGGATAAGGCTGATGGCTAATGGCCAAAGGCTAACGGCAAATTTAATCAAACCTTTTAAATACAATCGTTTATGCAGAAAACATTATTTGGTTCGATGTTGGCAATTGCTGCATTCGGACTTGTTTCAGTTAATCTGAACGCACAAGTGAAAGAAGATTTCAAACCTTGTACATCTAATCAGAGTGGTAAGCAGTACCCTATGGTGAACTCAGACCGCGTGGTACGTGCTCAAATCTCTGCACCTGATGCAAACAGTGTTAAACTCGACATCGGTGGTGTCAAGTATGATTTGGTAAAGGACGCAAACGGAGTTTGGACTGGTGAATCTGCTCCACAGGACGAAGGTTTCCACTATTATCAACTTAACATTGACGGTGCATCTGTTCCTGATCCTAACAGTCTCTACTATTATGGCGCAAGTCGTTGGGGAAGTGGTATTGAGATTCCTGCTGCTGATGAGGATTTCTATCAAATAAAGAATGTTCCTCACGGAGATGTACGCGAAGTATATTATTTCTCAACTGTAAGTGGTACTACCCGTCATTGCTACATCTATACTCCTGCTGAATATCGTGATAATCCAAATAAGCGCTATCCTGTTCTTTATCTCCAGCATGGTATGGGAGAAAACGAAACTGGATGGTCTGCACAGGGACGTACTGGTATTATCATGGATAATCTTATCGCTGAAGGAAAGGCTGTTCCATTTATCATCGTAATGGATAATGGACTTGAAAACCTCGGTCAGCAGGCTGGCGGTTTCGGCGGCTTCGGTCAGGGTGGTCCTCGTCCACAGGGTGGCTTCGGTCAGGGTGGTCCTCAGGGTCCTCGTCCACAGGGTGGCTTCGGCCAGGGCGGTCCTCAGGGCCCTCGTCCACAGGGTGGCTTCGGTCAGGGCGGTCCTCAGGGTCAACGTCCACAGGGTGGCCCACGTGGCGGTATGAGAGGTTTCCGTATGCCTGCTGGTGCCTTTGGTGACTGTCTCATCAAGGATATCATCCCCATGGTTGAAAAGAACTATCGCGTAATTGCTGATGCTGACCATCGTGCTATGGCTGGTCTTTCAATGGGTGGTATGCAGACTCACTCTATCACACTCGACAATCCTAAGACTTTTGCTTATGTAGGTATGTTCAGTGGTGGTACATTCAATACTGAGGAACTTCAGGATGCAAACGATTTCAAGAAGACAAACAAGGTGCTCTTCATGAGTTGTGGCGGTAAGGAGAATATGGGTGTTGACAAGGCTGCAGAAGACCTTAAGGCTATTGGCATCAATGCTTCTTCTTATGTTTCTCCTGAAACTGCTCACGAATGGCAGACTTGGCGTCGCAGCCTCTATCAGTTCGCTCAGAAGATATTTAAGTAATTATTTGGGCCTTAGGCCTTTTAACATTTATCATTAGCCATTAGCCTCGCCATGGGATTCAAAGCCAATGGCAGACGGCCAATGGCTAATGGCTAATGGTCTTTTAATATTTAACGGCAATGAAACTATTATTAACTGCTATTTTGGCTTTGGGTGTAGGGTGTGCATCGGCGCAGAAGGATGTGAACATTTCTATCGACACAAAGGCTCCTTCGGGGTATATTGATCCCATGCTCTACGGACAGTTGTTTGAACATATTTATTTTTCTGCCAACAACGGTGTGTGGCAGGAATTGATTTATGAACGTTCGTTCGAACCGGAGCATTATCCGGGTATTACTCCCCGTGACGGATATTTTGACGGTTGGTTCATGGATGATGACAGGGTATTACATTCACCTACCCGTTATGAGCAACCTTTGAAGATTACGTCTGTTGAATCGGATGAGTACGAGATTTCGATGGACGTGAACTGGCGTGCGTACAGACTGGCCAGACGTGCATGGAGTGGGGGATTGATGGACATGAGGATTGCATTCAGAAACGGTGATGACGGTGAACCTTATTTCTTCCGTGTTCATGATCCTAAATATGAGGTGAGAACTTTTACTCCTGCCCAGACTGAATCTCAGATTCAGGCTGCCGCTATGGCTAAGGCGCGTGAGGCTTTGCAGAAACAGACTACGGTTCCGGATTTTTCTATTGCTGCAATGGTGGAAAAGGAAACTGCCGGATTCGGTGGTAGAACCCGAAAGGTTAAGACTCTTGATGCTCTTGTGTCAAAGACGGCTTCTGCTTCTCAGGTGAACGAGAACAGGGATTGGCACCGACTGCGTATCGTGTGCAAGGGGAGTGTGGCAAAGGTGTATTGGGATGGAAAGCAGGTATTGACTTATTCCAAACTGACTGGACGACAGCATAATGACATTGTGCTTTGGGTGAACTATACCGAGGCTCTGTACAGAAACATCAGGGTTGTATCCCAGAATGGTAAGCAGGTGGTGTTTGAAGGTACTCCTAAGGATGTGGAAATTCCGAATGTGGCTCCTCAATGGAAGAGTTTCGGCAACGGACGGTTTGCTCTTGTTAAGGGTGATGCAGTGAATATGAAGTATTCGCAGATGATTACGGCTACTTCCAAGACTGGTGTGTCGCAGGGTCCACAGAACGTGATTAAGGGTGAAAAATACATTGGCTATATTTATGCAAAGGGCAATGGTAATCTTTCCGTGGAGTTGAGAAACGGAAACCGTACCGTGGCTGGTAGGAGTCTGGGTGTTCCGGGACAGGAATGGAAGAAGTTTGAGTTTGAGATGAATGCGGGGGACTATCAGGGTGATGCTGACTTTGCTGTATGTGTGGAGAACGGTTCTGTACAGGTTGACGAGGTGAGTATGACTACTCTGACGGGTAGGAATCTCGGTGGGTTCCGTCCTGATATTTTCAATGCTGTGAAAGACCTTCATCCAACATGTCTGAGATGGCCGGGCGGTGGATATGTGGCTCAGTATGACTGGCAGTGGGGTATCGGTCCGCAGGAGAAGCGACAGAGGTGGGAGCACTGGATGTGGATGGACTATGACCAGAATGCTTTCGGTACGGATGAATATATTAGGTTCTGCCGTGAAATCAATTCTGAACCTATCATCGTGGTGAGTGTGGGTTTTGACCGCCCTGATTCGGAACATGATGCAATCTTCCGGAATGCCATGAACTGGTTGCGCTACTGCAACGAGCCTGCTACGGGGGAATGGGGCGCTAAGCGTGCTGCAAACGGTCATCCTGAACCTTACAACGTGAAGTACTGGGAGATTGACAACGAGATGTGGGAGATGGGTATTGAGAAATATGAGGCTGCTGTAAGGGAGTATTCTGCTGCAATGAGAAAGATTGATCCGAACATTAAGATTATTGCATGTGGCGGTTTTCAGGAGGATGAACAGTTCATCAGCCGTTCCGGTAACTATTTTGACTATCTGAGTCTGCATCATTATGAGAATGCCGGTGGTTATGCCACTGGTCCTAAGCGTCTTGGTGAACAGTATGACAGATATGCCCGGATGATTGCTGACAGTCCTAACCCAAACATCAAACTCTTTATATCTGAATGGAACCTTAACAGTATAGACTGGCGTACGGGTCTCTTTGCCGGTGGTTTCCTCAATATGTGCGAACAGAAGGATGTCGTGGCAATGGGTGCTGCTGCATTGTTTATCCGTCGTACGGATTCTCCTGACTGGAACAATGCGTTTATCAATTTCGACTACAAGGACTTGTTTGTGGCTCCTAACTATCAGGTGACTAATCTGTGGTATGACAATTATTCAAGGTACAGACTGTCCTATACTTCGGATTCTGAGGATGTGAGTGTGGCTGCAAGTATGTCGGAGGATGGTCGTGATGTGATTGTGAAGTTGGTGAATCCTACGGAAAATTCCTATTCTCTGAAACTTAAGGGTGAATGGAACGCTGCTGATGGTGTGAACTACGACTATTATGCTCCAGGTGATTTGATGACTGCCAATTCCATGGATAATAAGAATGCCGTGGCATTGATGCATGCAACGCCTTCTGTATCAGACAATGTGGTGACACTTGAGATGGTTCCGTATTCTGCCGGCGTGATGAGGATTAAGAGAAAGTGATGGCAAAAAAAAACTTTGCCGAATGGTTATTCGGCAAAGTCTAAAGATTACTTACCATCACGATAGATAATCTTTCTAACCTTAAAATAAATCTAATACCATGAAAAACACGTTGCAAAGATACAATTATTATTTGTATCAAACAAGTTTTTTCGTGTGAATTGAATATATATATGAGCATTTGTACAATTTATTCAACTTTCGCAAGTTTCTGACTTGCGAAAGTTTTAGAAGTTAAGTAGTTTTGTAGTTAAGGAGTTGAGTAGAAGTTTGACCCTCTGACAGCCATTAGCCGTTAGCCATTAGTCATTGGTTTTTCAGCGACTGCTTTTCACTTTTCATTTAAAAGGCTATCAGCCTATTTTGCTGTCTCCGGACTACTTTTCTACAAAAAAAGTGAAGCGAAACTTGAATTATTTGTATTGTTCCATGTTTTTGGTGTTCCAGTTCTGCATTTTGCCTTCATTGTCGGAATAGATGAAGAATGCTGATAATTCCGGATGGCGGTTGAGGACTTTCCTTGCTTCGTCCATGCCGAGTACCATAAAGGCTGTGGCATAGGCATCGGCTGTGGCACAGTCCTTGGCGAGAACGGTGGAAGACAGGATGCTGTGCTGTACGGGATGTCCTGTGTGGGGGTCAATCGTATGTGCGTACTTCCTGTTGCCTTCCTCATAGTAGTTGCGGTAGTTGCCGGATGTTGCCATAGCAAGGTCGGTGACATGGAGTATCTGCTGAAGTTCGGATTGCTGGCATGTGGAGTCTTCTACTGGTTTGACTATGCCGATACTCCATTTCTGTGAGTTGGAGTTCAGTCCGCGTACTCGTACTTCTCCTCCGATTTCCACCATATAGTTGTCTATGCCCTTGCTCTCCAGAAACTCGCCTACGGCATCAACACCGTACCCCTTGGCTATGGCACTGCAGTCGAGCATGGTCATGCTGTCTGTCTTTATGACGTGGGAGTCGGTGAGTGATACTTTTTCTATGCCGACATGTGTGAGCAGTTCTTCTATGAGGGTATCTGTGATTGTCTCCTTGTTCTTGAATCCGAATCCCCATGCGTTTACCAGTGGGGCAACGGTGATGTCGAATGCTCCGGATGTTTCCCTGGATACTATCTTGGCAAGGTTGAACACAGTCGTGAAATGACTGTCAACGGTTATGTCCTGATTATTGTTGACGGCAGTAATGATGGATGTCTTGTTGAATGGTGACAGGGATTGGTCTACTGTTACAAGTACGCTGTCAATGGATGACTGCAGGTCTGTGTCGCTGTTGTATGTGATATGATAGGAGGTACCGAATATGAAACCTTCACTCATGAGGTATGTGGTATTCTGCTTGCTGTGGTGCCTGTCGCCTGAGTAATATGCAAGAACTGTTCCTGCTATCAGTATGATGAGCAACGGAATATGCCACCAGCGGAATGGATGGCGTTGTGCCGGTTGATCGAGTTGTTGGTTGAGTCTTGATAATTTCATGTAGTGTCTGTTTGTTTTTCTGCGGGGAATTTACTGAACGCCTCCCAAATGTTCTATGAGTACTTTTATTCCGATGGCTATGAGAATGAGACCTCCTATGAGTTCTGCAGGGAAGTGGAACTTCCTGCCGACAAGTACACCTATGGCATTGCCGATGACTGACATGAGGAATGACGTAAGTCCTATTATAATAATAGGTGGGAGTAGGTCGGTCAGGGTTGTGATGCCCATGCAGGTGAAACTGACTCCGACTGCCAGGGCGTCTATGCTTGTGGCTACTGACAGGATTAATATTGTGGAAATACTTAATTTGGAGGTGGTAATGGAACTTTCTTCTTCCTTGAAATGGTCGATAACCATTTTGGTTCCGATGAAGCAGAGGAGGACAAACGCAATCCAATGGTCAATTTTCTCGATATATGACCCTAGGTAGATGGTACCAAACCAACCGAAAAGTGGCATGAGTGCCTGAAACAGACCGAAGAAAAATGCCATGGACAGCATTGTGAAAGGAACGATCTTTCTAATCGACAATCCTGTGGCAAGGCTTACGCTGAAACAGTCCATAGCCAACGCCAAACCGAATAGAATCTGTTCTATGATGCTCATCTGTCAGTCTTGGCAATTTTACGCTTTCCCCAGTTAAGGTCGAAAATGAGATTGTATGTTCCTCCCCATGCAGTGGAACTTGTTGTAGTGCCGTATCCTGGAATATAGTATGGGTCGGCATATTTGCTCTGAGTGGATGAGAAGTTGCGTTTCAGTCGCACACTCCATCCCATGTGGAACGACTTCCATATCTTTACCTGTACTCCTGCAATTACCTCTGCCCAGTGGCATGTGGCATCTAGGTCTCTGTAACTGAACTTATCCGTTCCGCCCCATATCGGGTCACTGATGTCAGGACCGTCGATGTCGTAGGTGAATTTGCTGAAGCCATATCGGAGTCCTATGTACAGTCGGTTGTCCTGTTTCTTGTCCTTCAGCATGTTGACATCGCATCCTACCCTGAAATAAGGGGCTGTAGTGGCGTAGTGTATGTCGGTGTTGTCGTCTGTCATGTCGCACTTTGCATATCCTACTTCCACGATAGGGAAATATGTGTTCTTTAGATTCAGACGAAGTGCGCCTTCCACGCTGCCGTAGTCGGATGCGAAATAGAGAACTGGTCCCATGAGGTCGGCTGATATTGTAAAACCTTGGAAGAACATTGTCTTGTCATCTTCCATAAGGGATTCTACGTACTTTGCCGGATCAATGGAATCGGGTAGTGTGATAGTCTTTCCGGTGACACTTTCAGTAACGGAAATTACGGTACTGACGGAATCTGCCGTGACGATAGTGGTATCTGTCTGGGCGAATGAACGGGTAGACATGAACCAGAGTGATATACACAGTAAACTACTGAGCAGTACCATTGAAGAATATACGGATGTTTTCATTGCCTTCGTAGTTTACGTCTGGTTTGTTGATTTCTATGTGGTCGATAGCAGCATCGGTGGAACTGATGCTGCTGAGTTTGTGGAATACGTGTGTTCCGCATTCCGGCAGATCGACATACGGATAACCGTTATGACCGATATATATGGTGTCGTTGCGGCTTATGCTTGCATAGTTCACGATAAGTGTATCCGTCGCGTTGAAATAACTGAGGGGTACCTGCATGGATGACTGTCCTGCAAGTTTGTTGACAAGAACTGAATCTTTTCTTGTTTCCATCTGCGACATTGTATAGCCGCTTTCCGTCAGTTGCTGGTCTGGATGGTCGAGTGTCAGGGTCGGCATACCGAACTTGCGATAGATGTAGACTGTCTTGTATCCTGGAAGAAGGGTTGTGACGGTGATGGTGTCTCCATAGGAAATTGCCGTGCCTTCGCTGTCGTAGAAATGGAAATTGCACAATACCGTACTCTCAAGAGGACAGTTGTTGGACGAACATCCGGCAAGAAGCATGGATATGACCGAAAATCCGATTATGAGTGTGAGTGTTACTGTACGAAGTTTTTGCATATTCTTATGCGTTGATGTATACTTAGATGGTCTTTTCGACCTTGTATGTATTTCTCTCTGCTGAATTGCGGCTTATCATGTCACCAAGGAATCCGGCTAGGAACAACTGTGTTCCGATGAGCATGGTTGTAAGGGAAATATAGAAATAAGGAGAATCAGTAACCAATCCGGGATTGTTGCCGTTCCACATGCAGATGAGTTTGTAGAAACCTACAATCAGGGCTGCAATGAAACCTAAGGCAAACATGAGTGAACCGACGAAACCGAATACGTGCATTGGCTGTGCTCCGAATGCGGAGAGAAACCAGAGTGACAGAAGGTCGAGATAGCCATTGACGAAACGGTTGAGACCGAACTTTGTCTTTCCGTACTTGCGTGCCTGGTGGTGTACTACCTTCTCGCCAATCTTATTGAATCCCGCGTTCTTTGCAAGATATGGTATGTAGCGGTGCATCTCACCGTATACTTCGATGTTCTTTACCACATCCAGTTTGTAGGCCTTGAGTCCGCAGTTGAAGTCATGGAGGTTCTTTATACCGGAAACCTTTCGTGCCGTGGCATTGAAGAGTTTGGTTGGGAGGGTCTTTGACAGTGGGTCATAGCGCTTCTGCTTGTAGCCGCTGACCAGGTCATAGCCTTCTTCCTTGATCATCCTGTAGAGTTCTGGTATTTCGTCGGGACTGTCCTGGAGGTCGGCATCCATTGTTATGACTACATCGCCCTGAGCCATGTCGAATCCGTGGAAGAGGGCAGGACTCTTTCCGTAGTTGCGGCGGAATTTGATTCCATGGACTTCGGGATTGTCCTTGGCAAGTTGTTCGATGACATCCCATGAACGGTCTTTTGAACCGTCGTTGCAGAAAATGATTTCATAGGTGAAACCATTGGCTTCCATTACCCTTTTGATCCATGCGTGGAGTTCGGGGAGTGATTCTTCCTCATTGAAGAGAGGCACTACTACTGAAATATCCATATATTGTATGTTTTGATGTTACTGATTGGAAATGTGTGTATTCTGATGCAACTGTCTATCTCCCAATCTTTCGGTATGACTTGGATTTCCTATGTGCAAGGTATGCTGTGGGGAAAATCAGAAAGAAAGACGTGAAGATATTGTTGGAGAACAGATATACTGTGATGTCAAACGGTGAAAGACCTGCAAACATGTCAAGTGACTCATTCATGGTTTCAAGTATCTGACTCATGCCCATTGCCTTGTATTGACGTACAATGTCGTCGGCTGTGACCAATGCTTTCATGGATGCTATTATCTCACCTCCGTCGAAGAACTTGAAATAGCAGAATTCTATTACAGCCGTGATTATGCATGCATTGATGAGCATGAAGAATGCAAACATGAATGCTATAGCGGTGGATACCTGTTCGCCTGCCGGCAGATGTTGCTTGAATCTCCAGCTGAGATAGCAGGCAATGAACGGAAGCAGTATGTATAGGAATATGCCAATCAGGGTGGTTGGCGTGTCGAAATGGCTCATGCCATATACCATAAAGCAGAATGTGGCGCACCAGGATATACCAAGGAATACTCCATATTCTCTGGCAAATGCCCTTGCCATCTTATATTGTTCAAAATTATTCATTCGTCATTATTTTATAAGCCAATGGCCAAAGGCTAATGGCTGATGGTGTTATTTACCCGGTCACTATGTTGCTGGATAAACTGTTTCCAACTTGTGGAACTGCCGGTACTCTCTGGACGTCCCATCTGTATGAAATGGCAGTATGCTGCAGCCAAGGCATCTGTGGCATCTAGTTGAATCGACATTATCTCGTCGGATATCTTGAGCATCCTCTGAAGCATGTCTGCCACCTGTTCCTTTGAAGCCGAACCATTTCCGGTAATAGCCATCTTGATTTTCTTTGGCTCGTATTCGGTAATCGGAATGTCCTGCTGTATTGCTGCACAGATGGCTACCCCCTGTGCCCTGCCGAGTTTGAGCATGGACTGAACGTTCTTGCCGTAGAAGGGCGCTTCGATGGCGACTTCGTCGGGGTGGTATTCTGTGATGATACCTGAAACCCTCTCGTAGATCTTTCCGAGTTTGAGGTAATGACTTGGATATTTACCCAACTTAATCACACCGAATGCAATCATCTCAGCCTTGTTGCCCTGAACGCGCAATAACGCATAACCCATGAGGTTTGTTCCGGGGTCAATGCCCATTATTATCTTTTCCGGTTGTGGCTGCTTCTGAACCATGTCTGCATGATTGTTTAGAGCGCAAAGTTACGAATAATTTCAGAAATATTGGTCTGTATGTGGCATTTATTGTAAAAACTTATGTTTTATCCGATATACATAAAACTTTTTTCATAACTTTGCACCTTGAATCATAATGCGTGTGACTATGAATATGGATTATATGCTAGACAGTGAAAGGCAGAACGAACAGATGAAATCTGTTAAGGGTAAGGTAAAGAAAGGCAGTGTTACCCGTGCAGTCATTTTTATTTGGATATGTGTGATTTCTTTATTGCTGTTGGTGGGTGCCGGTGTATTCGCTATTTCCAAGGGATGGCTTGGCAGAATTCCAGATATTGAGGAATTGCAGAACCCTGTCAATAAGTATGCAACACGTCTGTATAGCGATGACGGTGTACAGATAGGTACATGGAGTTATGCCAGTCAGAACCGTCTTATAGTTCCTTATGATTCAATTCCCCAGGATTTGGTAAATGCACTTGTGGCAACAGAGGATGAACGCTTCTTTGACCACTCCGGTATTGACATGCGTGCTCTCGGGCGTGCCATAGTGAAGACTCTGTTCATGGGTGACAGGTCTTCGGGAGGTGGTTCTACCATTACTCAGCAGTTGGCAAAGCAACTGTATACCGATGTGGCTCGCGATAAGATGGGACGTATTCTCCAGAAACCTATAGAATGGTATATTGCAGTTCAGTTGGAGAAATTCTATACCAAGGAGGAAATCATTGCAATGTATCTCAATCAGTTCGACTTCCTTTATAATGCCGTAGGTATAAAGAATGCCGCCTTTACTTACTTCGGTAAGTCGCAGTATGACCTGAACCTCTCTGAATGTGCCACACTTGTAGGTATGTGTAAGAACCCTGCATTGTTCAATCCTATACGCGACAACGAACGCTGTGTGGAACGCCGCAATGTGGTGCTTCAGCAGATGTATAAGTACGGCTATATTTCCAAGGATATGCTTGAGACAACGATGAATCAGCCGATTGATGTGTCTTTGTTCAGAATCGTAAATCTCAACGACGGTCCTGCTCCATATTTCCGTGAATATCTCAGACGGATAATGATGGCTGACAAGCCCGACCGCAGCAAATATGCTTCATGGCAGTATCAGCAGTATTATGATGACTCCCTTGCATGGGAACAGGATCCCTTGTTTGGCTGGTGCAACAAGAATACGAAGAAGAACGGTGAACACTATAATATCTATACTGACGGTCTCAAGGTCTATACAACCATTGATACACGTATGCAGAAATATGCAGAGAATGCAGTACGTGACCATGTCGTAAGGTATCTGCAGCCAAGTTTCGAACGTCTGAAAGGCCGATATTCTACTTTCCCTTATATCGGAATCTCCCGAAGTCAGTTCAATAAGATAATACTGCGTCACATGCGTCAGAGCGAACGCTGGCGTGTGCTGAAGGATGCAGGATATTCGGAGGAGGATATTATTGCCAACTTTGACAAGAAAATTACAATGACACTTCTCAAGTATGAACGCGATGGCTCTTGTTCGGAATATGAGACGGAAATGTCACCTCGTGATTCGATTCTATATTACAAGAAGTTTATGCGTACAGCCATGATGGCAATGGATCCGCTTACCGGATATGTCAGGGCATACGTGGGAGGTACAGACTTCAAGCACTTCCAATATGATAACGTGATGGGAGGCGGTCGCCGTCAGGTGGGTTCCACCATCAAGCCATACCTGTACTCTTTGGCTGTTATTAACGGCAAGAATCCTCATGACCATATCAGTACCGCCCAGTTCTCTGCCGGAGGTTGGACACCTCGTGGAGGAGTAGGGCAAGGCTATGACCTTGCATCAGCATTGGCTGCATCAAGCAACCAGGCATCTGCGCGACTGATAGAAGAACTCGGTCCTAAGAACTTCGTGAATATACTTCATCAGTTTGGAATACGTACTCAGAATATGGAACCAACCCTCTCGCTCTGTCTCGGAACCTGTGACATCAGTGTGGGAGAGATGGTCAGCGGATATAGTGCGTTTGCAAATCAGGGACTCCGTACCGAACCGCTGCTCGTGACGCGCATCGAGGATGCTGACGGCAATGTTGTGGCTCAGTTTACTCCACGCACCAATGAAGTGCTATCGAAGGAGGATGCATATAAGATGGTTATGATGCTACGGGGCGTTATCGACCATGGAACTGCACGTGCTCTCCGTTCAACCATTCATGCCGACATGGGTGGAAAGACCGGTACCACCAACTCTCATGCCGATGCTTGGTTCATGGGCTTCACGCCGCATCTTGTGGTCGGTTGCTGGGTCGGCGGCGAAGACCGAGATATCCACTTTGATAATATGTCTGTAGGACAGGGTGCGCGAGCTGCATTGCCTATCTACCATAAGTTTATGAATAATGTGTATCGCGACGGACGTTTCGGTGTGAAACAATCAGATGAGTTTGTTGAACCTGAAGACTTTGATCCTAATTCCAGCGAACTGGATGGGTTGAGAAGTGTCGGTGGCGGACATTCAAGGGATTCCGTGGAAATCGTTGTCGATGATGCCATAGACGAATCGTTCCAGTAATAAAGTCAACAAGTCTACAGGTCTACAAGTCAACGAGTCTACGAGTCAATAAGACATCGAGTCAACGGGTCGATAAGTGGCCATTTGAATGGAATCCCGTAGTCTTATAAACTTTGAATATATGAAATTTTTAGCAATTATTCCGGCACGCTATGCTTCTACTCGTTTTCCTGCAAAGCCATTGGCTGTGCTTGGAGGAAAAACTGTAATTCAGCGCGTGTACGAACAGGTCAGTTCGGTAATAGAAAATGCCGTAGTGGCAACTGACGATGAACGCATATTGAATGCTGTCCTTTCCTTCGGGGGAAAGGCTGTCATGACCAGTACCGACCATAAGAGCGGAACCGACCGCTGTTATGAGGCGTTGCAGAAGATGGGTGAGGATAAGTATGATGTTGTGGTCAACGTACAGGGTGACGAACCGTTTATTCAACCATCACAATTGCATACCATTCAGGAATGCTTTACAGATGAGTCTATAGATATTGCTACGTTGGTAAAACCTTTCTCTGCTGATGACGACTTCTCGGTACTGGAAAACGTTAATTCTCCAAAGGTGGTTGTAAACAACCGTATGGAAGCAATGTATTTCAGCCGCTCAGTCATACCGTTCATGCGAGGTAAGGAAAAGTCGGAATGGCTGAAAGGTCACACCTATTATAAACATATAGGACTGTATGCCTACCGTACATCTGTACTGAAGGAAATTACCCGTCTGCCACAATCATCATTGGAACTTGCCGAATCTTTGGAACAGTTGCGTTGGCTGCAGAACGGTTATCGCATTAAAGTTGGCAAAACCGATGTGGAAACTATCGGAATTGATACTCCTGAAGACCTGGCTAGGGCGGAAGAGTTTTTAAAAATTATGGCTAATGGCTGATATTTTTATGCTGATGCTCTGCTGATAGTCTGCTAATGCTCTGCTGATAGTCTGCTAATACTCTGCTGATAGTCTGCTAATACTCTGCTGATAGTCTGCTAATGCTCTGCTGATAGTCTGCTAATGCTCTGCTGATAGTCTGCTAATTCTTTGCTATAATAGCAGAGAAATAGCAAACAAATAGCGGAGGAATAGCGGAGGAATAGCGGAGGAATAGCAGACTATCAGCAGAGAAATAGCAGAGAAATAGCAGAGAAATAGCAGAGGAATAGCAGAGAAATAGCAGAGAAATAGCAGAGAAATAGCAGAGAAATAGCAGAGA